>NZ_LMNB01000012.1:0-755000 GCF_001422895.1 Methylobacterium sp. Leaf106
CGCTGGGGTCAGCTGGTGATCGGCGTGATCTGCATGGTGATGATCGCCAACCTGCAATACGGCTGGACGTTCTTCGTCCCCGACATCCAGAAGAAGTTCGGCTTCGACCGGGCGGCGATCCAGTGGGCCTTCACCCTGTTCGTGCTGTTCGAGACCTGGCTGGTCCCGATCGAGGGCTGGTTCGTGGACAAGTACGGCCCGCGCGTGGTCGTGCTGTTCGGCGGCGCGCTSTGCGGCATCGGCTGGGTCATCAACTCCTACGCCGCCTCGCTCAACATGTTCTATCTCGGCCAGGTCGTGGCCGGCATCGGCGCCGGCGCCGTCTACGGCACCTGCGTCGGCTCGGCCCTGAAGTGGTTCCCCGACAAGCGCGGGCTCGCCGCCGGCATCATCGCCGCCGGCTTCGGCGCCGGCTCCGCCCTGACCGTCGCCCCGATCCAGTGGATGATCGCCGACCACGGCTTCCAGGCCGCCTTCTTCAACTTCGGCATCGGCCAGGGCCTCGTCGTCTGCGCGCTSGCCTTCTTCTTCACCTCGCCCAAGAAAGGCCAGGTCCCGGAGGTCGTCGCCAACGCCAACATCATCCAGACCCGGCGCAACTACACCCCCGGCGAAGTCGCCCGCCAGCCGATCTTCTGGCTCATGTACTTCATGTTCGTCATCGTCGGCGCCGGCGGCCTGATGATCACCGCCAACCTCAAGCCCATCGCCTCCGAYATCGGCGTCGACAAGGTGCCCGTCACCATCATGGGCATCACCATGGTGGCCATCACCTTCGCGGCCACCATCGACCGCGTCCTCAACGGCCTCACCCGCCCSTTCTTCGGATGGGTCTCCGACAAGATCGGCCGCGAGAACACCATGTTCATCGCCTTCGCCATGGAAGGCTTCGGCATCTACATGCTCTACCTCTGGGGCCACGATCCCCTGTGGTTCGTCCTGCTCTCAGGGTTCGTGTTCTTCGCCTGGGGCGAGATCTACTCCCTCTTCCCCTCCACCTGCACCGACACCTTCGGCACCAANCCCCTGTGGTTCGTCCTGCTCTCAGGGTTCGTGTTCTTCGCCTGGGGCGAGATCTACTCCCTCTTCCCCTCCACCTGCACCGACACCTTCGGCACCAARTTCGCCGCCACCAATGCCGGCCTGCTCTACACCGCCAAGGGCACCGCCGCGCTCCTGGTCCCGGTYGCCAACTACCTCCAGCAGGCCACAAACAGCTGGGACGGCGTCTTCCTCGTCGCCGCAGGCGCCAACATCCTCGCATCCCTCCTCGCCATCGTGCTGCTGAAGCCCTGGCGTGCCCGTATCGTTGCCCGGAGCATCTGAACCATGGCCCGCTGGATCGGATACACCCACGACGGACGCGCCGGTTTCGGCCGCCTCGACGGAGAGCAGGTCACTGTCCACGAGGGCGACCTGTTCGACGCGCCCCGGGCGACGGGAGAGATCCTGCCCCTCGCCGAGGTGGTCCTCGACCTGCCCTGCCGGCCGAGCAAGGTCATCGCCCTGTGGAACAACTTCTCCGCCATGGCCGAGAAGCAGGGGCTGACCCCGCCCGTCGCCCCGCTGTTCCTCTTGAAGCCGGCCAACACCTATCGCCCGAGCGGCGCCGAGATCGCGGTGCCGGATTGCGCCGGTCGTATCCTGTTCGAGGGCGAGCTCGGCATCGTCATCGGCAAGGTCGCGGGCCGGAGCGCGCGCGACCTCACACCGGACGAGGCGGCCGGCCACATCTTCGGTTATACATGCGTGAACGACGTGACCGCGCTGGAAATCCTGAAGGCCGATCCGAGCTTCGCCCAATGGACGCGCTCCAAGGGACTGGACGGGTTCGGTCCCTTCGGCCCGGCCATCGCCACCGATCTCGACCCCGAGGCGCTCTCGGTGAAGGTGCGGGTGAACGGGCGCGAGCGCCAGACCTATCCCCTCTCGGACATGATCTTCCGCCCGCACGAGATCGTCGCCATGATCTCGCGGGGCATGACGCTGGAGCCCGGCGACGTCATCGCCTGCGGCACCTCCAACGGTTCCGGCCCGATCCCGAAAGGCGCCACCGTCGAGGTGGAGATCGAGGGGATCGGAATCCTGTCGAACCGCTTCTCCTGAGCCGTACAGACCAGACCGACACGACATCCGGACAATGAGGATACCAGCATGAGCATCGCGATCGTCGGCGCAGGCGCCATCGGCGGATTTCTGGGGGTTCGCCTCGCGAATATCGGCGAGGACGTCACCTTCATCGCACGCGGGGCCAATCTCGATGCCATCCGCTCCAACGGCATGCGCCTGATCGAGGAGAACGGCTCCGAGATCCACGTGAAGAACCTCACGGCCACCAAGTCCATGGAGGAGGCCGGCGTCCACGACGTGGTGCTTCTCACCGTGAAGGCGCATCAGGTTGGGCCGATCGCGGCCGACCTGCACCACCTCATCGGCCCCGACACCATCGTCGTGACCATGCAGAACGGCATCCCTTGGTGGTATTTTTCGGGTGGCCATGGCGGCGAACTCGCCGGGACGCACCTGGAAACCGCCGATCCGGGCCGGCTCATCGCGGAGTATCTGGACCCGAAGCATGTGATCGGCTCGGTGGTCTATCCGGCGGCCGTCCTCACCGAACCCGGCGTGGTCCAGGTGATCGAGGGCCACCGTTTCGGTCTCGGTGAACTCGACGGCTCCATGAGCCCGCGGGTCCAGGCCCTGGCGCAGCTCCTGATCAAGGCGGGCTTCCGCGCGCCCGTCACCAGCGACATCCGCGCGGAGATCTGGCTCAAGCTCTGGGGCAACCTCAGCTTCAACCCGATCTCGGCGCTCTCGCACGCCACCCTGGTGGATATCTGCCAGTTCCCGGAGACGCGGGCGCTCGCCACCGACATGATGCGCGAGGCGGAGACCATCGCGAACAAGCTCGGCATCACGTTCAAGCTCGGGATCGAGCGGCGCATCGCCGGGGCCGAGAAGGTCGGCGCGCACAAGACCTCGATGCTGCAGGACGTGGAGGCCGGGCGGCCGATCGAACTCGAAGCCCTCGTCGGCTCGATCATCGAACTCGGTCGCCTCACCGACACCCCGACCCCGCATATCGGCACCGTCTATGCCCTGATGCGGCTGCTGTCCCAGAGCCTCGAACGGGCGCAGGGGCGCCTGTCCATCGCGACGGCCTGACCACCGTTCCCCGGCGGTCGCCCGCGACCGCCGGTCCGCATGAACATGTGCCGCTCCCCATGCGGCGGACCGCCTTCTCCTCCCCGAAGGCAACTGACGATGAGGACACAGCTACCATGGCCGAGACCGCAACCACCCTGCACGCCCTGATCCAGGCGGGCGCCGACGAGGCCACCGCCCTGTCGAGCCCCGGCGGCGTTCCCCTGACCTTCGGGGCCCTGCGGGCGCTCACGGAGAGCACCATCGCTTCCCTCAACGCGCAGGGCATCGGCCGTGGCGACCGGGTCGCCATCGTGCTCGACAACGGCCCGGAAATGGCCGCCGCCTTCATCGCCATCGCGGCGGGCACCACCTCGGCGCCGCTGAACCCCGCCTACAAGGCAGACGAGTTCGAATTCTACCTGACCGATCTCAACGCCAAGCTGCTGGTGGCGGCAGAGGGCTCGCAGAGCCCGGCGGTGGCGGTGGCCGAGAAGCTCGGCGTGCCGGTGGTGCGCCTGACCCCGACGCCCGAGCAGGGCGCGGGCAGCTTCACCCTCGCCTTTTCCGCATCATCCGACGCCACGCCGGCAAGCCAGGGCGGCCCGGCTCATCCCGACGATATCGGCCTCGTTCTCCACACGTCGGGCACCACGTCGCGTCCGAAGATCGTCCCGCTGAAACAGTCGAACGTCTGCGCCTCGGCCCGCAACATCCGCACCACCCTCGCCTTCACGGCCGAGGATCGCGGCCTCAACATCATGCCGCTGTTCCACATCCACGGCCTGATCGCCGGCATCCTGGCGCCGCTCTCGGCGGGCGGGCAGGTCTGCTGCACGCCCGGCTTCAACGCCCTGAAGTTCTTCGGCTGGATGGGGGAGGTCCGCCCGACCTGGTACACAGCGGTGCCGACGATGCATCAGGCGATCCTGGGCCGCGCCGCCCGCAACAAGGAGGTCATCGCCGCCAACCCGCTGCGCTTCATCCGCTCCTCTTCCTCCTCCATGCCGCCGCAGGTGATGAAGGAGATCGAGGAGGTGTTCGGCGCGCCGCTGCTGGAAGCCTACGGCATGACCGAGGCCGCCCACCAGATGGCCTCGAACCCGCTGCCGCCCCGGCCGCATTATGCCGGCTCGGTGGGCCTCGCCGCCGGCCCCGAGATCGCCATCGTCGACCATGACGGCGAGCCCCTGCCCGCCGGCGAGACCGGCGAGATCGTGATCCGCGGCGACAACGTGATGACCGGCTACGAGAACAACGAGAAGGCCAATGCCGAAGCCTTCACCAAGCAGGGCTGGTTCCGCACCGGCGACCAGGGCACGCTGACCCCGGAGGGCTACCTTTCGATCACCGGGCGCCTGAAGGAGATCATCAACCGCGGCGGCGAGAAGATCTCCCCGCGCGAGGTGGACGAGATCCTGATGGATCACCCGGCCGTGTCCCAGTGCATCACCTTCGCGATGCCGCACGACAAACTCGGTGAGGACGTGGTGGCGGCCATCGTCCTGCGCGAGGGCCACGACGCCCTGTCGGAGAAGGAGCTGCGCGGCTTCGCCTCGGAGCGCCTCGCACCCTTCAAGGTGCCGGCCAAGATCATCTTCCTCGAGGAGATCCCGAAGGGCGCCACCGGCAAGCTCCAGCGCATCGGCCTCGCCCAGAAACTCGGCCTGGCGTGACAGCGGGGGCATTCGCGCCCACACTGGGAACGACGTCCTCGGAAAGGAGATCCGGGGACGGCCTTGCCTCACATGGCCCGTTTCCATTGATCGTAACGGCGCTTCGAGTGGACGGGCGTCGTTCGCGTTCCGCTATGAGGGCAGGAGCATCCTCAGCGAGAAATGCGCGCCCTTCACGTCGGGCGCCACGGTGAGCGGGCCGCCGAGCTGGCGGCCGAGATTGTTGATGATGCGCATGCCGAGGCTCGTACTCCGGGCCTGGGTCGGGTCGAACCCGTCCGGCAGGCCGGCGCCATCGTCGGCGACGCCGATGACGAGGCCCCCCTCCTCATGCGGACGGGCGGTGACCCGGATCTCACCCTCGCCGTCGGGATAGGCGTATTTGATCGCGTTGGTGACGAGCTCGTTGACGAAGAGCCCGAGCGGAATCGCGAGATCGGCCGGAATGTCGAGACGGACCGCCTCGCAGCGAATGACGTTGCGCCGGGCGCTCTCCTGAAGCTTGCCGCAGAGCGCTTCCAGGAAGCCCGAGACATCGATGGCACCGAGGGTCGGCTGGCGCCAGAGCTGATCGTGGACCGCAGCCACGGCCTCGACGCGGGTGCGCGCATCGACCAGGGCCTCCCTCACCTTCTCGTCGTCAGAGCCGCGAGCCTGGAGGGCCAGGAACCCGGCGACCACCGCGAGGCTGTTCTTGACCCGGTGGCTCATCTCGCGGGAGAGGAGGTCCTGCCGTTCCAGCGCCGCCTTCAGCCGCGCCTCGCCGCGCTGACGCTCGATGGCGCCGCCGAGGAGATTGGCGAAGCCCTGCATGAAGGCGATGTCCGCCTCCTCGAACTTGCCCTCGCGGGTGTCGTCCACTTCGAGCACACCGTAATGCCCGTCGCGGTTGGCGATGAGCACGTTGATGGCCCGCTTGATGCCGTGGTCGGCCATGATCTGCGGCGTGCGAAACCGGGTTTCCACCTGAAGGTGATTGGAGATCACCGGCTGGCCGGTCTTGAGGGCAAAGCCCGCCGGGGACGCGAGATCGGCCCCTATGATGGCCTTGCCGACGACATCGTCCTTCCAGCCCACACCGGCGCAGATCAGCAGGCAATCCTGCTCTCTGGAATATTCCAGCGCCTTGCAGAACTGGGCCTTCATGCCTTCCGCGCAGAGCTCGACGGCACGATGCAGCAGGGGCAGCAGCTCGGTGGCACGCAGGGCCTCGACGCCGAAATCCGAGAGCAGGGCCTGCTGACGCAGACGCAAGGCCAGGGCGGGTGAGACGTCGGTCATGGAAAATGGTCCTGCGACCGGCTGGATAGATGAGAAGGACGCCGTCTGCGTCTGTGCGGTGCCGGGAGGCCGGATGCAAGGGTGACGAGCGCAACGTGCCTGAGGACGGCGCGGGGCGGACCGGATCGGCGGCGACGCTCCAGCAACAGCCCACGCGGGAGGAGAATATCAGGGGCGGACGATAGATTATATAATAAGTACTTATAATGAAAAACACTACAAAACGCGTCATTGACTTGAGATTATTGCATGATCGCGAAGCTTTCGCTATTCCCCGGCAAGCCGGAGGCGAAGGATCGGCGGATCAGCCGGCGTGATCGGGGTAAGGATACGAGATGATCGACGAGAGAGCTGCCCGTGCCGTCCTCGTGGCGACGACGCTCCTGGCATCCGCCCCGGCACAGGCCCTGTCGATGAACGACCCGCTCACGGAATGGAGCAAGGGCACGGCCATGGACCGCATGCAGATCGCCTCGCGTCTCGGCAAGTCGTTCAACGGCGTCAGTGAGAGCTTCACCGCCGGCTACTTCCTGAAATGCATCGATGACGTGGCCGCCTACGGCAACGCCAAGGCCGCCAGGATCGAGGACGCGATGCGCGAATGCGTGGCCGCGCGGATGCCGCGCAGCCCGGACGCCGAATAGTCAGATCTCGATCTCGGTGCCGACCTCCACGAGCTGGCGAGTGGGGATGCAGAACTGCGCGCCGGTGGTCTCGGCGTTGCGCAGGAGGAAGGCGAAGATGGTCTCACGCCATGTCGCCATGCCCCGGTCGTCGCTCTTCGGGATGATGGTCTCGTGGCCGATGAAGATCGTCAGGTCGTCGAGAAACTCCTTCGGCAGGGTCCCGCATTCGACGGCGCATCGCAGTCCGTCGGGAATCGAGGCGTCCTCCATGAAGCCGTAATGCAGGACGAGGCGGAAGATATCGGGGGTGATCTCGGTCACCTCGGCGCGCTCGGTCCGAGGCACGCTCGGCGCCTCCTCGTAGAGCGCGGTGACGAGCAGGATGCGCTTGTGCAGGGCATGGCTGCGCTCGACGAAGCGCGACAGGTGGAGCGGAATGCCGCTCGTCGCCGAGGACAGGAAGGCGGCGTTGCCCGGCAGGGTGATCGGCGGCGCGCGGCGCAGTTGCTCGATGAACTCCGCCTCGGGCTGCCGCAACGACGCGCGGGCCTCCTCCACCAGGAGGTTGCCCTTGCGCCAGGTGAGCATCAGGAAGGCGACGAAGCCGGCCAGCACCAGGGGAAACCAGCCGCCCTCGAACAGCTTCACGCTGTTGGCGCCGAGGAAGACGAGATCGATGGCGAGGAAGAAGCCGTTGACCGCGAAGACCGCGACGGGGTTGTAGCCCCATTTCAACGCCACCAGGGCGGCGAGCAGGGTGGTGATCGCCATGAGCGACGACACGGCGATGCCATAGGCGCCGGCCAGCTTGTCGGAGGAGCCGAAGGTGAGGACGGCCGTAAGAGTCGCGGCCGCCATCAGCCAGTTGATCACCGGCACGTAGATCTGCCCGCGCTCCTCGCGCGCCGTGTGGATCACCCGCATGGGCGGCAGGAAGCCGAGCTGGATCGATTGCTGGGTGAGCGAGAACACGCCCGACACGATGGCCTGCGAGGCGATGACGGTGGCCAGCGTCGCGAGAGCGATCAGCGGGTAATAGGCCCAGTCCGGGCTGAGGCGGTAGAACGGGTTCTCGATCGCGTCGGGCTCCACCAGCAGCAGGCCGCCCAGGCCAAAATAGTGGATGACGAGGGCCGGCAGGACGAGGCCGAACCAGGCGATGCGGATGGGTCTGGCGCCGAAATGGCCGAGATCGGCATACATCGCCTCGCCGCCGGTGACGGCGAGGAAGGCCGCGCCCAGCATGGCGAAGCTCACGTGCCAGCCGGCATGGACCAAGAAATCCACCGCGCGCCAGGGGTTGAGGGCACCCAGGATCTGAGGCGCGTGCCAGATGCCACCGAGGCCAAGGAGCGCCAGGACGACGAACCACGCCACCATCACCGGGCCGAAGATGCGGCCGATAAAGGCGACCCCCTTGCTCTGCACCAGAAACAGCCCGACTAGGATGGCGATGGTGATGGGCAGGACGGCATGGTCGAGGCCGGGGGCCGCCACCTTGAGCCCCTCCACCGCACTCAGGACCGAGATGGCCGGGGTGATCGCGCCGTCGCCGTAGAGCAGGGCAGCGCCGACGAGGCCGACCACGAGGAGCACGGCCTGACGCGTGCCGGGCCTGGCATGACGGGCGCCGAGCAGTGCCAGCATGGCGACGATGCCGCCCTCGCCCCTGTTGTCGGCACGCAGGATCAGCACCGCGTATTTCAGCGAGACGATGAGGATCAGGGCCCAGAAGATCAGCGACACCGCACCGACCACGGCGATGGCCTGGGGCGGGCCGCCGCCGGAGGCCGCCCGCACGGCTTCCTTGAAGGCGTAGAGCGGGCTGGTGCCGATATCGCCATAGACGATGCCGAGCGCCCCGAGGAGAAGAGGCAGGCCGGCGCGCGGAGGATCCGCGCGCTCCGCCGAAGCCCCATGGGCGGATACGTGTTGGGCCAAAGGGGCGTTTCCTTCCACGGGCAGCCCGGATGCGCTCGGGTCACCGCCTGACCGAACCTAGCGGTGGCGGCTCCACCGTCCAGGGAGGGATTTCATGAGTCACGGAGAGGTGAGGAAGCCTTGCCCCCTCGCACATATGACGCCTGCCATATCGGCAACAGAGATCGGCAAAGGTGAGACCGAACTCCGTACAACGTCTTGGCGATGAACGCCTTGTTCGATCGTCACGATCGGCGGGAATTCCAGATTTTTAGGAGACGTCGATGGCCGGGTTCGTCATCGAGGTTTCTCTCGCTGCGTGTCGTAAGGCCTAGACCAGCCGCGCCAAGGCCTCCGGGCATTCGCCGTCGCGGGCGATGCAGTGGACCGGAGCCGGTACATGACGGGCGATGGCGGCCGCGACCGTCTCTGGCGACGTCGGCGCGCCGAGGCTTTCGCAGACCACGACACCGAGCAGCGTCTGCCCGTGACAGCGCAGGGTCTCCGCCGCGGTGAGCGCGTGGCTGATCGCCCCGAGATAGCTGCCGGAGACGAGGATCGTCGGCAGGGCCAGGGCCCTGAGCCAGTCGAGACCGGTCGCTGCCGCCGTCACCGGGCTCATCAGGCCGCCGACGCCCTCGAAGACGAGGATCGTCTCCGGATCCGCATCCTGGATCCGGTCCTCGCACCAGCCGACGAGGTCGCAGAGGTGCAGGCTCCGCCCTTCGCACGCGGCGGCGAGATCGGGGCCGAGCGGTGCGAGAAAGCGCCAGGGCGAGCAGGCCTCCACCGTCTCGGGCGTCACCGGCAATCCCTGGGCTTCCAGAAGGATCGCCGTGTCGCTCTCGCGAAACGACGGTTCGCCGAAAGGCGGCACACCGCTCGCCAGCGGCTTCAGGGTCGAAACGTCGTTTCCCCGGCGGCGCAGGGCGCGCGTCAGGGAAGCGGTGACGTAGGTCTTGCCGATCTCGGTCCCGGCGCCGGCGACGAAGACGGCGCGGGCACGCGTGCTCACTTCTCGACGAAGGCCTTCTCGATGACGTAGTGGCCGGCCTCGCCGTGATTGCCCTCCTCGTAGCCCCCATCGGTGAGGAGCTGGCGGGTGTCGCGGATCATGTCCGGCGAGCCGCACAGCATGAAGCGGTCGTTCTCGACGGACATCGGCGGCAGACCGATATCCTCGAACAGCTTGCCGGAGGTCATCAGGTCGGTGATCCGGCCTCGGTTGCGGAAGGGCTCACGGGTGACGGTGGGGTAATAGATCAGGCCGGCAGAGATGACCTCGCCGAGGAACTCGTGATTCGGCAGGTCCTGCGTGATCGTCTCGCCATAGGCGAGCTCGGAGACCTGGCGGCAGCCATGGACGAGGACGACCTTCTCGAAACGCTCGTAGGTCTCCGGGTCCTTGATGATCGACATGAACGGCGCCAGGCCCGTGCCGGTGCCGAGAAGGTAGAGGTTCTTGCCCGGCAGGAGGTTGTCGAGCACCAGAGTGCCGGTGGGCTTCTTGCCGACCATGATCGGATCGCCGACCTTGAGGTGCTGCAGCCGCGAGGTGAGCGGGCCGTTCTCGACCTTGATCGAGAAGAACTCGAGTTCCTCCTCGTAATTGGCCGAGACCACGCTGTAGGCGCGAAGGAGGGGCCGGCCCTCGACTTCGATGCCCATCATCACGAACTCGCCGTTGCGGAAGCGGAACGCGGGATCGCGGGTCGTGCGGAAGGAGAACAGCGTGTCGGTCCAATGGTGGACGCTCAACACACGCTCCTCGTTGAACTTGCTCATCGACGGGTCCGTCTCAAACTTCGCTTGCGAATCTCGGCTTTCAGCCGGGTCTTCTCGCACCTGCGGCGCGCCCGTCAAGGCATAGCAGGCGCGCAGGCAGCGAAACCGCCAACTGTCTGGAATCGCTCTGACTTGAGGCATCGCCGCCATGGGGGATGCGACCTCGTGCCGATTCAGGCTCGTGACGATGCGGCAAGAAACGCAGGATGTGGGGTTCGGCGCACATTCCGGCGAGCGTCCGCCGGGATGGAACGGTCGGGGGCCGGCCAGGGTGACGCCGCCCGCCTCAACGCGAGGCGGGCGGCGCTCATGGCTCCTGACGGGACAGGTGCGATGGGCTTCGGCTCAGGCGGCGCGGACCGTGTGGAGGAACTTCTGCACCTCCAAGCTCAGGCGTTCGGCCTGCCGTGCCAGTTCCGACGAGGCGGAGAACACCTGGCCGGCGCTGGCGCCGGTTTCCTGCGCCGCTCGGGCGACGCCGGTGATGTTGGCGCTGACCTCGCCGGTGCCGATGGAGGCTTGCGCCACCGAGCCCGCGATCTCCCGGGTCGCGGCACCCTGCTGCGAGACCGATGCGGAGATGACGGCGGCCGTCTCGTCGATCCCGTGGATCGTCGAGGAGATCCCGTCGATGGCGCTGGTCGCCTGGCGGGTCGAGGATTGGATCGCCGCGATCTTCGCGGAGATTTCCGTCGTCGCCTTGGCGGTCTGGTTGGCGAGTTCCTTCACCTCCGAGGCGACCACCGCGAAGCCCCGGCCCGCCTCTCCGGCCCGCGCCGCCTCGATCGTCGCATTGAGAGCGAGGAGGTTTGTCTGGCCGGCGAGGTTGGAGATGAGGTTCACGACGTCGCCGATGCTGGCGGCGACTTCACGGAGCTCCGCGACCGCAAGTGCGGTCTGCTCCGCCTCGCGGACGGCGGCGGCCGTCATCTCCGCCGAACGTGCGACCTGTCGGCCGATCTCCGCCACAGAGGCACCGAGCTCCTCGGCCGAACCGGCCACGGCGGTGACGTTGGCCGAGGCTTCCTCCGCTGCCGTCAGGACCGCGCTGGACTGCGCCGACGTCTCCTCGGCGGAGGCCGTCAGCTGCGAGGCCGTGGCCTGCATCTCGGTGGCCGCCGCGGACACCATGCTCACGATCCCACCGACCGCCGCCTCGAACTCGTCGGCCAGGGTATGCATGCCGACCTTGCGTTCCGCCTCCGCGGCGAGGCGCAGGCGCTCGGTTTCGATCTCGAGGGCGCGGTTGCGGATCATGCCGTCCTTGAACACCTGCACCGCGCCCGCCATGGCACCGAGTTCGTCCGTGCGTGTCCGGTCCGGGATCGAGACTTCGACATCGCCAGCGGCGAGCCGGTTCATCGCTTCCGTCATTCCGCGGATCGGACGGGCGACCGTCAGCATGGAGAAGAGGGCCGACCCGCCCTGAAGGAGGATCGCCACGGCTCCGATCACGAGGCCCAGCACGCTGGCGGTTTCCACGGCGCCCATCGACGACAGCCGCGCCTCGTCCGTGAAGCGCTGAGCATTGGACAGCGATTGTTCGATGGCGAGGAGCGCCTTCCTGCGGGCGCCATTCCGCTGTTCCCCCGCCACCGCCAGGGCCGCCTCGTCGATCCTCTTGCGACCCTGGTCGTACGTGATGGTGGCCGCCGACTTGAGGGCGAGTTCCGTGAACTGCGCCAGTCCGGCATCAATGTCCTTGAGGACGTCGGGCTTGAGGGCGATACGGATCGGTGCCTTGAGTCCCTCATGGGCTGAATCGAAGCTCGTCCGGATCCGGCCGACAGCCTCCTTGTAGGTCTCCTCCGCTTCGGACAGGCGCGCGTCGCGGACGGCGACCTGGATCTGGGACAAGGCGAGCTGCGCGTTCTTGATGCCGTCGAGGATCGTCTGCTCCCGACTGACGGCTTCGATCGATTGAGTGATCCTTTGGTTGCCCAGCCACTGGTTGGCGACCAATCCAACCGCCAGTAGAATTCCGAGACCTGAGAACAATCCCAACTTCTTTGCGATCGATAACTTCGACATCGTTCAGCCTGGATTTCGATAGGACGGGAGGGTGTCGGGGGCCTGTTTACTGCTCTTGCCGACGGGAGGTTTCGCCTCCGTTGTCCATTATCACGAATACAAACTAAACATTCGTTAATTGGAATCGATTTCGAGTGAAAACTACATTCAATAGTGTAATCTGCAAGACTTAAGCTATATTCTAGTCCAATTCTCTTCCTGTCCGAATCCCGGCTCCACCCTCTTCAGAATCAGCCGCTATAGGGGAGTAAGATCGCATCGCTAGCATGGTGCAGTTGTCTGGGGGTGGGCACGATCACCGGCAGAGCCGGCCCGATCTACCTGCCAGGGGCTGCATGCAGACGAGGGGATCATCGCCCATCGGGGCGATGCTTTCCTTTGGAATGCAGCGGGCGCGTCGAATGGCCCGTTCGCGGCTTCGTTCGAGCGACATCGCGCCGACGAGGCAGGTGATGGCGGCAGGTGATGGCGGCCCGAGCGCCCGCCTCCCGTTCCATCGGCCGCTCCGCCGCAGCCGATCCGGGTCGGCGCTCGTCATCTCGTGAAACCTGCCTGGTCCGGTGACCTTGCGATCACAGGGGCTTCAGACCCGCTTCGATCTCGGCGCGACGACCTTCGAGGAAGGGCGGCAGGGACAAGCGCTCGCCCAAAGTCTCCAATGGCTCGTCGGCGGTGAAGCCGGGACCGTCGGTTGCGATCTCGAACAGGATGCCGTTGGGTTCGCGAAAATAGAGGCTGCGGAAGTAATAGCGGTCCACCGGCCCGCTGGAAGGCATGCGGCGCTGCTTCAGCCGGTCGGCCCAACTGCCGTAATCCGCATCGGGGATGCGGAAGGCGACGTGGTGGACCGCCCCTGCTCCCTGCCGCGCGGGCGGCAGGCCGGGTTCTTCCAAGAGGTGGAGCTCGGCCCCCGCGCCCCCCTCGCCCATCTGCCAGACGCGAACCTCGCCCTCCGGCATGTCATAGCTCCGGGCGTGGCTCATGCCGAGCACCTCGGCGAGCACGGCCTCCGTCGCCCCGATCCGCGCGAGGCTGAGGCGGATCGGTCCGAGGCCCCGGATCTGGCGCTCCACCGGCACCGGGCCGGCGGGCCAGGGATGGGCGTCGCCTGCGCCGCCGTCATCCACCAGCATCAGGCGCTGGCCCTCCGCATCCTCGAAATCCAAGGTGAGGCGGCCGTCGCGCAGGATAGGCTCCTCGTGGCTCACCCCCTCGCGGGCCAGATGCTCGTGCCACCAGGCGATCGTCCCCTCGCCCGAGACGCGGAACGCCGTCCGGACGATACTGTCGGTGCCGCGGCGCTCGGGGGGCGCCGGCCAGTCGAAGAACGTCACGTCGGTGCCGGGCGCGGCGATGCCGTCGGCGTAGAACAGGTGGTAGGCCGAGACGTCGTCCTGGTTCACCGTCTTTTTCACGAGCCTCAGCCCGAGAATCCGCGTGTAGAAGGCCGCGTTGTCGGCGGCGCGCGCGGTGATGGCGGTGAGGTGGTGAAGTCCGGTGAGGTGCATCGGCCTGTCCTGCGAATGACGATGTCCCGCTGAGATGGGTCGTCCGTCCACGGAATGCGATGGCCGCCCGGATCATCCGGGAAAGCAACCCGACGCTGGACCGGAGCGGGAGGCGCGATACATCCCTCCGCTCACCGCCATTGGAGCCCTGCGCATGCCCCATCTGCTCTACGTCGAAGCGTCACCGCGCAAGGAGCGCTCGGCGTCGATCGAAGTCGCCCGCGCCTTCCTGGACGCCTGGGGAGAGACGCATCCGGAGGGTACGGTGGACGTGCTCGACGTCTGGAACACACCGCTTCCGGATTTCGACGGGGAGGCGCTGGCCGGCAAATACGCGGCGCTGGCGGGTGACGTCCTGAGCCCGGCGCAGGAGGAGGCCTGGGTCGCCATCCGCGCCCTGGCGGCCAGGTTCCAGGCCGCCGACCTGATCCTGTTCGCGGTGCCGATGTGGAACTACACCATCCCCTACAAGCTCAAGCACCTGTTCGATCTGGTCTCCCAGAAGGACCTGCTCTTCACCTTCGACGAGCGCGGCCAGAACGGAATGCTCGAGGCGAAGGCGGTCGTCGTCAATGCGCGGGGCGTCGCCATCGGCGAGGATTTCCCCGCCGAGATCTACGATCACCAATCGACCTATATGGCGACCTGGCTGCGCATGGTCGGCATCACCGATGTCCACCAGATCGCGGTGGAGAAGGGTCTGATGGGAGCCGATCTCGACCGGCAATCCCGCGAGCAGGCCCGCGCCGAGGCCGGAGCCCTGGCGCGAACGCTGTAGGGCCCCGGCTTCAGAAAGCGCCGGCCAGGAGACCGAGGCCGGCGGCGGCGAAAGCGGCGCCGGCGACACGCAGGGCCGGACGCCCATTCCCCTCACCGAGACGCCCCATGCCGAGGCCGAGACCGAGGCCCGCGGCGTGAAGCAGGGCGGTGGCGGCCACGAAGCCGGCGCCATAGGCGAGACCGGAGGCCGCCTCCGGCATCTCGGCGCCGTGCGCATGGCCATGGAACACCGCAAAGACACCCACGAGGGCCATGGCCGCCGCGACCGGCATCGTCAGCCGCAGGGCGACGGCGGCACCGAGCACGGCCACGGACAGGGCGATGGCGGTCTCCACATGCGGGAGCGCCACGCCGGCCGCGCCGAGAGCGCCGCCCACCATCATCATGCCGATGAACGACAGCGGGACGAGGACCATCGCCCGGCCGCCGACCTGCGCGGCGACGAGGCCCACCGCCACCATGGCGAGCATGTGGTCGAGACCGGTCAGGGGATGCAGGAACCCATGGGCGAGGCCCGACGCATCGCCCTGCCCGGTATGGGCGAGGGCAGGACCGGCCATGAGACCGAGCGCCAGACCCGGCAGAATTCGAACGCAGCTTCTCATTCCCGCTCTCCCCGAAGCCCTAGAGGCCGTCACCCGCCCTGAATGCCGGACGTGACCGGTCCTGGCAACGGTCGTGCCGACGATGGCAAGGCCCTTCTTCCGTGGGTTCCGGCTCGCTTCCCGTTTTGGTCCAAGCGGCCAGGAAAGACAGAGGGATAGCGAGCTCGGCACGGCCTGTCCCATCGCAGCGACGGGGCGGATAACCCCGCCCCTTTCCCGGCCACCTGCAGCGAAGCGGAAGGTCGCCGGGAACGAGCGCAAAGATCGGGCGAAGCCGTCCTCAGAAATGCCGCGCCAGCACCTCGCGGACGCGCTCGACCATCTCGTCTTCCTTCACCGAGAACTGGGCCGGGCGCGCCGCCTTCCATTCGGCGTTGCTGGCGATGGCACCCGCCGCCTTGGCGCCCTCGATCAGATCCTTGACCTGCACTTCGCCCGCCTCGCGCTCGTTGGAGCCCTGGATGATCGCGCAGGGGCTGCCGCGCCTGTCGGCGTATTTCATCTGCGCCTTCATGCCCGAGCCGCCGAGATAGAGTTCGGCGCGGATGCCGGCCTCACGCAGGCGCGCCACGAGGCGCTGGTAATCAGCGATGTTGTCGCGGTCGAGGACCAGCACCACCACCGGACCGGGCTTCGCGGTGCCTTCGAGAAGCGGGCTTCCGGTCAGCTGCAGCGCCGAGAACAGCCGCGATACGCCGATGGAGAAGCCGGTCGCCGGCACGGGCTCCGCGCGGAAGCGCCCGACGAGGCCGTCATAGCGGCCGCCGCCCGCCACCGACCCGAAGCGCACGGTCTGGCCGTCTTCGTTGGTGACGGGGAAGGTCAGCTCGGCCTCGTAGACCGGGCCGGTATAGTATTCGAGGCCGCGCACCACCGAGGGGTCGGCCCGGATGCGGTCGTGGCCATAGCCCGCCGCCGCACAGAGCCGCATGATGGCGTGCAGTTCGGCGATGCCCTCGCGGCCGGTCTCGGACGAGCCGACCACCTCGCTCCAGGAGCCGAAGAACTGCTCCCAGAACGCCATCCGGTCGCCCTCTGCGTCGGGAGCGGCCTGGAACGAGACGTAGGCGAGGATCCGCTCGATGGCGTCGGGCGCGAGGCCCGCGCCCTTTGCGAAATCACCGCTCTCGTCCTTGCGGCCCTCGCCGAGGAGTTGGCGCACGCCCTCGACGCCGAGGCGGTCGAGCTTGTCGATGGCGCGCAGTACGGTGAGGCGCTGCCCGGCCTTGTCCTCGCCTGAGAGGCCGATGGCCTCCATGACGCCGTCGAGCACCTTCCGGTTGTTGACCTTGATGACGTACTGGCCCGACAGGCCGAGTTTTTCGAGCGTGTCGGCCATCAGCATGCAGATCTCGGCATCCGCCGCGACGGAGCCCGCGCCGACGATGTCGGCATCGCATTGCATGAACTGGCGGAAGCGGCCCGGGCCCGGCTTCTCGTTGCGGAAGACGTAGCCGGCGCGGAAGCTGCGATAGGGTTTGGGGATCGCGTCGAAATGCTCGGCCACGTGGCGGGCGAGCGGCGCGGTGAGATCGTAGCGAAGGGACAGCCAGGATTCGTCGTCGTCCTGGAACGAGAACACGCCCTCGTTCGGGCGGTCGAGATCGGGCAGGAACTTGCCGAGGGACTCGGTGTATTCGACGAAGGGGGTCTCCAGCGCCTCGAACCCGTAGAGCTCGAAGCTCTGGCGGATCGTCTCCAGCATCCGGTGCTGCGCGGCGATCTCGTCGGCGCGGCGGTCCACGAAGCCGCGCGGCAGGCGCGCCTTCAGCGTGTCGGCCTTCGTGGAATCGGCCTTCTTGGGATCGGCCTTGGCCATGGTGTCTTCGCTTTGCGTTCGGTCTGTCGGTGTCAGCCGGGCTCTATCCCGCGCGCTCCCGAGCGGCAAGCGCGTCGGGCGTGGCAAGGGATGTCGTCGTCAGAGCTTCAGGGCCAGCAGGGCGCACAGGCTGAGGATGGCGATGGGAATCTGCGTCGGGCGCAGGCGTGCGAAGTAGAGCGGCGCCTCCCCGGTGCGGGCGGCGATGGGATCGAGGATCGCCACGGTGGTGAAGCCGGCAATCAGGAGGGCGAGGGCCACCACCGTCAGGCCGAGGGACGCGGAGACCAGGGCGACGAAGCCGAGGCCGAACAGGCCGAGCATGGTGGCGATCTGGATGAAGGTGGGGCCGCCCTCGGTGCGGAAGCTGACGCCGCGCCGCACGCCCGACAGGAACAGCAGGATGGCGCAGCCCCAGAGGATGGTGAGGTAGAGGATCGCATCCCCGAGATCGTCGCGCCGCCACCAAGCCAGTGCCGCGCCGATGGTAAAGGGCAGCATCGGGCCGTAACCGAAGACGATGCCGAGCCAGGGCACGGCACGGGGTTCGCTCACGGTGAACGTACGCTTGTCGTCCCGACCCATTCCGTCACCGCTTCTCGCTGTGCTTCGCCGGGCAACCCTCCCACCGGAGCGGGGTTCCGGCATGCAGTGCGCATCGATCGGCGTCGGAGTCCAAGCGCGGCTGTTTTCACGTGCAACACGCAGCTCGCATCCCGAAACGGAAAACGCCCCGGCGCGCAAAGCGGCCGAGGCGTTTCCGGGATCGACGATGTCTCGCCGAATCAGGAAGCCAGCGGTCCGGTCTGCCCGGCCTGCTGGTTCTGGGCCTCGAAGGCCTTCTGGCGGTAGAGGCCGACGAAATCGATCGGGTCGATATACAGGGGCGGGAAGCCGCCGTTGCGCACGGCCTCGGCGATGATCTGGCGCGCGAAGGGGAAGAGCAGGCGCGGGCACTCGATCATCACGGCCGGATGCAGCTGATCCTGCGGGATGTTGCGCATGCGGAAGATGCCGGCATAGTTCAACTCGAAGGCGAACAGCACTTCGTTGTTGATCTTGGCATCGCCTTCCAGGGTCAGCTCGACCTCGAAATCGGCCTCGGCCAACTGCTTGGCATTGACGTTGACCTGAATGTTGATCTGCGGGCCGCTTTCCTGCGGCTGGAGCGAGCGCGGCGCGTTCGGGTTCTCGAAGGAGAGATCCTTGGCGTATTGCGCCAGGGCGTTGATGGCGGGCGACTGGTCTTCGGCGGGAGCCGCGCCGTTGCCGTTCGGTGCCGGGGTGTCGGCCATGGCGTTCTCGTCCTCTTTCGCGGGGTCTTTCGGGGCACCTCGGCGATCCGCTGCGCGGCGTATCGTCTGATCGTCGCAGGGCCGGGTCCGAGCGACAGCGCGCTAACACGATGGGCCACCTCGGACAAGACGAGCGGCGGGAGCAGGCGAGGCGCGAGTGCTGGGAGTTCGGCCCGTGAAACGAAGCCGTCTCCGAACTCGGCGATCCGCACTTGACCCTGAACCCTCCGGCATGGCCACTCCTTGGCTGGATACGGCGCGCGGCGAGTCCCATATGCGGGCTGAGATCGTGGGTCGCGTCCTCCTCATCCAGGGCGGGGTCCTTGGATTCTCCGGCTCGATCCTTGCGCGGCGCTCCGATAAAGAGCGTAGCGGTGGGATTTTCGGGAGCCCCCCTCGAACACACATATCGTGCGACGGCCACGATCGGATCAGTGATGCAGGATTCCTTCGATTTGACGACCCTGATCTTCTTGGCGCTCGCGGTGTTCGTCATCTGGCGGCTCCGGTCGGTGCTCGGGCAGAAGACCGGAACCGAGCGCTCGCCGTTCAAGCCGGTGGACCGGAGCCGCAATCCGCCGCCGGCGCGGTCGGACGGCGACAACGTGGTGCGCCTGCCGGGCACGGACCGCGGCCAGCCGCAGACCGATTCGGCACCCGCCGCAATTGCCGAGGTCCGTGACTGGCGTGGCATCGCCGAGCCCGGCTCGGCCGTCGCCCAGGGGCTCGAAGCCATCGTCCAGGCGGAGCCGGGCTTCGACCCCCGTGCCTTCGTGGAAGGCGCCAAGGGCGCCTATGAAGCCATCGTGATCGCCTTCGCCAAGGGCGACCGCAAGCCCCTCCGTAGCCTGCTCTCGCGGGAGGTCTGCGACGGGTTCGAGCGCGAGATCACCGCCCGGGAATCGCGCCGTGAGACGGTCGAGACCACCTTCGTCTCCCTCGACAAGGCGGAGATCGTCGCCGTGGACGTCCGCAATAAGGTGGCGCAGGTGACGGTGCGGTTCCTCTCACACCTCATCACCGCCACCCGCAACGCCGAAGGTCAGGTCATCGACGGCAATGCCGAGGCCGTGGCCGAAGTGCCGGATGTCTGGACCTTCGCCCGTACGCTGGGCAGCCGCGATCCGAACTGGCAGCTGGTGGCCACGGAAGCCGGCGCCTGAGGATCCAGGGTTTGTCGTGAGTGGGTTTTTCAATCGGGCGTCCGTCGTCGCCCTGGCTCTCGTCGCTGGCTGTCACCCCGGCCCGGTCGCTGTCGCGGCCGGGCCGCTTCGCGTGGGAGGGGCGATCCTGGAGCCGGTGGACCTCGCGACGCTGCCGGGATTTCCCGGCCCCGACCCGGTCGCCTCCCTCGACGCGTTCCGCCGGACCTGCGCCGCCCCCCCGGTGGAAATCGCCTCGACCGTCGCCGGCTCGGCGGAAGATCTCGCCGCCGCCTGCAGCCGTGCCGCGTCGGTCGAGCCTCAGGAGGCCGGGGCCTTCTTCACGCGGAATTTCGATGCCTATCGCATCGTGAGGCCGGGCGAGGCGGGTGGTCCGCCGCGCCGGACGGGCTTCCTCACCGGCTATTTCGAGCCTGAACTCACCGGCGCCCTCGTCGCCGGCCCAGGCTTCACCACCCCTGCTCTCGCCCGGCCGGACGATCTTGTGAGCCTCGCCCCCGGCGAGACGAAGCCCGGCCTCGACCCGGCCTTGCGGGCGGCACGGGCGACGGGGACCGGGTTCGAGCCCTATCCCGACCGTGCGTCCATCGAGGCGGGCGGGATCGGGGAGCGGGCCCGGCCGCTCCTCTACCTGCGCGACCCGGTCGACCTCTTCGTGCTCCAGGTCCAGGGTTCGGGACGCGTGCGCCTTCCCGATGGGCGAGCCGTGCGCGTGCTCTATGACGGTCGCAACGGCCGTCCCTACACCTCGGTGGCCAAGCTCATCGTCCAGGCGGGACACCTGCCTCTCGAAGGCCTAACGCTGGCCCGCTGGACCGGCTGGCTCCGCGCCCATCCGGCCCTCGCCAAGCCGTTGATGCAGTCCAACGCTTCCTACATCTTCTTCCGCCTCGCCGAGGTGGAGGATCCCAGCCTCGGTCCTCCCGGAGCGGCCGGCACACCTCTGACGCCGGGCCGCAGCCTCGCGGTCGATTCCGCCCTGTGGCGCTATGGAACGCCGTTCTGGCTCGAAGGTCGGATCGCGGGGGAGGATGCGCCGGGGCGTCTCGTGGTCGCCGCCGATACCGGCTCGGCCATCGTCGGTCCGGCGCGGGGAGACCTCTATCTCGGCACGGGCGAAGCGGCAGGGATCGCCGCCGGCAACCTGCGCGATGCAGTCGGTTTCGTGGTCCTGCTGCCCAAGCCGCGTATGGCGCCCGTTCCATGAGGTTCCCGCGCAGACCCCGCGGCTTGTCGGGCGAGGATGCGTTCCTCTGGGGCGAGATCGCGCGGCTGATCACCCCGCTGCGCGGCCGTACCGTGCCGATCGCCAAGACGCCGATTGCCAAGGCTCCGGCCACCGGGAATCCCCCTCCTCCGAGAAAAAAGCCGGAAGCGCCGGGGCTCGCCGCCAAACCCGTGACGAAGCCAGTCACGGAGAGGCCAGCCTTGCCCGGCGGCGTGAAGGCCCCGGTGAAATGCATCGTGAAGCCGATCCCCGCGCCCTCCCCCGTCGCGGCCCCGGCGACCGTCGTCACGGCGCCGCCTCTGCCCGGTCTCGAACGCAAGGCGCGCCTCGCCCTGCGGCGCGGATCGCTCAAGGTCGAGGCGCGGATCGACCTTCACGGAATGTATCAGGCCGAGGCTCACGGCGCCCTGGTCGGCTTCCTCATGCGCTGCCGCTCGGCGGGCCACGCCCATGTCCTCGTCGTCACCGGCAAGGGGGGTGGGTCGGGCTATGACGAGGCGTTCTCGGAGCGCGGCGTCCTGCGCCGTCAGGTTCCTCATTGGCTGCGCTCGCCGGAACTACGCAGCATCGTCATCGGCTTCGAGGAGGCGGCACGCCACCACGGCGGCGCGGGCGCGCTCTATGTGCGTCTGAGGCGTCGCTGAGGCGTCGGTCCCCACCGCGTCCCGCCAAGGCCCCGGTCGGCTCGTCATTCGCTCGCGCGAGTGGGACTTGAGCCGGATGCGAAAACGCGATATGCGGGAAGTCCCTCCTTTTACGCCGTGTTGCATCCGAGAGCCACAGGCTCCCTCAAGACGATGCGCGGAGCCGGTCTTTACCGACGCTTCGACATAGGTGCCGACAAGGCATCCGGCGCTTCTCCGACTGTCCCGCCCGATCAACCCTCGTCCATCGTCGGTTCTCATTCTCCCATGACGTCACAGAACGATTCCCTCAATCCCGTTGATCCGCCGGCCGAGGTCGGATTGGTCGCCGCCGATCTCGGTCAGCACCGTGAGGTCAAGCTTCAGGATCTGAAGTCGAAGACCCCCACCGACCTGATCGCCTTCGCCGAGGAAGTCGAGGTCGAGAACGCCTCCACCATGCGCAAGCAGGAGCTGATGTTCTCCATCCTGAAGCAGCTCGCTGCCAAGGAGGTCGAGATCATCGGCGCCGGCACGGTGGAAGTGCTGCAGGATGGGTTCGGCTTCCTTCGCTCTTCGGAATCGAACTACCTGCCGGGCCCCGACGACATCTATATTTCACCCACTCAGATCCGCCGTTTCGGCCTGCGGACCGGCGATACCGTCGAGGGACCGATCCGCGGTCCCAAGGACGGTGAACGCTACTTCGCCCTGCTCAAGGTGAACACGATCAACTTCGAGAACCCGGAGAAGATCAAGCACAAGGTCCATTTCGACAATCTGACGCCGCTGTTTCCGACCCAGCGCTTCAAGCTCGAACTCGATGCGCCGCCGAAGAAGGACTTCAGCCCGCGCATCATCGACATCGTGGCCCCCATCGGTAAGGGCCAGCGCGCCCTGATCGTGGCGCCGCCGCGCACCGGCAAGACCGTGCTGATGCAGAACATCGCGCAGTCCATCACCATCAACCACCCGGAATGCTACCTCATCGTGCTGCTCATCGACGAGCGCCCCGAGGAAGTCACCGACATGATTCGCTCGGTGAAGGGCGAGGTCATCGCCTCTACCTTCGACGAGCCCGCCACCCGCCACGTTCAGGTCGCCGAAATGGTGATCGAGAAGGCCAAGCGCCTCGTGGAGCATGGCCGGGACGTGGTCATCCTGCTCGATTCGATCACCCGCCTCGGCCGCGCCTACAACACCGTGGTGCCGTCTTCCGGCAAGGTGCTCACCGGCGGTGTCGACGCCAACGCGCTCCAGCGCCCCAAGCGCTTCTTCGGCGCGGCGCGCAACATCGAGGAAGGCGGCTCGCTCTCGATCATCGCCACCGCCCTCATCGACACCGGCTCGCGCATGGACGAGGTGATCTTCGAGGAGTTCAAGGGCACCGGCAACTCCGAGATCATTCTCGACCGCAAGGTCTCGGACAAGCGGATCTTCCCGGCCATCGACATCACCCGCTCGGGCACCCGCAAGGAAGAGCTCCTGATCCCGCCGGATTCGCTCAAGAAGACCTACGTGCTGCGCCGCATCCTCAACCCGATGGGCGTCACCGACGCGATCGAGTTCCTCATGGACAAGCTGCGCCAGACCAAGAGCAACAACGACTTCTTCGATTCCATGAACACCTGAGAACGGTCCTCCCTCCAGCTCGGACGCCCGTCGATAGACGACGGGTGTTCCCGGGCGAGGGAGGATGCTTGTTCTCGACCTCGTGTCATCTCCTGCCGGGACCTTGGAGAGAGGTCGATCGCGGAGAACACAACATCAAGGGCGGCGAATGATGTTTTCCGCCGGAAAGCACTCGATTTGCCGACTAATGTAGTCGTCGAGTGGGGGGTACTCTCCCCGCTTCATCCAGACTTGGCAGCATGTCGGCCATGAGCGACGGCACTACGATCTTCGCGCCGGCAAGCGGCTTCGGCCGGGCCGCTGTTGCCGTGATCCGCATCAGCGGTCCGGCTTCCTCGTTTCTCCTTGGGGCGATGGCCGGGCGCCTGCCGCCGCCCCGACGGTTGTCGCTCCGCACGCTGCGCGACCCTGCAAGCGGCGACGTACTCGACTTCGCCCTCATCGTTTGGATGCCAGGACCCGCCACGTTCACCGGCGAGGACATGGCCGAACTCCACCTCCATGGCGGCCTCGCCGTTCGGTCCGCCGTCATGGCCTCCCTCGCAGCACAGGCCGGATGCCGCCTCGCCGAACCGGGGGCCTTCAGCCGCCGCGCAGTGGAGAACGGGCGGATGGATCTCACCGCCGCCGAGGGCGCAGCAGACCTGATCGACGCGGAAACCGATTCCCAACGGCGCCAGGCCCTGCGCCAACTCGACGGCGTCCTTGGTCGCAAGGTCACCGATTGGCGGGACCGACTGATCGATCTCCTGGCCGGAGCCGAGGCCGCTCTCGATTTCTCCGATGAAGGCGATGTCGACGAAGCGGCGCTCGACGCTGCGCTGCATGTGAAGGCCCGCGCGATCCGCGACGAGATCGACGTGGCTCTTGCCGATGCCCGGCGGGGAGAGCGCCTGAGGGAAGGTTTCGTGGTGGTGCTGTCCGGCCCGCCGAATGCTGGCAAATCGACCCTGCTCAACGCCCTGAGCCGACGCGATGCCGCCATCGTCTCGGCGATTCCCGGCACGACGCGCGATCTCATCGAAATCCGCTGCGATCTCGGCGGATTGCCAGTCATCATCGTCGATACGGCGGGACTGCGTGACACCGCCGATCCCGTGGAATCCGAAGGCATTCGCCGCACCCGCAAGCGGATGGAGCAGGCCGACCTCGTCCTCGCTCTCCGCGCCAGCGACAATTCGAACGATGAAGCGCTCCCCCTACCCGACCGCAGCATTCTCGTGTGCACGAAAGCGGATCTCGGAAGCGATGGGGGCAGCGACATAGCGGTCTCGGCGCTGACCGGGCAGGGCATCGATCGCCTGCTCGACCTCATTGAGGCACGGGCGGAGGCCGCCCTCGGCGGTGGCGATGCCCTCGTCACCCGCGAACGCCACCGCGACGGGCTGACCCGCTGCCGCGGTCACCTAGACAGGGTATTGTCGGGCCCTGCCCTTCCGGAACTCCTGGCCGAGGATCTACGCCTCGCCGTTCGCGCCCTGGGCGAGGTTGCCGGCCGGGTTGGCGTTGAGGACATGCTCGACCGCCTGTTCTCAGGATTCTGTATCGGCAAATAAGGATACGGACAGACCGAGCCGGGATTCCTTTTCCGTCCGAAATCGCCTTGTGCCGATGCGTCAAGCGTTCCGCGAAGGTGTGGATGACGGTGCCGAATGAGCTTCACGCTCCATCGGATACCTCGAACCGCTTGCATAAGGCATCGAGTTCCTCCGCCGTCTCGTAGCGGATGCGGATCTCGCCACTGGCCTGACCCTTGGCCTTCAGGGAGACCGAGACGCCGAGCGCGCGAGCCATGGCCTGTTCGAGGCTGCGCACCTGAATATCGCGCTCGGGCTTGCGAGGGCGTCCTGGGCGGGGTGCGTCGCCCTCCGGCACTTCCGCCGAAGCGAGGGCCTCGACCTCACGCACGGACAGGCCCTCTGTGACGATGCGCCGGGCGACCCCTTCCGGGTCCCTCACCGCGAGCAAGGCGCGGGCATGACCGGCCGTGATCTCGCCCGCGACGACCCGGTCTTGGATCGCGCTGGATAATTGCAATAGCCGAAGGGTGTTGGCGAGATGGCTGCGGCTCTTGCCGATGATCTCGGCGAGCTCCGTCTGGCTATAGCGGAATTCGCTCATCAGCCGCTCGTAACCGGCCGCCTCTTCGATGGCGTTGAGGTCGCTGCGCTGGACGTTCTCGAGAATGGCGTATTCGAGGGACGTGCGGTCGTCGATTTCGACGACGACGATGGGGGCTTCGTGCAAACCGGCGCGCTGCGCCGCGCGCCAGCGGCGCTCACCGGCGACGATCTCGAAAGTATCCGGAACGCCCGCAAGCGCCCGCACGACGATGGGTTGGATGATGCCGCGCAGCTTGATGGACGCGGCGAGTTCGTCCAGTTCGGCATCATGGAAGCGTCGGCGCGGATTGCGTGGGTTGGGACGGAGAAACTCGACGGCGACCTTACGCTGTGCCTGCGGTTTGCCCGCATCGCCGTTGTCGTCACCGAAGTCACCGATCAGGGCCGCAAGCCCACGCCCGAGCCGGGGCCGCGCCACATCATCCGCCATCGCCACCTGCTTCAACTCCGATACGCTACGCATTTACAGGAAAGAACGAGAGACCTAGGCCGCGACCGGCAGCCGGCCTTCGCGCTGGATCACCTCCGAAGCCAGGCGCAGATAGGCCTGCGAGCCGGCGCATTTCAGGTCGTAGAGCAATACCGGCTTGCCATGCGACGGGGCCTCCGACACACGCACGTTCCGGGGAATCGTGGTCTCGTAGACCTTATCGCCAAGAAAGCTCCGCACGTCGGCGGCGACCTGGTTCGAGAGGTTGTTGCGCGGATCCACCATGGTCAGCACCACACCCTGGATCGTCAGCCGGGGGTTCAACGCCGTGCGTACCTGCTCCACGGTACGCAGAAGCTGGCTCAATCCTTCGAGGGCGAAGAACTCGCATTGCATCGGCACGAGCACCGCATCGGCGGCCGCGAGGGCATTGATCGTCAGCAAGTTCAGCGACGGCGGGCAATCGATCAGGACATAGGTGACGCCCTCCGTCGCACCGGCCTTGCCGATATCGCTCATGGCGTTGCGGAGGCGATGGGCGCGGTCCGATGAGCTCGCCATCTCGAGTTCGAGGCCGAGCAGATCCATCGTGGAGGGGGCGAGCAGCAGGCGAGGCACGGCGGTGGGCACCACGGCCTGAGCCAGGGACGAGTCCCCGGCGAGCACATGATAGGTCGAAACCTTGCGCGAGCGACGATCGATGCCGAGTCCCGTGGAGGCGTTGCCCTGCGGATCGAGGTCGATCACCAGCACGCGTTCGCCAATGGCAGCGAGGGCGGTACCGAGGTTGATGGCCGTCGTCGTCTTGCCGACGCCGCCCTTCTGGTTGGCCAAGGCGAGGATGCGTAGCGGCCGCTCGGGCACTGCCCTGGAGGCGGAAGAGGGTTCGATGGTCATGAATCCACGCGGGAGAGGGCGGTGACGCGGACGATCCGCGCTTCCGACTCAGTACGGCTCGTCACCAGATCGTAAACGAATCTCCACCGTTGCGCTGCAGCGGTCAATTCCGCTTGTGCATCACGGCCCTTCGGAAACAGGGCGGTGGTGCCGGTTGTCAACAGCGGTTCGGTCCAGTCGAGCAGCTGGTGAAGCGGGGCCAGGGCGCGGGCGCAGACGACATCGATTCCGAGGTGCTCGGCAACCGAGTCTTCGATGCGAAGGTTACGCACCCGCGCCGGGGCTTTCGTGAGGCGCGCAGCCTCAGTGAGGAAGGCACATTTGCGCGCATTGCTTTCGATCAGATCGACCTGAAAGCCAGGCCGTTCGCGCCCCGCGATGGCGAGGATGAGGCCGGGAATGCCCGCACCCGAACCGAGATCGAGCCATGTGGTGGCGGTCGGAGCCAGATCGAGGAGCTGCAGTGCATCGGCGATATGGCGGGTCCAGACCTCCGCGAGGGTCGCCGGTCCCACGAGATTCTTGACGCTCTGCCAGCGGCGGAGTTGCTCGACATAGATGTCCAGCGCGTCGGCTGTTTCACGTGAAACATTCGCTTGCGCGAGAACCCGAGCCCGGTCGTCCTGCTTAGCGGCCATGAACGGTCGCCAGGCTGGAGCGGTCGGCACGGCGGGCATGAGCCGCGAGGAGGGTAAGGGCGGCGGGGGTCACCCCCTCGATTCGCGCCGCCTGCCCCAGCGTGCCTGGTCGGACGGCTTCGAGCTTGGCCTGCATCTCATTGGACAGCCCGGGGATCGCCGCATAGTCGAGCTTGATCGGTAGGGCCACGGCCTCGTCTCGCCGAAGAGCCGCGATATCAGCACTCTGCCGGTCGAGATAGACCGCATAGGTCGCATCCGTCCGCAGGCGGTCCGCCACGCGGGGGGACACGCTCCGTAACTCGGGCCACACCTCGGCGAGACGGTCCCAGCCGATCTCGGGATAGGACAGCAATTGGTAGGCGCTGCGGCGTATGCCGTCCTGATTGAGGGCGATGCCGTGCCGTGCCGCCGCCGCCGGTGTCACGCTGAGGCCGTCGAGTCGTGCTTTCGCTGCTTCGAGTTCGCCCTGGGAGTGGGCAAAATGCTCTGCCCTCACCGAGCCGACACAGCCGAGGGCAGCGCCGCGTGGGGTCAGGCGCTCGTCGGCATTGTCCACGCGGAGAGACAACCGATATTCCGAGCGCGACGTGAACATGCGGTAGGGCTCACTGACCCCATGGGTCACGAGATCGTCGATCATCACGCCGAGATACGATTCCGCCCGGTCGAAACTGGCGAGGGGCGATCCGCCCGCGAGACGGGCCGCATTGATGCCGGCCACCAGCCCCTGCCCCGCCGCTTCTTCGTAACCGGTGGTGCCGTTGATCTGCCCCGCGAGAAAAAGGCCGGGCAGGCGCTTGGCTTGAAGGCCGGTGTCGAGTTCGCGCGGGTCGACGTAATCGTATTCGATGGCGTAGCCCGAACGCACGATCGCTGCATGTTCGAGGCCGGGAATCAGGGCGATCAAATCGCGCTGCACGCTCTCCGGCAAGGCGGTCGAAATCCCGTTGGGATATACTGTCGGGTCGTCGAGCCCCTCCGGCTCCAGGAAGATCTGGTGCCCCTCACGATCTCCGAAACGCACTACTTTGTCCTCGATGGATGGACAATAGCGCGGACCACGGCTGCTGATCCCACCCGAATACATCGGGGAGCGGTGGAGATTGGCGCGGATGAGATCGTGTACGGCACGGGTGGTGCGGGTGATTCCGCATTGGATCTGGGGCGTGGTGATCCGATCCGTAAGCGTCGAGAACGGCACGGGATCGTCGTCCGCCGACTGCATCTCGAGCTCGGACCAGTCGATGGTGCGGCCATCGAGGCGGGCAGGGGTACCGGTCTTGAGCCGCCCCAGGGCAAAGCCCAGCCGGTCCAGGGTCTGAGCGAGGCCGACGGACGGCCCCTCCCCTACACGCCCGGCGGGGATCTGCACCTCGCCCATATGGATCAGTCCGCGCAAGAACGTGCCGGTGGTCAATACGACCGCCGGGCAGGCCAGGGTTCGGCCGTCTGCCAGGATCACGCCTGCCACCCGTGCGGCGTCGACGAGGATATCCGCGACCTCCCCCTCCACCACCACGAGATTGGCGGTCTCGGCCACCGCCTCCTGCATCGCCCGAGCGTAGAGCTTACGGTCGGCCTGTGTGCGGGGGCCTCGCACGGCGGGACCCTTGCGCCGGTTAAGCAGACGAAACTGGATACCGGCCGCATCGGCGACCCGGCCCATCAATCCGTCGAGGGCGTCGACCTCACGGACGAGATGTCCCTTACCAAGACCGCCGATGGCCGGGTTGCACGACATCGCGCCGATCGTGGAGGCCGAGTGAGTGACCAGGGCGGTGCGGGCTCCGGTGCGGGCGGCGGCGGCGGCCGCTTCCACGCCGGCATGGCCGCCGCCGA
This sequence comes from Methylobacterium sp. Leaf106, assembly GCF_001422895.1. Lineage (NCBI taxonomy): Bacteria > Pseudomonadati > Pseudomonadota > Alphaproteobacteria > Hyphomicrobiales > Methylobacteriaceae > Methylobacterium > Methylobacterium sp. Leaf106. The sequence continues at coordinate 29,047 of NZ_LMNB01000012.1, forward strand.
CCACGACCACGTCGAAAGAGGAGCTCGTCTGGGACATAGGGTGATTAGGCGCGACCGGAGCGAGTCGTCAACGAGGAGAGCGACGACCATCGACGTTCCATCGCATCCGATTTTCGCGATGGACCTCCCGAAACTCGGATCCGCCTCTGACGAGCGATGGGACATGGGCGGGCAAGCGCGCGCAGGATGGCAGATTATCAGCCGCGCCGACGGGCGGCCTCTGTCGCGATGCGCAGAAGCGTCGCCGAAGCATGCGCATGGGCGAGGTCGGGCTGGGCGCGGCGGCAGGCGAGCACGGCCTCTTGGAGCAGCTGAACCGCATGGCGGAGGGCGACGGGAGACCAGCGCCCTAGCTGGGCCTCGACGATGGCCTTGCGGCGAAAATGCAGGCCGCGCCAATTGCCCACCATCATGCTCGGACTTTGCCCCTCCCCCGTGATCCGCGTGGAGAGGAGTGTCAGGGCATGGCGCAGGGCCGAGCCGAGCATCATCGACGGGTCCATACCCTCGTGGCGGAAGCGGCGATAATCCCGCTCGACCTCTTCACCGCGACCGACGAAGGCGGCATCGATCAGCGTATTGAGGACGCTGCCAGCGACGTCGCTGATCACGGCCTCCACATCGTCCAAGGTGATCTCGGTCTGGCCCCTGGCATAGAGCGCCAGTTTCTCGATCTCGGACAGGCTCGCCCGCCGGTCTCCGCCCAGACTCATCGCCACGACATCGCGCGCCTCACGGGCGATGCGCTGGCCATTCTCCTGGAGGGTGCGGTCGATGAGCTCGGCCAAGGCTCGTTCGTCATCGGCGTAGCAGGGCAGGGCAAGCGCCCGAGTCGACTTTTCGCAGAGCGTCCGTAGGGGCGCGCTCTTGGCGAGGTCTCCCGCCTCCACCACGATGCGTGCACCGGAGATCTCGGCCTTAAGCGCCGCATCCACCGCCGGAGCGTAGTTGCGGCTTCCTGGCCTTACCCAAATGCTGCGCTGGCCGCCGAACAGGCCAACCGTGCCGGCTTCGTCCACGAGGCGTCCCGCATCGGACGCGAGGACATCGCCGTCGATCTTGACCAGGGCGAAGGGGTCGGACGGATCGGTGACGAAACTCTCGGCCAGACGCTTGGCTCGTTCGAAAACGAGGCCGGTATCCGGCCCGTAGACGAGGATGACAGCGATCTGCGACGCCGGTCCGCGCCGCAGCAGCGCCTCGATATCGCCAGCCTTGACGGCGGTCAGGGCTTGGTCACCAGAACGGAAGCGATCCGCGTCTTGATCTGATCGGCCAGGGTCTTGGCCAGACGGATCTCAGCATCGCGGGCCGCACGCAGGGAGGCGAAGCGCTGGATCGAGCGATCGTAGGTGGTCGTGGCCACCGCCACACCCTCGGTGATGATCTTCGCTCCGTCCAGGGATTCGAGGGAGAAGCGGATGGTCCCCACAAGGGTGCCTGCTTCGGCGCGTCCGGTCTGAGATGACACGATGGGGGTCTTCACCGACTCGCTGCCCTGCATCTTCAGGCGGTAGCGTTTCGGAGACGGCTGGCCCGAACCGTCGAGATCGAAGATGAGTTCGCTGCGCAGGTAATGGCCGAGCCGCTCCTGGCCCGCGGCCGTGGAGACGTCGTCCACCTGTACCGAGGCAAGGAGGGCGGCCATGGGCTCGCCGGACGCGGTCGGTCCATAGAGCGGACGAAAGCAGGCCGACAGGTTGACGGCCATGAGGGAGACCAACGCGACCTTCACCGCGCGGGACCGTACCACCTGTCTCTGCCCATGCATCATCATCGCAGCAATGCTCTCCGTCCGGTCTCGCTCTTTACGGCGATCCCGCCCCTTGCGTCACCTGTATAAGCGGCAAGCTTTACGATTCCTCTGCGGCGGGACGATGGTCGTCGCTCCTCCTCCTACCATTCCCCCGCATCCTGAAATGCGGTGGCCGCTGGGCCTCCTGAGGATGAAGCGCCGGGCCGGCAAGAGAGGCTCGATGCTCTCACACCACGAGATTGACGATTCGCCCGGGCACCACGATGACCTTGCGGGGGAGACGGCCTTCGAGTGCCTTCTGCACCGCCTCATTGGCGAGGACGAGAGCTTCCACTGTCGCGGTATCGGCCGTGCGCGGCACCGTGACATCCGCACGCTTCTTCCCGTTGAGCTGAACGGGGAGGGTGATCTCGTCCTCCACCAGCAGGGCATGATCGACCACCGGCCATGCGGCCTGAGCGACCAGTCCCTGCCGTCCGAGGGCCGACCAGCATTCCTCGGCCAGATGCGGCATCATCGGCGCAACCAGCTGCGTGAGGATGCCCGCCGCTTCCGTCGCCGCATCGCGCGAAACCGTAGCCGTGCGGACCGCCTCATCGAGAGCGTTCGACAGCGTGTAGATATGGGCGACGCAACGGTTGAATCGCAGGCGCTCCACATCCTCTTCCACCGCGGCGAGAGCCTTGTGGGCGGCCTTGCGAAGCGCAGCGTCCGACGCTCCGCTCGCTGCCGGCACGCCCACAGCGAGAGAGACCAGGCGCCAGACCCGCTGAACGAAGCGGGCCGCGCCCTGGACGCCATCCTCCGTCCAGATCACGTCACGCTCGGGCGGCGAATCGGACAGCATGAACCAGCGAGCCGTATCGGCGCCGTAGCTCGCGATGATGTCGTCCGGGTCCACCACGTTCTTCTTGGACTTCGACATCTTTTCGATGGAGCCGATCGAGATCGGTGCATCTGTTTTCACGTGAAACGCCTGCCGCCCGCCGCCCTCGGCGGTGATGCGGATATCGGCGGGCTGAACCCATGCGCCCGCTGCGTCCTTGTAGGTCTCGTGGACCACCATCCCCTGCGTGAAGAGCCCGGCAAAAGGCTCGGAAACCCCGGACCAGCCCGTCGCCTGCATCGCTCGCGTGAAGAAGCGGGCATAGAGCAGGTGCAGGATCGCGTGTTCGATACCGCCGATATACTGGTCCACGGCCAGCCAGTGATCCACCGCCGAACGGTCGGTCGGCGCGTCCTGCAGCCAGGGAGCGGTGAAGCGGGCGTAGTACCAGGACGAATCGACGAAGGTGTCCATCGTGTCGGTCTCACGCCGGGCCGCAGCGCCGCAACGCGGGCAGGGCACGTTGCGCCAGGCATGATCACGCTCCAGCGGATTGCCGGGGGTATCGAAGGAGACCTCGTCGGGCAGCTTCACCGGAAGGTCGGCGACCGGGACGGAGACCGGCCCGCAGGCATCGCAATGGATGATCGGGATCGGACAACCCCAGTAGCGCTGGCGCGAGACGCCCCAGTCTCGCAGACGGAACTGGACCTTGCGCGCCGCCACCGCCTCCCCGTCTAGGATCTCGGCCTCAAGCCGGTTCGCCACGGCGTGGAAGGCCTCGTCCGTCGTCATGTCGTCGAGGAAGCGCGAATTGATCATGCGGCCATCGCCGTCATAGGCGGTGTCGGTGACGACGAAGCTCGCCGCGTCCTGCCCTTCCGGACAGACGACGGGCGTATTGCCGAGGCCGTATTTGTTCGAGAAGTCGAGGTCGCGCTGGTCGTGGGCGGGGCAGCCGAACACGGCGCCGGTGCCGTAATCCATCAGGACGAAATTCGCCACGTAGACGGGCAGCAGCCAGGACGGGTCGAGGGGGTGGCGCACCCGCAACCCCGTGTCGAAGCCGAGCTTCTCCGCCGTGTCGATCGCGGCCTGCGCCGTGCCGGTGCGACGGCATTCCTCGATGAAGGTCTGGAGTTCGGGACGCGCGGCGGCCACGGACGCCGCGACCGGGTGGTCGGCGGCAATGGCCAGGAACTTCGCGCCGAACAGGGTGTCGGGACGGGTCGTGTAGACCTTGATCTCGCCGTCACGCGAATCGAAGGCGAAGCGGACCTCCAGCCCTTCCGAGCGGCCGATCCAGTTCTTCTGCATGACCCTGACCTTCTCCGGCCAACGCTCCAGGCCGTCGAGTGCGTCGTAGAGATCCTGCGCGAAATCGGTGATCTTGAAGAACCACTGGGTCAGCTCGCGCTGCTCCACCAGCGCGCCCGAGCGCCAGCCGCGCCCGTCGATGACCTGCTCGTTGGCCAGCACGGTATGGTCCACCGGGTCCCAGTTCACCTTGGCCGTGCGGCGGGTGACGAGTCCCTTGTCGAGGAAGTCGAGGAACATACGCTGCTGGTGCTTGTAGTAGTCGGGATCGCAGGTGGCGATCTCCCGGCTCCAGTCCAGTGACAGGCCCATGCTCTGCAACTGGCCGCGCATGGTGGCGATGTTGGCGTAGGTCCAGTCGCGCGGGTTGACCTTGCGCTCCATCGCCGCGTTCTCGGCCGGCAGGCCGAAGGCGTCCCAGCCCATAGGGTGCAGCACCGCGAAGCCCTTGGCGCGCTTGTAGCGGGCCACCACGTCGCCCATGGCGTAGTTGCGGACGTGGCCCATATGAATGCGCCCCGACGGGTAGGGGAACATCTCGAGCACGTAGTATTTCGGGCGCGGGTCGTCGTTCTTCGTGGCGTAGATACCCTGGGCGGCCCAGGCCTCCTGCCAGCGCGGCTCGGCATCCTTGGCGTTGTAGCGCTCTGGAACGGGCATGGGGGAGGAAGTCATGGTGCGGGCTCTGACTACGGCCAGGACGGCCTGGCGAGGCGCCTCACGCGGCGCCGGAACGGTTGGATGCCGGACTAACACGGCTTGTTTGCCGGTCAACAGAGCCGTCACCGGTGGAGCCCGGCGCTTGCGGCCGGCGTTGCGGATGATAGGTCAGGCGTAACCCGCCCCCCTCCTTCGCCCGCGAGACATCATGCCCGACTCCACCGCGCCGAGATACGCCCATCCTGACGCCGCCGCCGTCGTCGCCGGGCTTAAGGCCGTGCGCGATAAGATCGTCCAGGCGGCTCAGGATTCCGAGCGGGACCCGGCCACGATCTCGCTGGTGGCGGTCTCGAAGCTCATCGATGCGGACGGCATCGTCCCGGCTCTCGAGGCAGGGCATAGGGTTTTCGGCGAGAACTACGTTCAGGAATCGAAGGCGAAGTGGCCGGCTTTGCGCGAGCGCTTTCCCGACGTGGAGCTTCATCTCGTCGGGCCGCTCCAATCGAACAAGGCCCGCGAGGCGGTGGAATTGTTCGATGTGATCCATGGCCTCGACCGGCTGTCACTGGCGGCGGCCCTGGCCAAGGAGATCGAGCGCACGGGGCGCACGCCGAAGCTGCTCGTCCAGGTCAATACCGGTGACGAGCCGCAGAAGGCCGGGGTCTCGCCCTCGCAGGTGGACGTCCTCCTCAGCGAGTGTCGTGAGACCCATGGTCTGGCGATCAACGGGCTCATGTGCATCCCGCCGGCCGAAGCCCCGCCATCGGCGCATTTCGCCCTCCTGGCCCGCATCGCCGAGCGCCACAACCTGCCCATCCTCTCCATGGGCATGAGCGCGGATTACCCGGCGGCGATCCAGATGGGCGCCACCCATATCCGCGTCGGCACAGCGATCTTCGGGGAGCGCCCCCGCGCCGCAGGGGCCTGAGCGACACCGCTTGTCCCGGGGCCGCGCAGCGGAACCCGGGATCCACGGTGCCCTACCCGAACGCTCCCACCTCGTGCTGGATCATGCCCGACAGCTCGCGGACGCGGGCGAAGGACTGGCGGATCGGGCCGAAGATCGTCTTGTGCTCTGACTCATAGGTGCCGACATCGCGCGGTCCGGCGGGCTCGCCGAAATTGAGGCCGAGGGTCGGGTCCGGCGTGATCGGGAAGATCTCGTCGAGCATGGCGAGGCAGCCGTCGATGTCGAGGCGCAGGAAGCGCTCGATCAGCTGCTCGCGGGTGATGCCCGATTGGGGGCGGAAGCCGGGAATGTGCACGGCCAGGAACCAGATCCGGTGGATCAGGGCGAGGCGCAGGGCGTGGAGCATCGTCAGCCTCACCGACATCTTGCCGAGGTCCGGGGCGGCGGATTGCAAACTCAGCCAGTCGCTGGTGAGGCGACCGAACAGGCGGCGAAGGTCGGGGGCGAGGCGCAGACGGTCGAGGGCGGTGGCGATGACGAGAAGTTCGTCGCGCCGGTCGTCGCGCTGCGTGCGCCGTGCCCGTTCCAGCCACATGGCCGGGTCGAGCGTATCGATATAGGCGCGCAGCACATCGAGGTCGCCCACCGCCGAGGCATGCTGGGCAAGGCGGAACGCGCGCGAGAACCGGACCGAATCACGGCGCATGTCGCGGAACAGATCCGGCGCGCGGCTCGCCGCCCGGCCGAGGCCGTGGAGCGAATTCGCGAGGTACCCCAGTTGGTGCAGGATCGCGTTGTTGGGGATCGCCCGCATCTGGCGGGGATGGGTGATCATGCTGGGGCCGCCGCTATCGGTCTGGCGGGCCACCGGACGCGAGCCGGTGCGGTCGAGGAGGCTAGGGCCGAACGTGCCCAGCAATGCGGCGTAGCCAGGGTCGTCCACCAGGGCTTCCATGTCCTGGCGGGCGACGGTGAAGAACTCGGCGGCGAAATCCGCCTCGCCATAGATCGGGTCGTCGGTCTCGTCGGCGCCCGGCGCGTCGGACAGGACATAGTCGGCGAAGGAATCGTCGTCGGCGATGTCGAAGGCGAAGAGGTGCTCGGCGATCCGCTCCACCGTGGCGCGGGCGAGCGCTTGCGTGCCGAACATCAGGTAACCGTCCGAGCCCTGGAAGCTGGATTCCAGCCGCACCTTGATGCCGGCCTTGCGGTTCCGGTGCCGCGAATCCTCCGGCGCGAGATAGGCGAGGCGGTCCCGCAGGGAGGTCGGATGGGCGCCGCGGCCGATCGATTCGCCGTGGGTATCGAAGATCGCGAGTTCGATGCCGGACAGGCCGTTCTGCGTCATCAGGTCGGTGATGCGCAGGCGCAGGCGCTCGATCCAGAAACTCGCGGCGAGCTGGCCGACATAGCGGCCCGAATCCGAGTAGCCGAACTGCACCGTCAGGCGACCGATGCGCTTGAGATAGGCGCGCCAATGCGGGTTGCGCAGGGCATCGTCGAGGACGCGGATGCCCTGTTCCAGGGCACTCGCCGTCTCGAACAGCGGCGTGATCTCGACCTTGTCGCTGATCCCGTAATGCCGGGCGAGCCAGAGGGCGGCGAGAAGGGTGTAGCCGGTCTCCGTCTCGGCGATGAGGAAGCGCACCGGATGGGTGCCGTCCACGTGCTTCAGGATCTGCGCGATGGTCATCATCAAGCGCGCGGCCGAGGCACGCTCGGCGGCGAGCGCGCCGAAATCCACGGCCACCGGATGCACGTCGTTGAGGAGGGCGTGGATGGTGGCGAGATGCGAGCGCCGCTGCGCCGCGTCCGTCGGCTCCCCTTCGAGGTCGATGACCCGGCGCACGGCGTTGTGGATCTGGCTGGCGTTGAGCCGGAAATGCGGCAGGGCGTTCGACAGGCCGTGTGTCGCGATGCCGGAGCGCAGGAGAGCGATGGCGCGCTTGTCCTCGTCGCTCTCGACGCCGCCCAGGGCTCCGGCGAGGCCCGCCAGGAGCGGCCCGGAATCGGTCTGGGCGCGCTCCCGCTCGATGATGAGCGCCAGGGCGAAGCGGTGCACCGCCTCCAGGGTAGGCTTGGTCCCGAGGCGCGGGGCGACGGCGAGTTGCCGGTTCACGGCCGCCAGCGCGCCCTGCGTCAGGTCCCGCACCACATTGGTGGCCGGCACGTTCGGCAGGTGGCGCATCACCCGGTCGAGCTGCATGCGCTTCGATTCCAGGCGGTAGCGCAGGGTGTCCCACCAGCCGATATCGGTGCGCCCGTCCGTGTCGCAGCCGACCCAGGAGGCGAGGGCGAAGGGCTTGAGCACCAGCTCCGTCCAGCGGTCGGGCCAGCGCGCGCGGGCCGCATCGAGCAGGGCTGCGTTGAAGCTGTCCAGGGCCGCGCGGCCGTGATTGGCCGCGAGGCAGGCCTGCTCGAACTCGTCGTCCAGGCTGATCTTCGCATCCGGCCGGGTCGAGAGGGCGGCGGCCTTCTCCATCAGGGGCCGGCGCGCCGCCTCGCTGTCCTGGGACGCGGCCTCGGCGATGAGGGCCGCCACGGCCTTCGGCATGCCGAAGGTCGGGTGGGCGGTGAACACCACGGCGAATCCGGTACGGCCCACGAGATCGCGGAAGGTCTCGAAATCCCCTGTGCCTTTCGGGATCGCCGCCACGAGGCGCGCCGGCATCGTGCTGTCTGCCGATGCCTGCGCGTCCCGGTCCAGCCCGACATAGCCGCGCAGGCGCTCGGCCCGGGCTACCAGGGATTGTGTGCGTAACCGGGTGAACAGGCCGTCGAGGTCGTCCTCGTCGATCTCGTCGCGGTCGAAGCGGCGGGTGATCGCGAGCGTCACCGCCAGGACGGGATTACGGAACGGATCCTCGCTCGACCGTTCGCGAGAATCCTCGATGAGGGCGATGAGATCCTGTTCCAGCTTGCCGGGATCGGGCACCGTATTGGCTGGGCTGCGGTCAAGCATGCGCATCGATCGACCTTGTCTGGACAGAAGAAAGAGGACGGCCCCGAAGCCGAGTCGCCTTAGAACAGGTTGGGCGTCGCGCCGGCGACAATGCGTGCATGACGACCCGTCATCCACCGATGGATCGCTTTGCGAGCCGGCGCCACCACCGTGCAAGGCCAATCCGTCCGCATGGTTTCGGCTCCGCGTTCCCTCGGCGCAAGGGGCCGAAACGAGACGCAAGGACCGTTCCGGCCAGGGCGACCCGGGCGGCAATGCCTGCCTCTGTGCGAAAGCACTCCTGTGGCGCGCCACAAGTGGATGCAAGCCGGCCCTCGCTGGGGTAACCCTCTCAGCCATGCAGATCTCTTCGATCCCGTCCTGTCCTTCCGGCAACCCGAACTCCGCGTTTCGGCCTTGGAGGATGCGGACTGGGAGTCGCCTGGCGCTGGTCTCCTGCGTTGCTCTTTTATGCGTGATGCTGGGAGTCTCCCCCGGTTTCACACAAGAGGACGCCGCGCCATTGGGCGAGGCCGAGGCTCCGGTTCCCAAGCCTAAGCCGAAACCAAAGCCCAAGCCCAAACCGAAACCCGTCGCCAAGCCAGCCGAGGCGTCCGATGCTCCTCAGGCCGCGCCCCTGCCGACGCCGGCGGCCAATCTCGCTCCCGTGAAACTGCCCGAGCTCATCGTGGTCTGCGACAACGGCCAGGGTGCGTTCTACGAGGGCCAAGGCGCCGTCTCGCTCTGGGTGACGCGGAGCGGCACGATCACCGTCGACAACCCGCTTCGCCCCCTGACGCCGGAGGCTACCCGCGTGCTGCAGGTCGTCCTCGGCAACAAGGCCGCCACCGCCTTCGGCCCCGATCTCCTGGCCCTGCGCCGGGGCGGCAGCCCCGCAGCCCTGGAGGCGACGATAGGCGGCCCGGTCCGCTGGGACGAGCAGCTCACGGTGCTGCCGGATTTCCTCAACATCGTCTCGGAGGCCGGCGAAGTCCTGGCGCGCCTCGATCATCGCCGCTGCGGCGATGCCCCGGAAGTGAAGGCGGCGCCCGTCGCCAAGGCGAAGCCCAAGCCCGTCGCCAAATCACCGCGCCCGCCCAAGGCCTCCGCCGCCGAGGGAGCTGGGCGGGGGGAGGGCGCGGCTCCTCGCGGCCTTCAATTGCCTCAAGGCGCCCTTCCGGCCGGCCAATAACGATAGCGAGACGAGGGAGGACGACATGAAGGCCGCCGAGGTGATCGCCAAGCTGGGGCTTCAACCCCACCCGGAGGGCGGCCATTATCGCGAAACGTTTCGCGATCCGACGGAGGTCGATGGCCGTTCGGTGGGCAGCGCGATCTACTACCTGCTCGATCTCGGCGAGACCTCGGAATGGCATCGGGTCGATGCCTCCGAGATCTGGTTCTGGCATGCCGGCGCACCGATGGTGATCACCACGAGTCCGAACGGTCACGATGCGACCGCCACCTATCTCGGTCCCGACCTAGCCCATGGCCAGCAACCTCAGGTCGTGGTGCCGGCGGGGCATTGGCAGACCGCAACGAGCCTCGGATCGTGGACCTTGGTGAGTTGCACCGTCTCCCCGGCCTTCCGGTTCGAAGGGTTCGAGATGGCGCCTCCGGGCTGGCGGCCGGTGCCGCGCGGCTGAGGGAGGCGCGTTTCTCCGTTCGCTTTGCCGGGGGCCTAGAGCTGCGCCCGACCCACGTTGGGTCGGGGCACATCTCCAGGCCTTTGTTGTGCCGCGCTCTTTTTCGCCGAACCGGTATCCACTTCGGCGGAGAGCGCTCTAGCCCTCGATCTCGTCCTTCTTCGCGATCATCGGCACGAGCGGGGTGATCCGCAGGGCGGTGATGCGGTTCTTCGCCTTGCGCAGGACCTGAAACCGGAAGCCGTGGAAGTTGAAGGCGGTGCCGGTATCGGGGATCGCCCGCGCCTCGTGGATGACGAGGCCGGCGATGGTCGTCGCCTCTTCGTCGGGCAGGTTCCAGTCCATGGCGCGGTTGAGATCGCGGATGGCGACGGAGCCGTCGGCATTCACCGAGCCGTCCCCCTGGGGACGCACCCCGGAGACCGCGACGTCGTGCTCGTCGGCGATGTCGCCGACGATCTCCTCCAGGATGTCCTCCAGGGTCACGAGCCCCATGACCTCGCCGTACTCGTCGACGACGAGGGCGAAATGGGTCTTCTTGGTGAGGAAGGCCTTGAGCTGGTCGCGCAGGCTGGTCGTATCGGGCACGAACCAGGTCTCGAGGGCCAGGGCCTCGACCTTGAGACCGGAGGCGTCGCCTCCGGCGGCGTCGAGCGCGCGCAACAGGTCCTTGGCGTGGAGCACGCCGATGATGTTCTCGGAGGTGCCGCGCCAGAGCGGCATGCGGGTGTAGGGCGAGGACAGCACCTCCCGCACGATCTCCTCCGAGGGGAGATCGGCATTGATGGTGCGCATCTTTGTGCGGTGCACCATGACCTCGGAGACGGACAACTCGTGAAGGTCGAGCAGGCCGCCGAGCATGTCGCGCTCGGCCTTGGCGACGCCGCCCTCGCGGTGGAGCAGGGCGACCTGTCCGCGAATTTCCTCGGTGGGCGAGAGGATCGACTGGTGCTGCCCGATGCTGATGCCGAAGGGGCGCAGCATCAGTCGCACCACCTTCTCGATCGCGATGGCCGCCGGGCCGAGGAGCGCCACCGCGAAGGCGACGGGCCGCGCCATCACCAGGGCGGCCTGGTCCGGCTTGTTGATGGCGAGGGTTTTGGGCAGCACCTCGGCGAAGACGATGACGAGGACCGACATCACGCCGGTGGCGTAGAGCACCCCGCTCTTGCCGAAGATCGTGGTCAGCACGCTGGTGGTGAAGGCGGAGGCGCCGATGGCGACGATGTTGTAGCCGATCAGCATGGCGCCGATGAACCGCTCGCGCGAGGCGAGGATGCGGTTGACGACGCGTGCCCGCAGGTCGCCGCTATCTTCCAGGGAGAGCATCCGCGCCCGCGACGCCGCGGTGAAGGCGGTCTCGGCGCCTGCGAAGAAGGCCGAGAGCAGCAGCGACATCACCACGATGCTCGCGGCGAGCCAGAGGTCGGTATGCGTGTCCATCAGGCCGTCGTCGCATCAAGCCGTGCCACACCGGCACGGTGCCGGTCTTGGCGAGCCCCTCTCATATACCAACCCGCGACCGAAGCGATGCCGTGGCACCGGATCTTGAGCCGACAGGTCGGCATGGCCGCTCCCGATCCCAGCCGCCTGGAGACAGGTGGTGTCCCCGAAGCGAGGTCAGGGCAAGGGAGGCGATCCAGTCACGCCCCGCGTAACTCGTCTTGGAGAAAAGCCTTCACCTCGGCGCGGTCGATGCCCGGTGCGATGAAGCTCTGGCCGATCCCGCGGGCGAGGATGAAGGTCAGGGCGCCGTCGCGGACCTTCTTGTCCTGGGCCATGGCGTCGAGGATGGCGTCGGCGCCCCCGCATCCGCCGGGGACGGCCTGGAGCCGGGTGGGCAGGCCGGCGAGCGCCAGATGGTTGGCCACGCGGCCGGCATCCTGACCGGGGCAGAGGCCGAGGCGAGCCGAGAAGCGGAAGGCCAGCGCCAGGCCGATGGCGACGCCCTCGCCATGGACGAGGCGGGCGGATTCGTAGCCGGTGAGCCGTTCCAGGGCATGGCCGAAGGTGTGGCCTAGGTTGAGCAGGGCGCGCTCGCCATCCTCGCGCTCGTCGCGCACCACGACACCGGCCTTGGCCCGGCAGCAGATCGCCACCGCCTCGTCACGCTCCGGGCCGCCGGAGAAGATGCCGGCCCAGTTGGCCTCGCACCAGTCGAAGAAGCCCGCATCGGCGATGAGGCCGTATTTCGCCACCTCGGCGTAGCCGGCGCGCATCTCGCGCTCGGACAGGGTGTCGAGGGTGGCGGTATCGGCCAGGACCAGGCGCGGCTGATGGAAGGCGCCGATGAGGTTCTTGCCGAGGGGCGAGTTGATGCCGGTCTTGCCGCCCACCGAGGAATCGACCTGCGAGAGCAGGGTCGTGGGTGCCTGGACGAAGCGGACGCCGCGCCGGAGCGTCGCCGCCGCGAAGCCCGCGAGATCGCCGACCACGCCGCCGCCGAGGGCCACCACGAGGTCGTTGCGCTCGATCCGGTGGGCGAGGAGCCCGTCGCAGACCTGGGCGTAGACCGCATAGCTCTTCGAGGCCTCGCCCGGCGCGACGGTGACGAGGCCGGAGCGCAGGCCCGCCGCCTCCAGGCTCTCGCGAAGGCGTTCGCCATAGAGCGCCGACACCGTCTCGTCGGTGACGATGGCGGCGGCTTTGGCGCCGAGGGCGGCCACGCGGACGCCGGCCTCGGCGAGGAGGCCGCGGCCGATATGGATGTCGTAGTCCCGGCCCTGGTCGAGGGGGACGTGGACCGTCTGTCCGTCACTCACTGCGCGGCGACGCCTTGGTTCGAGGGGCCGTTGAGATAGGCATCGAGAGCTTCCATCACGTCCTCCACCACGCGGTCGTGCGAGACGTCGCGCGAGGGGATCATCACGTCGGCACTGCCATAGACGGGATGCCGGATCTCCATCAATTGCCGCATCGTCTCCTCCGGGTCGTCGGTCTGGAGCAGGGGGCGATTGCCGCGCTTGCGGACGCGGCGCATCAGCACGTCGAGCTCCGCCTTCAGCCAGACCGAGACGCCGCCTTGCGCGATCCGCGCCCGGGTCGCCTCGCGCATGAAGGCGCCTCCACCGGTGGCCAGCACCAGCGGCCCTTCGCGGATGAGCCGGGCGATGACGCGCTCCTCTCCCTCACGAAAGCTCGGCTCGCCGTAGATGGCGAAGATGTCCGGGATCGTGAGATGGGCCGCCGCTTCGATCTCGTTGTCGGCATCCTTGAACATCAGCCCGAGGCGCGTCGCCAGGCGCCGCCCCACCGTGCTCTTGCCGGCGCCCATGAGACCGACGAGCACGATCGAGCGCGCGCCGAGGGCACGGCGGAGCCTGACTTCGATGGGATCGGCGGCGATGTCGCCTCCCGATGGCTCGGTCTCGGTCTCGGTCATTGTTAAAATCTTGATACACGTCTTCACGCGATCCTAGCGCGTTTCATCCGCCGGGCGAAGCGAGGCCGTAAGGCGCGACGCGATTCTTCCCGGGTCGGGTTTCTTTCGGGCAGGTTTCCTCCTCCCGCGAAGCCTCCCGGACCGGTGAGGCCGATCGCCGCTCGGCAGCCATGAATCCCTTGCGGCGCTCCGTGTGGCTCCGAAGTCCTTGCCATCGCGCGCCCGGCATGGTGCAAACCCTTGGCTTGGCTGCTCAATGATCTGCTGGCCGACCGACGCCGTTCATTTTCGCAGAGTTCCCTCCGACCGAGGTTCGTCCGAGTGCCGACCCTGTTTCGTTTTCTCGCCACGCTCGCCATCCTCGGTGGACTGGTCTTCGCGGGCATGTTCTCGCTCGCCACCTTCGTTCAGCCCACGCCTCGGGAAATGAGCGTCAGCATTCCCTCGGCGAAGCTGCAGCCGCCCGGCCGGTGACGGGGTCGGAGAAGGCTGACGAGGTGACTGGTGACGTGGCGGGCGCCGAAGGTCCGGACCTCATCGTCGCCTATCTCGAAATGCTGTCAGCCGAGCGTGGCGCCGCCGCCAACACGCTCGCCGCCTATCGCCGCGACCTCGACCATTACCTCGCGGCCCTGTCCGCCTCGGGACGTGATCCGCTCGATACCGATGCGGGCGAGGTCCGCGCCTATCTGGCGGATCTCGAGACCCAGGGACTGAAGGCCTCCTCCGCCGCGCGCCGGCTGTCCTGCATTCGCGGCTTCCACAAGTTCCTGTACGCCGAAGGCCTCGCCGAGACCGATCCGAGCGCGCCGGTGGGCGGCCCGCGCAGGGGGCGCACCCTGCCCAAGGTGCTGTCGGTGACCGAGGTCGACGACCTTTTGCGCACCGCCCGCGAGCGGGCCGTGGCGACGCCGGCCGAGGAGACGCCGGGCGAGCGGCGACGCGCGGTCCGGATGCTGTGTCTGCTGGAAACCCTCTACGCCACCGGCCTGCGCGTCTCGGAACTCGTCGCCCTGCCGCGCGCGGCCGCCACCACGAAGCAGCGCTACCTCGTGGTGAAGGGCAAGGGCGGGCGCGAGCGGCTGGTGCCGCTCACCGATCTCGCGCGCGCCGCCATGCGCGAGCACCTGACTCATCTCACCGGCGACGGTCCCTTCCTGTTCCCCTCCGACAGCGAGAGCGGTCACCTGACCCGGCAGGCTTTCGCCCGCGACCTCAAGATTGCGGCGGCGGCGGCCGGGATCCGCGAGGACCGCGTGAGTCCGCACGTGTTGCGCCACGCCTTCGCCAGCCATCTCCTGCAGAACGGGGCCGATCTCAGGATCGTGCAGGAGCTCCTGGGCCATGCCGACATCTCGACGACCCAGATCTACACGCATGTCCTCGACGAGCGCCTGAAGAGCATGGTCCGCGATCTCCACCCCCTCATGGACGACCCGGCCGAATCCGGTACAGCGCCCGCCTGAACGGGCCACCGCGCCGTTCCGGCCATGTTTCATCCGGCGATCTGCCTCCCCTTGCTGACCGCGATCGTCGCCCCATCCATGAGCGAGAACACGATACCTGCGCTGCGCAGAGCGCCGATCACCTGATTGCGGTTGGCGACCGAGACGGAGGCAATGGAGCCTTCGAGCCGCCGGATCGTCGAAAGCGACACTCCCGAAGCTCCGCTCAGATCCGCCATCGACCAGTCGAGCAATGCGCGCGCCGCACGGACATGACCGGATTCGAGGTGCTGTTCGAGGCCGAGCCGAAGGCGTCCGGAGGGTCTGATCCGCAACTGGATCGGGCCGATCAGTTGAGTCCAGCTTTCGATATGCCCCGCATCGTTCAGCACGGGAACCAAGAGAAGGCGGTATCTCACGGTGTCGCCGTTCGCCAGCCTGAGGTCCGGCAGGAGGTATGAGGCGTGATTGGACGCGTACATCCCCCCGATACGCGCCGACCATGGCACGCCCTCGGCCTTTACGAACGGTCGTGTGGGGTCCTGCAGGAGCTCGCTCTCGGGAAGGCCGACGAGGTCGAGCCATTTCTGCGAGAATTTTATGAATGGAAATGTGTACGCCGTCGACGTGAAGGCCCGGACGGAATGAAAGATCGCCTGGTCTCGCTGCCGCTGTGCTGCCTCGGCGCGGGCCAGCATGGCAGGATCGCTGATGTCGGCGAGGATGCCATGCGCGCTCAAGGGCCGGCCATTGGGCGTGGTCGTTACCTCCACGCGGCTCATGACAGTACAGATTCCTGAATCCGGCCGGACGATGCGGAAGATCGAGGGCGGTACCGTTTCCGATTGCCTGACCAGGTCGGGTTCCATGGTCGGAGGGCAATCGTCCGGATGAATGAGCCGGAACAGAAGCGTGTAATCGGGCCTGATGAGGCCATTGGGAAGCCCTAGGATCGGATAGAGTCCGGGCGACCAGAAATGAGTGTTGTCGACGAAATCCCAGTGCCAATGACCGACGTTGCCAAAATGTTTGATCTGGCTTGGAACGTCATACCAAAGGTTTCTCGGTATCCCACCATTCATTGTTAAACCGCGAGCTCACGACAATCGTCGGAGCTACGGCCCAGCCGAGGGGAACGACGACCTGAAACAACAGATACCTAACTTTTGATATGATCGCAATATTTCTCGAAGAACTATCCTCATCGCAACGTGAGATTGCAGGATGATCGTCGGTGTTATTGATCGGTGTTTCCAAGCCTCCCGGTGGAGACGCCTCGATCTCGATCACGGATCTCCGACGCTGCTTTACGATTATTGAACGAGGGCGATCTTTTGAATGACGATGGCCATTTAAGACAGCAATGCGAATGCCATGGCGGACCGTTGTTCCATCCGCCCCGCTTCGACGTCTCGGCTGTTGTCGTCAGGCCGTTCGGACAGCGTCGCGTTTACACATCCGCCTCCTCGTCGAGCGTGTCCTCGATATAGACCTGTTCCAGCAAGACCTTGATGACCGCCATCAGCGGCAGCGCGAGGGCGATGCCCCAAAGGCCGAACAGCACACCGAGCACGAGCTGGCCGGCGAAGATGGTGGCCGGCGGGATGTCCAAAGCCCGCTTCTGGATGAAGGGCGTCAGCCCGTAGCTCTCCAGGCATTGTACCACGAGGTAGACACCGAAGGCGCCGAGCGCCGCATTGGTGCCGGAGGCGAGGCCCGCCAGCACGATGATGACGCCGGCGATCAGCGGGCCGATCGTGGGGATGAAGGCGAGGAGTCCCGCCTGCAGGCCGAGGATGAGGGCACCTCCGATACCGAGGAAGCTCAAACCCGCCCAGATGCAGACGAAGATCACCGCCATGGTGATGAGCTGGCCGAACAGCCAATGCCGCAGCGTCTCGCCCATGCCGTCGAGGAGAGCGGTGGCGCGGGGACGGTAACGGGGCGGTACGAACCGGACGGCGCCGTCACGGTAGCTGGCGGGATCGGCCGCGCAGGCGAGGCCGAGGAACACGATCACCAGGACGTTGCCCAGCGCGCTGAACAGCCCGGTGACGACGGCGGCCGCCGGTCCGAGCATGCTGCCGGCATCCGAGAGGAGGGAACCGGGGCTCTTGATCGCCCCCGAGGCGAGGCCGCCGAGGCCCCCGGCCTTCTTCTCCTTGTCGGTCTCGGTGTCCTTGGCTTTGTCGGGGCCCTGATCGCCCGACGTCGGCTCCGGTGCGGAGAAGGCCGGCAGATCGATCCCGTATTCCTTCAGGCGGTCACGGACAGACCCGGCCTGTTTCGTGACGGTCTGGCCGAGTTCCCTGCCCTGCTGCACCACCGTCGCCCCGCCGAAGGCGAGGAAGCCGAGGGTGAGCCCGCCGAGGATCAGGCTGACGATGGTGAGCCGGAGCCCGCGACCGAGCCCGATCACCTGGCCGAGCAAGCGCGTCAGCCCATCGAGGAAGACCCCGAGCAGGATTCCCGCGAAGATCAGGAGCAGGGTCGAGGCGGCGGTCCAGGCGAGGATCAGCAGGGCGATGAACGCCACCACCGCGATTCCCGAGGCCGCCGGCGACCAGTTGGCGGGGTGCGGACCCGGCTCGTCCTTGATCGGCGTACCCTGCTGCATCTGCCCGTCCCCTCGCGCGGTCTACCGAAGCGCGGTGCGAACGGGCGCGCGAAACCCGTCACAGGCAAGGGGCGAACGGGCTGAGGCGCGCCCTCCTCTGTGGACGGACCGGAGGCGAATCGCCGCCGGTCCGACCTCACGCCCAGCGTGACGCGGCCTCGTCGTCGGCGCCCGTGGCTTCGACCCAGCCCCCCATGGTGCCGTCGGCCAGATGCTCGCGCTTCCAGAACGGGGCCTTCGTCTTGAGATAGTCCATGAGGAAGCTCGCCGCCTCGAAAGCGGCCACGCGGTGACTTGCCGCCGTCACCACGAGAACGATGCCGTCGCCCGGCGCGACGAGGCCGTGTCGGTGGATCACCCGCACCGCCTGGAGCGGCCAGCGGTCCTGCGCCGCCTCCACCACCCGGCCGATCTCCGCCTCGGCCATGCCGGGATAGTGTTCGAGTTCGAGTCCGGTCAGGCGCCCGCCCTCGTCGCGGCACAGGCCGGTGAAGGTGACGATCGCCCCGGTCCTGCCTTGAAGCGTACCGCTCAGCGCGGCCATCTCGGCGGCCACGTCGAAGGGCGCGCTCTGGATGCTGATCGCGGCTGCGCCCCGATCGTTCGCCGTCGTCTCGCCTGCTGACATCCGTCGATTCCTTGACGCATCGGCGCGAAAGCCCTCGCGACCGGGTTTGATCCCCCTTAAGGGATGCGCGACATTGCAAAGTCCGCGCGGTGGTTCCACGCTGTCGCGCGTCGTTCCGGCAACACCATTCCGGCGTCCGGCCTTACCACTCGACCGGCATGGGTTCCATGCCCCGCCGGTCCCATAGCCGGTCCACGCCATCGGCTTCGAAGGAATTCCCCTCGCGTGACGCCTGAGTTGATCCTGCCCCATGACGGCGTCCTGCCGGTCTTCTCGGCCCGTCCGGTCTGGTGCGGGCGCGGAAGCACGGTCATCGGCGCCGCGACGATCGGTGCCCAGGCCTGGCTCGGCGACGACAGCGTGATCCGTGCCGACGGCGAGGCGGTGACCGTCGGTGAGCGCTTCTGGCTCGGCCATCGCTCGACGCTCCACATCGCCACCGATTCGCATCCCACCCTCGTCGGTGACCGGGTGACGGTGGGCCGCAACGCCGTGGTCCATGCCTGCACGGTGGGGTCCGACGTGGTGATAGAGGACGACGTCATCGTCCTCGACGGCGCCACCGTGGAGGACGGAGTGCTCATCGAGGCCGGGGCCACCGTCTTCCCGCGCTCGCACCTCGCCGCGGGCTTCGCCTATGCCGGCAGCCCGGCGAAACCCCAGCGTCCCGTCACCGCAGCCGAGATCGCCGAGCGGGCCGAGCGCGTGCGCGAGGCCACGGGGGATACCCCGTCGCCCGTCGCCGGCGACGAGATCGACGTCGATCCGAGTGTCTACGTCGCCAGCACCGCGCGCCTGCGCGGCCGCATCGCCCTCGGCGCTGGGTCGAGCGTATTGTTCTCCTGCGACCTGCATGCGGAGGTCGGCCCCATCCTCGTCGGCGCCGACACCAATATCCAGGACAACACCGTCATCCGAGCGCGGGCCGAGGGCGTCGTCATCGGTCGCGACACCACGATCGCGCACAACGTGCGGATGGCCGATTGCCGGATCGGCGCGCGCAGCCTCATCGGCATCGGCTGCGTGCTCGCCCCCGGCACCGTGGTGGCCGACGACGCGTTGCTCGCCGGCGGCTCCACCACCGATCCGGGCCAGCTCCTCGAGAGCGGCCATCTCTGGGGCGGCCGCCCCGCCCGCATCCTCGGCCCCCTCGACGCGGACAAGCGCGCGATGATGACCCGCATCGTCGCCGGCTATTGCGAGCATGGGCGGGTGTATCGGCAGATGGAGACGGGTGAGAACTGAAGGGAAGCGCAAAGCGCGCCTGCCGTCCGGTTCTCGAATGCGACGATCACCCGGCAGGTGCCGGTCCGCACCAGCACACGTGGCGGCATCTCTTAAGGGATGACGGCATGCAGGAGGGCAGCGCATGGTCGCCTCGTCCAATGATGCTTGGGAGACGCGCTCCATTGCGGTGATCGGCGCAGCGCTTCTGGCCCTCGCCGTGCCGGCCCCCGCTTCGGCCGCCCCCGAGCCTCAACGCTTCTCCATCACCTATCGCCTGTCGTTCCTCGACCTTCCCGTCGGCGAGGCCACCCTCGCCGTCGATCAGGCGGGTGGGCGCTATGCCTACGATCTGAAGGCGGGCCTGCGCGGCCTTGTCGGTGTCTTCTTCGAGGGATCGGGGACGGCGTCGGCATCGGGGGAACGGTCGCGGAGCGGAGCGCTCACCGGCACGTTCCGATCCGAGAGTCTCTATGGACGAAAGCCGGTCCGGGTCTCCATGGTTCTGTCGGGCGGACGCGCGCATGACGAGAGCGTGGAGCCGCCTCCGACTCCGACGCCCGACCGGATCCCGGTGGCGCCGCAGGACAAGGTGGGTGTCGTCGATCCCCTGACCATGCTGGCGATCCCTTTCGGCGCGGCGCCCCTCGACGTCGCCCTCTGCGAGCGCCGCATCCCGGTCTTCAACGGGGTGGCCCGGGCGGATATCGTTCTATCGCGCGGGGTGCTGGTGACGGTCCAGGAAGGCCCCTATCGCGGCCCGGCCCTCGATTGCCGGGCGCGCTGGGTGCCGATTTCGGGCCACCGCCCCAATGGCAGCAGCGTGCGCCGCATGGCCGAGAACGACGACATCCGCGTACGGCTCGCCCCCGTTCCGGGCGGCGCGATGCTGTTGCCGCTCACGATCTCCCTGGCCACCGGCTGGGGGCAGGCGGGGATCGAGGCGACGCAATGGGGTGCGCCGCTCAAGGCCGACGGACGCGGCGCGGTGAAGGTCCACCTGCCCAACGCCCGCTGAGACGACGGACGCTTTGCGTCTTCCTGCGCCCGCCCCCGTCTCGCCTTCCGCTGGCGCTCCAGCCGGCCGGGGGAGGGGAGGGAATGCGAGGAGACGGTGCGCGAGCCGGGATTGACGCCGCGCGATATTAGCCCGCCACGTCCTCGTCGGCGAACAGCCCCGTGGGCAGTCCGTCCATGCTGCGGGCGTTCTTCTGGCGACGATAGGCGTCGAGTTCGGCCTCCGTCTTGGCCTCGGCCCAGCGGTCGAGGGTGGGACGCTCCTCGCGGTAATCGAACACGGGCAGGCCGAAGCCGCAGGAGGTCTGCACGAGATCGATGACGAGACGCACCATCTGACGCGCTCCGGGCGGCTCCTGTCCGTCATACGCGCCTGCCAGCAGACCGGCATAGGCGTCGCTGCCGCGCGCCAAAACCTCTCCGTGCCCGTAGAGCCGCAGGATCGTCGGCGCGCCTTCGAAGGCGCAGAACATCACCGTCAGCCGTCCATCCGCGCGCAGATGCGCAGCGGTCTCGTTGCCGCTTCCGGTACGGTCGAGATAGACGATGGTGTTCGGGTCGATGATCCGGAACGTATCGGTGCCGCGCGGCGAGAGGTTGATCCGCGTGCCCTCCGCCGCCGAGGCGGTGAAGACGATATGCTGGCGCGCGATGAAATCGAGGTGGCGCTGTTCGAGGGCCGGAAACTGCTTGGCCATGAATGTCTTTCTCGCTGCGCTACGCCGCCTCGGAACGTCCCGCCATGATCGCGCGCAGGGCTGCTTCGGGCTCGCGATCCAGGATGTTGAGAAGAGTGCGGACGTAGGGCGGGATCATGGTGCGGCCCTGTTCCCAGTTCTTGAGGGTCGCCAGAGGTGCGCCGATCACCTCGGCGAAGGTCGCCTGCGTCATGCCGAGGCGCTCGCGGATCATCCGAGGAGGCAGCACGATGGCCGCGCCATCAAGGTGGGAGGGATCGTCCGGGTCGAACCCGTCCTCGATCACATAGCGGCGGATATCCTCTTCGGTGGTCGCGTCCAATCTGGCGCGATCGACCGTGACGGGACGTTTCAAGGCTTCTTCAAGTGTGATCTTTGCCATTCCGCGCGCTCCTTGCGGTTCGCTGGCCAAGCCGTGATGATCCATCGCGTATCGCCACGATCAGTGTCGACAACCGTGACGAAAACCTCGTTCATCTGTCCGATGGCGATCATACGAACTTCTCCGTAATCCTGCCGCGTGTCCGTCTTCACGAGGACGGGGCCCGCAAAGATCGTGACGGCGTCGGCGAAATCGATGCCGCGTTCCGCCAAAACCTTGCCCTGCTTGCTCGGATCCCAATCGAAGTTCATCCTGGGCTTCACGTCCCCGGAAAGCCCTCTGCCCGCCTCCGCAGCCGAAGAGAGGGTGATTCCGCGGGAGTTTCGCGAGAGACAGATATACGCTGCCAGCGCCCCTCAGTGTAGGAAACGCCGGGTTCCCTTGCTGCGACACGCGGTTCCTAGGGCCGCAGGAACCGCCCGACCAGCAGCCGCGCCAGGTCGCGCGGCGGCTCTGGGGTCAGGACGGCGAGCTTGTTGGAGGTGGACAGGGAGGCGAGCCCGTGAAGGCCGGCCCAGAGGGTCGCCACCGCCTGCCGTCTCTCGCTCGCATCCGGGATCAGAGGTTCGAGCACCCCGTCGACGAGGTCGGTCGCCTGGGCGAGGGCGGCGGCGTACCAGTCGGGAAAGGTCGAGTCCGGTGCCAGGGAATGTTCGAAGACGAGGCTCCAGACCTGAGGGTCCGAGGCCACGAAGGCGAGATAGGCATCGGCGAGGGCAAGGGCGTTGTCGCGCGGACCGGCGTCGGGACGGATCGCGCCGGTGAGGGCCGCGTGCAGGCGCTCCAGGGTCCGGGCGTTGACCCGCATCACCACAGCATCGAGATCGCCGACACCATTGTAGATCGAGTTCGGAGCGTAGCCGATCACCGAGGCGAGCCGGCGCATGCCGAGGCCGCGCAGGCCCTCCCTGCGGACCAGCCCCTCTGCCGCCTTGGTCACCAGAGCCTCGAATTCCTCGCGGTTATGCTCGCCTCGTGGGCCGGTGCCCCGCCGTGCCGGTTTCGTTGCCTTCGCCACGCCATCCCCGCCATCGCGTGCCGCCCGGCACCTCGCCGACCCATAGATTGCACGCCGTACAAAATCAACGTTGCCGCCTTCAACAACGGCAGTTATTTTGCACAACGTTCAAAAATCGCGGCCGTGCCGGATTTGACGGTTCGTTACAGGGTGGGCAGTCATGGTCCGCCCCGAGGAGACCCTGATGTTTCGTACCTTGATGACGACCCGCCGGTTCGCGCCCCTGTTCTGGTGCCAATTCTTCTCGGCATTCAACGACAATTTCCTGAAGAACGCCCTGGTCTTCCTGATCCTGTTCAAGGTCGCGGGCGCCGGGGGAGAGGCCGCCCATCCGGGCATCCTGGTGACCCTGGCCGGCGCCGTCTTCATCGGCCCGTTCTTCATCCTGTCGGGTCTCGGGGGCGAACTCGCCGACCGCTACGACAAGGCACTCATCGCCAAACGCCTCAAATTCGCGGAGATCTTCGCCGCCGCCGCCGCCGCGATCGGCTTCTTCCTCCACTCGGTGCCGATCCTGTTCGTGGCGCTCGGCCTGTTCGGCACGGTGGCGGCCCTGTTCGGCCCGATCAAGTACGGCATCCTGCCCGACCACCTGAAGCGCAACGAGCTGACGGCGGGCAACGCACTGGTCGAGGCGGCGACCTTCCTGGCCATCCTGCTCGGGACCATCGTGGCCGGCTTCGCCAGCGCGCTCGGCGGCGATGCCCTGGCCTTCAGCGCCCTGATCATGGTGTTCGCGATCCTGTGCTGGCTTTCGGCCCGACAGATTCCCTCCACCGGCGAGGCAGCGCCGACGCTCAGAATCGATCCCAACGTCGCCCGCTCCACCGTGGCCCTGCTGCGTGACCTCTACGCCGATACCCGGCTGTGGCGCGGCTCGCTCATCGTCAGCTGGTTCTGGCTGGTGGGTGCCGTGGTGCTCGCCCTACTGCCGGTGCTGGTGCGCGAGAGCCTGAACGGCTCGGAGACGGTGGTCACCCTGCTGCTCGCGATCTTCTCGGTGGGCATCGCCGTCGGTTCGGCCCTGGCCTCCTGGCTCGCCAGCGGACGCATCGTCCTGCTGCCGACGCCGATCGGCGCGCTGTTCATGGGCTTGTTCGCCCTCGACCTCGCCTGGACCGTCTCGCACCTGCCGCCGGTCTCCGGCGAGGTGATGGGGGCCGGCGCCTTCCTCTCCACCGGGACGGGCCTTCGCGTGGCGGCGTCCTTCGCCGGCCTCGCCATCGCGGGCGGCCTCTACATCGTGCCCTCCTTCGCCGCCGTGCAGGCCTGGACCGACAAGGACAAGCGCGCCCGCGTCATCGGCGCGGTGAATGTCCTGACCGCCGCCTTCATGGTCACCGGAGCGCTGGGGCTCGCCGCTCTGCAGGGCGCGGGCTGGTCGATGGCCTCGCTCCTCACCCTCATCGGCGTCGCCAACCTCGCCGCCGGCGTGATCGTGCTGAAGGTGATGCCCACGAGCGCCTTCCGCGACTTCCTCTCGATCCTGTTCCGCGCCTTCTACCGGCTCGAAGTGCGGGGTCTCGAGAATGTCGAGAAGGCCGGCCCCAACGCCATCATCGCCCTCAACCACGTCTCGTTTCTGGATGCACCGCTGGCCCTCTCGCTCCTCGACAAGGAGCCGGTCTTCGCCGTCGACCACGGCATCGCGCAGCGCTGGTGGGTGAAGCCCTTCCTGCGGGTGACCAAGGCGATGCCGCTGGACCCGACCCGGCCGCTGGCAACCCGCACGCTCATCAATGCCGTGAAGAACGGCGAAACGCTGATCATCTTCCCCGAAGGCCGCCTCACCGTCACGGGCAGCCTGATGAAGGTCTATGACGGCGCCGGCCTCATCGCCGAGAAATCCGGGGCGAAGGTGGTTCCGGTGAAGATCGAGGGGCTGGAGAAGACCGCCTTCTCGCGCCTCTCCCGCAATCAGGTCCGCCGTCGCTGGTGGCCGAAGGTCATCGTCACGGTGATGTCGCCGGTGGCGCTTACCGTCGACCCCGCGCTCAAGGGCAAGAACCGGCGGCGCGCGGCTGGAGCGGCGCTGTACGACATCATGTCCGATCTCGTCTTCGACACCGCCTTCATCGACCGCAGCGTGATGAGCGCCCTGATCCAGGCGGGGGCCGACCATGGCTGGCGCCGCACGGCGCTGGAGGACCCGGTCACGGGCACGCTCAGCTATTCGCGCCTCGTCATGGGCGCCAACATCCTGGGCCGGAAGCTGATGCCGCTCGCCGCCGAGGGCAAGGCCATCGGGCTGATGCTGCCCAATGCCAACGGCGCGGCGGTGACGTTCTTCGCCCTGGCGAGCGCAGGGCGCGTGCCGGCGATGATCAACTTCTCCGCCGGCCCCGCCAACGTCCTCTCGGCCTGCTCGGCGGCGGAGGTCGGCACCATCCTCACCTCTCGCGCCTTCATCGAGAAGGGCCGCCTCGGCGGCCTGATCGAGGCCATCCAGGGCAAGGTGAAGCTCGTCTACCTTGAGGACGTGCGCGCCAGCGTCACCACCGGCGACAAGATCCGCGGCTTCCTCAGCCCCCGCAAACCCCTCGTGGCGCGACGCGGCGACGATCCGGCGGCGATCCTATTCACGTCGGGCTCGGAAGGCACGCCCAAGGGCGTGGTACTCGCCCATCGCTGCATGCTCGCGAACACCGCCCAGGTCGCGGCCCGCATCGATTTCGGGCCGACCGACAAGGTCTTCAACGTGCTGCCGGTGTTCCACGCCTTCGGACTGACGGCGGGCCTGATCCTGCCCCTGGTCTCCGGCGTGCCGGTCTATCTCTACCCGTCGCCGCTGCATTACCGGATCGTGCCGGAACTCATCTACGGCTCGAACGCCACCGTCCTGTTCGGCACCGACACCTTCCTCTCCGGCTACGCCAAGACGGCCCATTCCTACGACCTGCGCTCGCTCCGCTACGTGGTGGCCGGCGCCGAGGCGGTGAAGCAGGCAACCCGGACGACGTGGAGCGAGAAGTTCGGCCTGCGCATTCTCGAAGGCTACGGCGTTACCGAATGCGGGCCGGTGGTCGCCCTCAACACGCCGATGTTCAACCGCTTCGGCACCGTCGGCCGGCTCCTGCCGGGAATCGAGTCCCGGCTCGAACCGGTGCCCGGCATCGAGGAAGGCGGCCGTCTCTCGGTGAAGGGCCCGAACGTGATGCTCGGCTATCTCAGGGCGGAGAAGCCCGGCGTGCTCGAGGCACCGCCCGACGGCTGGCACGATACCGGCGACATCGTCGCCATCGACGCGGAAGGGTTCGTTACGATCAAGGGCCGCGCCAAGCGCTTCGCCAAGATCGCCGGCGAGATGGTGTCGCTGGCCGGCATCGAGGCCATCGCGGGCGAACTCTGGCCGGATACGCCGAGTGCGGTGGCGGCGGTGCCGGATGCGCGCAAGGGCGAGCGGCTGATCCTGTTCACGGAGCGCAAGGACGCCACCCGCCCCGCTTATCAGGCCTTCGCCAAGACCAAGGGCGCCACCGAGATCGCCATCCCGGCCGAAGTGGTGGTCCTGGACAAGCTGCCGATGCTGGGCACCGGTAAGGTGGATCAGGTCGGCGTGGTCAAGCTGGCGCGCGAGCGGGCCGGCGGCGAGTCCACCGCTGCGGCGTAGGTCTCGCGAACCCTCTCCCGCAAAGGGGGGAGGGTTCGTGGCCATTGTCCCAGCACCGCCTCGGCCAACCCATCCACCTGTGCCTCCGTATGCGCGGCGGAGAACGCCACACGCAGCCGCGCCGTCCCGGCCGGGACTGTGGGCGGGCGGATGGCGACCACGAGATAGCCCTGCTCCTCCAGAGCGGCCGAAAGGCCGAGCGCGGCGTCCGCTTCGCCGATGAGGATGGGGACGATGGGGCTCTGCGCCCCGGGTAGGCCGAGTTGCGCGGTGAAGCGCCGGGCGAGGGCGAGCGGACGCGCGGCGTAATCCGGCTCGGCCTCGACGATGTCGAGGGCGGCCAGTGCGGCAGCGGCCGAGGCCGGGGGAAGCCCGGTGGTGTAGACGAAGCTGCGGGCGCGGCTCGTCATCAGATCGACCACGGCGCGAGAGGCGCAGAGATAGCCGCCATAGGAGCCGAGCGTTTTCGACAGAGTGCCCATTTCGAGGGGCGCCCGCGCGTCCTTCCCGATGACGCCGAGGCCGTGGGCGTCGTCCACCAGGGTCCAGGCATCGTGCGCGTCGGCGAGATGCAGGATGTCGGCGATCGGACCCCGGTCGCCGTCCATGCTGTAGACGCGTTCCGTGAGGATCAGCGCATGCTGGTGGCGGGAGCGGTGC
Source organism: Methylobacterium sp. Leaf106 (assembly GCF_001422895.1). Taxonomy (NCBI): domain Bacteria; kingdom Pseudomonadati; phylum Pseudomonadota; class Alphaproteobacteria; order Hyphomicrobiales; family Methylobacteriaceae; genus Methylobacterium; species Methylobacterium sp. Leaf106. Next base: position 55,784 of record NZ_LMNB01000012.1, read on the forward strand.
TTGGTCAGGAGCGCTTCGAGATCGCCGAGGTCGTTATGGGCGAACCGCAGCACCTTCGCGCCGGAGAGCCGCGCCCCGGCCCAGAGACAGGAATGGCCGAGCGCGTCCACGAGGATCAGGTCGCGCGGGCCGGCGAGCCCGGAGACGATGCCGAGATTGGCGAGATAGCCGCTGCCGAAAACCAGGGCCGCTTCCGTCCCCTTATGGGTGGCGAGGCGCTCTTCCAGGGCGGCGAGGGGCGGGTGGCTGCCGGTGACGAGACGGGAGGCACCGGCCCCCGTCCCGTAAAGGGCGGTCGCGGCCTGAGCCGCCGCGATGACGCGCGGATCCTGCGACAGGCCGAGATAATCGTTGCAGGAGAACGAGACGAGGCTGCGCCCCTGTCGCGTCGCCGCCGCCTGCGGGCCGCGCATGGTGGGAACGAGGTGCCGGCGCAGGGAGGTCTCGTCGAGGCGGGCGAGATGGTCTCGGGCGAACGCTTCGAGGCTGGTGGTGCGGTCGGGGTCGGACATGGGAGCGGGAAGGAAGCCCGCACCATCGCGATGTCAAGCACGCGCCATGGTCACTTTCGGGACCGGCGCCCCTCGATGCGGTAGAGCGCGAATCGCCCGGATGCCGCCAGGGGCACGAGGAAGCCCGGCATCGGGTTCGGAGCCGAGGGGCCGACGACGTAGAGGTAGTCGAAATCCTTGGTCCAGGCGCGGGTATAATCCGGCGCGTCCAGACGGGGCCGGCCCTCGGCGATGTCGCGCAGGATCACCATCGCCGTCGGGCCGCCATAGGGGACGGCCAGATGGCGGTAGCCATCGATCACCGTCACCGGCTGCTTGCCGATGGAGGTGAACAGCGTCGGCACGAACGCATCCGCATAGGCGACGGCCAGCGTCGCCGCGTTGTAGATCGGATAATCGGAGAGGTCGCCGAGGGGGGCGTCCTCTCCGCTGCCGCTATGGCCCACGAGCACGCGGGAACCAGGCTTCAACTGCCCGAAGGACGCGACGAGCGCCGCATACTCGCTCCGGTAGAGCGCCGCGACGGTGAGGGCGGAGGCGAGGTTCGCCAGGGTCACGCCCAGGACGGCCGCAGCGGCAAGTCGTCCCCAGGCCCGGCTCGGTGGCGACACCACGATGAAGCCGGGAACGATGAGAAGCGCTGCCACCGTCACCCGGAGATCGACGAAGGACGTGTCGAACAGGCGCGTGGGCAGGACGACGAAGAGCGCCGCGAGGCCGGCCGCCAGCCAGCCCCCGGATTGAATCGGCCGGACCGCGCCTCGCATCGCGGCGGACCCGATGAGGCCGACGAGGATCACCGTGCCGCCGGTGGAGAGCCAAAGATCGTAGCCGTTCAGCGTGGCGAACGCCATCAAGAGCTTGGTCCGACCGTTCCAGGCGGTCCCCTCCTGGCCGACGGCGCCCCCCGTCGCCTTCATGACCCCGAAGGCGACGAGCGCCGGCAGGGCGAGGGTGAGGAAGCGCGCCATCGTCGTCGGCAGGGCGGGCTTTCGGGTCCGGGCACGCCAGAGCTCGTGAATGCCGAGGGTGAAACCGTAAAGGCCGAGCGCGAACAGATGGGCGCCGAACAGCAGGGCCACGAAGAGAGTGTGAAGCGCGAGCCGGAGCGGCCAGGCCCGGTCCTGCAGGACGATCCAGCAGGCGATCCCCCACAGCGCGATGCCGAGGGCGAACTGGAAGTTCACGAAACCCCAGGCGAAGGGAACGCTGTAGAGCACCAGCAACGCGAGGAACCCGCTCACCTGAAAGCGGCGCTTCACGGCGAGCTCGATAGCGATGGCCCCTGTGATCGTGAGGATCTGGCTCGCCAGCAGGAACAGCCGGGTCGCGAGTTCGACGCTCGTGATCCGCGCGACGAGCGGGACGACGAGATCCATGGCGAGGTTGGGATAGAGCGCCCAGGTCACCCGGTAGAAGGGGTGCGCCTGCGGGGTTCCGTCCCGCACGAGGATGTACATGCGGGCGAGGTGGTTGGGATAATCCACCATCGCCGGGATCGGCATCGTCAGCACCGGGAGCAAGGCGATGACGAACAGGAGAGCGAACAGCGCCACGGTCGGCGGCGACGTGCCCCAAAGCCGGCCGGGGATGAGTTCGGGTCTCTCGGCAGGCACAGGACAGTCCCGGACAACGAGATCCCTCCGGAGGGCCGGTCGATGGCCTGGAGGGCAGGGTCGCAGACCATGCCTCCGACGGCTTTAAGATCGGGTTGCAGTTCGCTCCCTTGACCGTTCGGCCGCGCACGCTCATCCCGCACGAATGCCTACGGATGCGAAAAACTCTCTCTGGCGGCCCTATACGCAGATGCGGACCGCGGCGCCGCCCCTCGAGGCCGTGCGCACCTCGGGCTCGCGGATCCTGCTCGCCGACGGGCGCGAACTCATCGACGGCATCGCCTCGTGGTGGACCGCGGTCCATGGCTACAACCATCCGCATATCCGTGCGGCGGTGGCGGCTCAGCTCGAGGCCATGCCCCATGTGATGTTCGGGGGGCTCACCCATGCGCCGGCCGAGCGCCTGGCGTCCCGCCTCGCCGCCCTGGCGCCGGGCGACCTCGACCACGTGTTCTTCACCGATTCCGGATCGGTGGCGGTGGAAGTGGCGCTCAAGATGGCCGCGCAGATGTGGCTCAACCGCGGCATCGCCGGACGCAGCCGGTTCCTCGCGTTCCGCGGCGGCTACCATGGCGACACGATGGGAGCGATGTCGGTCTGCGACCCGGAGGAGGGCATGCATCGGCGCTTCGGCGCCTACTTGCCGACTCAAGTCTTCTGCGATCTTCCGCGCGACGACGCCACGGCCGACGCCCTCGACCGTGCCTTGGCCGAGCATGGCGATACCCTCGCGGCGATCATCGTCGAGCCCCTGGTCCAGGGGGCGGGAGGCATGGTGATGCACGCCCCCGAGACCCTGGCACGGGTGGCGCGGGCGGCCGAGCGGCACGGCCTGCCCCTCATCGCCGACGAGATCTTCACCGGTTTCGGCCGAACCGGCACCCTGTTCGCCTGCGAGCAGGCCGGGATCGTGCCCGACATCCTCTGCCTGTCGAAGGCACTCACCGGCGGCACCATGGCGCTGGCCGCGACGATCGCGCGGCGTCCGGTCTTCGAGGCCTTCCTGTCCGACGATCCCTCGGCGGCGCTGATGCACGGCCCGACTTTCATGGCCAATCCCCTCGCCTGCGCTGCCGCCAATGCCAGCCTCGACCTGTTCGAGACCGAGCCGCGTCTGGAACAGGCACGGGCCATCGAGATCCGCTTGGCAGAGGGACTCTCCGGCCTGCGCGGTCTCCCCGGCATCGCCGACATCCGCGTTCTGGGCGCCATCGGCGTCGTGCAGTTCGCGCGCGCACCCGATCTCGCTGCGCTCAAGGCGCGCTTCGTGGAGCAGGGGGTCTGGGTCCGCCCCTTCGGCGACATCGTCTACCTGACGCCGGCCCTGACCATCGAGCCGGACGATCTCGACCGTTTATGCGAAGCCGTGGCCCACGTGGTTCGGACATCGGCCGACACCGAGGCAGGGCCCTGAAATCTGTCCGCTCCCACCCTGCAACCTGAACGGATGTTTATCGTTGGATCAAGTTGGGTCAAACGGTGAAGGGTGGGCATCGTGGTGAATGAGACGACGCGCTCGGACGACGACAGGCCGGTGATCCTCCTCGTCGAGGATGAAGCCCTGACGATCATGGACCTCGGGGATGTCCTCGAGGACGGCGGCTACGAGACGGTGCAATGCGCCTCCGCGGAGCGGGCGCTGGGTATCTTACAGGCCCGCACGGATATCCGCGGGCTGATCACGGACGTGGAACTGTCGGGCAAGGTCAACGGGTTCGATCTCGCCAACGCGGTGTCGGAGGCACGGCCGACCCTGCCGATCGTCATCGTCTCGGGCCGTGCCGCCCCCGACCCGGAGCGGATTCCCGCAGGTGCCCGCTTCATTTCCCGTCCCTGCACCGGAGAAGATATCCTCCAGCAGATCCAGAGCCTGATCCCCTGCTGAGACGCCGGACGACAGTCCAGAACCGGTCGTCGGCCTGGTTTCGGCCGGCGAAGATCGCTTTGCCTGGAGGAACATCTCTTCGCCGGCTGTTGGTTTCCTCGCGAATTTGAGCCGACTGTCATCTCAGCTTCACGAGCCGGACGCCATCTGCACGCACATGGTCCGCCTCCTTCGCCGGGATCTCAAACGGCGGCTCGGGAACGCGGCCTCCTGCGGGTGTGGAGTCGGGCGGCGATGGTTTCGGCTGAAGAGCGAGGGGCGGTATCGTCCGGCAAGGCCATATCATCGGGCAAGTCCGAGTTGGCCAAGTCCGAGTTGGGCAAGACCGACAAAGCCGGCAGGGACACCGAACAGACGATGGGCAAGTCCGACAAACGTATTCGCCCCCCCGGCTCGAAGAGCGTCGGCTGGGCCCTGGTCCAGGCGGCGCGGCTGCACCGCTCTCGGGTGGGGGATCGTCTCGCCGCCCTCGACCTGTTCGCCGGACAGGAACAGGTGGTTCAGGCTTTGGCGGTCGCCGGCACGATGACCATGGGCGATCTCGCCGCCACCCTTCGGGTCCGGCCGCCCACGGCCTCGAAGACGATCTCGCGCCTTGCGGCCCTCGGCTTCGTCGAGCGGCGCGCAGAGGCCGGGGATGGCCGCATCGTCCGCGTGCGACTCACCGATGCGGGCCTCGCCAAGGCGGAAGCCATCGAGCGCCTCTGGGACGAGGTCGAAGCGGAGATGCTCGATGGGTTCGACGGCAAGGAGCGACGCCGCCTGCGCAAGCTCCTGCGCAAGGCCGCCCGCAACCTCGCCGACGTCTCGGGTGTGACCGGCCACGAAGTCGATGGCGACGCCGATATCGAGAACGACGAGGACGAGCCCGATGCGCTGGTCGTGCCGATCCAGAGCGATCGCCTCGACTGAGACTCGGCGGCTCCTACCCTCGGCAGGCGAATCGGGGACATGTCCGCCGCGACGCAAGGTCCGCTGTCAGATCTTCCGGGCTATACCCGAATGGGCATGGACGCCCTGCTTGCGTTTGGGCGCGCGTCGTTGCTTCCGGCGCTCCAGCCGGAGAGCGAGGCGCCCGGCCAGCCGGTCGATCAAGATAAGGATGCCGCTGACGATAATGGCGAGGGCGCAGGCACTCCCGATCAGGATGCCGATCACGCCCGGCGTCGGGATCACCATGAGACAGACGAGCCCGAAAAGGGCCGTCAGGGGAACCCATTTTGCCATGACGCGGACGGCCCTTCGGTATCACAGGACCGAAGCTGTCACACCCGCATAAAGACAAACTTAAACTGATGAGCTTCGTTTCGAGCAGGACCGCCGGCCCTCCCGGTCGCGGGAGGGCCGGTCAGGGTGCGCCTCAGCGGTGGTGACGGTGACGGTAATGGCGACGCGAGTTCATGCGCGTCCGGTAAGCGCGACGGCCCGGATCGATCCCGAGAGCGCCGTTGACCGTCCCGACCGCGCCGCCGACGGCGCCGCCCACGATGCCGCCGATCGGTCCGCCGACCCGGTCACCCTCGGCCGCGCCGCGGCGGACGCCACCGGGCAGGCCCTGGGCTTCTGCCGCGCCCGACAGGGCGAAAGCGGACAGGACGAGGGTGGCGGCAAGCAATGCCTTCTTCATGACGGGATTTCCTCTTCGTCTTTTCGAATCCCGGCCGCGGTCTTGCGGCCGGATCGACCTTCAGCGTCCGGATCTGCACCGCTCCCGACCGGGATGGCGCGCCGTCACGCATAGGCTGATAACGGCCGAGCTTCCAAAAGGTGGCATCGAATCCCGATCGGCCCTGGCCGACACGTGACCGGCTGGACGATGCGGGAGGATGATCGCCTCGCGGCTGCTGGTTTCTGCCGTGCGGCACTGCTAGAAGCCGGAAATGCGCGTTCTCGACGTCCCGCGCGGCCTGAGCCGCCTTCGAATTACGAGCCCGGCCTCCGCCTGACGGCCGCTGCGGCGGCCCGAGCGGGAGCCGGGAGGGCGGCCGCGCCGCCACCGTTCGCCGACATCGGCCAGACGCCGACCGTCCTGAAGATCAGCGCACCGTTTCGCAGAAGACCCCATGACCGATTCGACAGCCCCCGACGCCGGCCTGCCCACCCGCGACTATTCGCAGACCCTGTTCCTGCCCAAGACCGAGTTCCCCATGCGGGCCGGCCTGCCGGTGCGCGAGCCCCTCCTCCTGGAGCGCTGGGCCGCCATCGACCTCTACGGCCGTATCAGGGTGAAGGCCGCCGGACGCCCGAAATTCGTGCTCCACGATGGTCCGCCCTACGCCAACGGCAACATCCATATCGGCACGGCGCTCAACAAGATCCTGAAGGACGTCATCGTCCGCTCCCAGGGCGCGCTCGGCTACGACGCCAATTACGTGCCGGGCTGGGACTGCCACGGCCTGCCGATCGAGTGGAAGATCGAGGAGCAGTACCGCGCCAAGGGCCGCAACAAGGACGACGTACCGGTCCTCGAATTCCGCCAGGAGTGCAGGGCCTTCGCCGGCCAGTGGCTCGATACGCAGCGGACCGAGTTCAAGCGCCTCGGCGTCACCGGCGACTGGGACCACCCCTACGCGACCATGACCTTCCCGGCGGAGGCCACGATCGCGCGCGAACTCATGACCTTCTCCATGACCGGCCAGCTCTATCGCGGCTCGAAGCCGGTGATGTGGTCGGTGGTGGAGAAGACCGCTTTGGCGGAAGCCGAGGTCGAGTACGAGGATCATGTCAGCGACACGATCTTCGCGGCGTTCCGGATCACCGCTGGGGCACCGGATGATCTGGCCGCTTCGCGCATCGTGATCTGGACGACCACGCCCTGGACCATGCCGGGCAACCGTGCCGTGGCCTATTCGAAGCGGGTGGCCTACGGCCTCTACCGCGTCACCGCGGCGGCCGAGGACAATTGGGCCAAGACCGGCGACACCTACCTCCTCGCCGATACCCTGGCCGCCGGGGTCTTCGCCTCGGCCCGCGTGGAGGCGTTCGAGCGTGTCCGTGACGTGTCGGCCTCAGAGCTTGCCGGCCTGACCCTCTCGCATCCGCTCGCTGGCCACACCGCCGGCTACGACTTCCAGGTTCCGCTTCTCGAGGGCGACCACGTCACCGACGAGGCCGGCACCGGCTTCGTCCATACGGCGCCGGGCCATGGCCGCGAAGATTTCGAGGTGTGGATGGCCAATGGCCGCGCGCTCACCCATCGCGGCATCGACACCCGCATCCCCTACACCGTCGATGCCGATGGGGCGCTCACCGAGGAGGCCCCCGGTTTCACGGGAAAACTCGTCCTGACGCCGAAGGGCGACAAGGGCGACGCCAACAAGGCGGTGATCGCCGCCCTGACGGAGGCCGGCACCCTGGTGGCGCGCGGCACGCTCAAGCACAGCTACCCGCACTCCTGGCGCTCGAAGAAGCCGGTGATCTTCCGCAACACGCCGCAATGGTTCATCGCGCTGGACAAGCCGGTGGAGTCCCTCGGTGAGAGGACGCTGCGCGAGGTGGCGCTCACATCCATCGACGAGACGCGGTGGGTACCGTCACAGGGCAAGAACCGCATCAACGGCATGGTCGCCAATCGGCCCGACTGGGTGGTGTCGCGCCAGCGCGCCTGGGGCGTGCCGATCACCGTCTTCGTGAAGAAGGGCACCAGCGAGGTCCTGCGCGACGAGGCCGTGAATGCCCGCATCGCCGAAGCCTTCCTGGCCGAAGGCGCCGACGCCTGGTTCACCGACCGGGACGGCGCCCGCTTCCTCGCGCCGGATCACGACCCGGCGGAATTCGAGAAGGTGACCGACGTCCTCGACGTCTGGTTCGATTCGGGCTCGACCCACGCTTTCGTTCTCGACGACCCAGACCAGTTCCCCGGCCTCTCCGGCGTGGTGCGCAAACGCGACGGCGGCCGGGACACGGTGATGTATCTCGAAGGCTCCGACCAGCATCGCGGCTGGTTCCAGTCGTCGCTTCTGGAATCCGCCGGCACACGGGGACGCGCGCCCTACGACATCGTGCTCACCCACGGGTTCGTCCTCGACCCCAAGGGTCTGAAGATGTCGAAGTCGAAGGGCAACGTCGTCGCGCCGCAGAGCGTCATCAAGGATTCGGGCGCCGACATCCTGCGCCTCTGGGTGGCGGCCTCCGATTACGCCGACGACCTGCGCATCGGCCCGGAGATCATCAAGACCTTCGCCGAGACCTACCGCAAGCTGCGCAATTCGCTGCGCTGGATGCTCGGCTCGCTGGCGCATTTCGAGGCGGGCGAACCCGTGCCCCATGCCGACTTGCCCGAGCTGGAGCGGCTGATCCTGCATCGCCTCTGCGAACTCGACGGCGAGATCCGCGAGGCCTACGCCACTTTCGACACCAAGCGGGTGGTGGCGCTCCTCAACGGCTTCATGACCGGCGATCTCTCGGCTTTCTATTTCGACGTGAGGAAAGACGCGCTCTACTGCGACCCGATCTCCTCGCAGGTCCGGCGCGCCGCGCTGCAGGTCATCGACGAGACCTTCCGCCGGGTGACGATCTGGCTCGCCCCCGTCCTCGCCTTCACGGCGGAGGAAGCCTGGCTCGACCGTTACCCATCGGATGTCGGCTCGGTCCATCTCGAGACGCTGCCCGAGACTCCCGCCTCCTGGCGAAATGCCGCCCTCGCGGAGCGCTGGCAGAAGATCCGCCGGGTGCGCCGCGTGGTCACCGGCGCCCTGGAGATCGAGCGCGCGGCCAAGCGCATCGGCGCCAGCCTCGAGGCGGCACCGACCGTCTTCGTCTCCGATTCCGATCTGCTCTCCGCCCTCGACGGGATCGATTTCTCGGAAGTCTGCATCACCTCCGGCATCACGATCGTCGACGGGGAGGGGCCGGACGAGGCCTTCCGCATCGATGAGGTGCGCGGCGTGGCGGTGGTCTCCGGACCGGCCAAGGGCCGCAAATGTGCCCGGTCGTGGCGCGTCTCCGAGACGGTCGGCTCCGATCCCGATTACCCGGACGTGACACCCCGCGACGCCCAGGCGCTGCGGGAATGGGACGCGCTGCACGCCGCGTCGGGCGTGGCGTGAACGCTTCGCGATCCGACACGGGCCTCCCCTCCCCCCACTCGGGGGGAGGGGAAGGCGCCGGCATGCCCCCCTTCCGCCTCGGCCTCGTCATCCTCCTCGCCACCCTCGTCCTCGATCAGGCCTCCAAGCTCTGGCTCTATTTCGGCACCGATCTGGTGCTGACGCAGCCGTGGCATCTGACCGCCTTCGCGGATGTCGTCGTCGTCTGGAATCGCGGCATCTCCTATGGCCTGTTCCAGCAGGAGGGCGGCCTAGGCCGCTGGATCCTGGTGGCGGTGTCCGTGGCGGCATCGATCGGGATGATCGCCTGGATGCGTCGCGCCTCGTCGTCGCTTCTGGCGGCTGCCCTCGGGCTCATCGCGGGCGGGGCGATCGGCAACGCCATCGACCGGGCAGCCTACGGCGCGGTGTTCGACTTCGTCCACCTCCATGCGGGCGCATGGTCCTGGTACGTGTTCAACATCGCCGACGCGGCCATCGTCGCCGGTGTCGTCGGCCTCCTCATCGACAGTCTGATCCCGGTCCGGCACCCTCGGGACGAAGCCCCTCCGGGCGGCCCCTGAAGATTCGTGCGGCTGTGATCCGTAAACCACATTGCGGATCGTTGTGGCCGGGAGGCTGGTGCGCTGCGGTCAAGGCGCCATACGTTCGCCTGAAACCGCCGTCAGGCCACGAGGGCAAGACCGGCATCGACCGACACCGACACGCGCCAGCACGTTCCGGGCAGGCACGCATTCGAGCTGGCGCACTCTGCGGGCCGGCGCAATTTGGGGGCAGCATGATCGGGCATCGCGGGTTCATTCTCGGCTTTACCGGACTTCTCGCGGCGAGCGGCGCCCAGGCGCAGCAGGGCGTGTTCATGCGCGACACCCTGAGCAGCATCGGCCTGATCGAGCCCGAGAAGCCGGCCATCACCTATCGTGAGCGGGCGCCCCTGGTGATGCCGCCCAAGCTCGACGGCAAGGCGTTGCCGCCGCCGCGTGCCGCCACTGCCACGCCGCAATGGCCCAAGGATCCCGAGATCGTCCAGCGCGACCGTGAACTCGCCGACGCGAAGAAGCCGATCTCCCGCGGAGCGCAGGGGCGGATGAACGACAACAACATGACGCTTTCGCTCGACGAGATGCGCGGCGGCCGACGCGCCGATGCCAGCGTGCGCACCGAGCCGGGCCGTCCCGAGAGCGACGGCGCCTCGTCTTCGATCTGGAGCCCCTTCGACATCTTCGGCAAGCGTGAGGACAAGGCCCAGCCCATTCTCGCCGAGCCCGATCGCGATACCCTCACCGACCCGCCGAACGGGTACCGCAAGGCCCCGAAGGCGGTCGCCCGCAACAACAGCGACCCCATCAACAATCCCTCGCGCGAGCGTGAGGAAGCCGATCCGGGTGCCTACATCCGGGGTCGCTAGCCGAGTTCCGCGAGGAGCCCGCGGACGGTCCCGTCGCTCGTAGTGGAGATGGCCCCGTCCCGCTGGATCCCGCACCCACCCCCGGCGCCCGAAGGGTATCGGTACGGGATTTGCCCTGACCTCGGCCTGCGGATTCGTGGCATCCGAGGCGTCCGCTAGGGGCATTGCGTTCATGACGGGCGGTCACGCATGGCCGACGTATCAAGGAAAAGACGATGCATCTGTTGCGGAAGGATACGCCCGGGTTCTCGCTCAACCGCCGCTACGGCCATGCCGGCCGGGCCGAGGCCGCGCCGTTCGGGCGGTCCGAGGCCGGTGGCCCCGAAGTCTCCGCCTTCGCCCTCGATAACGGCCTCGATGTCGTCGTGGTGCCCGATCACCGCGCGCCGGTGGTGACGCACATGGTGTGGTACCGCAACGGTTCGGCCGACGATCCGATCGGGCAGTCCGGCATCGCGCATTTTCTCGAACACCTGATGTTCAAGGGCACGGAGAAGCATCCGGTCGGCGCCTTCTCACAGGCCGTGTCCGGCCTCGGCGGCCAGGAGAACGCCTTCACCTCCTACGATTACACTGCCTATTTCCAGCGCGTCGCCCGCGACCATCTCAAGACCATGATGGAGTTCGAGGCCGACCGCATGACCGGTCTCGTCCTCGAGGATGCCGTGGTGGCGCCGGAGCGCGACGTGGTGCTGGAAGAGCGCCGCATGCGGGTGGAGACCGACCCCTCGGCCCAGCTCTCCGAGGCCATGGCCGCCTCGCTGTTCGTGCATCACCCCTACGGCACGCCGATCATCGGCTGGATGCACGAAATCGAGGATCTCAACCGCACCCACGCCCTCGACTATTACAACCGCTTCTACACCCCTGAGAACGCCATCCTGGTCGTGGCCGGCGACGTGACGCCCGACGAGGTCCGGCGGCTCGCCGACGACACCTACGGGCTCGTGACGCCGCGCGGCGCCCGGCCGGTGCGGGTGCGCGCCAAGGAGCCCGAGCCCCGCGCGCTCCGCCGCCTCAGCGTCGTCGATCCGAAGGTGGAACAGCCGACCCTGCAGCGGCTCTATCTCACCCCCTCCTGCATGACCGCCCGCGACGGCGAGTGCCACGCCCTGGAACTGCTGGCCGAGGTGATGGGCGGCGGCTCCACGTCCTTCCTCTACCGCAAGCTGGTGATGGAGCTCGGCGTCGCCGTGAATGCCGGCGCCTGGTACATGGGCTCGGCCATCGACGACACGCGCTTCTCGGTCTACGCCATCCCCGCCGAGGGCGTGAGCCTGGAGCGCCTGGAGGACGAGGTCGACCGCGTCCTGCGCCGCGTCCCCTCCGAGGCCCTGGGTCCGGAGGCCATCGAACGGGCCAAGACCCGGCTCGTCGCCGAGACGGTCTATTCCTCCGACAGCCAGTCGTCGCTGGCCCGTATCTACGGCTCGGCGCTCGCCATCGGCGAGAGCATCGAGGAGGTCCGCCGCTGGCCCTCCGACATCGAGGGCGTGACGCGGGATCGCCTCGCCGCCGTCGCCGAGCGCTACCTGATCCCCGCCCGCTCCGTCACCGGATACCTGACCAAGACGCGCGATCCCGACGCCGCCGTTGCGTGAGGCGACCCTCACGCACGATCCCGCTGATCCCGGCCCGGGCGCCCAGAAGAAGAATGAGGTTCTCATGAACTCGGTCGAAGCCAATCTGGTCGATACCACCGCCCGCAGCGCGAACGCCCCCACGCTGGCGCTTCCGGTGGCCGCCGCCGCCGGCATCGAGGCCTGGCACGTGGAATCGCCCGTGGTGCCGATGATCGCCCTCGCCTTCACCTTCGAGGGGGGGGCGGCTCAGGATCCCGAAGGCAAGGGCGGCGTGGCGCAGATGCTGGCGCGCCTCCTCGACGAGGGTGCCGGCGACCTCTCCTCCGACGCCTTTCAGGAGCGTCTGGCCGCGCGGGCCATCGAATTGTCGTTCCATGCCGGCGCCGACGCGGTAGGCGGCTCCCTCAAGATGCTGGTCAAGCACGCCGACGAGGCCATCGACCTCCTCGCACTGGCGCTCGCCAAGCCGCGCTTCGATCCCGACGCCATCGAGCGCGTGCGCGCCCAGACGCTGGCCGGCCTGCGCTACCAGCAGAACGATCCGGGCGTGATGGCTTCACGCCGCTTCTTCGCCGAAGCCTATGCCGGCCATCCCTATGCCCGTCCCTCGTCCGGCACGCCGGAGAGCATCGCGGCCATCACCCGCGACGACCTCGTGGCGATGCACCGGCGGATCATCGGCCGCGGCGGTCTGAAAGTGGCGGCCGTCGGCGCCATCGATGCCGACCGTCTGGCCGATGCCCTCAACCGCGCCTTCGGTGTCCTCGACGAGGCCGGACCGCTGAACGCCGTGCCGCAGACCCAGGTCGGCCAGCTCGGGCGCCGCGTCGTCGTCGATATCGACGTGCCGCAATCGGTCCTGCGCTTCGGCATGGGCGGCGTGCCGTGGAAGGACCCGGATTTCATCCCCGCCTATGTGCTCAACCACATCCTCGGCGGCGGCTCCTTCACCTCGCGCCTGTTCCAGGAAGTGCGCGAGAAGCGTGGGCTGGCCTATTCGGTCGGCACCTCCCTCGTCAGCCACCGCGCCAGCGCCATGACCTGGGGCTACACCGCCACCAAGAACGAGCGCGTCGGCGAAGCCCTGTCGGTGATCGGCGACGAGATTGGCCGGCTCATCAGCGACGGCCCGTCCGACGAGGAGCTTCAGAAAGCCAAGGATTACCTCACCGGCTCCTATGCGCTCGGCTTCGACACCTCGACCAAGATCGCGCACCAGCTCGTGCAGATCTCCTTCGAGGGGCTGGGGATGGATTACTTCGCCCGCCGCAACGAGATGGTGACGAACGTGACCCAGGCGGACATCCGCCGCGCCGGTGCCCGCACCTTCGCCGACGGCAAGATGCTGGTGGTGGCCGCGGGACGCCCCACGGATTTCCTTTAGGATTCGGACGCGCCATTGGGTCCCAGCGACACCCAATCAGACCGACAGGGCGAGCCGCTCGGCCGCCCGGCGCAGGTCGTCCGCCGGCACCGCTCCGTAGCGTTCCTCGAACGTCCGTTGTGCCCGCTCCCAGAAAGGCCGCGCCTCCTCGACGCGTTTTTGGCCGGCCTCCGTGAGGGTGAGTGAGCGCGTGCGGCCGTCCCGTCCCGGACCGGCGACGATGAGACCGTCCCGGGTGAGCGGATGCAGGGCACGGCCCATCGTGGTGCGGTCCATCACCATGATGTCGGCAAAGCCGTTGATGGAGATCGGCCCGACACGGCCGAGACCGCGCAACAGACCGTACTGGCTGGTGCGCAGGCCGGTCGGCGCGAGATGCTGGTCGTAATGCTGAGTCAGCCGGCGCGACGCCTGGCGAAGGGCGAGGCAGTGGCACGGTGACACCGGTGCCGGACGGTCCATCGCGAAAAGTCCTCGAGGAATGGGTCACGGGGTCTGCGGACGACGCGCTTGTGTAAAGCGTGCATATGCGCCTAAGCAAGGGTCGACCGCGTCGCGGTGCCGGGTATGCCCGCCCGGTGATCCCACCGAACCACCATGCGGAACCCGAAGAGGCCGTATGACCATCACCGCTCCCTTCGGGTCGTTGTCGAACGCCGTTGCCGCGCCGCTTGCCCGCCGCAACGTCCATTACGGCTGGGTCGTCGCCGGCGTCACCTTCCTCACCATGCTGGTGACGGCCGGCGCCGTTGGCGCACCGGGCGTGCTGATCCTGCCGTTGCAGAAGGAGTTCGGCTGGGACACGGCGACGATCTCCTCGGCGCTGGCCGTGCGCTTCGTCCTGTTCGGATTGATGGGGCCTTTCGCGGCCCAGCTGATGAACCGCTACGGCCCGCGCCGCATCGTGCTCCTGGCGCTTCTGCTCATCGTCGGGGGGCTCCTCACCTCCCTGTTCATGAGCGAGGTCTGGCAGCTGGTCATGCTCTGGGGCGTCGTCGTCGGCATCGGCACGGGGCTCACCGCCCTGGTGCTCGGCGCCACCATCGCGACCCGCTGGTTCTCGCGCTCGCGCGGCCTCGTGGTCGGTCTCCTCACCGCCAGTTCGGCCACCGGCCAGCTCATCGTGCTGCCGCTCCTCGCCGCCCTCACCGAACATCTCGGCTGGCGCGCCGCACTCCTGGTGATCTGCGGGCTGCTGCTCACGGCGGGGCTCGCCGTCACGGCGCTGTTGCGGGACCGGCCGGAGGACATGGATCTGGCCCCCTACGGCGAGACCGCCGTCACCGGTACCGCTCCGCCGCCGGTCGTGAGCGGCTCCGCCTTCGGAGCCCTGGCGGAGGCGTCGCGCACGGGTGTGTTCTGGGTGCTCTTCGCCACGTTCTTCATCTGCGGGGCCAGCACCAACGGGCTGATCCAGACCCACTTCATCCCCCTCTGCGCCGATTACGGCATCGGCCCGGTCCAGGGGGCGAGCGTGCTGGCGGCGATGGGCGTGTTCGACTTCATCGGCACGGTGGCGTCGGGCTGGCTCTCCGACCGCTACGACAACCGCTGGCTCCTGTTCTGGTATTACGGCCTGCGCGGCCTCTCGCTGATGTTCCTGCCGTTCTCCGACTTCTCCTTCGTCGGCCTGTCTGTCTTCGCCGCTTTCTATGGGCTCGACTGGATCGCCACGGTGCCGCCCACCGTGCGGCTCACCGCCGCCCGGTTCGGGCGCGAAAAGGCGAACCTCGTCTTCGGCTGGGTGTTCGCGGGCCACCAGCTCGGGGCCGCCACCATCGCCTACGGCGCCGGCCTGTCGCGCACCGCCCTGTCGAGCTACCTGCCGGCCTTCTTCGCCGCCGGCGCCCTGTGCATCCTCGCCGCCATCCTCGTCCTGACCCTGTCCCGTCCGGGAGACCAGCGGGACGCATCGCCCGCCGCCCTGCCGGTCCGGGGGTAGGGATGCACGGGTCACAGGATCTGCAGCCGGGTGTGCGGCCCGAGGCGCCGCAGCAACCGGACCAGATCTGGGCGCCTGACCGCGACGCAGCCCTCCGTCGGCAGGTATCCCGCCCGTGCCACATGGAGGAAGATCGCCGAGCCGCGCCCCGGCCGGATCGGCTGGCGGTTGTAGTCGAGATCGACGACGAGGTCGTAGAGACCGTCCTCCCGCCACATCCGCTCCGCGCTGACACCGGGGGCGGGCAGGACGATCGGCCGGTTGTAGCGCCGGTCGCGCGGGTCGTCGCACCAGCCGTCGTTCTGTCGCGTCCGGCGTAGAGCCAGCGCGGTGCGGGGGCGTGCCCCGAAATGGTCCGGGCGATAGGCCCCGGCCCGCAGGCGGAAGACGCCCCGCGGGGACAGGCCGTCCCCTTCGCGCTTGACCTGACCGATGCCGGAGCGGCCGAGCGCGCAGGGAATGACCGCATTGGCGGCGAGAATCTGCCCGCGGGTGGGATCACTCACCAGCCGGCGGACGCGGATGCGAGAGAGGGTCAAACGGATCATGTCGGCCTTATCGACCGGACAGACCGGCCCGAGCCAGCCCATTCCTGAGGCGGCGATGCGCGACGACGGCACCCATGCGAAACTTTTTCGGGGGTCGAACCGTCACGGACGTGCATACTCCGCCTCCGGCGCGCCCTCGTTCAAGGTTCTGACATAAACCCGCCATCACTCTGCTGTGTAGGCTCGCGGCCGACGAAGCGGTCGTCTCTCAAGTTTTCGGGATCGGCCCGTCCGGGCACATCCCTGTTGCGTGTGAAAGTATCCCCGGCCGATGTCGACCACCCATCGCCTTCTCGTCTGCGACGACGACGAGTCCCTGCGCGAAACCTTGATCGAACAACTCGACCTGTACGAGGAGTTCGTCACCGTCAGCGCGGAGGACGGGAAATCCGCCCTCGCCCGCGTGGCCGAGGACCGGATCGATCTCGCGATCATGGATGTCGGCCTGCCGGACATGGACGGGCGCGAAGCGGTGCGGACCATGCGCCGCAACGGTTATCGCGGCCCGGTCATCATGCTGAGCGCGCAGGATTCGGAAGAAGACACGGTGGAGGGCCTGGAAGCGGGCGCCAACGATTATGTCGCCAAGCCGTTCAAGTTCGCGGTGCTCCTCGCGCGCATCCGCGCGCATCTGCGCAGCCACGAGGCCAGCGAGGACGCCGTCTTCCAGATTGGCCCCTACACCTTCCGCCCCGGCGCCAAGCTCCTCATCTGTGAGCGTGGCTCGAAGCTGAAGCTCACCGAGAAGGAGACGGCGATCCTGCGCTTCCTCTACCGCGCCGGCCGCGAGGTGGTGGGCCGCGACACGTTGCTGGCCGAGGTCTGGGGCTACAACGCGCAGGTCACCACGCATACGCTGGAGACCCACATCTACCGCCTGCGCCAGAAGATCGAGCCGAACCCGGCCGTCACCGCCATCCTCGTCACCGAAGGCGGCGGCTACAAGTTGCTGCCCTGAGGATCAGGCGGCCGCATTCGGCGCATCACCGCCGGATGTGTGGAAGGCGGCGATTTCCCGAATCAGGTCGCGTTGCTGCTCGATGACGAGATCGGACAAGATTTCGTCGTCGTTCCCATCGATGACCGACAGCAGGCGGATATCCGGATATCGGCCCTCGAAGAAGACGAGGACCTCGGATTGCGCATAGGGATCGTTCGGATCCAGGCAGAAGTGATTGGACACCGGAATTTCCGTCTTCATCGCCCTCGGGAGACGCGTCTATCCACCGGTTTCATGACATCCGTTTGATCGACGCTCCGTCCCTGCGCGGGCGCGGCGCCGGATTTCCCCCCTCGCCCGCCTTCGGCTAAGGCTAGCTCCTCTGGAGGGACGCCTCCGTCTTGAGGGAGCGGACGGCATTGGGGCTCGACGACGACATCGCGATCCTGGCGGCGGCCCCCCTGTTCAGCTTCATGGCGCGGGACGCCCTGAGGCTCCTCTCCTTTGCCGCTGAGCGTCGCAGCCTGACGCCGGGGGACGTGCTGTTCGCCCGCAACGAGCGCAGCGATGGCGGATACGTCGTCATGTCCGGAACGGTCGAACTGGCGCCGCGTGGCGCCGGTGCGGAACCCGTCAGGGTCGGCCGCTCCGCCCTGATCGGGCAGATGGCGCTGTTCCTGCGCGGCGAGCGCCCCACCGATGCCCATGCCGTCACGGCGGCGGAGGTCGTCCGCATCACGCCCACGCTGATGCGCCGAGTGCTCGAGGAATTTCCCGATGCGGCCGAGGCGATCCATGCCGCCCTTCATGACGACCTCGGTACGTTGATCGAGGATCTCGACGGCGTGCGCGCCAGGATCGACGCCATCTGACATCGTATCGTCCTCTCGCCGGACGCACGATCTGGCAAAACCTGCCGGGACGGGCCAAAAGTCTTCCGTCCCTCAACACTCTTCCGGGAAGTGCTCATGCGCGCCGCCGTGATTCTCTGCCTCGCTCTCCTGCCCGCCGCCCCAGCCCTGGCGGCATCCCCCTGCGAGGAACTCTGGGGCGAGCGCAACGCGGTCTATGCGGAGGCCGGCTACTGCTTCAAGACGCAGCGGGCGATCTCGGCCTTCGGCAACGTCAATTGCCGCTTCTCCGACATCCGCGACGTCCCGCTCTCCGCCCGCGACCGGGCGAAGGTCGGCGAGATCGTGCGGGAAGAAAGCCGTAACGGCTGCCGCGAGTGAGCCCACGCCTCGCCTGAAGCCCCGAGGTGACAGGCCGGGCCGCCTTTTGTAAGCACGGCCCTTCCCCCTCACCGACCGGAACGCCACCATGTCCCACGCCGATCTCTCCACCACCATCGAGACCGCTTGGGAGGAGCGTGCCAGCATCGACGTCTCGACCAAGGGCGCCGTGCGCGACGCCGTGGACGAGGCCCTCGATCTCCTCGATTCCGGCAAGGCCCGCGTGGCGGAGAAGGTCGGCGAGGAATGGCAGGTCAACCAGTGGCTCAAGAAGGCGGTGCTGCTGTCCTTCCGCCTCAACGACATGGAGATCATCCATGGCGGACCCGATGGCGCCAATTGGTGGGACAAGGTGCCCTCGAAGTTCGAGGGCTGGAAGAAGAAGCATTTTCGCGAGGCCGGCTTCCGGGCCGTGCCCGGCTGCTTCGTGCGGCGCGGCTCCTACATCGCGCCCGGCGCCGTGCTGATGCCCTCCTTCATCAATCTCGGCGCCCATGTGGGTGAGGGCACGATGGTGGATACCTGGGTGACGATCGGCTCCTGCGCGCAGGTGGGGAAGAACTGCCACATCTCCGGCGGTGCCGGCATCGCCGGAGTGCTCGAGCCGCTCCAGGCCAACCCGGTCATCATCGAGGACAATTGCTTCATCGGCGCCCGCGCCGAGGTGGCCGAGGGCGTGATCGTCGGTGAGGGCAGCGTGCTCTCCATGGGCGTCTATATCGGCGCCTCCACGAAGATCATCGACCGGTCCACGGGGGAGGTCATGTACGGCCGCGTGCCGCCCTATTCGGTGGTGGTCTCGGGCACGACGCCCGGCAAGGACCTGCCCGACGGTACGCCCGGCCCCGGCCTCTACTGCGCCGTCATCGTCAAGCACGTCGATGCCGGCACCCGCTCCAAGACCGCCATCAACGAGCTGCTTCGGACCTGAGACGCGCTCGCATGCGATTCGGATCGGCACTCTCCTCTTTCCCGTCGCGGAAAGAGGAGGGGCGGGCGCTCCTCATCGGCCCTGGCGCGACACAGGGCCGACCTGTGCGGCAGCGACCGGCGCGTTAGATCTTCCGTCCGATACAGACCGTCCCGGATGAGGCGTTGCCAGCGATGATCGAGCCTGCCCACTCCACCCGTGGCTTTCAGCTCGACGTGCTGGAGCGCAAGGTCCCGACTCCCTGCGACATCGTCGGGAGCGGCCCGGCGGCCCTACTCCTGCCGGCCCTGTCGTCGATCTCGGCACGAGCGGAGATGCGGCCCCTCGCCAAGATTCTGGGCCACGACTACCGTTGCCTCATTCCCGACTGGCCCGGCTTCGGCAACCATCCGCGGTCCCGCATCGCCATGGAGCCGGAGACCTTCCACGCCTTCATGGATTCCCTGCTCGCGGCATTGCCCGGCCCCTACGCCATCGGCATCGCGGCGGGTCATGCGGGGCCCTATCTCGTGGCGGCCGCACGGCGGCATCCGGGTGTGTTCGACCGGCTCGTCCTCATTGCACCCACCTGGCGTGGGCCGCTGCCCACCGCTCTGGGCGACTCGCGCCGCGGCTGGCTCTCGGGCATCCGCAAGGCCATCGAACTTCCGCTGCTGGGCGAGGCGCTCTACCGCATCAACATCAGTCCTCCGATCATCGGCCGGATGATGCGCGCGCATGTCTATGCCGATCCGGACCACGTCACGCCCGGCATCATCGCCGACAAACACGCCGTGACGCTCCAGCCGGGGGGCCGTTTCGGCACGGCGGCCTTCGTCACCGGAGGGCTCGATCCGTTCAAGGTCCGCAAGGACTTTCTCGCCCTGATCGAGGCGGACGGACTTCCGCCGATCCTGGTTTTGCGTCCGGAGCGTGCGCCCCGCCGGTCCGGCGCCGAGATGGACGCTCTCATCGCCGCCGGCCATGTGGCCAAGGCTTCGGTTCCGGGGGCCTTGAGTCCGCATGAGGAATATCCGGGAGAGGTCGCCGCCGCGATCCTCGCCGGCATCCGATAGGGGTCTCGTGCGCGGACCTGCGGGCAAACCTGTTACGGATCGACGAAATGTCATGCGCTCAGGGTGCCATACGAGTGTCGTTCAGGAACCCTATGGCTCCCCTATCGCTTGCCATTCCCGACGCATTTCACCCTGAGCCGCCGCCATGTATTCTTTGTTTCCCGCTCTCGCGTCGCTCGCCTTCACGTCCTGCGCCCTGATGGCGGCTCCTGCCTTGGCGCAGGCACCCGCGCCGAACACGGCCGACAGCAAAGCCACGAGCGGAAAGCCTCGTTCGGCGCCGGCCGTCGCCACGACGCCGTTGACGCCGGAGATGCCGGCACGCGCGCCCTATCTGTCCGACGCCACCGCGCCCGATACGGTCGCGATCCTGCCCCCGCCGCCGCGGGGACAATCGGCGGCGGAGACGGCGGACAAGACCATCTTCGCAGGGACCCGCGCCCTGAAGGGCAGCGCGCGCTGGGAACTCGCCACGGCGGATGTGGCGGACGGCCCCTCGGCCATCCTCGATGATTTCGCCTGCGTGCTCGGCCGCAAAATCGATCAGTCCCGCTCCCCGGCACTAATGACCCTGCTCGAACGCACCCGCCTCGATATCGGCCGGGCCACCCGCCCGCTCAAGGAGCATTACCGTCGCCTGCGGCCCTTCGTCGGCAACGAGGCCGAGATCTGCGTGGCGCGCACCCGCGAGCTCGGCGATGCCTTCAGCTTCCCGTCCAGCCATGCGACGCAAGGGTGGGCCTACGCGTCCATCCTCGCCGCACTGGTGCCGGAGAAAGCGACGCAGTTCTTCGTCCGCGGCAAGGCCTACGGCGAGAACCGCATCGTCTGCGGCGTGCATTGGGCCAGCGACGTGGAAGCCGGCCGGACGACGGCAAGCGTCGTCGTCAGCGCGCTCCAGGGCGATCCGGGCTTCCGCGCGGATCTCGAAAAGGCACGGGCGGAGATCGGCAAGAACCTGTCGCAGGAAGGCTCGCCGCCGGACGCGGCGATCTGTGCCCGCGAGACCTCGGCCCTGCGCGAACCCATCCTGTAGACGGCTACGGGGGCGCGGCGGCGGCCGAGCCCCTGAGCGCGGGTCACGCCGGGCGCGCCCCGACACACCCGCCAAGCCCCTTCGATCTTGCCAAAACGAAGAAAAGCCCGACCGTTGATCCCGGTCGGGCCTTTCTTCGTTTTCCCGTGAAACGGAAGGAAAGGGGCTTACGCCCTTACCCCGCCGTCGTCTTGTTCCGTCTCCGGCGTCGGGCGAGGAGATTGAGAGCCTCGACGCCGGCCGAGAAGGCCATGGCGGTGTAGATGTAGCCCTTCGGCACGTGGGCGCCGAAACCTTCCGCGATCAGCGTCATGCCGATCATGATGAGGAAGCCGAGCGCCAGCATCACCACGGTGGGGTTGGCGTCGATGAAGCGCGCCAGCGGGTCGGCTGCCAGCAGCATGACGGTGACGGCAGTGATGACGGCGATCACCATGATCGGCACGTGATCGGTCATGCCCACCGCCGTGATGATGCTGTCGATGGAAAAGACGAGGTCGAGGACCAGGATCTGCCCGACGGCGGCGGCGAAGCTCAGCACCACCGGGGAGGACGCATCCTCGTGGCCGTCATCGGGATCGACGGTCTCGTGGATCTCCTTCGTCGCCTTCCACAAGAGGAACAGGCCGCCGCCGATGAGGATCATGTCCCGCCAGGAGAAGGCCTTGCCGAAGATCTCGAAGACCGGCTGCGTCAGGTGGACGATGTAGGCGACGGTGCCGAGCAGGCCGAGACGCAGGACCAGCGCGAGGCCGATGCCGATGCGGCGGGCCTTGGTCTGCTGATGGGCCGGCAGCTTGTTGGTGAGGATCGAGATGAAGATCAGATTGTCGATGCCGAGCACCACCTCCATCACGATGAGGGTGGCGAGCGCCACCCAGGCGGTCGGGTCTGCGGCGAGTTGAAGAAGGGAATCCACGGGGAGAGAACCTCGAACGTCGTCAGGTCGGAAAGCGGCTGAAGATCAGGATGCGGCGGGGATGATGCCGGGGCGGTCTGCGGGTTCCGGCGCATAGATCCGGATGGCCTTCGGCACGACCTTGAAATGGGCCGGCGTGTAGGTGGAGAGCTCCCCGTCGGTGTTCACCGGCCGAGGCTTCTTCGTCTTCACCACAATCTCGGTGGTGTTGAAGGCGCGCACGTCGGCGGCCTTGCCCTGGGTGCCCCGACGGAGGGCCGGCAGCAGCGCTATGAGCCGCCACCAATGCGTGACCTCCAGGCTGTAGAAATCGAGCTTGCCGTCATCGACCGTGGCGGTCTCCTCTACGGTCATCCCGCCGCCGTAATGGCGGCCGTTGCCCACCGAGACCTGGATCGTGGTGATGGTCTCGGTCAGCCCGTCATGTTCGAGATAGACCGTGAAGGGACGCACCCGCCGCAGGACGCGCAGGGCGGCGATGGCATAACCGAGCGTGCCCCACTTCTTCTTCGATTCCGCGGTGAGGTCACCAGCGAGGTCGGCCGAAAATCCGATGCTCGCCACGTTGAAATAGTAGCGGCCGTTGACCCGGCCGAGATCCACCGCCTGGGGCTTGGCCGTGCCGATGAGCTCTGCCGCCTCCACCGGGTCGGTGGGAAGGCCGAGGGAGCGGGCGAGGTCGTTGGCGGTGCCGAGCGGCAGGATGCCCAGCGGCAGGCCGGTCTCGACCAGGGCCGGCGCGGCCGAGTTCATGGTGCCGTCGCCGCCGCCGAGGATGACGAGATCGCACTCCTTCGCATGGCGCTTGATCACCGCCGTGCAATCGGGATCGCCCGGCGGCTCGAACGGCTCGATGCCGGCGGTACGTAAGGCATCCCGCACGGCGTCGAGGGAGAACGAGCCGTTCCGGGCGTTCGGGTTGACGAGGAGAAGTGCCCGGCGGGCGGAGGCGGCGCTCACGAGGCGCCCTCCGGGAAGGGGCATCTCGAGATGCCGCATGAGATCATCGCAACAACCACGTGTTTCAGAACCCCCCGGTGCGTTCGCGCCGCGTCAGCGCAAAGGCAGAGAAGGAGTCCGACATCGCGGCCGACGCCTCGGCCGCCAGAGGGGCCCGGACCCGTCAAGCTCTCCAGAGGTGGGCGCTTCCACGCCGATGGCAAGAGGCAATATTCTGGAGGCGGGCCGGTTGCGGTAAGATGGCCACGCGCAACCTCGGTGGACGCCGATCGCAGATGGCTGGGAACAGCGGGCATAGCGCGGGGAACGGTGCCCGATCGAAACCGCCTGGCAATGCCGTGTGCTAAGCAGGTCTAGCAAAAGTGGTCACCGGTTTTGCGTCCCAGAACCTGCAACACTCCAAAGGCCTAGGCGAGGTGAAGCGTTGGTGTTCCAACGCGAACCCGCACAGGTCTCGTGCGTCGACGCGACCCCGTCGCGAACGGCCCGCCTCGACGCGGGCAACCGAACGCCCGACCTTGACGTTTCCTTCCGGCCGGACGCTGTCATGCGGTCGTGCCCACCCTCCACGTCGCTCGCGACAGCGGTGAGATGCCATGCGCTACGGATTGTTCTCCACTTGCTCGGCGGCCCTCCTCGGGGCTTTGATGTCCACTGGTAGCGCCGGGGCACAGGGCCGTCCGGCCTGGGTCGATCCTCCTGCCAAGGCCGATACGAAGCCCGAACCGAAGGGCGACGCGAAGCCCGCCTCCCCCCAGGTCGTGCAGGAGGCACCCCAGGCGAGCCCGGCCCAGGCGGCGAAACCCGAGACCACGCCGAGTGCCGCCTCCGTCGCGGAGAGGAGCGCGGAGGCACCGCGGCGGTCCCGTCGCGGCAACCGCCACGCCGAGTCCGGGATCAGGCATTCCCCCCGCCGCCTCTCGCAGGTTCCGCCGAACGCCCTCCCCCTCACCGTCTCCCCGGGCGCACCGTCCCCGAGCATGGCGATGGCCTCCGAGGACCGCTTTCCCGAATGGGCGCGCAAGGCCCAGAGGCTGAACGAGGAGTATCTCGACGCGATCTCCCAGCCCGGCGACGGCATGGTCGCCGCCGCACCGCGTTTCTATGCCGAGTCCGTGCGCTTCCACGGTCGCACCCTGTCGCTGGCCGCGGTGATGGCGGAGAAGCGCCGCTTCGTCCGACGCTGGCCGGACCGCCGCTACGTGCTGCAGGACGGGTCCCCGCGCACGGCCTGCAGCGTCGGCACGAGCAGTTGCATCGTGCGCTCCACCTTCGATTTCCGGGCGGCGAATCCGAGGAACGGTGCCCGCTCGCAGGGCGTGGCGGAACTGACCTTGGAAATCTCCTTCGCCGGACCGCGCCCGGTGATCGTATCCGAGTCGAGCCGTGTTCTGCGCCGCTTCGCACCGGGACCGCTGAGCGCCGCCGCATCGACACGGCCCGGTGCCTGAGACACAGTCGAACCGATGATCGCGACCGCAGCCAAGACACGCGCGACGAACACGTCACGCGCATCCGACAAGACATCCCCGACAACGGTGTCCGACGAGGCCGAAGCTTCGACCATCGTCGACGCGCGTGCGGCACGGCAATCGGTCCGGTCGATGATCGAAGCGGAGATCCGCCGCCAGGACGCGTTTCCGGTGGCTCGCCGGACGCTGCAGCTCCTGGCCGAGGCCGTGGTCGAGCCCGCCGCCGAGCCGCCCTTCTACAGGGTCGTCGATCGCACCGGGGCACCGCGACAGGGTGAGACCGGCCCACTGACCCTGGAGGACCTGTTCGCCGAGTTGCGGGAGCGCCATGGCGCTCTCTTCGTGCCGGTGCCGCCGAAACCCGTGGTGGAGGCGCCGCCCGAGCCCACGGCGTCGGACGACATCAAGGCGGCGACGGCGCGGTTCGTGGAATCGCAGTCGGAACGAGCACGCTCGGTGATGGCCCGCTCGGTCGCCAGGGGAAGGTCGGCCGCGGCCACCGTCTCGGCGAGTCTGGCGGGCACGCTGAGCACCATCCGTCACTCCCTGGCGGATCGCCCCACCGGCGGGCAGGGCTCGAGCCCGCAACCGAGCTTGCGCGAACGCGGCATGCGCATCGGTGCCTCGTTCGGCGACAGGGCCCGCGAGACGGTCGCCATCGCCCGTGAGCGTCTCTCGGGCCTCGCCGCCGGGGATGGCGCGGCCTCTCCCTCGGCAACGCCGGTCCAGGGAGGGCAACCGGCCCGCTGGCCCGGGCTCGTCGCCCGCGCCGGCGACCGGCTGCGCCGCCTTGGCCGGGATGACGGTACGATCCTGACCCGGCCGGGCACGCTCGTCGCAGGCGTGGGCCTGCTCGGCTGCCTCGCCCTCGTCCTGCTTCTCACCCATGGCGGCGGGGACGACAGGCCGGCCTCTACCCCCGATGCGGAGGCTCCCCGGCAGGAGGCGAAGGCGCAGGATCCGGCCCAGGCGACACCGCCGCCCCAGTCCCAGCCGGCGCAGAACCGGCCCTCCACCATGGCCAATCCGCGCGAAACGGTGTCCCCGACGGCGCCCCCCGGCATTCCCGCCGAGGAGCCGAGCCCACCCTCGGCGGAGGAGAGCCGGACGAAGCCGGCGGAGCCGTCCAACGCCATCACCGGCAAGACGGAGGTGATCGACACCGCGACCCTGCGCGTCGGCGGCAAGCTCGTGCGCCTGTTCGGGGTCGAATGGGTCCGCGGCGGACAGCCGGAGGAACTGACGCGCTACCTCGCGGGGCGCCCGGTGACCTGCCAGCCCGTGGCCGGAAGTGCCGCCTATCTCTGCGCGGTGGAAGGCCGCGACCTGTCGGAAGTCGTGCTCTTCAACGGCGGAGGCCGCGCCTCATCGGAAGCCACCCCCGATCTCGTCGCCGCCGAGGACCGTGCGCGGACGGAGCGTCTGGGGGTCTGGGCACGCTGACGCGAGGACGATTCACCTTGCATAGGGGCAGACGCTCGGCCTCAATGTCCCTTCCGAAAAGGCAGTGGGGACAGGCATGGATCTCTCGATCGGGTTGAGCGTGGTGGCGGTGGCGCTCGTCGTTCTCGTGGTCGTCACCCTCGCCATCGGCATCAACATCATCCCGCAGGGCCACGTCTACACGGTGGAGCGGTTCGGCCGGTACTCCCGCACCCTCGAATCCGGGCTCGGCCTCATCGCCCCCTATATCGAGCGGATCGGCCGGCGCGTGAACGTCATGGAACAGGTCATCGAGGTACCGAGCCAGGAGGCCTTCACCCGCGACAATGCGGGGGTGAAGATCGACGCGGTGGTGTTCTACCAAGTCCTCGACGCGGCCAAGGCCTCCTACGAGATCTCGAATCTCGAAACCGCGATGATGACGCTGACGATGACCAACATCCGCACCGTCGTCGGCTCGATGGACCTCGACCAGCTGCTGTCCCACCGCGACGAGATCAACGAACGCCTGCTCCATGTCATGGATGCGGCCTCCTCGCCCTGGGGAGTGAAGATGACCCGGATCGAGATCAAGGACATCCTGCCCCCCGCCGATCTCGCCGGCGCCATGGCGCGCCAGATGAAGGCCGAGCGCGAGAAGCGCGCCTCCGTCCTCGAAGCCGAGGGCCATCGTCAGGCCGATATCCTGCGCGCGGAAGGCCGCAAGCAATCCGCCATCCTCGAAGCCGAAGGGCGGCGCGAGGCCGCGTTCCGCGATGCGGAGGGTCGTGAACGCAGCGCCGAGGCCGAGGCCCGCGCCACGAGCCTCATCAGCGAGGCCATTTCACAAGGCGACCTCGCGGCGGCGAACTTCCTGGTGGCCGAGAAATACGTGGACGCGATCAAGGCGCTGGCCACCGCGCCCAACCAGCGGGTGGTGGTGGTGCCGATCGAGGCGGCGTCCCTCGCCGGTACCCTCGGTGGCATTGCCGAGATCACCCGCGGTGTGTTCGGCGAGGGCGCGACGCAGCAGAGAAAGAGTTCCGGCCTGCCGCCGAAGGTCGGCCCGAGCGGGGGAGGGGCCGCGTGATCGTCGATGGCGTGACGGCGCTGGGGCCGGTCTGGACCTGGATCCTGATCGGGCTGGTCCTAATGGGAGCGGAACTCGCGATTTCGGGCGTGTTCCTGGTCTGGCTCGGCACGGCGGCCATGGTTACGGGGCTCGAAGTCGCCGTGGTGCCGATGCCGTGGCAGGCGCAGATCGTCCTGTTCGCCGTACTGTCGGTGGGACTCGTCGTGCTCGCGCAGAAGCGGATGACCGGGCGTCCCAACAGCCTCAACCGGGGCGCGCAGGGCCTGATCGGCCGGGAATTCCACCTCGACGCCGCGATCGCGAACGGGCTCGGACGGATCAGGGTCAATGACACGCTGTGGCGCGTCTCCGGTCCCGATGCACCGGCCGGTACACGCATCCGGGTCACCGGGATCGACGGAACCGTGCTCACCGTGACGACGGCCTGACGGAAGCAGGATACCGGAGGGGCGGAGGCCCCTCCGGCTTCGTGACGAGCGCGTTCAGGCGACGCTGATATCGACCTGGATGTTGCCGCGGGTGGCGTGGGAATAGGGGCACACCACATCGGCGCGCTTCACCAGATCCTCGGCCTTGTCCCGCTCGATGCCCGGCAGGGTGGCCTTCAGGGTGACGACGAGACCGAAGCCCTCGCCGTCGTCACGCGGGCCGATGCCGACGGAGGACTCGACCTTGGCGTCCTCGGGGATCTTCACCTTGTCCTTGGCGGCCACGAACTTGATCGCGCCGAGGAAGCAGGCGGCATAACCCGTGGCGAAGAGCTGCTCGGGATTGGTGCCGTTGCCGCCACCGCCGCCCAGTTCCTTCGGCGTCACCAGGGTGACGTCGACGGCCTTGTCGTCGGTGGAGGCGGAGCCTTCACGGCCGCCGGTGGCATGGGCGTGAGCGGTGTAGAGTGCCTTCATGGTCGGTCATCCTGCTTGATATCGAAGGGGGTCGCGTCGAGGAAAGATGGTCTCACAGAAGAACGGGGAAACCCGTCCAGCGGAGGGAAACGTCCGCCATCACGAGATCCGGCCGAAGACCGAAACCGGATTGTGCGCAACTGATATTCCGTATCGCATCAAACCGGATTGCGCGCAACCATGATGCGGGAATCCCGTGAACGCTGGTGACCATTCCGCATTATCAATTAGATAAGGTGGTTGGGCCGGACCCGACACCGGACGCGACCAACATGAGGGAGGCCCCAGGAATGGCAGGCCGACGTATCACGCAAGCAGATGCCATCGACGACGTCGTGACCCCGGGTCGGGGCGTCGACGGTCAGCTGTGCTTTGCGGTCTATTCGGCGGCCCACGCCTTCGGTCGAGCCTACCGGGCGCTCCTGTCCGCCCACGACCTCACCTATCCGCAATACCTGGTCCTTCTCGTCCTCTGGGAACAGGAAGGGCTGACGGTGAAAGAGATCGGAACCCAGCTGTTCCTGGATTCCGGAACGCTCACGCCTCTGCTGAAGCGGCTGGAGGCGTCGGGCCATGTCCGCCGGGCCCGCGACCGGGCCGACGAGCGCCAGGTCAGCATCTTCCTGACGCCAAAGGGGCGCGAGCTCGAGGGACGGATGGATTGCGTCCCCGGTCTCGCGGGAGCCCTGACCGGGATGTCGGAAGACGGACGCCGAGCGCTCCTCGACTCTCTGGTGATGCTGCGGGGAGCGCTCCACGACAACGTAGCCGGCGCCAACGAGGAATCTCCGACCTCCAAGTAACCGTTTCCAGGGAACCGTCACCCGGCGGCTTTGATCACGCAAAAGGCCGCCCCTGAGCGAACAGGGGCGGCCTCCATCGATGGGACGCTGCCGTTTCCAAAGGCTCGAAGCCGCGACCGCCGTGATCGGCTACGACTCCGGTCCCTCAGGACGTGGACTTGAGATCAGGACTTGGACTTGAGATAGGCGATGAGGTCGGCGATCTTCTTGTCGTCCTTGAGGCCCGGATAGACCATCTTGGTGCCGGGCACCTTGGCCTTGGGATCCTTGAGCCATTCCTTCAGGTTCGCATCATCCCAGGTGATCCCGGAATTCTTCAGGGCAGCCGAGAAGCTGTAGCCGTCATGGCCCTCACCGGCCTTCTCGCCGTAGACGCCCTTGAGGCTCGGACCGACGCCGTTCTTCTCGAAGTTGTGGCAGGCCTTGCAGGCCGAGAACACTTTCTCGCCGGCTGCCGCGTCGCCGGCTTCCTGGGCCTGTGCGGAGAGCGGAAGCATCAGAGCGAGCGCGGCGCCGAGGATGAGGTGACGCATTGTATTTTTTCCTCCGTTGGGCGGCATGAGCCAGCCGAGCTTATGGCAGAGCTTTTGGTTTTAGAACAGATCGAGACTGGGAACGTTCCAAACTCGCCTTAGGGTCCGTGCGGCGAAACGAAGCCCGAAACCGGCCTTTCCGCCCTCCGGAAACGTCGACGCATCCGATCCTGATGCATCGAAACCGGTTATCGTTTAGATATCTTCCAATTCCATTGTCCTGAACGGTTCACGGCTCGTTTTTAGTCCTTCCAAGCTGAGCGGTGGCTGAAGACAGGTCGATGCGTCGAGGAGCGCCCGCCCATGTCGATCGCCTTTCCCGTGCCCGACCCCGACATTCTCGCCCGCCGCGAGACGATCATCGCCGGCCTGCGGCCGCTCGTCGCGGCCGAGGCGTTGATCGTCACCGAGGACGAGCGCCGCGCTTTTGAGACCGACGGCCTGACCGCCTATCGCAAGATGCCGCTGGCCGTGGTCCTGCCCTCGACCACCGCCGAGGTCTCCGCCGTGATGGCCTATTGCCACGCCAACGGCGTGCGGGTTGTGGCGCGCGGCGCCGGCACTTCCCTCGCCGGCGGGGCGATCGCCCAGGAGGACGCGATCATCCTCGGTGTCGCCAAGATGACCCGCGTCCTCGACGTGGATTTCGAGAACCGCGTCGCTCGGGTCGAATCGGGCCTGACCAACCTCGCCATTTCGGGCGCCGTCAGCCACGAAGGGTTCTTCTACGCGCCCGACCCGTCGAGCCAGCTCGCCTGCACCATCGCGGGCAACATCGCGATGAATTCGGGCGGCGCGCATTGCCTGAAATACGGCGTGACCACGAACAACCTTCTGGGCGTCACCCTGGTGATGAACGATGGCACCGTGGCCGAGATCGGCGGGGCGCATCTCGACAGCGCCGGCTACGACCTCCTCGGCCTGATCTGCGGCTCGGAGGGTCAGCTCGGCATCGTCACCGAGGCGACGGTGCGTATCCTGCGCGCGGCCGAGGGCGCGCGCCCGGCCCTGGTGGGCTTCTCCTCGGTGGAGGATGCGGGCGCCTGCACCGCCGCCATCATCGCCGCCGGCATCATCCCCGTGGCCATGGAGTACATGGACCGTGAGGCGATCCTCATCACCGAGGATTTTGCCCAAGCCGGATATCCGCGCGACGCCGAAGCGATGCTGATCATCGAGGTCGAAGGCTCGGACGAGGAGTGCGAGGCGATGCTGGCCCGGATCGAGGCCATCGCCCGCGACTACCGGCCCACCAGCATCCGCGTCTCGAAATCCGAAGCCGAGAGCGCCGCGATCTGGAAGGGGCGCAAATCCGCCTTCGGCGCCACGGGCCGCATCTCGGATTACATCTGCATGGACGGCACGATCCCCACCGGGCAATTGCCGCTGGTGCTGGAGCGCATCGGCGCGATCTGCGCCGACAAGGGCCTTCGCGTCGCCAACGTGTTCCATGCAGGCGACGGCAACCTCCATCCCCTCATCCTGTTCGACATCAACACGCCGGGCGAATTGCAGAAGGCGGAGGCCGCGGGCGACGAGATTCTGAAGCTCTGCGTCGAGGTCGGCGGCTGCCTCACCGGCGAGCATGGTGTCGGCATCGAGAAGCGCGAGCTCATGCGCTTCCAGTACGCGCAGGTCGATCTCGACCAGCAGATGCGGGTCCGCAACGTGTTCGACCCGAAATGGCTCATGAACCCCGCCAAGGTGTTCCCGCTGGAGGGACGCGTCGCCGCCTGAGGCCAGCGCGCCGCGCAACGCGGTTTCTCGCCATCCCGCCGAACCGTGCCCGGAACGCTAAGCTCCGGGCCGGTGTTTCCTCCCAGCACAATCGTGGAGGATGATCATGCGCATCGTTGCAACGCTCTCGGCCCTGGCGCTGCTCACCGTGGCGAGCACGGGAGCGGCCGAAGCCAAAGGCTGCATCAAGGGCGCGATCATCGGCGGCCTCGCCGGGCATTACCTCGCCGAGCGCGGCGTGGTGGGCGCGGTGGCGGGCTGCATCGGCGGTCGCTATCTCGCCAATCGCCGCGCCAAGCAGCAGCGCGAGATCGAGTACGGCTCGCGGGTGCAGCAGCGTGGAGCCGGCTACGCACCGAACCAGGCCTATCCGCGTCGGTCTTACAATTACTGAGATCGATCCGGCCGGGGCGGGCCGGCGACGGAGCTACCCGTTCCGCGGGCCGCCTCGGTTTGTACGTTCGTCCTCACGGCGATCCAGAGCACGTGCCGACGCCCGCCGGGATGGGCGGGATAGCGGTGTTCCTCGACATCGAAGCCGAAGCGCCGAAGCCGCTTCTTGAACCGGCGGTCCGGCCCCCCGGACCAGACGGCCAGAATGCCACCCGGTCGCAGGGCATAATGCGCCCGCTTGAGGCCCCAGCCATCGTAGAGGCGGTCGTTTTCCCTGCGCGTCAGGCCCTTGGGGCCATTGTCGACGTCGAGGAGGATGGCATCGTACTGAGCCTGTCCCGACTGGATGAGGCGGTTCACGTCGGCCTCGATCAGGCTCACGCGCGGATCGTCGAGGCTCCCGGTGAAGAGATGGGCAAGTGGTCCGCTCGCCCAGGCGATGACCGCCGGCATCAACTCGGCCACGACGACTTCCGCCTTCGGGCCGAGGGCGTCGAGGGCGGCACGCAGGGTGAACCCCATTCCGAGCCCGCCGATGAGGATCCTCGGCGCCGGGTTTCCCCCGAGCCGCGCGCAGGTGACCGTGGCCAGGGCACGCTCCGAATCGCGGTGCCGGTCGTTCATCAGTTCGGCCGTGCCGACCATGATCGAGTAGGCATCGTCGTAGCGGACGAGACGCATCGTCTCGACGCTGCCCGGAATGGCGGCGCTGGCGATGGGAATCGCGGAATTCATCGATGGGACGACCTTCACGACAGGATTCAAGCCTCGACGCCGAACGCATCGCAGCGGAACGCCCCGTAATCGCCCCGCGCCAGCCGTTCGGCCAGGGCGGGCAGGAACAGGGCCGCCTCGTCGGCAAGACGCCAGGGCGGGTTGATGACGATGAGGCCGTTGCCGTTGAGACGGTTCGGATAGGGCTCCGAGATCATCAGGTCGATGCGCAAAGCGGGCCGGGAGAGCGAGCGGTCGAGCTCCGCCACCATGCGGTCAATGAGTGCGACGTCCTTGATCGGATACCAGCCGAGATAGATGCCCGTCGGCCATTTCGCCACAGCCTTGGCCAGAGCCGCACCGAGCCGGTCGACCTCACCGAGTTCTTCGTAAGGCGGGTCGATCAGCACGACGCCCCGCCGCTCGGGGGGCGGGATCAGCGCGTGGAGGGCGGTCCACCCGTCGAGATGCATCACCTTGGTGCGCGGATCCTGGTTGTAGCGCTCGCGCAGGATCTCGGCATCGGCCGGGTGCAATTCGACGAAGACGCCCTGGTCGCCGGGCCGTAGAAATTCGCGGATGATCGCCGGCGAGCCGGGATAGATAGTCGCCCCATGGCGCGCCTGGGTGGCGGCGACGGCCGCGCGATAGGGGGTGAACAGCGCCTCCACCTCGTCGGGGAAGGGCGTATCGAGGCGGCCCCAGCCATCGTGCCACTCACCCGTCCGCCCCGCCTCGTCACCGGTCAGGTCGTAGAAACCGAGGCCCGCATGGGTATCGATGGCACGAAAGCCCGTGGGCTTGGCCTGGAGATGATGGAGCACGCGCGTCAGCACGAGGTGCTTGAGCACGTCGGCGAAATTACCGGCGTGGAAGGCGTGCCTGTAGTTCATGGGCGCAGGTTCCTGGCCTCACCGGCTCGCGTCGACGGCGATCTCGCCCGCACGGCAATTCTGCCGCGCCACTTCGGGGCAGGGCGCGAAGCCGCGCAGATCCTTGGTGAAGCAGATCCGCACCTCCTGCAACTCTCCCCGGGTGCAGGTGACCGACATCATGTCCGGGCGCAGGCCGCGATTGGCGGCCACGAACTGGCGGGCGATGTCGACGGGGGCGATGCGCGTGTCGGAATCGGGCTTCACGAAGCCGGCCGGGATGGTCACCGCCTCCCGCGCCTGGGCGGCGGCCTTGAAATACGACATCGGATCGAGGCCCGAACAGGTGCCGTGCTTGCGCCACTCGTGGCGGGCGAGCCCCTCGCTCGGATAGACCTCGCCGGCAACATCCATGGCCTGGCGGGTGGGAGAGCGTTCCACGGAGGAGCAGTCGGACGGGTAGCCCCGCGTATATTGCGGCCACAACCCATGGACGACGAAGCCGAGGCCGCGACCCGGCCGGCACTGGCCGTCGGCGTCACGCCGTCCGGCCGTCTCGCAATAGGTCGGCGACCAGGACAGGGCCAGCACATAGAAATCGAACTCGCCGGGCGTGCCGCCGCGTCCATAGCCCTGCGCCTGCGCGGTTCCGGCGAAAGCCGTCAGCGCCAGTCCGGCGAGCGCGGCGACTCGTCTCACGGACGGGCTTCGCGGCAGGCCGTGGCGTAGGCATAGGCGAGGTTGCGGTCGAGGCCGTGGACGCAGAACTCCACGCCCCAGGTCACGCCGATGAAGCCGAGGCCCTCGCGGACGGAATAATCGACCTTGCGCTTGATCCCGTCCGACGTGGTCGCCACCGCGCTGCAGAAGCGGCGGGGATAGGTGTCGAGGCCCCAGGGGCGCCAGGCCGTCCGCTCGATCCGGTCATAGCCGACGATGGTGAGGCTCGAGTTCCAGAACTTCGCCTCCTTCTCGGCGAACTGGCTCGACATCTGTTCCAGCACCGAGGAATCCTGGCAGCCCGGAATCTGCCCGTCGAAGGGAAACTCACGTTCCTCGGCGGGGGTGATCTCCTCGCGGCCCGAGCGGGCGAAGGCGGGTTGGAGGCTACCCGCGAGGACGAGGCCGAGGGCCAGGGCGGTGACGAGGAAATTCGGGCGCATGCCGGCGTCTTTTCGCTGGAGTCCGTTCATCCGCGGACGATGGCGTCTGTCCGGGCGGTGTCAAGCGCAAGAGGCCGGGCGGCATCGCTTTCATTCCGGCCTGGGGCGACCGGAACACAGTCCGGCCCTCAGTAGATCGGGTCCGACAGGCCCGGGGCGGCGAGGGAGAGCGGCTCGTCCGAGAAGCCCGGCGCCGGTTCGGCATAGGTCGGCGCGGAGGCCAGACGCGAGGTCTGCGGGCGCGGTACCGGCCGGGCCGCTGGCGTGGAGGCATAGGCGGAAGGCGCCCGATTCGACGGGGCGGCAGCGGACAGGGCGGGGGAGGGCGCGCGGGCGACCTGCGGGCTCGTCCTGGCCGGGCTCCGGTTAGAGGACATCGGTGCCACGCCGTAGGGATCGTCCTCCTCGACATCGAGGGGGGCCTGGGGCGGGGCGGGCTGGCGCTCCACCGGGCGCGGGCGCGAGACCGGCCGGGGCACGCCGTCGGCGCCGAGCTGCGGCGTGAACTTCAGCAGCGGCTGGCAGATGCGCTTGAGGCCGCGCGGGTCGTGGCGGGCGAGATCCACGTGGATATGGTCGTAGTGGAACACGTTGGAGCCGGGGGCGAGCACGGTGGAGAAGCGTGCGCAGGCGCCGATGAACACCTCGCGCAGAAAACCCTGCTCGGCCTCGGTGCCGCGCCAGCCGCCCTTCACGGTGATGACGTAGCCGTCGGCGAGCTTGAACGACATGATGTCGACGGCATTGCCGAACGAATGCTCCGAGAGCTTGGCGCCGGCCTGGTTGTTGCGGCCGCGGCAGGCATAGGAGCCGGCGTTGATCTCGGCCACGGGCTGGCCGAAATACAGGTTGGCGGCGGGCTGGATCGTATCCGCCAGCCATGCCTCGGCCTCGGCCAGGGCCGGGCAGGCCAGCGTCATCCGCTGTTTCAGGGCGACCGAGCCCTTGCCGAGACGGGTGATCCGATAGGGCTGCAGCATGCCGCAGACGCCCGGACCGGCGATCTCCTTCACCGGTGTCACGAACTCGGTGGTCTCCACAAGCCGCTTGGCGTTGCAGGCCTGTTCGGTCTGGTCGCGCCAGGCCTCGCGGCTCTCGAACGGGCTGCGTCCACAGCCGGTGAGACCTGCGCCGATAAGTCCGAGAACGGAAAACGCGAGTACGCTACGCCACATGTCGGAACAATGGGCAGCTTTTCGTAAAGCGTTCGTCAACGATGCCGAGTGATCGCTCACCTGTGTATGAGTGTGGACGGCCGAGGCTTCCCGCTTGCGCGGCCGGAAGCGCAAGTCGCGCCGGGACGCTTGAGCGCGCCCCGCGCCCGGTCTATCGCAGCCTCACCGATGATCCCGCCGACGGCACCGATGCGTCCCTGGAAACAGGCTGTGGCCCGGGCCTTCGACGGGGCGGACGATTACGATGCCGCCGGAATCATCCAGGCGGAGGTCGCCGGGCGGCTGGCGCAGCGCATCGCCGCCCTGCCCCTTCCCCCGTCGCCACACATTCTCGAGATCGGCTGCGGCACCGCCTTCCTCACGCGGGCCGTCCTCGCTCATGTGACGCCCGGCCTGATGGTGGCATCGGATCTGTCCCCCGCCATGATCCGCCGGGCGCGCGAGCGCATGCAGCATCGGCCGGATTTGGCGTTTCTCGTCATGGACGGCGAGCGGCCCTGCCTGGCGCCGGGCTTCGACCTGATCTGTTCGAGCCTGGCGGCGCAATGGTTCGAGGATCTGGAGAGCGCGCTCGGCCGCCTCGCCGGCCTGCTGGCTCCCGGCGGGTTCCTCGCGGTGACGACCTTGGCCTCGGGCACGTTCCGCGAATGGCACGCGGCGCATGACGCTATCGGCCATCGCCCCGCCACACCGTCCTATCCGACGGCGGAGGCCCTGGCCCGGCTCCGATTCTCCGGCTGCACGAGCAACGTGTTCCTGGAGCCGGTCGTCGAGACACATGCCGACGGCCGGGCCTTCCTCCGCTCGCTTCGCACCATCGGGGCGGGAACGCCGGGCGTCGTCCGTCCCCTGTCGCCCGGCGCGTTGCGGACGGTGATCAGGCAGTTCGAGAGGGGAGGGGCGGCGATCACGTACGAGGTCGCCACCCTGGAGATCCGACGCGATCCCTGACATGGAAACGGCGGGGCTCTCGCCCCGCCGCACTGCGTTCCGGTCTCGGAGAACGCTCCGACCCTACGAGGCCAGGAAGACGCTCGCGGTGCCGACGATCGTCCAGATCAGGCCGCCCGCGAAGGCACCGATCATGGCGTAGGAAAAGCCCTTCAAAACCATGTCCGTCCCTTTCGTCTCAAGCGATCAGCAGCGGTTTCCGCCCGAGGTCTGACCGTATTGCTGGACCGGGAAATTCTGCTGGTTGGCATTGCCCTCGGCGGCCGAGCTCATCGGGCAGCCGAGATAGGCGGGCGGGCGGCTGACCTCCCTGAGGGAGCCCGTCTCGGTGACGTCATAGGGCGAGAAAGCGGTGTAGCGCGAGGGGCGCTCGAACGCCGTTGCAGAAGAGATCGAAGCAGCGCCAAGCACAAGAGCGGTAGCAACGGCGGCGATACGGTTCATCATAGCGTTTTACAAATTCCTTTACAGTGCGGACCAGATGTTTGGCCCGCTTCGCTCTGTATGAAACTGATATAGGAAGTCTCTTTCCTCCATGACGTGCCACGCCACACGAACCATGCGGGATTAAGAGTGCCTCACAAAACTCCCGGTCACCATCGGTTCTCGCTCACGGCACGACGATGCAGCGGGAGTTTTGTGAGAGACACTCAGTGACGAGCCTGCCGATGGCATCGGACCGGATACGATTCAGCGCGCGACGGCGTAGAGCCGGGGCCCGGAAGCCTCGCTCACCGTCCCGGCCGAGATCCAGTTGAGACCGCTCGCGCCCGAGCCGGTAAGGAGATCGCGAAAATCCTCCGAGATGGCGATCGGGAGGTCCACGGCCTTGGCCCGTGCCTCGATGCGGGCGAGGGTGTTCATCGCCGGGCCGAGCACGGTGAATTCCGCGCGATGACCGTCGTCGAACACGCCGACGAGGACGTCGCCGGCATGCAGCGCGATGGTGACGCGCAACGAGGGAAGGCCTTTCTCCGCGAGGCGCCGGTTGAGGGCCGCCAGCCGCAGCTGGACCGCCTCGGCACAGGTGAAGGCCGCGCGCGCCTGCGCCTGGGGAGGGCCGACGAGGAACTGGGCCAGCACCCCGTCGCCGATATACTTGTCGACGATGCCGCCGCGTTCCGTCACGGCCCGGTGCGTCAGGGCGCGCATCTCCATGAGGACCTCCACCACCTGCTGGGGAGGCCGTGTCCGCGTCAGCGCGGAGAAGCCGCGGATGTCGAGGGCGAACAGGCAGGCATGACGCTCCTGGACCTCGCCCGGACCGCCGCCCTGCGCCAGATCCTCGGCGACGGCGGCCGGCACGAAGCGGGTGAGGATCAGGCGCTCCCGCTCCAGCCGGAACGTCGCCGCCACCGCCCAGGTCAGCCGCCGCACGCCGTCGAGGACCACGAGGCTGGCGACCATGAAGGTGAGAAGCCCCGGCACCTCCTCGTCGAGGGTGACGTGGGGTCCCAGATGATGGCTCTCGGGCGAGAGATAGACGAACAGGATGGCGCCGCCCCACCCCGCCGTCACCAGACCGGCGAAGAGGCACGTGTGCCAGACGCGCATGGTGAGCGCGGTCTGCAGCAGGATCAGGAAGGCCGGGATCCGGCTCACCGCGGCGGCTGCCTCCTCCGTGTCGGCGGCGCCCAGAAACATGTGCTCGACGAGGACGTAGATCGCGACGCTGGCATTGAGGAGGGTCGAGCCCCAGCCGAGCCACCCTCGGCTCGGGCCCACGGGGATGCCGGTACCCGGTGCCGTTCGCAGGCTGAGCAGCGCCAGGAGGATCGAGGCCCCGGCATAGACCGACAGGACGATCCAGTGTCCCAGCCCGTGGATCGATCCGTCATAGGTCTGCGCGGTGGCGAGCAGGACCAGGACGATGAGCAACTGCAGGGCGAAGGACCGGCCGCTCGATGCCTGCTGCAAATGCGTGATCGTCGGCGAACGCGGTTCTTCCCCGTTTGCCCGGTCTCGATCCCCGGTTCTCAATAGGCTGTCTCCTCCTGCCCTATCGGCCGCCCCTCATGCCGGATGCAGCCCATGCAGGCCATCGGTGGAGATTGCCGCATGCCGGGCACCGGCTTTCGGGAGGGGTATGCGCCCGGATCGCCTCAGTTGGCGTCGGACGGCGTTCCGTCGCCGCGCCGCAGGAGGAACACCCCCTGCGCGCCGAACAGGTTCCAGACCCACCACGGCATGGAGATCCGCATCGGCCGGCCGCGCGCGTTGAGCGCCGTGGCCTTCTCGATCTCGGCCCCCACGGTCCGGCACAGGCCGACGAAGTCGCGGATGGTGCAATGGTGGATGTTCTGGGTCTCGTACCACTCCTCCGGCATCAACTCGGTCACCGGCATCCGCCCCCGGAAGGCGAGTTCCGAGCGGACCCGCCAATGGCCGAAATTCGGGAACGAGATCACCACCTGCCGGCCGATGCGCAGCAGGTGTTCCAGCACGATGCGCGGGTTGCGCGTCGCCTGGATGGTCTGGGACAAGACCACCACGTCGAAGGCGTCGTCGGGGTAATTGGCGAGATCGGTGTCGGCGTCGCCCTGGATCACCGGCAGGCCGCGCGCCAGGCAGGCGTTGACGCCCTCGCGGGAGAGCTCGATGCCGCGCCCGTCGACGCCGCGCCGGTCGCGCAGCAGCGCGAGCAGGGTTCCGTCGCCGCAGCCGATATCGAGGACGCGGGCGCTCGGCGGCACGAGACCGAGCACGACGAGATGGTCGACGCGGGCGCCGTCGCTGCGCGGCAGCGTGTCGGTCGTGCTCCAGGGGGCGAGGGCCACGCGACTCACCGACGTCACAAGCCCCTCGCCCGGGCCGCGGCGTCGATGAAGCCCTTGGCGGCGTTGAACATCACCGGCTCGTCGAGGAGGAAGGCGTCGTGACCCTTGTCGCTCTCGACCTCGACGAAGGCGACCGAGGCCGAGGCCGCGTTCAGCGCATGCACGATGGCGCGGGAATCCGCCGTGGGAAACAGCCAATCGGAGGTGAAGGACATCACGCAGAACCGCGTCCGGGTGTTGCGGAAGGCGTTGGCGAGCACGCCGCCATGGTCGGCCGCAAGGTCGAAATAATCCATGGCGCGGGTCAGGTAGAGGTAGGCGTTGGCGTCGAACCGCTCGACGAAGCTCAGGCCCTGGTGGCGCAGGTAGCTCTCGATCTGGAAATCGGCGTTGAACGAGAAGGTCGGCGCGGACCCGCCCTGGAAGCGGCGGCCGAACTTGCGGTGCAAGGCCGGCTCGGAGAGATAGGTGATGTGGGCGCCCATCCGCGCCACGCCGAGGCCCTTGGCGGGGCGCGTGCCGGCTTCGAGGTAGCGTCCTTCCGCCCAGGCCGGGTCGGCCATGATCGCCTGACGGCCGACCTCGTGGAAGGCGATGTTCTGGGCCGAATGCCGGGCGCCGGTGGCGATGGGCATCGCGGCGAAAACCCGGTCGGGATAGAGCGCCGCCCATTGCAGCACCTGCATGCCGCCCATGGATCCGCCGACGCAGAGGAACAGGTCGCGGATGCCGAGACGGTCGAGGAGCATCGCCTGACCCCGCACCATGTCGCGGATCGTCACCAGCGGAAAGTCGAGGCCGTAGGGCTTGCCCGTGGCGGGATCGGTGGAGGCCGGACCCGTGGAGCCCATGCAGGACCCGATCACGTTCGAGCAGATGACAAAATAGCGGTCGGTATCGATGGGCTTGCCCGGTCCCACCAGGGTCTCCCACCAGCCGCGCTTACCCGTCACCGGATGGGTGTGGGCGAAATGCTGGTCCCCGGTGAGCGCATGGCAGATCAGCACCGCGTTCGACCGGTCGGCGTTGAGGGTGCCGGCCGTCTGGTAGGCGATCCGGAAAGGCGCGAGATCGACGCCGGCATCCATTGCGAGCGGTTCGTCGAGGGCGAACGAGGCCACCGGGCTTCGCGGATCGAGGGAGGGCGGCGCATCCGTCGGGATGCCGTCCTGGCGGATGTTCCCCTCGTCGGGCCTTGCGAGACTGTCGAGCGACATGGTCATCAGGCGTCTTCGCGCGTTGTTCGCCGATTCGCTTTCGCGGTGATGCGAGGGGGGCGGCCGGTCGCCACCCCATCGACGCGTCGCGAAGGTCCATCCCCATCGGTGCCCGGCCCAGCCGGACGACATGTGGGCGTAATGTGCGTATGCACGGGCGTCAACGAAAGGGGCCGCGCGCGAGAAGGTCACAACCGGTGCTCTGGTCCTCGGGCTTCGGGAAACGTAGACACGATCGGCCGTCTCCCTCATGCGGGGTCGGCAAGATCCATACCCGATCCATACCCGCCGCCGGACGCGACAGCCCGCATGCGCTTCACCACGAGACCCGCACCGCCCCTCGACAATCTCGCCGAGCTGCGCGCCGAGATCGACCGGATCGACGCGGAGATGCATGCCCTGCTGATCCAGCGCGGCTCGATCATCGACCGGCTCATCGCGGTCAAGCGCACCTCGGCCAGCGG
The DNA here is from genome assembly GCF_001422895.1 of Methylobacterium sp. Leaf106. Lineage (NCBI taxonomy): Bacteria > Pseudomonadati > Pseudomonadota > Alphaproteobacteria > Hyphomicrobiales > Methylobacteriaceae > Methylobacterium > Methylobacterium sp. Leaf106. Next base: position 96,474 of record NZ_LMNB01000012.1, read on the forward strand.
CTCGGCCTTCCGGCCCGGCCGCGAGGCCTCGATGATGCGGCGCGTGGCCGAGCGCCATCGCGGGCTCCTCCCCCTCGACACCGTGGAGGGGATATGGCGGGTCATCATCGCCACCTTCACCTGGGTCCAGGCCCCGTTCAGCGTCCATGCGGACGTGTCCGGCGGCGACGCGCCGATGCGCGACTCGGCGCGATTCCATTTCGGATTCACGGTGCCCTACCGGCCGCATCCCACCTGCGCGGCGGTGGTCGAGGCCGTGGCCGCCTCGCGCGGCGATCTCGGCATCTTCCGCCTCGACCCCGAAGGTGCCGCGCCGCCGAGCCCGGAGGCGCCCTGGTGGGAGGGTCTCGTCGGCGAGGGGCGGCCCAAGGTGATCGCGCGGCTGCCCTTCATCGAGCGGCCGACCCATCCCGCCGGCACGCCGGTCTTTGTGGTGGCCAACCCCCTCGACGATCCGGCCGCCGCCCAGCGCGACTGGGTGCTCCATGCGGCCCGGCTCGAGAGCTGGACGCCCGAGAGCGCCCGTGCCCTGCAGGACCTCTACGGCGAGGTGGTGGCGCGCGCGGCCGTCACGGACGGTCACCGCCTTCTCATCGCCGTGCCGGGCGGGGTCGGCGGCCGGCAGTTGCGGGAGACCCTGGAACGGGCCGGCGCGAGGGTGGAAAGCCTCGACGAGATCGGCAGCCACGCCGCCCGGTTCCGGGTGTGACGCCGAAGCAGGTTCAGCAAAAGTGGTCATCGGTTTTGCGTTCCAAAACCTGCGACACGTCAGAGGCCTCAGCGAGGTGAAGCGTTGGCTTGCCAATGCGAACCTGCTTAGGCGGGAGAGAGGCGGTTCACTCGTCAAGGCGGGCAAGCTGCGTTAGACGGGCAGCCTGAACTCCAGCCGGCCCGCGCTCATGTCCTCCGCTCCCTCCGTGTCCCGTCCCGTCCCCCGCCCCGGAATCCTCGCCATCGAGGCCTATGTGCCCGGCAAGAGCGGCGCCCCCGGCGCGGTGAAGGTCCATAAGCTCTCCTCCAACGAGACGCCCCTCGGCCCGAGCCCGCTGGCCATCGAGGCCATGCGCGAAGAGGCGTTCCGCCTCGCCCTCTATCCGGACGGCAATTCGACCCGCCTGCGCGAGGCCATCGCCTTCCGCTACGGGCTCGATCCCGCTCGCATCGTCTGCGGCGCCGGCTCGGACGAGCTCCTGTCCTTCCTCGCCTACGCCTATCTCTCCGAGGGCGACGAGGGGATCTTCACCGAGCACGGCTTCCTGGTCTACCGCATCGCCATCCTGGCCGCCGGCGGCACGCCCGTGGTGGTGCCCGAGCGCGATCTGCACGCCGATGTCGACGCGATCCTCGCCGCCGTCACGCCGCGCACGAGGATCGTCTACCTCGCCAATCCCAACAACCCGACCGGCACCTACCTGCCCTTCGCCGAGATCCGGCGCCTGCATGCGGGCCTGCCGCCGAACGTCCTCCTCGTCCTCGACGGAGCCTATGCCGAGTACGTGCGGACGAACGATTACAGCGCCGGCCTCGAACTCGTTCTCGAGGCCGAGAACGTGGTGATGACCCGCACTTTCTCGAAGATCCACGGCCTCGCGGCCTTGCGGATCGGCTGGATGGTGGGCCCGGCGGGGGTGATCGATGCGGTGAACCGCATCCGCGGCCCGTTCAACCTGTCGGGCAGCGCCATCGCGGCCGGGGCGGCGGCCATCGCCGACGAGGCCCATGTAGCGGCTGCGGTCGCTCATAACGAGACGTGGCTCGCCTGGATGACCGAGGTCGTCTCCTCGCTGGGCCTCGTGGTCACCCCAAGCGTCGCGAATTTCATCCTCGTCCATTTTCCCGACGAGCCGAATCGGAGCGCCGCCGAGGCCGACGCTTATCTGTCCGCGCGCGGAATCATCGTGCGGCGGGTGACCTCCTACGGCCTGCCGGACGCCCTGCGCGTGACCATCGGCGGCGAGGAGGCCAACCGCGCCTTCGTCACGGCGCTCACCGCCTTCGTGAAGGACGGCATCCGTGCCTGAGGCGAACCCCGTCTGCGAGCGCCTCGCCATCGTCGGCCTCGGGCTGATCGGCTCCTCCATCGCGCGGGGCGCGCGGCAATACGGGCTGGCGCGGAGCATCGTCGCCATCGATCGCGACCCGGCCGTGATCGAGCGTGTGCGGGCCCTCGGCCTCGCCGACGAGGCGACGGGCGAGGCCGGGGCCGTCGCGGGCGCCGACCTCGTCATCCTGTGCGTGCCGGTGGGGGCGGTGGGGGCCGTCGCCGAGGCGATGGCGCCGCATCTGAAACCCGGTGCCATCCTGTCCGATGTCGGTTCGGTGAAAGCCTCGGTGGTCGCCGCCGTCTCGCCCCATCTACCCGAGGGCGTTCGTTTCGTGCCGGCTCATCCCGTGGCGGGCACCGAATATTCCGGACCCGATGCCGGCTTCTCGACCCTGTTCTCGGGCCGCTGGTGCATCCTCACCCCGCCGGAGGGCACCGACGAGGCCGCCACCGCACAGGTCCAGGCCTTCTGGGAGGGGCTCGGCGCCATCGTCGAGAGCATGACGCCGGAGCATCACGACCTCGTGCTCGCCATCACCAGCCACGTGCCGCATCTCATCGCCTACAACATCGTCGGCACGGCCGCCGATCTCGAAGCGGTGACGCAATCCGAGGTCATCAAGTTCTCGGCCGGCGGATTTCGCGATTTCACCCGCATCGCCGCCTCAGACCCGACCATGTGGCGGGACGTGTTCCTCACCAACAAGGACGCGGTGCTGGAGATGCTCGGCCGTTTCAACGAGGATCTGGCGGCCCTCGCCCGCGCCATTCGCTGGGGCGACGGCGATGCGCTGTTCGAACTGTTCACCCGCACCCGTGCCATCCGCCGGGGCATCGTCGCCCTCGGGCAGGAGACGGCGGAAGCGGATTTCGGCCGCAGCCGCACCCCGCCGGAACCGGCGAAGGACGAACCGGTCTCGGGGCGGTAGGGTCTCGCAAGATGAACTAGTGGGCTGGTTTGCCGTCGCCCCCGAGCAAAGACGTCCGTTCTCTGACCGACGACCTCATCCTGAGGCGCCGCGTAGCGGCCTCGAGGGAGGGTTCCAGTAGCCACTGCGCGAACTGGAGCCCTCCTTCGAGGCCTCCGCTTCGCTCCGGCACCTCAGGATGAGGTCGTGCAGGCATGAATGTCTCCTGCTGAACCATCACGGCTCATGTACTTGGGTCGAACGGCCTCTCAGTACAGTGGTGGCACCTGGACGTTGGGGATCGGGAACGGACCCAGCATCAGGCGGCCGTCCGTGAGGCGCAGGGGCGGCATCGCCTTGAGGGACGGATCTCCCGCTGCCGCCGGCGTGGCGGCCGCTTCGGCGTCCTGGCGGCGACTTCCGCCACCGAGCAGCTTGCCGACCAGCCCTCCGATCAGGGCACCCTTCTCGGCCCCGAAACGCTGGCCCATGACCTGCCCGACCAGGGCCTCCACCCCGGCGGCGCGGATATCGATCTGTCCGGCGGGACGGTGCTCGTCGTCGAGGGTGATCTTACCCTGGGCCTGGAGGCGGCGGTCGCCCTTGGCCAGGGAGAGCAGGGCGATGTCGAGGCTGCCGCCGGCCCGGCGCCAGGCTTCGAGCTCGCGCGCCACCTGTCCCGTCCGGATGACGGCCGCCTGATTCACCGTGGCATCCAACGCCATATCGACGGGGGCGGTGTTGCCGAGGAGAGGATCGAGGGACGGCACGTTCGCCTGCGTCAGCCGCAGGCTGGTATCGACGGCACCCTCGGTGGCGAAACGGGCGGGGGTCGGCCGGGCGTGAAATTCGAGGTGCTTGGCCGCCACGTCGATGGGCTGCGGTCCGGCATTCGTCACGCTGACCTTCGGCCCATCCACCGCCAGGGAGGCCCGCGTGAACCCGTCGGACGTGCCGTGGAAACTCGCCTCCAGGGAGGTCCAGGTGGCGTCGGCGACGAGGCCGTCCTGTTCCACGTGGAACGGCCCGCTCGCCTGCAGGATGCCCTGGCGCGGCTGATAGACCTGAACCACCGCGGTCAACGGTCCGAGGGTGAAGCGGCTGTCCGCCCGCGAGAAGGCGAGGGAGGCGCAGCGCAGTTCGATCCGGAAGGGATAGCCAGTGATGGTGCGGTCGGCGCAGGTCCAGTTGCGCCCGGCCGAGGCCTCGCGGGCGATCCAGGCATCCATCTCGGACCCGGCCTTGCCGCGAATCCAGAACCAACCCGCGCTCCAGATCAGGACAACGGCGAGGAAGAGAATGTAGGGCAGGAACAGGCCGGTCCGCGATGGCCGTTTCCTGGCCGTCAAATCCGGTGCCTGCGCCATCGTCCACTCGCCTCGATCTCGAAGCCCCGTCGCCGTCGACGGGGTATCCTTCGTGACTGAGCTTTGGCGGGTCTCAACGCGGCGAAAGCATGGCCGCCCGCCGATTCAGGCGGCGACGCTCGTGATCTGGTCCATAGGCCGATCCACATGGAGATCGGCGACGATCTCGCACCGCTCGGCCTCATCCTCGGCCAGGCGGTGGACATGCATCTCCGTGGCGCCGCCATGGCGCGCACGGGCGATCCAGTTGCGGGTGAGCCGCTCGCGCGGGCTCGATCCGGCCGCGGCCACGGCGATGAGTTCGCCGATCCCGGCGGAGTCCCGCCGCACGGCCATCACCACCGCCTCGCCCATGTCGTCGAGTTCGAGCTCGGCCAGTTCATGGATGCCGACGACGTAACGGCGGCCGGACCGGCCGCGCCAAGCGCTCAGCACCAGGGCAGGAGTTCCACGCAGGCTGGCCGTCGTCCTGAGACGTACTTCGCGCATGGGTGGATCTCCTGATCAGAGGATGGGCCTCGGTGAAAGCCGTGTTCCGCGCCTTGCGGGGCGAGAACAAACGCGGCTTTTCCGTTCGCCCTTTGTTCCAGAGTAATCTTAACAATTTCCTTCCGTCAAGAGTCGCGCTTTCGCTCCCCGCAAGGTGCCTCCGACCGGCTTATCCACAGCCTGTGGATAGACTGAGCGCTCACGCGGTCCTGGATTGTTCTGCGACGGCACCGGTCCCGGGCACGGCATGACCGCGTGCCGCCAGATCCGCCCGGCCGGATGCCAGCAGGGCATCGGAGGCGGCTTCGATCCGCGTCTGCATCTCCTCCAGGAACGCCGTGCGGTCGAGGCCGGGGGCGATGGGGGCGAGGAACTCGATCACCGTGGTGCCGGGGCGGCGGGTCAGTTGGCGGCGCGGCCAGTAGAGACCGCTGTTGAGGGCGACGGGCAGGCAGGGCACGCCGAGCGCCGCGTACAGATGGGTGATGCCGAGCTTGTAGGCAGGGGGCGAACCCGGCGCCTTGCGGGTGCCCTCGGGGAAAATGATGAGTTGGCGCCCGTCGCGGATGGCGCGGGCCGCCGCCTCGTTCATCGCCGCCATGGCGCGGGTGCCCTTGGAGCGGTCGATGGCGACCATGCCGGAACGGGACAGGAACCAGCCGAAGAGCGGAATCCAGAGCAGCTCGCGCTTGAGGATATAGGCGAAATCCGGGAAGGCGGTGACGAGGGCCAGGGTCTCGAGGGCGGATTGGTGCTTGGACGCCACCAGCAGCGCGCCGGGGGGGCGGTGGTGCAACCCCCTGAGCTCCACGCGCACGCCCCCGACCACGCGCAGCAGCCACAGGCTCACCTTGGCCCAGAACCGGGCGACACGGATGCAGGCCCGCTCCGAGACGAGGGCGGGCAAGCCGCCGATCGCGATGAGGGCGGTGGCGAGGTAGAAGACGATGTTGAAGGCGATGGAGCGAAGGATATGCATCGGAAACCCGGAATGATGCCCTTCCTGTAGCGCGCGCCGTCCCGCCGCACCATCCGCCGGACCCGAACCGCCCTATTCGCCCTCGGCCAGGGTTCCGCGCTGGCGCGTGTCGGCGGCCCCGGCCACGAGCCCGTCACCCGTCATCACCGAATTGGCCGAGCCCGAACTCGACCCCACCCGCACCGCGTGTCCCTTCGCCCGGAGCAGGGCGAGGGTGTCCGGCGAGAGCCCGTCCTCGGCGAACAGCACGTCGGGCCGCCATTGGTGATGGATGCGCGGGGCGGTGACGGCCTCGGCGAGGTTCATGCGGAAATCGATGACGTTGACGATCACCTGCAGCACCGTGGAGATGATGCGGCTGCCGCCCGGACTTCCGGTGACGAGGACGAGGCGCCCGTCCTTGAGCACGATGGCCGGGGTCATCGAGGAGAGCGGCCGGGCGCCCGGCGCCACCGCATTGGCTGGGCCGCCCACGAGGCCATAGGCGTTGACGCTCCCGGTCTTGGCGGAAAAATCGTCCATCTCGTTGTTGAGGAGGACGCCGGTCCCCTCCGCCACGAGGCCGAGCCCGTAGGAGAAGTTGAGGGTCGTGGTGGTGGAGACGGCGTTCCCGGCGCGGTCCACCACGGAATAGTGGGTGGTCTGGTCGGATTCGTAAGGCAGCGGGTCGCCGGCCTTCACCGCCTCGGCCGGGCGGGCGCGAGCGGGGTCGATGGCGGCGCGCAGGGTCGCGGCATAAGCCTTGGCGGTGAGGCCCCGCACCGGCACCTCCGAGCGGGACGGATCGCCGAGCCAGGTGGCGCGGTCGGCATAGGCCGGCTTCATCGCCTCGGCGAGGATGTGGAGGGCCTGGGCGCTGCCCGCGCCCATCGCGGCCAGGTCGAACCCTTCGAGGATGTTGAGGATCTCGATGAGATGGACGCCGCCGGAACTCGGCGGCGGCATCGAGACGATCTCGTAGCCGCGGTAGGTGCCGCGAATGGGCTGGCGGATCGCGGGGCGATAGGCGGCGAGATCGGCAGGCGTCAGCACTCCGCCCACGCGTCTTGCCGCCGCCGCGATCCGCTCCGCGATCGGGCCGGTATGGAACGCATCGGGTCCATGCTCGGCGATGGCCGCGAGGGTCGCGGCGAGATCGGGCTGGACCAGGGTCTCGCCCCGCTGGAGCGGACGCCCGTCGCGGAAGAACACGGCCCGGCTCGAAGGCCAGCGCCCGAGGCGGTCGGCGGCGCGGGGCAGCGAATCGGCGAGCCCGCCCTCAACGGGAATCCCATCCCTGGCCAAAGCCCTGGCCGGGGCAATGAGATCGGCGAGGGTGAAGCGGCCCGACCCGTAGAGGCGGTGAGCCTCGGCCAATCCGCGCACGGAGCCTGGGACGCCGACGGCCTTGCCGGTGCGGATGGATGCGCCGCGATCGGGCTGCCCGTCGGGGGCGAGGAACATGTCCGCCGTCGCCGCGGCGGGTGCCGTCTCGCGAAAATCGATGGCCACGGTCTCGCCGGTGCCGGCGAGGCGAACGAGCATGAACCCGCCGCCGCCGAGATTGCCCGCCTGCGGCAGCGTCACCGCGAGGGCGAAGCCCACCGCCACGGCGGCATCGACGGCATTGCCCCCGCCTTTCAGGATCGCGACACCGACGCGGGTCGCCAGGGCGTCCTGCGATGAGACCATGCCGTGGGTCCCGAGGACGGGGAGGATGCGGGCGTCGTCGGAGGGGATCGGCGGCAGTTCCGGGGCCGCCTGGGCGAGGGCCGGTCCAGACAGCATCGTGAGAAGCGCCAGGGCGAGGCTGAAGCGATGTCCGGTCATGCCCAATCCGTCATGCGAGGCTCTCCCACGGCATCCTGCGCCGATGCCCGTCGCAGCCAACGCAGCGGCAGCGGTGCCCGTTCAGGCCCCCACGGGCCGGTCGCGTATGGCGATCCAGCCATAGACCAGCCCGGCGGCCGCTCCGGCAAGGAAAAGCAGGGCGGTCCCCCGTCCCTCGACGGCGAGGTTGTGGGCGGCGAGGGAGGCGGGCGCGCCCCGCATCAGCCACGGCACGAGGGCGGTGGCGAGCCCCGTGCCGACAGCATAGACCGGAGCGCTGCGCAGGTTCATCGCCTCGCCGATGAGCGCCATGGCGAGGGGCGGCAGCACCAGCAGGACGAACCCGGCGCGGGCGATGCCGGAGGCAAGGAGAAGCAGCGCGTCGGGACCGATCCCGGAGGCGAGGTCGGTCATCCCCTGCAGGAAGCCGAACAGGCCGAGCCGGGTCAGCGCCTCGCTGGAGACCGGATCGACCAGGATGGCAAGGACGAGCACCAGGGCCCCACAGGGAATGGCGAGGCACAAGGCGAGGCTCGCCCAGATCAGGCGGCCGAGGAACCGCATGGGACGCGCTCAGCCTTCGTCGTCATCGGCCCCGGCATAAACGCCCTCGGCGCCGATCCCGTCTTCCAGCATCATCCGGGCGCGGGCGCGCAGCTTCTCGGTCTCGCTCTTGAGCTGGCCGCAGGCGGCGAGGATGTCGCGGCCGCGAGGCGTCCGCACCGGCGAGGCGTAGCCGGCCTCATAGACGATCTCGGAGAATTGCTCGATCCGCTCCCAGTCGGAGCATTCGTAGATGCTGCCGGGCCAGGGGTTGAACGGGATCAGGTTGATCTTGGCCGGGATGCCCTTGAGCAGCCGCACCAGTTCGCGTGCATCCGCATCGGAATCGTTGACGCCCTTCAGCATCACGTATTCGAAGGTGATGCGGCGGGCATTGTTGAGGCCGGGATAGTGGCGGCAGGCCGCGAGCAATTCGGCTAGGGGGTATTTGCGATTCAGCGGCACCAGGGTGTCGCGCAGGTCGTCGCGCACCGCGTGGAGCGAGATCGCCAGCATCGCGTGGGCCTCCTCACCGAGCCGCTGCATCTGCGGCACGACGCCGGAGGTCGAGACGGTGATGCGCCGACGGGAGAGGCCGAGGCCCTCCTGGTCGGACATCACGCCCACCGAATCGATGACGTTGTCGATGTTGTAGAGGGGTTCGCCCATGCCCATGAAGACGATGTTGGTGACGGCGCGGCGGGTCTCGTCCTCGCCGGCGGCCACCGGGTTCTGGCCGACCCAGTCGTTCAGCCGGTCGCGGGCCACCACCACCTGCGCGGTGATCTCGGCGGCGGTCAGGTTGCGCACGAGGCGCTGCGTGCCCGTGTGGCAGAAGCTGCAGGTGAGGGTGCAGCCGACCTGGGACGAGACGCAGAGGGTGCCGCGCCCACGGCCGGGAATGTAGACGCACTCGATCTCGGCGCCGCGATTGTGGTCGTGCTTGCCGGTGGGCGCCATGCGCAGCAGCCACTTGCGCGTGCCGTCGCGGGAAACCTGCTCGGTGACGACCTCGGGCCGCTCCAAGGTGTAGGCCCGCGCCAGATCGGCCTTGAGTCCCTTGCCGACATTGGTCATCTGGTCGAAGTCGGTGGCGCCGCGCGCGTTGAGCCAGTGCCAGAGCTGGCCCGAGCGCATGCGCTGCTCGCGCTCCGACACGCCGATGGCGGCAAGGCGACCCTTCAATTCCTCGCGGGTGAGGCCGATGAGGGACGAGCGGCCCGGCGGAACGGCGTCCGGCTGGAACTCGGGAAGCTTCTCGATTGCGGCCACGACGTTGACGTCGCGACCGGCGGTGTCGAACGACGCCGTCGCCATGGATCTCTAACCTTCGGACTTGGAACGAATCCGATATAGGCGATCCCGCACCGGAACGCGAATGCGTCCCGATGCGTGGACGGAATGGCGGGGTCTACTGAGCCGGTTTGGGCTCGACCGGAGGTTTCGCTTCGGCGGGTGGGGAGGCTGCACCCATGGGAAGCAGCACGTTCTTCACGACATTGCCCTCGGGGCCATATTCGCCGGCGACGGCTAGGCAAGCCTGCTCCCGGTTCAACTGCATCTGATTCGACATCAGCGCGAAGATCGTCTGGACCTTGCCGCCGAAGGGACCGCGCGGGCCGACATCGGCGGCGCTGACATTCTGCTTCTGGAGCAGGGCATCGAATTGTTCGACGCCGATCTGGTAGCCGCAGACATTGGCCGCGGCGAAGATGTAGGCGGCGAATTCCAGGGCACGGGGCGGAGGCGCGTTGCGGATCTGAGCCTGTGCAAGGGTCGGTGCGAGCAGGCCGGCCGCAAGGCACAGGCTGAGAACGGGTTTCAGGCGCATGGACGGCGTTTCCTCGGAAGCGTTCTTGGGGCGGCGCGGATTCTTACGTTCCGCTTATGCTGCCCATCCGAGATAGACCGCCGGGCCGTCCTGTCAAAGCGACCGTTTCACCGCGTCAACCGAGCGACCAGTCGATGGGGGAAAGGCCCCGGCCCGCCAGCCAGGCATTGGCCTCGTCGAAGGGCCGCGTGCCCGAAAAATCCCGCAGGCGGTTGAGGGGAGAGGGATGCCCGGTCTCGATCACCCCGCATCGCTCTCGGTCGATGAGGGCCGCCCGCGCGCGGGCCTGCGCCCCCCAGAGCAGGAAGATCGCGGGCGTCGGACGGGCCGAGACGGCCTTCACGGCGTCGTCGGTGAGGGCGGACCAGCCGTAGCGCAGATGCGCGCCGGACTTGCCGGCCTCCACGGTGAGGGCCGAGTTCAGGAGCAGCACGCCCCGTCTCGCCCAGGGCGTGAGATCGCCGCTCGCCATCGTGCCCGGCAGTTCGGCGAGGATCACCTTGAGAGAGGCCGGAAGCCGGCGGGGGCCGACATAGGAGAAGGCGAGGCCGTTGGCATCGCCGGTCGTCGGGTAGGGGTCCTGCCCGAGGATGACGGCCTTCACCGCTTCCAGCGGCGTCAGCGTGAGGGCACGGAAGACCGCATCGGGGGAGGGCAGGACGCTCGCCCCTTGCGCAATCCGCTCGTCGACGCGCGCACAGACGGCATCCGCCGCCCCATTGGAGAAGAAGGGCAGCGTCAGCCAGGACGAGCCCGTGGCGCGGAACTCGTCGAGGGCCAGGCTCAGCGAGCCGCGCGCCGTCACCGGATCACGATCCGGCCGCCATCGGGGACGGAGAGCGGGTCATGCCGGGCGATATAGGCCATGACCTCGTTGGCGACGAGCTTGCCGTCCGTGGCGCCGATGAGGGTGCGCCCGTCGGCGAGGAGGCCGTAGCCGTTGCCACCATCGTAGAGGAAATTGTTGGAGGCCACCGTATAGGTCCGCGTCTCGTCGAGGGGCTGTCCGTCCACGAGGATGGACTGAATCCGGTGTCCCGCATTCGCCCCCGGATCGACGGTGACGACGAGACCCGAGACCTGCGGGAAACGACCCGCCGGGCGGCCGAGATCGGCAAGGGCCGATTCCAGCAGGGTCCGCACCTGGGCGCCCGTCAGCGAGACCAGAACCGTGGTGTTGCCGAAGGGAAGCTCGGTGAGGATGTCGCGCCGGGTCAGCACGGTACCGGCCGGATAGAGCCGGTTGCCGCGAATGCCGCCGCCATTGGTGATGGCGATCTCCGCCCCCGTGGCCGCGCGCAGCGCATCGCCGACGAGGTTGCCGAAACTGCCTTCGCGGAGGCGCACGGTCGAGATGCGGCTGTCGAGGGGCGCGCTGATCGTCCCCACCGGCACGTCGAGTTCCTTCGCCAGCCGAGCCTCGAGCCGCTGCGTCACGGCGAGGGTCTCGGGATCGGGCGTGACGTCGGCGGTGTCGTGGATGCGGAAGGTCGGGTGCCAGGACAGGGTCCGGGTCTTGCCCGTTCCCTTCGCCGTCACGGCGACATCGATGGCGGTGACGTAGCGGGCGTCGAAACTCGATTCGGCCAGGAGGCTGCGGCCGTCATACTGCACGATGAGGTCGTGGTCGTGGCCCGAGAGCAGGATGTCGACGATCCGCGCCGCCACGATCGCCTCGTCGGTGACGCGGGCCGTATGGCAGACGCCGACGATGAGCTCGGCCCCCTCGTCGCGAAGGGCCTGGGCCGCCGCGCGCAGCGTCTCGATCTCGGGACCGAAGACGAGATCGCCGGATTGCGATTTTTCCGGCGTGCTGGCGAGGGTGATGCCGACGAGGCCGACCCGGATCCCGCCGAGCGTCACCACCATCCTGTCGCGGAGACCCGCGAGGGGCTTGCCGTCCGCACCGCGCAGGTTGGCGGCGAAGACCGGGAAGGCCGCCTCGCCCATGCGCTGGGCGAAGATGGTGGGGCCGAAATCGAATTCGTGGTTGCCCGGCACGAACACGTCGGGCGGTGCGATGTTGAGAAGCTCGACGATATGCGCGCCGCGGTCGAACCCCGACATCAGCGAGGGGGAGAGGGTGTCACCGGCATGGGCGTAGAGCACCGGCACGCCGCGCGCCCGCTCGGACTTCACCACCGCGTTGAGCCGGGCGAAGCCGCCGCGACCGTCGACCTCGGACATCAGGTAGATGTCGTTGACGAGGAGGAGCGTGAAAGTCGGTTCGATCTCCCCGGCACCGGCGGGCGCGGCCAAACCTGCCGCGAGCCCCGCCCCGAGACCGAGGCTCAGGGTCTGACGACGGGTAGGACGAGGCATCGCGACAGGTCTCCGAAGGGCCGGGCGATCGAGATTCCGGCTAGAGCCAGTGTGGACGCGATCGATGAAGCCGATGCAACATCGGCCCTCGCGTTCCGGCGTCAGGCCCGAACGCGGACCTCAGCGAGAGGCGAAACCGTCGCGCACCGCCTTGGCGTTACGGCGGAGCATCGGCCAGATCCAGGCGCCGGAGACGAGATAGGCGGCGGCCGGCGTGCCCTTGAGCTCGACGACGAGACGCTCGGCGAGACCGGGATTGGCGAGTTCGCCCACGGGGGCATCGGTCTTGCGGTAGACCACGGTGGTGTCCTCGCGCCAATATTCGGGATGTGGGACGAGGCCGGCCCGGCGGGCGTTGAGGTCGAAGGTCTCGCGCACGAAGCCGTGGACATGGGCGAAGTGGAAACGCTCGTGGGGCGGCTTGCCGGTGGCGGCCATGTTGGGCACCGCCGCGTAGATGACGCCGTCGGGCTTCAGCCAGCGCGACAGGCGCTCCATCACCACGGCCGGATCGCGCAGGTGCTCGAACACGTGATGGGTCGAGATCACGTCGAAATGTCCGGCGGGGAAGCGTCCGTCGTCGGCGTCGTCCAGAACGTCGACCTTGTGATGCTCGCGGGCATAGGCGGCATAGTCGCGGCCGGGCTCGATGCCGATGGCCTCGCAGCCCTTGGCGCGGGCCGCGGCCAGGAACTCGCCGGAGCCCGAGCCGAAATCGAGAACCCGCGCGCCGGGCTTCAGCTTCGGCGCCAGCAGGTCGGCGCGGAAGGTCGCCTCGCGGGCCGAGCGGTTGAGGTGGTGGCGCGGCGGTCCGCCGGCGAAGGCGAGCTGGTAATCGGCCCGGTAGGCATGGGCGTAATAATGCGCCAGTTCGTCCGGCGTCGGCATCGGGTCGGTGCGAATCAGGCCGCACTGCACGCAGGCGACGGATTTCAGCGTCTTCAGCCGCCGGTCGGTCTCGGCCACCGTCACCGTCTCGGCCGATCCGCACAGATTGCAGACCGTCGGTCCCCCCTTATAGGGGTAGCCGGTGAACGGCATGAAGTGGTTGAAGAAGTACCGGGGAGACGGCATGTCGCGCCTTCATTGACGAGATGGTCGCTGGCAGGTCTCGTGCTCTAGATAGATATGCTGCGCCAGACAACTGCGCCACGAAGACCGCTTTGACAAACCGCGCCCTGCCGGGGCGCTCGGGAACCCGATGAACGAACGCGTCGAACCGACGTCCCTCAAGGACATCAAGCCGTTGCAGACCAGCTCCTCCGCGACCGCCAGCCTGCCCTCCGACCACCCGCCCGTGCGCTGGGGCCGGGTCGGCGTGCTCCTGATGAACCTCGGCACGCCGGAGGGCACGAGCTATTGGCCCATGCGCCGCTATCTCAAGGAGTTCCTGTCCGACCGGCGCGTCATCGAGGTGCCGCGTCTGATCTGGTGGCCCATCCTCAACCTCATCATCCTCACGAAGCGTCCCGGCCCGAAGGGTCGGGATTATGCCAGCGTGTGGAACAACGAGCGCAACGAGGGTCCGCTCAAGACCATCACCCGCGGGCAGTCCGAGCGACTGCAGGCGGCGATGGGCGATTCCGTCGTGGTCGACTGGGCCATGCGCTACGGCAAGCCGGAAGTGTCCCTGCGCATCCAGGCGCTGCTCGACCAGGGCTGCGACCGCATCCTGCTGGTGCCGCTCTACCCGCAATATGCCGCCGCCACCTCGGCCACCGCCTGCGACCAGGCCTTCAAGGCGCTGATGCAGATGCGCTGGCAGCCGACCGTCCGAGTCTCGGCGCCGTATCACGACGACCCCGTCTATATCGAGGCCATGGCCACCTCGATCCGCGAGGGCCTCGCCAAGCTCGATTTCGAGCCGGAGGTGATCCTCACCTCGTTCCACGGGGTGCCGAAGAGCTACCTCCTCAAGGGCGATCCCTACCATTGTCAGTGCGTGAAGACGGGCCGCCTCATCCGCGAGGCCCTGGGCTTCTCGACGGAACGGATGCGCACGACCTTCCAGTCGCGCTTCGGCAACGAGGAATGGCTCAAGCCCTATACCGACGAGACCGTGCAGACCCTCGCCAAATCCGGCGTGAAGCGCATGGCCATCGTGGCACCGGGCTTCACCGCCGACTGCCTCGAGACCCTGGAGGAGCTCGACGGCGAGAACCGCCATTATTTCGAGGACAATGGCGGCGAGCGCTTCGCCTACATCCCCTGCCTCAACGACAGCGATCTCGGGATGAAGGTGATCGAGAACGTGGTCCGCCGCGAGCTTCAGGGCTGGCTCTGAAAAGCCGCAGGATCCGTTCGTCGAGAGCGGATGCGGTTGATGGTCGCCAAGACCGGACGCGGTTGATAAAGGACGCGGCATCAGGCGGCGGGTGAACCATGACGAGACCGGAGGCAGTCGATCCGATCGACACCGTGCGAGCGGATGAGGGAACGCGGCTCCTCGCGCATTTCTCGCAAGGCGGCTACGGCCCGGTGACGCCCGCCGTGCTGCAGCCGGTGGAGCCGTTCCTCGAACTCTCCGGCGAGGACATTCGCCGGCGCATCTTCGTGACGCAGGACGCGGCGGGCGCGGAACTCTGCCTGCGGCCGGAATTCACCATTCCGGTCTGCCGCCAGCATCTGGCGCGGGGCGTGGGCGCCAGCGCCGATTACAGCTATCTCGGCCCGGTCTTCCGGCTCGGTTCCGGCGAGGCGGAGGAGTTCCTCCAGGCCGGCATCGAATCCCTCGGCCGCACCGACATCCCGGCGGCGGACGCCGAAGTGCTCGGCCTCGCCCTCGAAGGCCTCGACCTGCTCGGAGCCGGTGAGGTCTCGGTGAGGCTCGGCGACATGGGCGTCATCGACGCCCTGCTCGACGGGCTCGGCGTACCGCCCGCCGCCAAGCGGCGGACGTTGCGGGCACTCGCGGCGGGCCGCTCGCTGGACGACGTCACCACCGTCGCGAGCGTGGAAGACCCGCATGCCGGGTTGCTGGCGGCGATCCAGGGCCAGGATCCCAAGGGCGTGCGCGCCTTCGTCGAGGACGTGTTGTCCATCGCCGGTATCTCCCGCGTAGGCGGACGCAGCGCCGGCGAGATCGCGGAACGCTTCCTCGCCAAGGCCTCGGCACGGGCCAATGGCGGCGCCGGGCTCAACGCCGAGAACCGCGCCGTCGTCGAGCGCTACCGCGCCATTTCGGGCGATCCGGATCAGGCCGCCAACTCCATGCGGGAGCTCGCCGCCTCGGCGGGCATCACCTACGCGCCGCTGGAGGCCGCCCTCTCCCTGTTCGAGGAGCGGACCGGCTTCATCGCCGCGCGCGGTCTCGACGTGGAGCGGTTCCGGTTTTCAGGGAGCTTCGCCCGCAACCTCGATTATTATACCGGCTTCATCTTCGAGGTGACGCGGGGGCAGGGGACAGCTCCCCTCGTCGGCGGCGGCCGCTACGACGGCCTGCTCCAGCATCTGGGCAGCCCCACGCCGATCCCGGCCGTGGGCTGCGCCGTCTGGCTGTCCCGTGTCCTCACGTCGGAAGGATCGTCCCGTGGCTGAGACCGTTCCGACTTCCCAGGCTTCGCAAGGCGCGGTCGACGGCCCCCTCGTCCTCGCCGTCCCGTCGAAAGGCCGCCTGCAGGAGAACGCCTCCGCGTTTTTCGCGCGGGCGGGATTGAAACTCGCCCAAGGGGCGGGCGCCCGCGACTATCGCGGCAAGCTCGTCGGCGTGCCGGATGTGGAGGTGCGCTACCTCTCGGCTTCCGAGATCGCCAACCAGCTCGCCAGCGGCAGCGCCCATCTTGGCGTCACCGGTGAGGATCTGATCCGCGAGAGCCTTCCCGACGCGCGGGGCCAGGTCGAGTTGCTGACGCCGCTCGGCTTCGGGCAGGCCACCGTCGTCGTCGCGGTGCCGCAGGCCTGGATCGACGTCCGCGCCATGACCGATCTCGACGAGGTCGCGGCCGAACTCCGCATCCGCCAAGGGCGCCGCCTGCGCATCGCCACGAAATACGTGAACCTGACCCGGCGGTTCTTCGCCGAGCACGGGGTCGCCGATTACCGCATCGTCGAGAGCCTCGGCGCCACGGAAGGCGCGCCCGCCTCGGGCTCGGCGGAGATCATCGTCGACATCACCACCACGGGGGCGACGCTCGCGGCCAACGCCCTCAAGATCCTCGACGACGGCATCATCCTGCGCTCGGAGGCCAATCTCGTCGCCTCGCTGACGGCGCCCTGGGGCCAAAGCCAGAAGAAGGCGTTGCGCACCGTGCTCGGTCGGATCGCGGCGGAGGAGCGCGCGCGCCTCACCCGCGAGATCCGTGCGGCGATGCCGGCCGACGGCGATCTCGATCTCGCCGGGATCAGCGCCCTGCACGATGCACAGTTGCCCTACGGCGTGCCGGAAAACCGGAGCGCCGAGATCGTGCTCCACTGCCCGGTGGACGCCACGTTTGACCTCGTGGACGATCTCGTGAAATCGGGAGCGAGCGCGGTCAGCGTCAGGCGGATCGACTACGCCTTCGGCCCGGACAACCCGCTGATCGACCGCCTGCTGACGCGGCTGGGCTGAGGCCCGGCCGACGACGACACCAGGAGGGATCCGGGTTCGGCTCCGCTGAAGGCGGTCATTGGCCGTTGTCGGCGAGCCATTCGTCATGGTCACGGCGCTGGCCCGTATCCGCCCAGGCCTGCAACGAGGGGTAGAGGACGGTTTCCGGCCAGCGCGGGTCAAGCTCCGGCGCCTGTTTCCATGTCAGGTGAACCTGCGCGACCCTTCCGTCCTGCATCTGAAAAAGGGCGTCGTCCCGATCGTATCGACGGGCGATCAAGGTGACCGCCAGGCCGTGGAGGACGTGCCCCGGCACGACCTCCTTGCGGAGTTCGGCTTCCCAGCCCCGGCCGAAGGCGGAGGGGTCATCCGTTCGTACCGGTTCCACCGACTCCCACGGCTCCAGCCATTCCACTCGGTGTCTCTCACGAAGCTCTTGCTGCGCCGTCATGCCGTGGGCGAGCACTGACCGGGACCGGGAGTGTTGGGCGGCATTCTAAAGCGGCCCCTGCTTGGCGAACTCCGAAAAGACGCCGCGCAGGGTCTTCAGGCGGGCCTCGTAGGCCTTGGTCAGGCACGTGACGTCCGCCGCGCAGCTGCGCCGTTCCTGCAGCCAGGCTTCCTGGTCGTCGCGCAGCTTGGCGTTGCCGCCCATGGGCAGGAGTCCGCGCAGGATCTCGAACCGGACCGCCATCTCCACGTCGAGGTCGTTGAGGGGGAGATGGCCGCAGATCGCCTTCTCGTCGGGCGTCTCCGCCTTTTCGCACGGGAAGCTCGCGGCCTCGGCGCCGGATGCGACCAGCATCATCGCGGCGGCACCCCACCAGACCCGGAAGCGATGCGATGCGATCATGACGCGAATCCCGGCTTGACGATGACGAGGATGACGATGGCCACCATGAGGAGCGTCGGAACCTCGTTGACCATTCGGTAGAAACGGTGATTCCGCACGTTCCGGTCGGCCGCGAAATCCTTGACCATCCGCGAGAACCAGCCGTGGCAGCCGCTCATGGCGAGCACCAGGGCGAACTTCGCCTGCATCCAGCCCGATGCGTAGAATCCGCTCTGCCAGACGAGGAACAGGCCGAGCAGCCAGGTGACGATCATGGCCGGGTTCATGATCGCCTTCATCAGGCGCCGTTCCATGACCTTGAACGTCTCGGACTGGGCCGAGGAGGCCGGCCCCTTGGGCAGGGACGCGTGGTAGACGAAGAGGCGCGGCAGGTAGAGCAGCCCCGCCATCCAGGAGATGACGGCGATGACGTGGATCGCCTTGATCCAGGGATAGAGCGTGTCGGCCATGGTCCGAGGTCAGCGCCGCAATCTGGCGAGCATCCGCTCCACATGGGCGATCGGCGTCTGCGGGGTGATGCCGTGGCCGAGGTTGAAGATGTGCGGCAGCCCCTCCGTCGCCTCGAGCACCCCGTCCACGGCCGCGTCGAGGGCCTCACCGCCCTCGATCAGCGTTTCGGGGTGGATGTTGCCCTGGGTCACGGTGCGCGGCGTCACGGCACCGCGCAGGGCCTTCAGGTCGACGCTCCAATCGACCCCGACGGCGTCCGCGCCGGTCTCCGCCATCACGCGGGCATGGCCTTCGAGGCCCGAGCCCCGGGCGAAGACGATGATCTTCGCGCCCGGCACACGTGCCCTGACCCCATCGACGATGCGGGCGATGGGAGCAAAACTCCAATGCTGGAGGGCATCCTCCGTGGCACCCGGCGCCCGCGGCAGCGAGCCCGCATGGGATTCGAAGATCTGGACCGCATCGGCGCCGGCTTCGAGCTGGCGCGACAGGTACTCGATCTGCACCGAGACCAGGCGGTCGATGAGTGCTTCCACCAGGGCGGTCTCGGTATCGGCGAGCGCGCGGGCCGGAGCGAGATCGGGCGTGCCGCGTCCGCCGATCATGTAGCTCGCCACCGTCCAGGGACCGCCGCAGAACCCGAGAAGGGTCGTCTCGGCCGGCAATTCGGAGCGCAGGCGCCGGACGGTCTCGAAGACCGGTTCCAGATGCTGGAAAATGCTCGGATCGTTAGCCTGTTTCAGGCGGGCGAACTCGTCTCGGCCATGGACCGGATCGAGACGCGGGCCTTCCCCTTCGACGAAGCGGACATTCTGCCCGAGGGCGTCCGGTACGACGAGGATGTCGGAGAAGAGGATCGCCGCGTCGAAGCCGAACCGCCGGATCGGCTGCAGGGTCACCTCGGTGGCGAAATCCGGATTATAGCAGAGGTCGAGGAAGGAGCCGGCCCTGGCCCTGACCTCGCGATATTCCGGAAGGTAGCGCCCGGCCTGCCGCATCATCCAGGCGGGAGGGATCCGGGACGGTTTGCCGTCGAGAACCTGAAGCAGCGCACGATCGGTGCCGTCACGTCGAGTCATCCGCGTATCCGCCCGGTCCATCTTGATGGGAAGGTACCCTCCCCTTGGAACAGAGCTATGACCTCCCTGCCCCGTCTCGGGAAGATGTTTTGCCGAGGGACGTTGTTTTACCGCAGGACGTCCCCGCTTCTCCGATGCCCACTTCCGAAAGCCCTCTTCCCTGCGAGAGCCTCTGGGCGTGGCCGAAAATCCCTGTCCCCGTCCCGTCTATCTAATAAGAAAAGAGAGATTCTAGGACTCTGTTTTTTCTTTTAGACGGGGGATGACGGGACCGCGAACTTGTCCACACCCCATCCCCGCGCCACTGCCGTTAACGGGGCTTTAACGGGTTCGCGCTAACTTTCGAGAACGGGAAGTCTAATCAGCGACTTGCGCGCCGTGATGGGTCCCCCGTGCCCGAACCCTCCCTGAATCTCCCAAATCGGGATCGGGCCGAGGGTCGTCGGTCTGCATGTTGACGCGAGAGTCGACAACGCGGGGGAAGGTTCCGCCCCCGGCCCGGACAGGGGTGCTTTATCCCCACCTGTCGACTCCGGCCGTCATGTGTGGTGGATAACCCGGAGATCCCTCACGCCCGTCCGCCGGCCTGGGATGGGAATTTCCGATGAGTCGCAGCTACTTCCACCTCCATCTCGTGTCGGATTCCACCGGCGAGACCCTCATCAATGTGGGTCGCGCCGCTGCCGCCCAGTACGAGGGCGTCTCGGCCATCGAGCATGTCTATCCGCTGGTGCGATCCTCGGCCCAGCTCGAACGGGTGATCTCCGAGATCGAGGCGGCGCCGGGCCTCGTCCTCTACACCCTCGTCGGGCACGACCTGACCGAGCGGCTGGAGGCGGCCTGCCGCGAGACCGGCTCGCCCTGCCTCTCCGTGCTCCAGCCGGTCCACGCCCTGCTGCAATCCTATCTCGGCGCGGAGACGACGGCCCGGCCGGGGGCGCAGCACATGCTGAACGCGGAGTATTTCAAGCGCATCGACGCGATGAACTTCACCCTCGCCCATGACGACGGCAACCTGCCCTTCGACATCGATGAATCCGACGTGATCCTCGTGGGCGTCAGCCGCACCTCGAAGACCCCGACGGCGATCTATCTGGCCAATCGCGGGCTGAAGACCGCGAATTTCCCCCTGGTGCCGGGCATGCCGGTGCCTCCCAATCTCGAGAATGCCCGCAAGCCCCTCGTGGTCGGCCTCCTCGCGTCTGCGGAGCGGATCGTGCAGATCCGGCAGAACCGCCTGCTGAGCCTGAAGGCCGACGACACCTCCCTCTACGTCGATCGCGACGCCGTCGCCGACGAGATCGCCGCCTGCCGCAAACTCTGCAACCGGCACCGCTGGCCGACCATCGACGTCACGAGGCGGTCCATCGAGGAGACCGCCGCCGCGATCCTCGATCTCCATCGCGAGCACCGGCTCAAGTTCCTCGTGGCGTGAAACGCGAAGCGAGATCCGTCATGACCCGTCTCTGGCTGCCCGAACGGCCGCTCGTCCTCGCCTCCGGCTCGCCGACGCGCAGGCATCTCCTCGAAGCCGCCGGCCTCGACGTGGAGGTCGTGGTCCCGAATGTCGACGAGCGCGGCATCGAGGCCGATTCAGGCCCCCTCGCTCCCGCCGATCTTGCCCGCCGGCTGGCCCTGGCCAAGGCACGGGCGGTCGCTGAAAAGGCACAAGACAGGATCGTCCTGGCCGCCGACCAGGTTCTCGCCGGCGAGGGGGAGGTGTTTCACAAATCCGCCTCCCTCGACGCGGCGAAACATCAGCTGAGCCGGCTATCCAACAGGACCCATTCCCTGCATTCCGCCGCCGCCCTCATCGTACCGGGACGGGAGCCGGATCTCCTCCACGACGAGGCCCGTCTGACCATGCGGGACCTGAGCGCGTCCGCCATCGACACCTATCTGGCGATCGCCGGGCATGAGCGTGTCACCGGCACGGTGGGGGGATACCAGCTGGAAGGCCTCGGCATCCATCTGTTCGCGGACATTGAGGGCGCCCATGCCACGATCCTCGGCCTCCCGCTGACCGGATTGCTCGACCGGTTGCGCAGCCATGGCTGCCTTGCTTTCTGATCCCGAACGCCGCGCGAGACCCCTTCATGATCAAAGCCTTCGTCGTCGGTCATCCGATCGCTCATTCCCGGTCGCCGATGATCCACGGACACTGGCTCTCGACCCTTGGGCTCGACGGCTCCTATGAGCGGATCGACGTGGCGCCGGAGGATTTCGGGGCCTTCCTGCGCGGCCTGAAGGCTGCCGGGTTCGCCGGCGGAAACGTGACCCTGCCGCACAAGGAAGCCGCCTTCGCCGGGGCCGAGGTGCTGACGGAGGCGGCCAGGCGGATCGGCGCAGTCAACACGCTCTCCTTCGACGAGGGGCGTCTTATCGGCGACAACACCGATGCCGTCGGCTTCACCGCTCATCTCGACGAGACCCTCGGGGCGGACTGGCTCGGCGCCGATGCGGGAGACGTCGTGATCCTCGGAGCGGGAGGAGCGGCACGGGCCGTCGTCGCGGGCCTTCTCGACGGTCCGGCGAACCGCATCCGGGTTGCCAACCGCACGCGCTCGCGGGTCGAGGCCATTGTGGAGCTCGACCCGTCCCGCGTCGAGGCCATCGACTGGGACGGGCTCGACGACGCCCTTCATGGCGCGCGGCTTCTCGTCAACACCACCTCCCTCGGTATGACCGGCAAGCCGCCCCTCGACATCAAGTTGGATCGTTTGCCGGTTGAATGTGCCGTGGCTGACATCGTCTATTCGCCCCTGGAGACGCCGCTTCTGGCGGCAGCTGCGGTGCGGGGGCATCGCGTGGTCGACGGACTCGGCATGCTGCTGCATCAGGCCGTGCCGGGTTTCGAGCGCTGGTTCGGGACCCGTCCGGTGGTCACACCGGAACTGCGTGCCCTCATCGTCGCCGATCTGGTCGCGAAGCGATGACCCGGCCGTTCATCCTCGGCCTCACCGGCTCCATCGGCATGGGGAAATCGACCACCGCCTCCCTATTCGCCCGGTGCGGCGTCCCGATCCATGACGCGGATGCGGCGGTGCGGCGTCTCTACGCGGCGGGAGGAGCCGGCGCCCGCCTCATCGCGGGCCTGTTCCCCGACGCCATCGCGGAGGACGGCTCCGTCGACCGCGCGCGCCTGCGGGACCACGTGCTCGGCCGGCCGGACTCTCTCGCCCGGCTGGAAGCCGCGATCCATCCCCTCGTCCGAGGGGAGGAACAGCGCTTCCTCGAGGAGCACGGCGACGCCTCCTTGGTGATCCTCGACATCCCCCTCCTGTTCGAGACCGGTGGGGAAGACAGATGCGATGCGGTTCTGGTGGTGACGGCCGATCCCGAGGTTCAGCGGCAGCGTGTGCTGGCTCGCCCCGGCATGTCCGAGGCGGCGTTTGCCGCGATCCTCGCCAAGCAGTTGCCCGATGCCGACAAGCGCGCCCGCGCCGACTTCCTCATCGATACCGGGCTTGGCCTTGCTGATGCCGAAAATCAGGTCGACGCTCTCATCCAACGCCTCGTCGGCGCAGGTACGGCCTGACCGCTTGCTTCGTATTCCCTCGAATGGACCGCACCATGCTCCGTGAGATCGTCCTCGACACCGAGACCACCGGGACGGATGCCAAGAACGGGGACCGGCTGATCGAAATCGGCTGCGTCGAGCTCATCAACCACATCCAGACGGGGGTGACCTTCCACCGCTACGTCAATCCGACACGGCCGGTCTCGCAGGGCGCGTTCGGCGTCCACGGTCTCTCCGACGCGTTCCTGGCCGACAAACCCGTCTTCTCGGCGATCGTGGACGATTTCGTCGCCTTCTGCGGCAATTCCCCCCTCGTGATCCACAACGCGCCCTTCGATGTGGGCTTCCTCAACATGGAGTTCGCCCGGCTCGGCGACAGCGGGCCGCCGCAGATCGACCTGGGGGCGGTGGTCGACACCCTGCAGATGGCGCGGCGCAAGCATACCGGAGCCTCCAACAGCCTCGATGCGCTCTGCGTCCGCTACGGGATCGATACGACGCGGCGCACCAAACACGGGGCGCTCCTCGACGCCCAGATCCTGGCCGAGGTCTATATCGAACTCCTCGGCGGCAAGCAGACGAGCCTCGGCCTCGCCATGGTCGAGACCACGGAGCCGGCCCGGGCCATCGCCTCGGGCGACGGACCCATCGCCGTGGAACCGCGCCGATTGCGCAACCGTTTGGACCCCCTGGAAGTGCGTCAGCATGCGGCTTTCGTCGCTACCCTCGGTTCCAGCCCGATCTGGCGCGACTACGTCAGCGAGAACGACGGTGAGTGAAACCCGTTAGGTGCAATGCAATAAAAGACATATTGCATTGCAATAGAACCAGCCTACATCTTTGCACATCGAGTCGGCGCGTAGGCGAATCAAGCCCATCGTCGATGCGGGATGTCTGTGTATCCAGCATCGATCGGATCCGTCTTCCACTCTCCCAGCACCCAAGAAAGCGATCATGCGATGGCTGATCACCCGAACCGGACGCGTATGGACGATCTCTTCGAAGCGACCAAACTGACGGGGGCAGGACGCCTGCAGGAAGCAGCCGATCTCATCCAGCGCGGCCTCTTCGGCCGGCACGATGCCGAGACGTCGGGACAGATGGTCCAGGTCGGAGGCGGCGACGCCGGAAAGCCCGGCCATCCGAAGGCCGGCTCGATGACGGAGGGCCTGCAGGACCATCTGCGCGAGGCATTGGATCAGGTGGCGCGGAAGTTCGGGCTGTCGTCGCCATCCGGGCAGGCGGGTCAGGGCGTGGTCGCGCCGGGATCGGCGCCGTCGGGATTCTCCGGGTTCGATCCCACCAACCTGTTCCGGGACGGCAAGGTCCCGGCTCCTCCCGCCGGCGAGGGGACTTTCACCGAGCATGCCTTCGCCAACGATGCGGGCGCACGCGACTACAAGCTCTACGTTCCGAGCAGGACGGTCGCCGAGCCTCCTCTCCTCGTCATGCTCCACGGCTGTACCCAGTCGCCGGACGATTTCGCGGCCGGCACCGGCATGAACCGTCTGGCCGAAACGGAGGGATTCCTCGTCGTCTATCCCGCCCAGAGCATGAGGGCGCACGGCCAGCGGTGCTGGAACTGGTACCAGCCCGGGGACCAGGAACGCGGTTCCGGTGAGGCCGAGATTATCGCGGGTCTCACCCGCGCGGTGATGAGCCAGTACAAGGTCGATGCGCGCAGGGTGTATATTGCAGGCCTCTCGGCCGGTGGCGCCGCCGCCGCCAACATCGCCCTGGCCTATCCCGACCTCTATGCCGCCGTCGGCGTGCATTCGGGTCTCGCCGCGGGTTGCGCCGGTGACATCTCCTCGGCACTGACGACCATGCGTCTCGGGCCGTCGGGGTCCGTAGTGGTCCCGCCGGCGGAGACCGCGCGGGTGCCGACCATCATGGTCCATGGCGAGAGTGACGGCACCGTCCATCCGCGCAACGGCGATCAGGTTCTCATCCAGGCCGGCGTCGAGGCCCTGCAGCCGTCCGTCTCGGATGGAACCGGCCCCGGCGGCCTGGCCTATATCCGCACGCGCTATGCCGACGCGTCCGATCGGGTCGTGGTGGAAAGCTGGGTGGTGCGCGGCCTCGGCCATTCCTGGTCGGGCGGCGACCCGGCGGGCAGCTACACCGATCCGCGCGGCCCGGATGCGTCACGGGCGATGGTCGACTTCTTCATGGCTCACCGTCTGGACCGGCCGCGCCACTGACCATCCGGTCCCGTCAAACGGCGACGTTGTCGATGAGCCGCGTCGAGCCGAGATAGGCGGCGACCAGGATGCGGGTCGGTCCCGTGGCGTGTTCCACCGGGGCCAGCGTGTCCGCATCGCACACGCTGAGATACTGGACCGTGCTGAACCCGGCCTCGATCAGCCGTTCGGTCGAGGCCGAGACGAGCGCCGAGGCCGCGTTTCCCGCTCTCAACCCTTCGGCGATGGTCGCCAACTCGCGGTGGAGAAGGGGTGCGATCCGCCGCTCGTCCGCATCGAGGTAGCGGTTGCGCGAGGAGAGGGCGAGGCCGTCCTCCTCCCGCAGCGTCGGCACGCCGCCGATGGCGACGGGGATGTCGAGGTCGCGCACCGCGCGGCGGATGACCTGCAATTGCTGGAAGTCCTTCTCGCCGAACAGGGCGGTATCGGGCTGGACCTGATTGACGAGCTTCGTCACCACCGTGGCGACGCCGGAGAAATGGCCCGGCCGAAAAGCGCCGCACAAGCCCTCGCTGATGCCCGCCACCGTAAGGCTGGTGGAGAAATCCGCCGGGTACATCGTCTCCACGGTGGGACAGTAGGCGGCATCGACGCCCGCCTCAGACAGGAGCGCGAGATCGGCCTCGGTGTCGCGCGGATAGCGCGAGAAATCCTCGCTCGGCCCGAACTGCGTCGGGTTGACGAAGATGCTGACGACGACCCGCTCCCCCAGTTCCCGCGCCCGGCTCACGAGGGAGAGGTGCCCCTGGTGCAGGGCACCCATGGTGGGCACGAGGACGACATGGTCGCCCGCCGCCTTCCAGGCGCGGATGCAGGCCCGCATGGGATCCACCGCGTCGAACCGGACCGGGGTGACGGGCGAGGCTTGGCTGCTCATCGGGGCTCTTCGGCAGGGCTCTGAGGGACGTCGATAGGCCTTCGACTATCCCAACTCGGCGCCGGAAAGCCAGATGCCGCGAGCGGCAGAGGTCAGTTGCAATAGGGCAGCAGGGACCGGCCGAAGGGATCGTCCACGCCCAGCGCCGGCTTGAAGCCGTAATAGCTCGGTTTCCCGAGCCCGTAGGTCGATCCGACATAGCTCGGATCGTCCGGCGCGTCGGTGGGGATGGGCACGCTTCTCGGGATACAGGCGAGCCGTCGGGGTCTCGCACGCTCCCGTCGCGGCGTGCTGTCCTCATCCGCGCGTGGGAAGTAACGCGGCGGCGGCTCAGCTCCCGGGACAGGGCGGTTGGCCTCCACGCCGTAGGGGGTGGACCAGCGCTCCCGCGCGTCGGCGGCCCGGGCCGGGCCGCACAAGACGGACGCGACGAGGCCTGTCACGACGAAACTCGCCGCGATCACCACCCTCGCGGTATGGCCTCCTGCTGTCTCGCGCCCTCGGCTCATGTCATCCCGCTGCGTGCTCCCGTCGCCGGAAGCCCTGTCGACGGGCGTTCACCGCCCAACTCACCGTCCCTGGACGAGGGTTGAAATTCTCAGAACAGGGTGAACGAAAGGTTACCGCCGCAAAGCCCGACCATCGAGATCCGCCAACCGGGTGACCGGCTCGTCGGAAGGCCTGTCGATCTTGAACGGCTTCGACAGGTTGCCGGCTAATCGAGCCAGGTCCGGCTTCGCTTCCTCGGCTCGGCCATAGAGCGACGCGTCGAGGGCCGAGAGCGCCTCGGCGATGACGGGAGTGGAGCGCCAGAGGCGCGCGAGGTCGGGTTCGCGCTCGAAGACCGGGTCGAGGGCGGCGCGGAAACCCGGTCCGTCGCCGGCCTCCGCGTGGCGTGTGAGCTCGCGGCGTGTCGCACGGTCGAGGCGCAGGGTCCGCGAGCGTCTCGGAACACCAAAGCCGATGAGGGCGAGGCCGAACCCGAAAGCGCCCACGGCCGCAGCCGCGACCAGCATCGGCGAGGCCGGAGTCACGGGTTTGGCGTCCTCGTCCCGATCGGGCAGGCCGCCACCGATCTGGCGGGCCGGGATTTCCGCTTCGCGCAGGGTCCGCGAGACGGTGTCGAACCAGGAAATGGTGATGGCATCGAGCGGGACGATCTCGGTGACGGCGGGGCGCACGTCCCATTGATAGGTCGCCCGCGCCACCGGCCCCGTCGGGGTGATGATGGTCTCGCGGGTCACGGGACCGGCGAAGGTGAGGATGCCGCGTGTGCGCATCACTGGCCGCGGTGGCAGCCCTTCGGCCACCAGCCCCTGCGCCTCCAGGGTGACGATGCGTCTCGTGGTCTCACCGATCTTCACCGTTTCGGGATCGGGGCTCCAGGAATCGGTGATGGTCACGTCCCGCGCCGGCAGCCACCACGGCTCCTTCACGTCCGGACCGCCCACCGGTTTCGTCCAGGTGGCAACGGGCAGCGAGACCGGTACTGAGGGAACGTCCACCACCTTGCGGGTGCCGCCATCGTTGATGGTGAGGCGGTGGATGAACGGGTCGATGGTGAAATCGCCTGGATGGTGCGGGAAGATCGCGATGGTGCGGTCGAAGGCCACCGCCACCTGTCCGTCCGGCAGGCGGGTCTTCGACCAGGTGTCGCGACCGAGCTGGGTCCAGCTGAAATTCGCCAGCGACGGCTGGAGCACCTCCTCCAGCAGGATCGCTTGGCGGTAGACGCCGCGAATGTGGAGCAGCACCATCTCTCGCGAGAACGGCGCCGCGTTTCCGTTCAGCTCCGGCGTCACCGTTAGGGTGAGGTCACCGGGGGAGATTTCGGCATGGGCCGGAGCGGCGAGGAACAGGAACGCGCCGAGCATGAGGATGCCGCGCCGGGCGTGATCCCTCCCCCCTTCGTGGGCTGGAAGGTCATGATCGGACAGCGTGAGACGTTCCCCTCTCCCCGCACGCGGGGAGAGGGCCGCGACGACCCCGTCGTCGTCGCGGCGAGGCGGCAGCCGAGGGTGAGGGGGCTCGTCCGAAGGAGTCGCTTTCGGACGAGCCCCCTCACCCTCGCTCCGGCTTTCGCCTCCGCTTACCGAAGGCACGACGAGGTGCCTTCGGCCCTCTCCCCGCGAGCGGGGAGAGGGGGGGTACACCGGCATCTCTCCGCTAAAGCTCACCATGGGTTGCTTCCCGCCGGGACCGCCGTGCCCGCTTCCACACGCACCGCCTGCTCGGCTTTCAGGCGCAGCTTGAGATACCGGCCCGGATCGTCGGGCAGGGTCTGGAGCCAGAGGCGGTCGGGGCGGATTTCGTGCGCCTCGAAACTCTTCGTCACGCGCCGCACCTCACGTTCCGGAGCGGCGGCGACCATGGCGGAACCGGCGCCCGTCCGACCGCGGCCAGCCGCGTCGCTGGCCGAGCCCCTCGCTTCACCTTTGCCGGAATCCACCGATTGCTGCTCGGCCTTGCCGCGCCGCGCCACCTTGCTGTTGCCCGGCGTCGAGGAGGAGGTGCCCCCCTCCTTGTTACCGGCCAGTCCCTCACCGACGGAGGAGGCCTTCATGTCGTCGTTCGGGTCTTGGTTCGAGGTCTTGTTGTAGCGCGAGCCCACCGTCGCCGTGGCATTGGCGAGGCCGCCGCCCTTGCCCGGATCGCCCGGCCCCTCGGCGACGAGACGCGCGACGAGGGAGCGGTTGGCCTGCGCATCCGCATCGCGCGGGTTGTATTGCAGGGCGACGTCGTAAGCGTCGATGGCGCCCTGGTAATCGCCGGAACGCGCGAGCGCATTGGCGAGATTGTAGGCGTTGCGCCGGCCGCCGTTCCGGAAGATGGCGATGGCCTCCTCGTAGCGACCCGCCTCGTAGAGCGCGGGGCCGCGCCAGGCCGGATCGGCAAGGATGGTGGCGGCGGCACCGGGCAGGCCGAGGCTCATCAGGCTGCGACCGAGCGTCGTGCGCGGCTCGGAGACCAGGGTGAGGCCGAGAATGCCGGCACCGGCCAGGGTGACGCCGGCGATCCTCGCCCAGCCGGTCCAATGCCGGGGGAGAGGAAGACGATCGGACAGGGAGAGACGCGCCGTGCTCATCAGGCGCTCCTGCGGAACAGGACGAGGGCGGGAAACAGGGCGAGCAGGATCAGCCAGCGTCCGAGATCGGCGAAGGCGAGCACGGTGTAGCCGCCCGCCGCCAGATGCTGCGCCGTGCTGGCACCCACGATGTCGAGGAGGGCGGCGGGCCTGTCGAGATCGACGGTCACGCCATTGCCCGCGCCGGTGACGCGGTCGAGAGCTGTCCGGTCGGGTTTCGGCGAACCGTCCGGCAGGGCCTTGGTGGCCGGCACGAACACCGCATGGAGATGCCAGCCCTTGGTCCGGATCGCAGTGGCCTCGCGCAGGGCCGCATCGCCGATCCCGTCGCCATCGGTGACGAGGACCACGTCCCCGGCGATGACCCCAGCTTCTTCCAGGGTCCGACGCGCAATGGCGAGGCCGCGCTCGGGATGGGTGCCGCGATCGGGCACGGTGTCGCCGTCGAGGGCGAAGAGGACGAGGCTGAGGGCGTCGCGGTCCGTGGTCGGCGGGGCGGCGAGATAGGCGTCGCCGGCATAGACCACCACGGCGACGCTGCGGGTGCCCGCCGCCTGGGCCACGCTGTCGGCGATCTGGCGGACCTCCTTGAGATGACCGCCCTCGGCCACGGAGCGCGAGAGATCGATGACGACCACCGTCGCATCGAGGTTGCGGAAGGTGGCCGCATCGGGACGCTCGATGGCCGGTCCGGTCAGAGCGACGGCGACGATCCCGGCCGCGATGGCGGCGGCGAGGTTGGCTTGGTGCCGCCCGCCGAGGACGGCTCCCCGCGTCTCGAGGAAGGCCATGAGGCCGGGATCGACGGCCTTCGCCCAATCCCCCAGCGGGGCCGAGCGCCAGGCCGCGCGCAGGGCGAGGACGAGGATGACGGGAATCGCCAGGAGCCACCATGGCCGCAGGATGGCGAGGGAGAGAAGGGCGCTCATGCCTTGCGCCTCGCCGCCAGCAGGCCCGCCGCGCACAAGAGAGCGAGGCCGGCCGGCCAGGGCCAGAGGTCCTGGCGCAGGGGGACCGGGGGGGCCTTGGCCCGGCCTCCCTCGATGGCGTCGATGGAATCGGCCATGGCGATGAGGTCGTCGGTGGTCTTCACGCGGAAGAAGGTGCCGCCGGTGGAAGCCGAGATCTCGCGCAGGGTCTCGGCATCGACGACATCCTGCTCGCCGTCGGCATTGGACATGTCGCGGGGGCCGAGCGCGATGGTGTGGACCTTGACGCCGAGTTCCTTGGCCAGGGCCGCCACGTCGCGCGGCGTGGTCTGGCCGGCATTGTTGGCCCCGTCCGTCATCAGCACCACCACCTTCGATGTGGCCTTCGGGATGTCGGACGCCTCGCCGGAGGTCGCCGGCACCAGCCGCTTGAGGGCGAGGCCGAGACCGTCGCCGATGCCGGTGGAACGGCCGACCAATCCGATCGTCGCCTCGTCGAGGGCGCGCGCCACGGTATTGGTGTCGAAGCTCGGGCTCGCGGCCACGTAGGATTCGTTGGCGAAGATCACGAGGCCGATCCGGTCCCCGGCCCGGCGGCGGATGAAGTCGGTGCCCACCCGCTTCACGGCGGTGAGCCGCGTCACGGTCTCGCCGTCGATGGCGAAGTCCCGCCTCTCCATGCTGCCGGACAGGTCCATCACCAGCATGATCTCACGGCCCGAGGCCGGAAGCGCGGTGGCGGGCAGGACGAGGCGGGGTCCGGCGAGCGCCGCGACGAGGGCGGCCCAGAGGGTCCAGATCAGGAACGAGCGACCGCGCCCGCGCGCCGCCACGCCGTCCCCCCGGGCGGAGCCCATCACGACGGTGGCCGGAACGCGCAAGGCGCCGCTCGATCCCATCCGCTCGGGCGGCAGCAGCCGCGCCGCGAGGAAGGGCAGCGGCAGGAGCAGCAGCGCCAGGGGTGCGGCGAGATCGAAGGCCGAGAGGAAGGCGGTGAACCAGGCTGGCATCGGCTCAGGCCCTGATCCGCGCGAAGAGGCGGCCGAGTTCGGAATCGAGGGTCTCGACGTCGGCCGGGGAGGAGCGCCGGTACAGGCCCTCCGTCACGACCCTGCCGACGCCCTCGCTGAAGACATCCGTGGCGAAGAGGCGGTCGAGGGTGGCGGCCCAGTCGCGTCCCTGGGTCGAGGCGGCCTCGTCGCCGGCGAGCGTCCGGGCGAGGCGCCGCAGCAGGCGGGCCTGCGCGATGAGGCGTGCCTCCGGGGGAAGCGCCCGCGTCTCGGCGAGGCCGCGCAGGGCCGAAGCCCGCACCGAGGCTTTCGAGCGCGCCCGCATCAGCCTGACGAGGCCGACGAGAAGGGCCGCGACGAAGCCCAGCGCGATGGCCAGCACCACCTCGCCCTGGGCGCCGCTGCCCGCATCGGCCGGCAGGTGCAGGCCGCGCAGCTGGGTGAGATCGGTGGGGGAGGCGAGGGGGGTCACGCGCTACAGCACCGCATCGAGACGTTCCATCAGCGGAGCATAGGCCTCGGGGCCGGCCTCGGCGTCGAGGCGTAACCCCTCGATCCCTCGCCGCGCATAGGCGATGAGTCGGTCGTCGGGTGCGCCGTCCGTATTGGCGGCGGAACGCCCGACCTGGACCGTGCCGCGCTGCCCATCCGGCGTGGAGAACGGAAAGAACCCCGCCGGCTTCCTGCGCTCGAACGCATCGCTGACGAGGACGAGGCGGATCGACAGGCGCTCGGCCAGCACGGTGAGCAGGTGGTCGAATTCAGGCCCCGGCGCGTCCAGCGCGCTGCCGATGACGAGATGTCCGCCGGACGGAAGCAGGCTCGCCGCCACGGTGAGGCTTCGGTCGAGGGGAGGGTCCGTCCTGTCCGAGGCCGCGAGCGCCTGGGCGTGGGCCATGGCCAGCGCACCCGTCACCGCCGTCATGGCCCGCTCGCCGCCGCCGGGACGGACCACCACCGGCTCCCCCGAGGACGCGGCCACGAGGCCGATCCGGCCGCCATCGCCGACGATGCGCCAGCCCAGCAGCACCAGGGCTTCGGCCGCCGCCACCGAGCGCAGGGCGCGGCGCGTGCCGAACAGCATGGAGGGGCGGAAATCCGCCAGCAGCACCACCGCGCGGTCGCGCTCGTCATGGTGGGTCCGCACGTGGAGGATGCCGGTGCGGGCGGTGGCGTTGCGGTCGATATGGCGGCGGTCGTCGCCCTCGGACCAGAGCCGCACGTCGTCGGGCTCCGATCCGCGTCCGCGCCGCCGCGTGACGATGCCGCCGGGAAGGCCCGCCAGGGTGCGGGTGGCCGGCGAGATTCCGCGCCGCGCAAGGTGGCGCAGGCCCATCAGGGCCTCGCCCGACAGATGGATGCCGGGTCCGTGCGCGGAACCTGTCGGGAGGCCGGGATTGGACGCCATGGCTGTGTCTACGCGACCATTCCGCCTCAGAGCGCCCGGACCCGCTGGACGAGGCCCGTGATGATGCCCCGCGCGGTCTGTCCCTCGGCGGCGGCGCGCCAGGTGAGACCGATCCGGTGCGCCAGGGCGTCGGCGGCGAGATCGGAGATATCCTCCGGGATCACGTGGTCGCGGCCGCGCAGATAGGCCCGCGCCTTTCCGGCGAGCATGAGCGCCAGCGTCCCGCGCGGGGAGGCCGGGTGCTCGATCGAGGCGCGGAGATCCGGCGCGGCCTTGTCGGTGCGGGTGCCGGCCACGAGCCGCACCAGATAATCCTTGAGGGCCGACGAGACGTGGACGTTGAGGGCCGCCGCGCGCGCGGCGCGGATCTCCGCCACGGTGAGCTTCACCGACATCGCCTCGGCATGGTGGTTCAGCTCGCCCTCGACGAGGTCGAGGATGCGGCGCTCGGAGGCTTCGTCGGGCATCTCCACCACCACGTGGAGGAGGAAGCGGTCGAGCTGGGCTTCCGGCAGGGGGAAGGTGCCCGCATGTTCGATGGGGTTCTGGGTCGCCACCACCATGAACGGGTCGGGTAGGACATGGGTGTGCCCGGCGACCGTGATCTGGCCCTCGGCCATGGATTCCAGCAGGGCCGACTGCACCTTGGGCGGCGCGCGGTTCACCTCGTCCACGAGGATCAGCGAATGGAACAGCGGGCCGGGCAGGAATTCGAAGTCGCCGGCATCCTGGCGCCAGACGGTGGTGCCGGTGAGATCGGCCGGCATCAGGTCGGGCGTGCACTGGATACGGGCGAAGCTGCCGTCGAGCCCGTCCGACAGGCGCTTGACCGCGCGGGTCTTGGCGAGGCCGGGCGCGCCCTCGATGAGGAGATGGCCACCGGTGAGAAGCCCGATGAGCAGGCGTTCCACCAGGGTCTCCGCGCCGATGAGTCCGTGGCTCAGCCCATCGCGAAGGGCGAGGATGCGAGCACGCAGGGCCTCGTCGGCGACCGGCACCATCGAGGTGGCGGGACGCGTGGCCAATGTTGCATCACTCATGAGCGGGTCATGATCGTGGCAGGGCCGGCGTACAGCACCATGCGCGTCTCCTCGAGCGGATTCTTAAGAGATCCCTATGTCGATCGGGTGTGCATGCAGCGGAGCACCGGCGTCAATCCCGTGGGACGTTTCCCGTGAAACACGAGGGGGAGATCGGGCAGAATGCCCGACCACCGGGATTTCATGAAGTCGAATGCATGCAGAGCGGATTTCTCTGCCGATCCGTAGGATTCAAGCCGGAATTCGGCGTTATGTCGCATCCCGCGCGACGCCGGTGGAAACCGAGGGACGGCTTCCCGGTTTCCGTCTCAACCCAGCGGGCAGACTGGAGCAGACCATGAGTACAGACCTCTTCCCCGGCTTCAGCGCGGACTGGATCGACATTCCGGAGGGGCGTTTCTTCGCCCGCAGCGGCGGCCGGGAGGACGCGCCTCCCGTGATCCTCCTCCATGGATTTCCGCAGACCCATGCCTGCTGGCACCGCATCGCGCCGGCTTTGGCCGAGACCCATCGCGTGGTGTGCCTGGATCTGAAAGGCTACGGCTGGTCGGAAGCGCCCAAGGGTGACGCCCGCCACGACGTCTATTCCAAGCGCCGCATGGGACGCGACGTGGTGGCGGTCATGGAGCGGCTCGGCCATGTCCGCTTCGCACTCGTGGGTCACGATCGCGGCGCGCGGGTGGGCTACCGCCTCGCCCTCGACGAGCCGGGCCGGATCGAGCGCCTCGCCCTCCTCGATATCCTGCCCACCCTCGTCCAGTGGGAACGGATCGAAGCCGATCCCGACGTGTCGTCGCATTGGGCATCCCTGGCCCGGCCGGCCCCCGGTCCGGAGGAGGAGATCGGCCGCGATCCGGTCGCCTATTTCGAGGGGCTCCTCCGGCAATGGAGCAACGCCCGAAGCCTCGACCCCTTCGCTCGGGAAGCCTTGCGCCTCTATCGCGACAACTGGACCGTTCCCGAGCGCATCCACGCCTTCTGCGAGGATTACCGGGCCGGCGCGACCCGCGACCGCGAGGCGGATCTCGACGACCTCGCGGCGGGCAAGACCCTCTCCTGCCCGACCCTGATCCTCACCGGAGACGGCTATCTCGACCATTCGCACGAGACCCCCCTGGCGGCCTGGCAGCGCACCTTCGCGCCGAAGGCCGAGGCCGTGGACATCACCTCCGGCCATTTCCTGGCGGAGGAGAACGCTCCCGAAACCCTCAAAGCCCTGCGGGCCTTTCTCGATGGCTGACGCGCGAAGCGTCACCGTTTCGTCATCGGCGGACGACATGCAGCGCTCATGACCGCGCTCTTCGCCTCGCCGCTCCCCGAATTCGTCAATTCCGCCATCAGCCTCGTCGTCGCGTTCGTCCTCGGCACGATGATCGGGGCCGAGCGGCAGTATCGCCAGCGCACGGCGGGCCTGCGCACCAACGTGCTGGTGGCGGTGGGGGCCGCGGCCTTCGTCGATCTCGGCATGCGCCTCGAAGGAACGCGCGGCGCGGTGAGCACCGTCGCCTACGTCATCTCGGGCGTCGGTTTCCTCGGGGCCGGCGTCATCATGAAGGAGGGGATGAACGTCCGCGGCCTCAACACCGCCGCCACGCTCTGGTGTTCGGCGGCGGTGGGGGCTTTCGCCGGGGCCGACTTCCCTCTGGAGGCCTGTTTCGTCACGGCGGCGGTCCTGTCCGGCAACACCCTGCTGCGGCCCCTCGTCAACGCCATCAACCGCGTTCCCATCGACGAGAGCCAGACCGAGGCCACCTACGAGGTCCAGGTCACGGTGCAGGCCGAACATGCCGGCCCCGCCCGCGACCTTCTCGTGGAACGGCTGGAGGCGGCGCATTATCCGGTCGGGGGAACCGAAGTGGTGGAACGCGGCGAGGAGACGGTGGAAGTGGTGGCGACCCTGGTGGCGACGGCGGTGGACTCCGCCGAACTCGATGCCGTGGTGGCCGGGTTGGAGCGCGACGAGCGGATCAGCCATGCGACCTGGTCGGTCCAGACCGCCGATTGAGCGCGCTCGCGGCCATTGCCGCCGCGTGGAAACGACCAACCTAGACCCGTGATGCCGGGCTCCGCCCCGGCGGTGGAGAGCCCTTGCCATGACCGAAGCACGCAAGAACGCATTGATCGTCGGGGCCTCGCGCGGCCTCGGCCTCGGATTGGTGGAAACGTTCCTCGCCCGCGGCTGGGCGGTCACCGCCACGCAGCGCTCGCCCTCCGCCGGATTGGCGGCGCTCGCCTCCGATGCGCTCTCCATCGAGACCGCCGATATCGACGATGACGGGGCGGTGGCCGCCCTCCATGGCCGGCTTGCGAACCAGCGCTACGACCTGATCTTCGTGGTGGCCGGTGTGGCGACCCAGGCGCACGACCCGGCCCACGACGTCCCGCGCGATGTCGCCGCGCAGGTCTACCTGACCAACGCCATCAGCCCGATCCGCTTCGCCGAGCTGTTCCGCGACCGGCTGGCGGGCAACGGCCTCGTCGCCTTCATGAGTTCCATCCTCGGCAGTGTCGCCCTCAACGAGAGCGGCGGATGGGAGACCTACCGCGCGAGCAAGGCGGCGTTGAACACGCTGGCGATCAGCTTCGAGATTCGTCACCGCGACGAGGGGTTCGGCGTCCTCCTCCTCCATCCCGGCTGGGTCCGCACGGAGATGGGCGGAGAGGAGGCGGATATCGACGTGACGACGAGCGTCACCGGACTCACCGATGTCATCGAGGCCCGGCTCGGCAAAACCGGCATCGCCTATCTCGACTATACCGGCGCGACCCTGGCCTGGTAGGCGCTCAGCGCCGTCCGTCGAGGGGGCGGCCGCGCCGCTCCACCACCACCGGTGGGCGGGTGCGGCGCTCGACGATGACGGTACGCGGCGCCCGGCTCGGGCCGCCGGCGGTGAGGATGCGCTCGGAGATCCGCTCGGGCTTCGGCTTCTCGGCGGCGAGCACGTGCGGGCGCACCTCGTCGAGGGGAAGACCGATCAGGCCGGCGGCGATCTCGACCTGCTGTTCGAGATCGTCGGCGAGATCCTGAGCGGCGGCGATCGCCTCGGGGATCGTCGGCGGTTCGCGCCGGACACGGATCGGCGGCAGATCCTGAAAGGATTTCGGCGTCTTCTTCACGACTCGGCCCGCGCTCCACACCGACCGAGGATAGCGCGACGGCGGAGAGAGTGCATTGCACCATTTCGACGACGCACCCACGCGTTCCATGCATCCCCCCATCACCGCCGGATTTTCCCGCAGATCCGGCGAAAGTTGCTCTGCCTGCATCCGCATGGTCGTCAAATTGCCCAGGGAACGGGCATCATATGGTGTCGATATGTCGCATCCGTAAAGCGATGAGCGACCCGATCCTCGCGCCGTTGCATGCGGCCACGCCGCCGCCGATACTGGCCGGACCATGTTTCCCATCACCGATCTCTCCGACGCCAGGCTGGTCCCGGCCCGCCCCGATCTGGCCGATATCCGGCTGCGGGGCCGTGTGGATGCCGCCCGCTACGTCGCCGGGCAAAGCGCCCGCCTCATCGCCGCCTCGGCCCCGTTGCGGCGCAGGCCGAGCGGGGACGCGGGGATCGAGACCGAGGCGGTGATGGGCGATCCCGTCACCCTCTACGACACGGGAGAGGGCTTCGCCTTCGTGCAGCTCGAAAGCGACGGCTATGTCGGCTACCTGCCGGAGGCCGCAATCACCCTGGATGTTCCGCCCCCGACCCACCGGGTGACGGCCCTGCGGACATTTCTCTATCCGGCCGCCAACATGAAGCTGTCGCCCCTGGGCCATGTGAGCCTCGGCGCGGGGCTCGGCATCGCCGGGCGGGAGGGCGATTTCCTGCGCCTCGCCGACGGTGCCCATGCCTTTGCCGACAGTGCTTACGTCTTCGCCGATCATTGCACGCCCGTCGGCATCGTGGAGCCCGATCCTGCCGCCACCGCCGAGCGTCTCGTGGGCACCCCCTATCTGTGGGGCGGGCGCACCAGCCTCGGGCTCGATTGCTCGGGCCTCGTCCAGCTCTGCCTCGCCCTGGCGGGCATTCCGTCTCCCCGCGACGCGGACCAGCAGGAGGCGGGTCTCGGCACGGCGCTGCCCACGCGTCTCGACGGCTTGGCTCGGGGCGACCTCGTCTTCTGGCGCGGCCATGTGGGGATGATGCTGGACGAGACCCGCCTCATCCACGCCAACGGCCACCACATGACGGTGGCGGTGGAGCCCCTGGCGGGAGCGGTGGAGCGCATCGCCGAGAAGAGCTACGGCGCCGTGACGTCGATCCGGCGGATCACGCCTTCAACCGGGTCTTGATGCGGGTGATCAGCCCGTCGCGGACGTCGCGGTAGGCGTCGAGGCGCTGCTCGCGGGAGGCTTCCTGCATCAGCGTCGGGTCCGGCGTCGGCCAGTACTCCACGTCCACGGCGTTGGTGCGGGTAACCTCCAGGGCCGCGTGGTGGGCCTCGGGCGACAGGGTGATGATGAGGTCGAAGTTCAGCCCCTCCCATTCCTCGAGTTCGAGGAGGGTCCGGGGCCGGTGCTTGGAGGCGTTGATGCCGATCTCGTCGAGGGCCGCCACCATGAACGGGTCGGCCGGCTCGCCGGAGCGGACGCCCGCCGACTGGACATAGGTGGACTTGCCGAAATAGTGGCGCGCCACCGCCTCCGCCGCGAGGGACCGCACGGCGTTGAAGTTGCACATGAACAGCACCGACTGCACGCGCGTCTTCTTCGGGCCGGCCTCTTCCGCCATCCGGTGACTGCCTCGGGCTTCAAACGACGGGGAGGGCGCTCACGCCTTCCAGTGCAAGGCGAAGACCAAGGTGAACAGGCGTCGCGCGGTGTCGTGGTCGAGATCGACCTTGCCCTCGAGGCGCTGCCGGAGGAGTTCGGAGGCTTCGTTGTGCAGGCCGCGCCGTCCCATGTCGATCGCCTCGATCTGGGTCGGCGAGGCGGTCTTGATCGCGTTGTAGTAGCTCTCGCAGATCATCTCGTAGTCGCGGATCACCCGGCGGAACGGGGTCAGCGACAGGAGGTGGGTCATCACCGGCTCGCCATCCTCGCGGCGGATCGCAAAGGACAGCTTGTTCTCCACGAGACCGAGGGTGAGGGCGTAGGGTCCCTCGCGTCCGGGAATGGAGAAGTGGTTCTCCTCCAGGATGTCGAAGATCGCGATGGCGCGCTCGTGCTCCTGGTCGGGGTTGCCCCGGCCGATGGAATCCTCGTCGAACGTCACCGCCGCGAGGCGGTGGATGGATTGTGACGCATCTTCAGTGGCTTTGGCCGTCATCCTACCCACTTTCTGAGGCCGCGCCGAGCATGCTGTCGTCCCATCATCGAAAACAGCGTCTCGAACCTGCCTGCGCCTATCTTCCACCAAAAACTGCCTTCGTCATGCCCGAGTCGAAGATCCATTCACCTTCATGAGCACAACGCATTAGAACCAGGACATCGTGGTGAGGCTCTAATCGGGCCACGCATTCGTCTTTATGATCGCTTTTACCGAACACCGCCCGTCTGATGAGAATCTTGCCGAGTTGTCTTCTCCAAGACGCTCGAAGATCGCCTCCATCTCCTGCATCAAACCAGAATCCGTCGATTTTCCCATTTGAGCGAAAACAATATGTCAGTTCGCTCGTCGGCCAACGGATCGTAGGAGAAAATCGCTCTCTTTTCCAACATTTGCCCTCTATGCCTGCGTAATCCGCCGAAGCAGTTCCACAAGCGAAAAGCATGGCGGTGCCGTGTAACAGGACGCCTACGACTCGTCTCGGTCTCACGACGGTTGCCAATACTTGAGCGCCGATCCGTAAATATCCTCACAGATTCAGGCGGATCGCCACCGAGCGGGCGTGGCCGTCGAGGCCCTCCGAACGTCCCAGCGCGATGGCTGCCGGCCCCAAGGCCCTCAGCGCCGCGGGATCGCAGCGCAGGATCGTCGTCCGCTTCATGAAATCGAGCACGCCGAGGCCCGACGAGAACCGGGCCGAACGGGCGGTGGGCAGCACGTGGTTGGGGCCGCCGACGTAATCGCCGATGGCTTCCGGCGTATGGCTGCCGAGGAAGATCGCGCCGGCATTGCGGACCTTGGCGGCCAGGGCCTCCGGGTCGGCGGTCTCGATCTCCAGATGCTCCGGGGCGAGGCGGTCCACCAGGGGGACGGCCTCGTCGAAATCGCGGACGCGGACGATCGCCCCGTAATCGCGCCAGCTCGCCCGGGCGATGTCGGCCCGGGGCAGGGTGGCCAGAGCCCGGTCCACGGCGCTCTCCACGGCGTCGGCGAGCTCGGACGAATCGGTGATGAGGATCGACTGGGCGGCCACATCGTGCTCGGCCTGGGCGAGGAGGTCGGCGGCGACCCAATCGGGGTTGGCGTGGCCGTCGGCGAGGATCAGCACCTCGGACGGGCCGGCGATCATGTCGATTCCGACCTGCCCGAAGACCCGGCGCTTGGCCGCCGCCACCCAGGCATTGCCGGGTCCGACGATCTTGGCCACGGGGGCGATGGTCTCGGTGCCGTAGGCCAGCGCCGCCACGGCCTGAGCGCCGCCGACGCGGTAGATATCGCTGACACCGGCGAGGTCGGCGGCGGCGAGCACGAGGGGGTTCATCTGCCCCTCCGGCATCGGCACCACCATGACGACGCGCGGCACCCCCGCGACGCGGGCGGGAATGGCGTTCATCAGGACGGAGGAGGGGTAGCTCGCGGTTCCGCCGGGCACGTAGAGGCCGACCGATTCGAGCGCCGTCCAGCGCCAGCCCGAGGTCACGCCGATCGCGTCGGTGGCCATGTGGTCGCCGGGTACCTGGCCGCGATGGAAGGCCTCGATGCGGGTCGCCGCGAGCCGCAGGGCGTCGAGGGCGTCGGCCGGACAGGCG
Organism: Methylobacterium sp. Leaf106; assembly: GCF_001422895.1. Taxonomy (NCBI): domain Bacteria; kingdom Pseudomonadati; phylum Pseudomonadota; class Alphaproteobacteria; order Hyphomicrobiales; family Methylobacteriaceae; genus Methylobacterium; species Methylobacterium sp. Leaf106. Next base: position 136,608 of record NZ_LMNB01000012.1, read on the forward strand.
GCGATGGCGGTGCGCACCTCATCGGGCGTCACCCGCAGGGTGGCGGCGGAAAAATCCTCGCCGAGCCGGTCGAAGCGGCGGGTGTAGTCCACCAGGGCCGCGTCGCCCCCGGAGACCACGCCGGCGATGATCCCGCGCACGGTCTCGTCCACATCCTCGGAAATCTCGCGCTTGACGCTGAGAAGACCGGCGAAGGCGGCGGCGAAATCGGCGTCGCGGCTGTCGAGGCGCATCATCAGGCGGAATCTTTCAAGACGTTGTCCTTGGCGGAGGGGACCGTGCCCGCTTGTCCCCGGATCGCGGCACGGCCGGCTTCCGCCGCCTCGTGGTCGGGGCGGCCTTCCACCTCCCAGACCGGACCGAGATCCTTCAGCCGCGCCTCGATGCATTCCACATCGAGCTGGATCGCCGCTTTGCCGGCAAAGACCAGGGTGACGGTGCCGGAGGGGTCCTCCTTCGGCTCGAAGGTGATGGCCAGCAGGCTGAGCGGCTCGTTGGAGGTGGAGCCGGGCGTGATTCCGCGTGCGCGCACGGCCATGACCCGCTCGAAATGCAGGCCGGTGAGGCGCCGGCGCGGGGCCTCGGCATCCGGCGTCGACCAGTCGAAACGCCGCCCGACCAGCACGAAGCGGTGCGACGACGCCAGATAGGCGAGGTCCTGCGGGCGCAGGACCGCATCCTGGAGATGAGCCGAGAGGATGGCGAGATCCTCCGCGTCGAGGGCAGCGAGCTTGAGGAGCTCCATGTCGGGTTCGCATCTGGCCGGACACCGCCGGATCGGGCGCCGGGTGTGGAAGTGGGTCGGCCGTAGGTAGCGAGGCGGCCGCCCTGCGGCAACCGCGCGGCCCGGAACAATTGCAGCGTGCCGGCGATACGGGCCGTTCGCGGCGGCGACGTCAGACGACGTTCATGCGGAAGGAACTATGCCTTCGCAGACTTCCGAATTGGGATATCCAAAGCCATGACCGCCGGACCTGTAAGTCGTATCGCCCTTGCTGCCGTCACCGTCCTGACGGTGGCGGCCGGCCTGGGGTCAGCCCAAGCCCAGGTTCCGCACTATCCCGACGACGGCTACAACCGGCCGACCTACGAGCGGTCGCCCTACGGCGACGACCGGTCGCGCGGCTACGATCGCTACGATCGCTATGCCCGGCCGTACGACGATGGCGAGCGCCGTCCCCTGCCGCCGCGATACGGACGCCAGCGCATGGGCAGCGTCTGCGTCACCTCGCGCGGCAATTGCCCCGCCTATCCGAGCCCGATCCAGTCGCCCTGCCGCTGCGACATCCCGGGCTTCGGCCCCAAGCGCGGCAACGTGCTGGAATAGGGCCTTCGTCCGGGAGGCGCGGACCGCCTCCCGGGTCGGACAGGGTCAGGAGCGGACCCGGCTGATCTCGGCGCCGCAGCGGCCGAGCTTGGCCTCCAGCGCCTCGAAGCCGCGGTCGAGATGGTAGACCCGGTTGATGCTGGTCTCGCCCTCGGCGGCGAGGCCGGCGATGACGAGGGAGACCGAGGCACGCAGGTCGGTCGCCATGACCGGGGCGCCCTTGAGGCGCTCCACGCCGTCGACGATGGCCAGATCCCCTTCGAGCCGGATCTTGGCGCCGAGACGCGCCAGTTCCTGCACGTGCATGAAACGGTTCTCGAAGATGGTCTCGCGGATGTGGGACTGGCCCTTGGCCAGGGTCATCAGCGCCATGAACTGCGCCTGCAGGTCGGTGGGGAAGCCCGGGAACGGGTCGGTGGTCACGTCCACCGCCGCGATGCCGCCGCCATTGCGCCGGATGCGGATCGTGTCGGCGGTGGAGGTGATCTCGGCACCCGTCGTCGTCAGCACGTCGAGTGCGCTGTGCAGCAGGTCGGCCCGGGTGTTCTCCAGGGTCACGTCGCCCCCCACCATGGCGGCCGCCATGGCGTAGGTGCCGGTCTCGATCCGGTCCGGCAGGACGGTGTGGCGGGCGCCGTTCAGGCGCGAGACGCCCTCGATGGTGATGCGCGGGGTGCCGGCCCCGGAGATCCTGGCGCCCATCTTGATGAGGCAATCCGCGAGATCGACCACTTCCGGCTCGCGGGCGGCATTCTCGATCAGGGTCGAGCCGTTGGCGAGCGACGCCGCCATCAGCGCCACATGGGTGCCGCCCACCGTGACCTTGGGGAAGTGGATCTCGCCGCCGCGCAGGCCGTTCTTGGCCTTCGCCACCACGTATCCGCCATCGATCTCGACGGTGGCGCCGAGGCGCTCCAGGGCCATCAGCATCAGGTCGATGGGCCGGGTGCCGATGGCGCAGCCGCCGGGCATCGAGACACGGGCCTCGCCGAACCGCGCGAGCAGCGGCGCGATGACCCAGAAACTCGCCCGCATGGTGGAGACGAGCTCGTAGGGCGCGGTGGTGTCGATGACGTTGGAGGCGGTGAGCCGGATGGTCTGGCCGGTCTCCGTCGTATCACCGGGGCGCTTGCCCACCACCATGTGGTCGACGCCGTGGTTGCCGAGGATGCGGAGCAGGGCGTGGATGTCGGCGAGGCGCGGCACGTTCATGAGTTCGAGGGATTCCCCCGTCATCAGGCTCGCGATCATCAGGGGCAGGGCCGCGTTCTTGGCGCCCGAGATCGGGATCACGCCGTGGAGCGGCTTTCCGCCGATGATGTTGATCCGGTCCATCGTCGTCCTTCGCGCGGCGTCCTGCCCGTTCCCGTGACGGGAGGGCGGTGCCGTCCTGGTTCTGCAAACAATGGCGGTGCGCTCGCGGCACGGCCTTATCGAGCCGCCTATACGTGAGTTTTGTCCGAAAAAGGATCGTCAGCCGTCTCCGTCGCGATCCGGCTTCGCGTCCGATCGCTCACCGGCATCGCCGGTTTCCGCCGCGGCCGTGGCCTGCCCGCGGACCCGCGTCTGGGCCTTGCGGCGCTTCAGGTTGTCTCGCAGGGCCGCCTTCAGCCGTTCGTTGCGCGTGGCGTCGTTCTTCATGGCGATCACTGCGCGACCCTTCGTCGCCAGGGCGAAATACCGGCTTTGCCACCCGGTCTCAACAGGTGCAGAGCTGGAATGCAGGAGTCGACTTGAACCAATTCCAAGTTCGCCTGTATCGTCGGGCTCGTGGCGTCGAAATCAGCACCGTCTGATTCCTTCCGCGCCATGCGAAGCGAGATCCTTGCGCCAGCGGGAATCATGGTCGTCGAGACCCGCAGCGGAGAGTTTGGTGCTTCGGAACAAGCCCTTTGTAACGATGCTGCTGCTGAATGCAGACGAGCGGATGCCGGAGCCGCCGAGAGCGGCGTTGCCATGCGGTCGGCCATAGCGTGAAGGACGGATGCCCGTGAATCGGATGCCCGCGATGACGATGATCAGCGATACGACGACGCCCCGCGATTCCTCGAGCCAGGGATCGTCCACCCGCGCGTCGTTCGGGCAGGGCCGGACCGATTACGAGAGCTACTTCCGCAAGGCCGTGGACCGTCTGCACGACGAGCGCCGCTACCGGGTGTTCGCCGATATCGAGCGGATCGCCGGGCGCTTCCCCACGGCCAACTGGCGCCGTCCGGACGGCAGCACCCGCGAGATCACCGTCTGGTGTTCCAACGACTATCTCGGCATGGGCCAGCATCCGGACGTGGTCTCGGCCATGACCAAGACCGCCGCCCGCTGCGGCGTCGGCGCCGGAGGCACCCGCAACATCGCCGGCAACAATTCGCCGCTGGTGGACTTGGAGCGCGAACTCGCCGATCTGCACGGTAAGGAGGCAGGCCTCGTCTTCACCTCGGGCTACGTCTCGAACCAAGCCGGCATCTCCACCATCGCCAAGCTGATTCCGAACTGTCTGATCCTGTCGGATGCGTTCAACCACAATTCGATGATCGAGGGCGTGCGCCACTCGGGCTGCGAGAAGCGCATCTTCCGCCACAACGATCTCGCCCATCTCGAGGAACTGCTGATCGCCGCCGGGGACCGCCCCAAGCTGATCGCCTTCGAGAGCGTCTACTCGATGGACGGCGACGTCTCCGACATCGCCGCCATCTGCGATCTGGCCGACACATACGGCGCCATGACCTATCTCGACGAGGTCCATGCGGTGGGCCTCTACGGGAATCGCGGCGGCGGCATCGCCGAGCGCGACGGGGTGATGCACCGGGTCGACGTGATCGAGGGGACGCTGGCCAAGGGCTTCGGCTGTGTCGGCGGCTACATCACCGCCTCGACGGTCCTGTGCGACGCCGTGCGCAGCCATGCGCCGGGCTTCATCTTCACCACCGCCCTGCCGCCGGCCATCGCGGCCGCGGCCCGCGCCTCTGTGCGCTACCTCAAGCGCTCGCAGGTGGAGCGGACGGCGCACCAGCGCCAGGCCGCCCTCACCAAGGTCGCGCTGGAAGAGGCGGGCCTGCCGGTGCTCCCCACCGAGACCCATATCGTGCCGGTGATGGTGGGCGATGCCGAGCTGTGCAAGGCGGCGGCCGACCACCTCCTCGAACAGCACGGAATCTACATCCAGCCGATCAACTACCCCACCGTGCCGCGCGGCACCGAGCGCCTGCGGATCACGCCCTCGCCGTTCCACGACGCGGCCCGCATCGCCAGGCTGACGGCGGCGCTCACCGAGACCTGGGACACCCTGGACCTGCCCCGCGCCGGCACCGTGTTCGTCGAGGCGGCGGAGTAGGAAGCGGTCAGTTCAGCCGCCAGAGCGTGACGGTGAGCACCGTCGCGAACGTGACCCAGGCGGCGTAGGGCACGAGCAGCCACGCCGCCAACCGGTCGAAGCGCCAGGACAGGCGGATGGTCCAGAGGATCATCACCAGCATCGCCGCTGCGACGATCCCCGCCCAGCTGAGGGCATGGGCCGAGAAGAAGACCGGCGACCACGCCGCGTTGAGCGCCAGTTGGGCGGCGAAGGCACCGACCGCCAGATTCCAGGCCCGCCGCGTCGGCCCCGTCGCCGGATACGCCCCGAGCAAGCGCCAGAACGACAGCGCGATCATCGCGTAGAGAATCGTCCAGGCCACCGGGAACAGCCAGTTCGGCGGGTTGAAGCCGGGCTTCGTCAGGCCGGCATACCAGCCCTCGATATTGGGCGTGGTGCTGAGAGAGCCGACGACGGACGTCGCCACCACCGGCAGGATGGCGACCGCGAGTCTCGCTATCGGAGAGAGCGGCGAGCGATACGGAATGTGAGACGTGGTCATGCCGATGTCTTACCCGTATCGCGATCCTCCGTTCCGGTGACGTGGGGGCCGAACCCGACGAGATCGTCGAGGGAGATGGCCAGGGCCGAGGCGAGCCTGCGCAGGGTCTCGATCGTCCCCTCCCGTTTCCCCGTCTCGATCTGCGACAGGTAGGCCTGTGCGATGCCGGCTTTGTCCGCGAGAATTGCCGCCGTCATTCCACGATGGTCGCGCCAGACACGGATGCGATTCTCGCCCGAAAGCAGTCGTTCGACGATCGCCGAGGGCACGAGTTCCTCTTCACCAAGGGCCAGCTTGCGCTGGAACTCGGTGACGGCGAGGCGATCCTCCGCATTCTCGGCGGCTTCGAGAAGAGCTTCGTATTCTGCTTCCGGCAACACGACGAGCCGCTCGCCTCCTGCCGTAACGATCGTCTGGGCACCCATGGCGAACCGTCCTGATTCAATCGTATGCGCTGCCGCGAGGCGCGATTCTGATGATGGCGAGGATCTGCCCGTCCTGGGTGAACAGGATTCGCCAGTCGCCGACCCGCAGGCGGTAGACGCCGAGCTGGCCTTTCAGAGCCTTCACGTTGTTGGCCTGAGACGCAGGATTTCCGGCATATTCGTCGATCTTCGTTCGAATGAGTCGCGCTACGTTCGCCGGCATGCGAGCCAGTGCCCTCACGGCATCCTTGCTGTAGGCGACCTGCATCATAACGTTAGCGGATAGCGAAACTCATCGCGGTCGAACATAGCATTCCGCTATTGTTTCGCCACGTCTCTCCCAAGGGTCAAGCGGCCCATCTGCCGGAACGAAACCCATGTCCGAATCCGCCGACGGCCCCTCCTCCGCACATCCCACCCCCCCCTTCACCAAGCGCACCCTGGCCGCGCAGGCCATGGGCCATGTCGATCCGGTGACGCGGGCGGTGGTGGCACCGCTCCATGTCTCGACGACGTTCCTCCGCGATCCCGACAACGGCTACAGTTCGGGCTTCTCCTATGCCCGGCCGGACAACGCCACGACCCGCGAGGCCGAGGCCGTCATCGCGATGCTGGAGGAGGCGGAGGCCGGCGCGATGCTGTTCGGCTCCGGCATGGCGGCGGCGACCGCCGTCTTCTCGGCCCTGGAGCCCGGAGACCACATCGTCGCACCCTTGGTGATGTATTGGGCGCTCAAGCGCTGGCTCCAGCAGGAAGCGCCGCGCCGGGGCTGGGGCCTCGACTTCGTCGCCATGGACGACCTCGACGCCCTGCGCGCCGCGATCAGGCCGGGCACGACGAAGCTCGTCTGGGTGGAGACGCCCGGCAATCCGCTCTGGACCATCACCGACATCGCCGCCGCGGCCGAGATCGCGCACGCGGCGGGGGCGCGTCTGGCCATCGATTCCACCGCCGCCTCGCCGATCCACACGCGGCCCCTGCGGCTCGGGGCCGACATCGTCATGCACTCGGCCACCAAGATCCTGAACGGGCATTCCGACGTGGTCGCCGGTGTCCTGGCCTCGGCCCGCGCCGATGCGTTCTGGGAGCGCATCGCTGCGGACCCTGCCGCTTCGCGTCGCCGCGCAATCGGCTTCCGCCGCAGACCTCGCCCGGCGCTTCTCGGCGCATCCGCGCGTGGCCTCGGTGCTCTATCCCGGCCTGCCGGGCGATCCAGGCCACGCGGTGGCGGCGCGGCAGATGGAGGGCGGCTTCGGCTTCATGCTGTCGATCCGGGTCGCGGCCGGCGAGGAGGCGGCCATCGCCACGGCGGCGCGGGTGCGCCTGTGGAAGCGCGCCACGTCGCTCGGCGGCGTCGAGAGCCTGATCGAGCATCGCGCCTCGGTGGAGGGGCCGTGCACGCCGTGTCCGCCCGATCTCCTGCGGCTCTCCGTGGGAATCGAGCATGTGGACGACCTCTTCGCGGATCTCGACGCGGCGCTGGGCTGATTTCCTCGTCGGTTCTTGGTGCGATCCCGCCCCTCGCGCATTGTGCGAGGGACGGACCGCCGCCGGGCGGTCGCCGCGATGCGAGCGAGGACGACCCGATGCGATACCCTGTTCCCCTCCTGACCGGCGCCCTCGCGCTCGTCGCCCTCACGAATGTGGCCCCGGCCGCCGATGGGCCGCCCACGCTCGACGTTCAGGCGACCTGCAAATCCTCGGTCCGTGCGGAGGCCAGCGTCAGCGACAATGCCACCGTCGAGGGCTGCCTGCGTTCGGAGGAGGCGGCGCGCAAGGAAGCCCAGCGCCGCTGGGGCGATTACTCGCCGGCCGCCAAGACCCAGTGCGAGAAGCAGTTCCAGGCCGGCGGCTTCCCGTCCTACGTGGAGATGGTGACCTGCCTCGAACTGGCCAGCGGCACGGTGCCGACCCAGGGCACCGGACCCGGCGCCGATACCAGCTCCGGCGCCCGGCGCGAGAAGCCGGACGGCAATGCCGGTGCGGCCACCGCCGAGCCCAGGCCGAGCCAGCGCACCAACCCGATCGAGGTGCTGGAGAAACCCTAGCTTATCGGGGCTCCCGCCGGTGCCTGCTCGAAGGCCCGGATCAGTGCGCCTCACACCGGACCTCGGTGGGCCTGACCTACGGGGCAGGAACATTGAGGCGTGGCATGACATGCGGCCGCCGTCTCTCGGCGTCGATCGACCGGGTCCATCTGGACGAGGTCATCGCGTTTCGCGAAGCCACTTCCAGACGTGCTGCACCGTCCCCTGACCGCTGATCTGCTGAACCACCCGACGCTCGACCCGCCAAGCCTGGGGTGGCGCGCCGAAGCGGTTGCGGAAGCTGCGGCTGAGCTGCGAGGCACTGCTGAAGCCGAAGACCTCGGCCAAACGGGCAAGGGTGCGCGTCTCCATCGGATCGGCCAGCGCGTCGCGCATGGCCTTCAGGCGCTCGCCTTGCACGAAGTGCATCACGCCTCCTTCCGGCTCGAACAGCCGGTAGAGCGTGGCCCGCGAGACCCGCATCTGTCCGGCGACGAAGGCGGGCGACAGATCGGACCGGGACAGGTTTTCCCGCACGATCATCCTGGCCAGCGCCATCAGGCCGCCGTCGAGTTCGCGGCCTTCGAGCACGTCCTTGGCCCGCGAGGGATCGAGCAGGCGGCGCAGGAAGCCAACGAACTCGACGGCGAGAGCCGGGGCGTCGTCGGGGCGCGTGGTCGGCAAGCGGCGGTAGAGGTCCAGAATGCGTGCGGCGAGCAACCGGTTGCGGGCCGCATCGAAGAGCATGTCATGGTCCTCGAGCGGTAGCCCGTGGAGGTGGGAGCAGGGGATCACGATGCCGGTCGTATCGGCCCGGTCGAGCATGCCATCGAGCAGATGACGGCGGCCGATGAAGGTCACGGTGCCGGCCGAGGCCGAGACCGCTTTGCCGGCGACGGTGCCCTGAAAGCGGCCGGACCGGTAGAGTTGGACGATGTACTGGTCGGAACCGGCATCGACACGTCGGCGATCGCGCTGGAGCCGCTGGGTCGAGAGCAGGGTGCGATGAGCGACGAGGTCGTCGATCGGATACGCGATGTTGGTGCCGAAAGGCAGGACGGCGGATCGCGTCGTCGGACTGACCTCGTACATCGGCGCCAGGAGTGTGCGCCATCGCTCGAAAGCCTCTCCGGGAGGCAAGCCCGACGTCGTCAGGCAGAAGTACGGCAGGCCCGGTTCAGCCGTCGTGTCGTCTGCACCCAACGAGCCAAATCCTTCGTCACCCGACCCGTCCGAGCCCCGACGTTAGGCATGAAGTCCTTGATGAGGCAACCGAAATGGATGTTGGGGGTCCGTGGAGCGTAAAAGGGTCGCAAGCGGGCGGATGACCGCTCCGGGCGACACCGCGCGCCCGCATCCACGGCAAGATCGGATCGGGTTCGGACCTGGCTTCCAGCCTCTCGCCCCTTCGTCGCCCCTTCGGCCTCATCGCGGCGCGGAGAGGCCGGTTCCTCAGCTCGCCCAGGCTTCCTGATGGAGGCGCAGGCCCCGCTCCTCGCCCCGGCGGACCGAGGCCAGGTCGAGGAGTTCGGGGGCGCGGTCCGTGTCGTCGATGGAGAGGAACAGGCCGTTCCTCTGCGAGGCGCGGCCGAGATCGGCGCGGCTGGTCAGCACGCTGAAGGCCGGGCTCGTGAGGAGCGCAAGGGCCACCGGCCCCATCCACAGGGCGAGCCAGAGGTCGCCCGCATAAACGAGCAGGCCGGCGAGCAGGGCGCCCGCCACCAGGGCGTCCACCTGCAGGCGGATCGCCTCGGACCACGGCACCTGACGGTCGTCGCGTGCCTGCGAATCCCAGCGCACCACGCGGCCGATGAAGGTGGTGGCGACGGCACCCGCGGCAAAGACCGTCATGACCGGCCAGAGCAGCACCCAGACGATCTGTTCGAGCACGGCGCTCTTCAGGAGCGAGGCGGTGCCGCCGAAGGCCGCGCGGCGGGTCGGCGAGGCCAGGACATGGCCGAGGCTGAGAAGCTTCGGCAGGGCCATCACGACGACGACGAGGGCAGCCAGCGCATGGGCGGCGAGGCCCGTCCCGGTGAGCCCATAGGCCAGCAGGCCGAGATCGCCGGTCACGGCGGCCTGGATCGAGGCGGCGGCGAGGAACAGCACCCAGAGCGGGCAGGCGAGGTAGGACAGGATGCCGACGATGAGGTGCCAGCGGCTCGCGGCCCGCAGGCCCGGCAGGGTGGTGACCCGCAGGTGCTGCATGTTGCCCTGGCACCAGCGCCGCTCGCGCCCGAGGAGATCGACGAGGTTCGTCGGCATCTCCTCCCAGGTGCCGCCCATCTCCGGCAGGAGGCGGACCTCCCATCCGGCCCGGCGCAGGAGCGCGCCTTCGACGATGTCGTGGCACAGGATCTCGCCGCCCAGCGGCGCCTTGCCGGGCAGCACCGGCAGTTCGGCATTGTCGGCGAAGGCCGCGACCCGCAGGATCGCGTTGTGGCCCCAATAGCTCCCATCCGCGCCCTGCCAGGTCTCGAGGCAGCGGATCGACAGCGGCGCGTAGAGCCGCACGGCGAATTGCTGGATTCGGGCGAACAGCGTGTCCCGGCCGGTGGCGTAGGAGACGGTCTGGATCAGCCCGACACGGGGGGCTTCCTCCATCAGCCGGGCGAGGCGGCGCATGGCGGCGCCGGTCATCAGGCTGTCGGCATCGAGCACGATCATGAAATCGTACTCGTCGCCGTAGCTCCGACAGAACTCCGCGATGTTGCCGGCCTTGCGGCCCGCATTGTCCTGGCGCCGCCGGTAGCGGAAGCGCGGCAGGCCGGGGCCGTTCAGGCGCGCCCAGGCCTCGATCCGCGCGAATTCATGCTCCTCCACCGCCGCGATGGCGCCGTCGCGCGTATCGGAGAGGACGAAGATGTCGATATCGGACCCGTCGCCGCCGCCACGCTGGAGCGAGCGGGCCATGACGCGAAGGGCGGCGAACACCGCCACCGCATCTTCGGCATGGATCGCCACCACGGCCGCCGTGCGGCTCAGGCCCGAGGCGGTGGCTGGCACCGTGGCCGAGCGGATCTCGATCGCGGATTTGGCGGCATCGCCGAACGCGACCGCCACGAGTCCGTAGACGTATTGCCAGGCGACGAAGGATTGCCACGCCATCACGAGGCCGAACAGGACCAGCACGGCCCAGCCCAAGGCGCCGTCGGGGCGTCCATAGGCGGACACGGCAAGCCACGCGATCGCCGCCGCGGTGACCAGGGCCGGCACCGCCAGCAGGAGCCGCCGCCACAGGAGCGACGGCGCCTCGAACGAGGGCGTCTCGCTCGGCCGGCTCGCGGGAATCACCGGGTCCGGGATTCCGGCTTGGGATGCGTCGTGCGACAACCGGGTGATGGACATGGGGCGATGGACACTCGATCAAGGCTGAGATGGGCCGTCATCCGTCACGACACGAAGGGCATCGATGACACGGGACGACGGTGGAGACGAGCGTTCGGGACGCGAGCCCCTCTCGCGGCGGCAGACCTTGCGAACCGCGCTCGGTCTGACAGCAGGCATCATAATGCCTAGTGCCGTCGACCTGAATACCGCCAGAACGATGGCCGCCGACACTCTCGACCCACCGCGCGACGCGCCGATGACCTTCGAGGGCGTCGTGGCCCAGGCCCGCCGCCTCGCGGCCTCACCCTACCGGCCCGCTCCGGACGATCTCCCGGCCCCGCTCGCCGCCCTCAGCTACGACGGCTACCGCGCGATCACCTTCCGCCCTGACGCGGCCCCTCGCCTCGGTGGTTCGTTCTCGCTGCAACTGTTCCATCGCGGCTTCCTGCAGAAGAAGCGCGTCGCCCTGTTCCTCCAGCCGCCGGACGGGCCGCCGCAGCCGATCCTGTACCAGTCGGGCCTGTTCGATCTCGGCTCCGACCTTGCCGGGCAGGACTTTTCCCGCGATCTCGGCTTTGCCGGCTTCCGGCTGCATCACGCCTTCGACGATAGAAAGCCGGCTCACCAAGAGGAATTCCTGGTCTTCCTCGGCGCCTCGTATTTCCGGCTTCGCGGAAAGACGCAGGAATACGGCCTGTCGGCGCGTGGTGCCGCGATCCAGACCGGCGGTCCCGGAGCGGAGGAGTTTCCGGACTTCACGGCGTTCTGGATCTGCGAGCCGAAGGCCGAGGCCCGCGCCGTCACGATCCTGGCGCTCCTCGATTCGCCGAGCCTCGCGGGCGCCTACCGCTTCGTGGTCGAACCCGGCGAGACCTCGCGGATGGTCGTCACCGCCTCGCTGCATCCCCGCGCCGCGATCCCGCGTCTCGGCCTCGCGCCGCTCACCAGCATGTTCTTGCACGGAGAGAACGGTCCGGGCGCGCGCGGAGCCGCGCCCTTCGACGATTTTAGGCCCCAGGTTCACGATTCCGATGGGCTGGTGGTGGCGACCAAGGACGACCGCCTATGGCGTCCCTTGAGTAACGGACGGCGCGATCCGCAGATCTCGGCGTTCCGGGTCGATTCCCTCGATGGGTTCGGACTTCTCCAGCGCGAGCGAAGCTTTGCCGCCTATCTCGACGTCCAGGCCCGACACGAGGCGCGGCCCGGCCTCTGGGTCACGCCCCAGGCGGGGTTCGGCGCCGGGGCGGTGCAGCTCTTCGAGATCCCGTCCCGCGAAGAGTATATGGACAATATCGTCGCCGCCTTCGTGCCGGACGCACCCGTCACGGCGGGAAGCGCCCTCGACCTCGCCTACACCCTCGCCACCATCGGGGCCGAACCGGACACCGCCGTACTGAGCGCGCTCGCCCGGGTGGTCTCCACCCGTGTCGGTTCGGCCGAGCGCCTGCGGCCGACCACGCCGCCGAGTCCGGAGCGGCGCCTCTACGTCATCGATTTCGAAGGACCGGGCCTGCCCACCGGCCCGGACGGTGACATCGCGGCCGAGGTCTCGGCCAGCGCCGGCGCCATGGTCGATCCGGTGGTGGAGCGGGTGCCCCAGACCGGGGGCTGGCGCCTCTACGTGGAATGGCGCCCGGCGACGCCGTTGCCGCCCGGCGACGTGATCCTGCGGGCGCGCCTCATGCGCGGCGGGCGTCCGATCAGCGAGACCTGGGACAACGCCGCCTGATCGCCGATTTCACGACTTGGCGAGTTGCCGCAGGGATCGGAACGGGAGCACCGGTCGGGGATTCTCAACTTGGAACACCACCAAGTTGCGGAGCCGCCCGGTTCCCTCAAGGCCATCGAAGCGCCTCGGGGCGCGGCATCCGCCATCCCCCGGAGCAGCACCCTTGGCGATCGAGTCCCCCTACCTGCGCTACACGCCCGCCGTCGAGACCCCTGACGCCGACGAGGCCGAGACCAGCCGGTCCCTGAACGAGACCATGCGCTCCATCAGCGAGACGACCCTCGCCCATGGCGGTCATGCCATCCGCAGCGTCCACGCCAAGGCGCATGGCGCCTTGAGGGCCGAGTTGGAGGTGGCGCCCGGCCTATCCCCCGAACTGGCGCAGGGCCTGTTCGCGAAGCCGGGGCGCTACCCCGTGGTGATGCGCTTCTCGACCATTCCGGGCGACATCCTGGACGACAGCGTCTCCACCCCGCGCGGGGTGGCGATCAAGATCGTCGGTGTCGAGGGCGAGCGTCTCGAAGGCTCGGAAGGGGATGCCACGCAGGATTTCGTGCTCGTCAACGGCCCGGCCTTCTCCGCACCCGGACCGAAGCAGTTCCTGGCGACCCTGAAGCTCCTCGCCAAAACCACGGATCGGGCGGAGGGGCTCAAGAAGGTCGCCTCGGCGGCGTTGCGCGGCGTGCAGAGCGCGGTCGTGGCGGCCACCGGTTCGCCGAGCCCGGCCCTGGCGACGCTGGGCGGACAGCCCGAGACGCATATCCTGGGCGACAGCTTCTACAGCCAGGTTCCGCTGCGCTTCGGCGATCACATCGCCAAGATCGCGCTCGTCCCGGTCTCGCCGGACCTGACGGCGCTCACCGACAAGCCGCTGGACGACACGAGCGCCCCCAACGCGATCCGCGAGGCGGTGCTGGAGCATGTCCGCACCCATGGCGGCACCTGGGAGTTGCGGGCGCAGCTCTGCCTGAACCTCGACGACATGCCGGTGGAGGACGCCTCCGTGGTCTGGTCGGAGGCAGCGAGCCCCTACCGCACCATCGCCACCCTCACCGCCGCTCCGCAGACGAGCTGGAGCGAGGCCCGCGCGGCTTTCGTCGATGACGGCCTGTCGTTCAGCCCGTGGCACGGGCTGGCTGCGCACCGGCCGCTGGGCGGCATCATGCGCATGCGCAAATCGGCCTACGAGATGGGCAAGCGCTTCCGGGCCGAGACAAACGGCCGCCGCATCGAGGAGCCGAGGAACCTCGACTCACTCCCGGAGTGATGCCGGACGTTGCCGTGATGCGACAGGGCGGCGGCGATGGTCGATGCGGGAACATCTCGCCATTGACCCTCCCGGCGCGGCCGACCTAGCCTGACGATGACGGTTCCTCTCCGGAGGATCAAAAGGGAACGCGGTGAGGATCTTGCATCCGAAGCCGCGGCTGCCCCCGCAACTGTAAGCGGCGAGCCCATCATCAACACGTCACTGGATGCTCCGGTATCTGGGAAGACGATGAGAGGGCGGTGACCCGCGAGCCAGGAGACCTGCCGTCAGTCGTGGTCACACGCGAAACGCATCGGGCGGGGTGTCTTGGTGGGGTGTCGGGGCGTTCGCATGTCGCGAACGCATCGGCTTCGTTCGCGGTGACGTGCCACTGCCGTCGCCCGAGGTTTCGCCCGTGTCCGCCCATCCTCCACGCGCTCTCCATCCCCTCCTCGTCCTCGCGCTGCTGACATCCGCGTCACCGGTCCTCGCCCAGTCCGGCGCGGCGACCACCGCCGAGGCGACCCTCGACGAACTTTCCGTGGCCGCCGACCTGCGTCCGCCCCCCGCTGCCGGTCCCGGCCTCGGCGGGGCCACGGGCGGAACCGGCGGGGCCGAAGCGTTCGGCGCCCTGTCCGCTCCCGCGCTGACGTCGAGTTCCGGCGTCATCACCGGCAAGGCCCTCAACGACCGGCCGGTCACCCGCCCCGGCGAGGTACTGGAAGCCGTGCCCGGCCTCATCGTCACGCAGCATTCCGGCGAGGGAAAAGCCAACCAGTACTTCCTGCGCGGCTTCAACCTCGACCACGGCAGCGACATCGCCATCACCATCGACGGCATGCCCGCCAACATGCGCACCCATGGCCACGGCCAGGGCTATGCCGACATCAACTTCCTCATTCCCGAGCTCGTCGGCGCGGTGGAGTTCCACAAGGGGCCGTATTTCGCCCGCGACGGGGATTTCGCCTCCGCCGGCTCGGTGCGGATCGACACGATCGACGCGGTGCCCCGCCCTCTCGCGCTCACATCCATCGGCAGCTTCGGCTACAAGCGGGCGCTCACCATCGCCTCCGCACCCCTCGGGGAGGGAACGCTCCTCGCCGCCGGCGAGGCTCAGGTCTATGACGGCCCCTGGGTGGTGCCGGACGACATCCGAAAGCTCAACGGCGTCCTCCGCTACAGCCAGGGCACCGCCCTCGACGGGTTCTCCCTCACCGGCATGGCCTATTCCAACCGCTGGACGGCGACGAACCAGATTCCGCAGCGGGCCATCTCGGAAGGCCTGATCGGCCGCTTCGGCACCCTCGACCCCAGCGATGGGGGCGATGCGAGCCGCTTCTCCCTGTCGGGCCGCTGGAGCCGGTCGGACGACGGCGGGGTCACCCGCGCCAGCGCCTATGTCCTCCGCTCGAACCTCAACCTGTTCAACAACTTCACCTATTTCCTCAACGATCCGGTCAACGGCGACCAGTTCCGCCAGCTCGACAGCCGCACCGTCGCCGGCGGCGAGATCGCCAGGGTGTTCAAGGGTGAGCTGTTCGGTCTCGCCATGGAGAACGAGATCGGCGTGCAGGCGCGGTTCGACGACATCCATGTGGGCCTGTTCAACACGCGGGCGCGCACCTCCCTCTCCACCGTGCGCGACGACCGCGTGCAGGAGGGCAGCGCCGCCCTCTACTTTGAGAACCGCCTGCGCTGGACCGACTGGCTGCGCACCAGCGTCGGCCTGCGCGCCGACGCCTACGACGCCACCGTGAGATCGAACAATCCGTTGAATTCGGGCCATGCGCGGGACGGCATCGTCAGCCCCAAGCTCGGCGTCGTGTTCGGCCCCTGGATCGGGACCGAGCTGTTCGTGAATTACGGCGAGGGCTTCCATTCCAACGACGCCCGGGGCGCGACCATCACGGTCGATCCGGGCAATCCCCTGTTCCCCCTCGACCGGGTGCCCCTGCTGGTGCGCTCGGTGGGCTCGGAAGTGGGCCTCCGCAACCGTTCCATCGCCGGCCTCGAATCGACGGTGACTCTGTTCCAGCTCGATTTCGACTCCGAAAACCTGTTCGTGGGTGATGCCGGCACCACCGAGCCGAGCCGCCCGAGCCGGCGCACCGGCATCGAGTGGACCAACCACTACGCGGTGACGCCCTGGCTCGCGCTCGATGCCGACCTCACCGTCACCCATGCGCGCTTTGCCGACCGCGACCCTGCGGGGAGCCGCATCCCCGCCGCCCCCACCGCCATCGCGGCCGCCGGCTTTACGCTGGGCGAGTCGCTGGGCTGGTTCGGTACGCTACGGCTTCGCTATTTCGGCCCACGCCCGCTCATCGAGGACAATTCCGTCCGCTCGAAGCCCACCACCCTGGTGAACGGCCGCATCGGCTACAATTTCGACAACGGCGTCACGGTGCAGCTCGACATCCTCAACCTGCTCAACGTCAAGGCGAGCCAGATCGACTATTTTTACGAGTCGCGGCTGCGGGGAGAGCCGGCGGGCGGGGTGGCGGACACGCATCTGCATCCAGTGGAGCCGATGGCCGTGCGGTTGACGGTGGCGGGGCGGTTTTGAGGAATGGGAGCGGGTTGCGGGCAGCCAAGCCGCTCTCCGGTCATGCTCATGGCAGCGATCCGGGCCGGAGATACGCGAACATGTGAGGCACATAGTCGGCTTTGCCGAGCGCGATGCCGTGATGTCGCAAGATGGCGTAGGCGGTGATGACGTGGAAGTAGAACTGAGGCAGAGCCCAATCCCGAGCGTATTGTTCGCCGCTCATATCGAACGTGATGTTGCCCGGAAGCTCGATCGCGATCTGCAGGGTCGCTCCGGCATCGAGAGCATCGTCCGGGAAGCCGTCCAGATGCGCCAATGCGTCGGCGATACGAGCCCGTGCATCCGCCATTGATCCGGGCACCTCGCCGGCATTGCGCCCTTCGGCTGCCACGGCGGCGAGCGATGGGGGAATGTCCTCACCACGAAGGCGGAACGTCGCCTCCTGGGCTTGGTAGGCGGCAAAGCATACTTGTGACGCCAACGGATACATGTCCTGTGCCAGACGCGCCGAAAGCAGACCATCGGCCTGATCCACCCTCTGATGCTCCGCCTTGTCCAGCAGCTCGGCCAGCGTCTGCAGCATGTTCCTATAGGTCGGTACCAGAAGGTTAGTCAGCGACATAATTAGTCTCGCGGTGACGGCTAATTTCGGGCTTATCCTATTTCCGAGAGAGCAAACACTATGAATCAAAGCCCACTTCTTCCCACTCCGACCTCTGCGGCCCTACAGCCCGCTTGCGTACCACCAACTCTCCCATAAGAAGAACATCTGCGCGTCTTCCCATGTCCACCTCCGTCGTGAGAACGCTGCTCCGGCTGTCGATGTCCTTGCGCCTGACCGTGGAGGAACGGTTCCGGGGGAGGATGAGACCGATGATGGGGTGCAATGGGTGAGGCGTCGGAGATTCGGAGCGCGGCCGACTCGGTGGTGGAGCTCTATCAGGAGCACGCTACCGCCTGGATCAAACGGCGTGGAAACGACCATCTCGAACGATCATGGCTGGATGCGTTCCTCACGGCTATGCCGCGGAACGGACGTGACGTTCTGGATATCGGCTGTGGTGCCGGCCAACCGATTGCGGGCTATCTGATCGAGAAAGACTGTCGTCTCACCGGGGTGGACGGTGCCACGGCATTGATCGACATCGCGAGCGAGCACTTTCCTGATCAGACATGGCTCACGGCCGACATGCGCGCCTTGCCGCCGCTGCCGCGATTCCATGGGCTCGTCGCTTGGCACAGCCTCTTCCACCTGAAAGCCGACGACCAGCGGCCGATGTTCGAAACCTTCGGCCGCCTTGGCCATCCTGACGCGACCCTGCTTTTCACCTCCGGTCCCGCACAAGGTGAAGTTATGGGCCTTTTCGAGGGGCGACCGCTGTATCATGCCAGTCTCGACGCGGCCGAGTATCGCCATCTGTTGCAAGCCAACGGCTTTAAGGTGCTCAAGCATGTCGAAAACGATCCGACCTGCGGCGGAGCAACGATCTGGCTGGCTCAAAAGGTGCCGAATGCTGGTTGTTAGGGCTCACCCAGAAGAGACGGGTTCGCCCCCGCCTTTATGTCGGATTCGGCGTCATGGCCCCACGGCCCGCTTCCGCACCACCATCTCCCCCCGGAACAAGAACTTCTGCGCGCGCTTGCCCGTGTCCACCTCCGTGGTGAACACGTTGCCCTTGCTGTCCACGGCGAGGTTGTGGACCCAGTGGAAGTCGCCGGCCATGCGGCCGTTGCGGCCGAAGGTGCCGAGCACTTCGCCGGTGTCGCGCTTGAGGGTGCGGACCTCGTTGTTGGCGCCGTCCGCGTTGAGGAGGTAGGTCTGGTCGGGGTCGGGCCAGAGCGCCAGTTCCCAGACCGAGCCGTTGGCGCGGGTGTTTGTCTCCACGAAGAACTCCTTCACGAAGCTGCCGTCGCGGCGGAACACCTGGACCCGGTCATTGGCCCGGTCGCAGACATAGACCAGCCCGTCGCGGGCGATCTGGACGCAATGGACCGGGTTGCGGAATTGCTGGGCCGGCGCGGCGGCCGGGTCGTAGGCGGGAAGGGCTTCGTCGGTGGGCGGCTTGCCGTAGGCGCCCCACATCCGCTTGAACGCCCCGGTCTCGGCATCGAACACGATGACCCGGTGGTTGTAATAGCCGTCGGCCACGAAGAGTTCGTTGGTCTCCGGGTCCACCTGCATGGCGGCGGGGCGGCCAAGGCGGGTGGTGTCGAGGCTGTTGGTCTGGGGACCCTGCTTGCCGATCTGCAGGACGAATTTGCCCTCCGGCGTGAATTTCAGGATCAGACCGTCCTGCTCGCCGTTGCCGGCGAGCCAGACGAAGCCCTTGTGGTCGATATGGATGCCGTGCTCGTTCTGCGGCCAGTCATAGCCTTCGCCCGGCCCGCCCCATGACCTGACGAGGGTGCCCGCCTGATCGAAGACGAGCACGGGCGGAGCGGGGTGGCAGCATTTGGTGCGCGGCGGCGTGAGGCTGGCGGCCTTCTCGTCATCGGTGAGGGAGCGCGGGCGCTGCACCACCCAGATCCGGTCCTCGGCATCCACCGCGACGCCGGAGGCCTGACCCATGATCCAGTCGTTCGGCAGCGGCTTCGGCCAGGCCGGATCGACCTGGAAGGTCGGGGGTTCCGCCGAGGCCGCCCCCGCGAAGGCGACGACGAGCGCGGCCAGAGCAAGCCTGAGCCTCATGGCATTTCTCTCCCAAACCCGTTTTTTGTTGAAGTAAGTCTCCGCCGGGCCGGGGCCTTTGTCCATCGACCGCACCTGACCGATCGGTATCGACACGCGGCATTTGTCACGAGGATCGGCCTTCGAGAATCCACCGGATCACCCCTCCGGTTTGACCGCTCTCCGGCCCGGCCTGTAGACACCGCGGCCCCTTCACGCGCGCGAGGAATCCATGGCCGCCATCACTGCAACCATCGCGGCGGAGCTCAAGGTCGCCGAGCGGCAGGTCGCTGCGGCCGTCGAGCTTCTCGATGGCGGGTCGACGGTGCCGTTCATCGCGCGCTACCGCAAGGAGGTCACCGGCGGCCTCGACGATTCCCAGCTTCGCGATCTGGAGGAGCGCCTCGCCTATCTGCGCGACCTGGAGGCGCGCCGCGCCGCCATCCTCGACAGCATCGACGGGCAGGGCAAGCTCGACCCGGCCTTGAAGGCGCGCATCCTCGCCGCCGACACCAAGGCGCGTCTCGAAGACCTCTACCTGCCGTTCAAGGTGAAGCGCCGCACCAAGGCGCAGGCCGCCCGCGAGGCCGGGCTCGGCCCCCTGGCCGAGGCGCTGCTCGCCCATCCCGAGCGCGCACCGGAACAGGCCGCCGCCGCCTTCGTCGATGCGGGCAAGGGCGTCGCCGATGTCGAGGCCGCGCTGGAGGGCGCGCGCACCATCCTGATCGAGCGGTTCGGCGAAGACCCGGAACTGGTGGGAAGCTTGCGCGACACGGTCTGGCAGCGCGGCCGGATGACCTCCACCGTCAAGAAGGGCAAGGAGGCGGCGGGCGAGAAGTTCGCCGACTATTTCGATTTCTCCGAACCGCTCACGCGCCTGCCCTCGCACCGCATCCTGGCTTTGTACCGGGGCGAGAAGGAGGACATCCTCGACCTCGACATCACCGATGCCCCCGGCGACGTGGCCGAGAAGGGCGTGCCCACCTGGCAGGAACTGCGCATCGCCCGCGCCTTCCGCATCGGCGATCACGGCCGGCCGGGGGACCGTTTCCTGATGGAGACCGTGCGCCGGACCTGGCGCACCAAGCTGAAACCCGCCCTCGACACCGACCTGCGCGGACGCTTGAAACAGGTGGCCGAGACCGGCGCGGTGAGCGTCTTTGCCGGCAACCTGCGTGACCTGCTGCTCGCCGCCCCCGCCGGTGCCCGGCCGACCCTCGGCCTCGATCCGGGGTTCCGGACCGGGGTGAAGGTCGCGGTGGTGGATGCCACCGGCAAGGTCGCGGCCACCGACGTGATTTACCCGCACGAGCCGCGCCGCGACTGGAACGGCGCCCTCGTCGCGCTGGCCAAACTCTGCCGCGCCCATAAGGTCGAGCTCATCGCCATCGGCAACGGCACCGCCTCGCGGGAGACCGACAAGCTCGCTGCCGAACTCATCGCCAAGCAGCCGGAGATGAAGCTCACCAAGGTGATGGTGTCGGAGGCCGGCGCCTCGGTCTATTCGGCCTCCGCCTATGCCAGCGCCGAATTGCCGGGCCTCGACGTGACCCTGCGCGGGGCGGTCTCCATCGCCCGGCGCCTGCAGGACCCGCTCGCCGAACTGGTGAAGATCGAGCCGAAGGCCATCGGCGTCGGGCAGTACCAGCACGATCTCGGCGAGGGTCAGCTCTCCAAGGCCCTCGATGCGGTGGTGGAGGATTGCGTGAACGGCGTCGGCGTCGACGTGAACATCGCCTCCGCGCCCCTGCTCGCCCGCGTCTCCGGCCTCTCCGAGCGGGTGGCGGCCAACATCGTGACGACGCGGGACGAGAAGGGGCCGTTCCGCACCCGCGCCAGCCTCAAGAAGGTCGCCGGCCTCGGCCCCAAGGCCTACGAGCTCGCCGCCGGCTTCCTGCGCATCCGCGACGGCGACGATCCCCTCGATGCGTCGGGCGTGCATCCGGAGGCCTATCCGGTGGTGCGCCGCATCCTCGCCGCCGCCGGGCAGCCCATCCAGGTCGTCATCGGCAACGGCCCCGTCCTGAAGAGCCTCGACCCGAAGCGCTTCACCGACGAGACCTTCGGCCTGCCCACGGTCACCGACATTCTGTCGGAATTGGAAAAGCCCGGCCGCGACCCGCGCCCGGCCTTCAAGACCGCGACCTTCCAGGACGGGGTGGAGAAGATCTCGGACCTCAAACCCGGCATGCGCCTCGAAGGTGTCGTGACCAATGTCGCCGCCTTCGGTGCCTTCGTGGATATCGGCGTCCACCAGGACGGTCTCGTCCACATCTCGGTCCTGGCCGACCGGTTCGTGAAGGACCCCCGCGAGGTGGTGAAGCCCGGCGACGTGGTCCAGGTGCGCGTCGTCGAGGTGGATGCCAACCGCAAGCGCATCGCGCTCAGCATGCGCTCGGAGGAAGCGGGCGCGCCGCGACCGGGGCGACAGGAGGAGCGCTCTTCCTCACGCCCCCAGCAGAGACCCGCGCCGGCCCCGGCGCCACGCGGCCCGGCCCCCGACGGGGCCATGGCCGAGGCCCTGCGCCGGGCGGCGGAGGGCAAGGACCGGGGACGCCGCTGACGGCGGCGTGCGTCTCCTCTCCCAGGAGACGATTTCGGGTACCTCGGGCGCGATCCGGACCCAGGCATAGGCTCTGAATCCCGTGATCGGGCTCTCGGCTGGACGGTGAGCGGTCATCGCGCCGTTCATGCCAAATGTTTCGCTGGGACCGTTTCCCGGCATCCGGCACGTCGCGTAAAGACCTCCGCCTGTCGCTGGCCCGAGCGGTGAAGAGGATTCCAAGAGCTGCTTATCGTTGCGTATTCGGATTTGATTAACTTAGCGATCAAACAAGACAATCGGGTCAAGGCCGATATCGTTCGTGCGGCGTTGGTGGGCTGCACGAGTGTAAGGGACGATCATTTTCTTACACTTCGCTTTTTAACGGAAGTGAAAATCGACGATGATTCACCAACTCGTCTATTATAGCCGTAACGTCGTGCAGGGTAACGACCGCGCAATGCTCACGAATTTGCGGGACATCGTTTCCGCTTCTCAGCGCAATAATAGCAGAGACGGAATCACCGGCTTCCTCATTTTCGACAAGACGTGGTTCATCCAGATTCTGGAGGGTGAGCAAGCCCAGGTGAGTGCCACCTATACTCGGATTGCACGCGACCCGCGCCACGCCACCGCAACCATCATGGATGCGCGCAATGTTCAGAGCCGCTCCTTCCCCAACTGGACCATGGGCGGCGCGATGCGAACGCCGGAGGTGGAAGAAGTCTACCTGCAGCACGGTATCGGAAGCGCGATCGAGCCGACACGCCTGAAGAGCGCTCACGTCATCAATCTCGCCCTCGATCTTCAGGCCTTCGATGCGGCCAAGCGTCAGGCGCAGCGTCTCGCCAGCTAGCCCCGGCACCCGAGGGTTCGCAGAGTGCACGGACGGCCATGGGTTTTGCTCGTCACCGTCTGGATGATCTGCAGAACCGGCCGTGACGGCCGAGACGGGATCGGCGGCTCAACACGCCGCCACGTTCACCGCGAGGCCGCCGAGCGAGGTCTCCTTGTACTTCGCCTGCATGTCGTGGCCGGTCTGGCGCATGGTCTCGATGACCTCGTCGAGGCTGACCCGGTGGATGCCGTCGCCGCGCAAAGCCAGGGAGGCGGCCACCACCGCCTTGTTGGCCCCGAAGGCGTTGCGCTCGATGCAGGGGATCTGGACGAGGCCGCCGATCGGGTCGCAGGTCATGCCCAGATGGTGCTCCATGGCGATCTCGGCGGCGTTCTCGATCTGCAGGGTCGAGCCGCCGAGCAGCGCGGCCAGACCCGCCGCCGCCATGGCCGCCGCCGAGCCGACCTCCCCCTGGCAGCCGACCTCCGCGCCGGAGATCGAGGCGCGGCTCTTGATGAGACCTCCGATGGCGGCGGCCACCAGCAGGAATTCGCGGCCGCGCTCGTCCGACCAGCCGGGGCAGAAGTCGCGGGCGTAGCGCAGGACGGCCGGGACGATCCCGGCGGCGCCGTTGGTGGGGGCGGTCACCACCCGGCCGCCGGCGGCGTTCTCCTCGTTCACCGCGAGGGCGAACAGGCTGATCCAGTCCATGATCTCGTGGGCCGGCCGGGCGTTGAGGTGGCGGTTGGCTTCCAGGTCCTCGAACAGCTTCTTGGCCCGCCGCCGCACCTTGAGGCCGCCGGGCAGTTCGCCGGTCTGGCGAAGCCCCCGGTCGATACAGGCGAACATCGCGTCGCGGATGGCGTCCAACCCCTCGTCGATGGCCTCGCGGCTGCGGCTCGCGCCCTCGTTGGCGCGCTGGACCTGGGCGATGGAGAAGCCGGTGCGCAGGCACGTGGCCAGGAGATCGGCGGCGCTGGCATAGGGCAGCGGAAACTCCACCGCCTCGCCCGCGCGGACCTCCTCCTCGCCGACGACGAAGCCGCCGCCGATGGAATAGCAGGTGACCGTGTCGAGGACCGTGCCCTGACTGTCGAGGGCGCGGAAGCGCATGCCGTTGGTGTGCACCGGCAGGACCTCGGTGAAGTTGAAGACGAGATCGCTCTCGAGGGCGAAGGCCGGGCCGCCGAGGCCGAGCCGGCCCGTCCTCTTCGCCTCGGCCACGTACTCGTCCACCCGGTCGGGGTCGATGGCGGAGGGGCTATGGCCGAGGAGGCCGAGGAGGATGGCGACATCGGTCCCGTGCCCGCGCCCGGTCCAGGCGAGGGAGCCGAAGATCTCGGCGCGGATGCGGGCGAGGCCGGGACGCCGCCGCGTCCGCTCGCGGAAATCGAAGGCCGCCACCATCGGCCCCACCGTGTGCGAACTCGACGGGCCGATCCCGATCTTGAACAGGTCGAAGGCGCTGATCATCGGTCCCGGTCCGTCTCATCCGCAACAGCGCGCGGCGTCGCGACCGCTCGTCTCATCGGCCTGATCTGAAGATCGGGCCTCGTCTTCGCAAGTGCGAAGCCAGTTCCAAGACGGCGGGATCATTCCTTGCCGGCCACCTCGTTGTCGTCGCGGGCGCGGTGCAGCAGGAAGATCGAGATCACCATGGTGAGGATGAGCCCGGACAGCACCCCGAGTTCGATCATGGAGGCGCGGAACAGCGCCTCGCGCTCGGCCGTCATCGGCGCGTGCATCACCTCGGAGGATTGCAGGGTGATGACGAGGACGCGCCGGATCGAGGCGATCAGCCCGACGATGAGGAAGGGCTCGCAGGTGAGCCGCCCCGAGCGCATCGAGACCCGCACCGTGTGCAGGATCTCCACCAGCATCAGCAGGAACAGCAGGCTGTCGACGATCTTGAGGAGTTCGCCCGAACCCCCGAGATGGCGAATCGCTCCGAAAAGCAGGCCCGTCGCGTCGATGAGCGCCAGGATCGCCGTCCCGGCGAGGAGCAGGCCGAGGGCGGCATAGACGGCGTGTTCGGTGTGAAGGAAGACGAAGGCCGAGATCCGGGTCAGCCGGCCTTCCTGCTCGCTGTCTTGCGCCATGTCTCGCCTCCCTTTCCTTCAACTGTCGCGAAGGAGGCGAGAGTCCAGGCTCGGTGCCGGGATTCGTGCGTCAGTGGAAGAACGGCAGAACGTGCGGCGCGTAGAGGCCGAAGCCCAGCATCACGAGGCCGGCAAGGCCCAGGAACCCGCCCGCCAGCGTCAGCGCGGCGATGCCGGTGATGACCTGGGCCGAGGCGAGCACGATGCCGATCTGGAAGGCGGCCGAGCCGAACTCGTAATGGTGGTAGCGATGGAGCGCGAGGTCGCGGTGCTCCTGCGAGGCCCGCGCCTTCTCCTGCAGTTCCTTGCGCCCGTCGCCGGTGGCGGGGTCGGATTCCCAGCGGGCCATGGTCTTGGCCCATTCGGCGCGCTTGGCCGCGATGGCCGGTGCGTTGGCCGTCTCCGGCGGGATCAGGGCGAGGGTCTCGTCGGCGGTCTTGAGGATGGTGCCGCGGATGGTGCGGGCCTGGTAATAGGCCCATTGGTTGGAGGATTCGACATTGGCGCTGAGCGCTTCCGTCTGCGCACCCTTGGCCAGGGTCTCGGCCAGCGCCAGGAACAGCGCCAGCACCGAGATCAGCAGCGCGACCTTCTTGTTCGAGCCTTCGATGGCTCCATGACCCGACATGCCGGATGCTCCCTCTCGATTTCGACGGCGGGAGTCACAGCCGATCCGCGGAGGAAGCGCAACCGTTTCCTCCGCGGTGCCGCTGCCGCCCCGTCAATCCTTGAAGACGTAGCCGGCATTGATCGTCAGGCCGACCTTGCGGCCGGCGGCGAGGCGGTGGGTGTCGGAGGCCTCCACCACCACGGTCTTGCCCTCGGAGCGGTCCACCTCGATCCGCTGGCGGCCCTGGCTGCGATAGGAGGAGCGGACATGGC
The DNA here is from genome assembly GCF_001422895.1 of Methylobacterium sp. Leaf106. Classification (NCBI taxonomy): domain Bacteria; kingdom Pseudomonadati; phylum Pseudomonadota; class Alphaproteobacteria; order Hyphomicrobiales; family Methylobacteriaceae; genus Methylobacterium; species Methylobacterium sp. Leaf106. The sequence goes on from NZ_LMNB01000012.1 coordinate 162,126, forward strand.
CTTCGAGATGGGCCTGGTCGGGCTCGGCGAATTGCAGCTGCCACGGCCTCGCATAGAGCTTGACCGGGCCGACGAGGCCGGGCGGTGCCTTCACCGGGGTGAGGCGACCGTTGACGCGGACCTCGCTCCCCTGGGCGATGGCCTCCACCTCGATCGTGTCGCCGAGGAACTTCAGCACGGTGGAGGAGACCGGGTTTTCCTGGACTTCGTCCGGGGTTCCGATCTGTTCGAGGCGGCCCTTGGACAGGACGGCGACGCGGTCCGAGAGTTCTAGCGCCTCGTCCTGGTCGTGGGTCACGAAGATCGTGGTCTGGCCGGTGCGGTCGTGGATCTCGCGCAGCCAGCGGCGCAGGTCCTTCCTCACCTGGGCGTCGAGGGCGCCGAAGGGCTCGTCCAGCAGCAGCACGCGGGGCTCCACGGCCAGAGCGCGCGCCAGCGCGATGCGCTGGCGCTGGCCGCCGGAGAGCTGCGACGGGTAGCGGTCGGCGAAGCCCGAGAGCTTGATGAGGTCGAGGAGATCGCCGACCCGGCGCTTGATCTCGGCCTTGGCCGGCCGGTCCGCGCGCTTGCGGGCGTTGAGGCCGTAGGCGATGTTCTCGGCCACGCTCATATGCTTGAACAGGGCATAGTGCTGGAACACGAAGCCGACGGCGCGCTCCTGCACCGGAACGCGGGTGGCATCGTCGGCGCCGAAGATGATCCGCCCGCGATCGGGAAAATCGAGCCCGGCGATGATGCGCAGCAGCGTGGTCTTGCCCGAGCCCGAAGGGCCGAGCAGCGCCAGCAGCTCGCCCGCCCGCACGTCGAGGGAGAGGTCGTGCAGCACCGCCGCGGTGTCGAAGGTCTTCGACAGCCCCTCGACCCGGATCGCCGTGGACGATCCCACCGGGTCAGTGGCCCCGTGCGCCGGCTGCGATCTCGGCGCTGAAGCGCCATTCGAGAAGGGATTTGACGAGGAGGGTGACAAGAGCGAGGCCGGCAAGGAGGGAAGCGACGGCGAAAGAGGCAACGAAGTTGTACTCATTGTAGAGGATCTCCACGTGGAGCGGCAGCGTGTTTGTCAATCCGCGGATGTGGCCCGAGACCACCGACACCGCGCCGAATTCACCCATCGCCCGGGCGTTGCAGAGGAGCACGCTGTAGAGCAGCCCCCAGCGGATGTTGGGCAGCGTCACCGTCCGGAAGGCGTGCCAGCCGGAGGCGCCGAGGGTCAGCGCGGCTTCCTCCTCCGCCGTCCCCTGCTCCTGCATCAGCGGGATCAGCTGGCGGGCGACGAACGGGAAGGTGACGAAGATCGTGGCGAGCACGATGCCGGGAACGGCGAAGATGATCTGGATGTCGTGCGCGAGCAGCCACGGGCCGAGGACCCCTTGAGCGCCGAAGACGAGCACGTAGATCAGGCCCGAGACCACCGGCGAGACCGAGAACGGCAGGTCGATGAGGGTCACGAGCAGGTTCTTGCCGCGGAATTCGAACTTGGCGATGGCCCAGGAGGCCATGACGCCGAAGACGAGGTTGAACGGCACGGCGATGGCTGCGGTCAGCAGGGTGAGGCGGATCGCCGAGCGGGCATCCGTTTCGGAGAAGGCGGCGAGATAGGCCGACCAGCCCTTGGCGAAGGCCTGGATGAACACCGTCACCAGGGGCAGCACCAGGAACAGGGCGAGGAAGACCACCGCGATCCCGATCAGCAGCGCGCGGACGGCGAGGCCTTCGGTGACCACGCTCCCGGCGCGGGCGGGGGGCTGGGTGGTGGCGAGGGCGCTAGACATATCCGAATCTCCTGCGGCTCCAGGCCTGGATCAGGTTGATGGCCAGCAGCGTCACGAACGAGATGCCGAGCATGATCGTCGCGATGGCGCAGGCGCCCCCGTAATCGAACTCGGAGAGCTTGATGACGATGAGGAGCGGCGCGATCTCGGAGACGTAGGGCAGGTTGCCGGCGATGAAGATGATCGAGCCGTATTCCCCGACGCCGCGGGCGAAGGCGAGGGCGAAGCCCGTGAGCACCGCCGGGATCAGCGGCGGCACCACCACCTTGATGAGGGTGTGCCAGCGATCGGCGCCGAGGGTGGCCGAGGCCTCCTCGATCTCCTTGTCGATTTCCTCGATGAGGGGCTGCACCGTCCGCACGGCGAAGGGCAGGCCGATGAAGACCATGGCGATGTAGATGCCCACCGGCGTGTAGGCGGCCTCGATCCCGAGCTTGGCGAGCTGCTCGCCGACGAGACCGTTGGGCGCATAGAGGGAGGCCAGGGCGATGCCGGCGACGGCGGTGGGCAGGGCGAAGGGCAGGTCCACCACCGCGTCCACGATCTTGCGGCCGGGGAACCGGTAGCGGGTCAGCACCCAGGCGATGAGGAAGCCGAAGACCGAGGCGGTGAGCGCGGCGAGGAGCGACACGCCGAAACTCACGCGCAGGGCGCTGGCGACGCGCGGATCGGTGGCCACCTCCCAGATCCCCCACAGGCCGAGGCCGGAGGCGCGGGCGACGAGGGCGGCGAGCGGCAGCAGCACGATGATGCCGAGGCAGGTCAGGGTGTAGCCGAAGGTGATGCCGAAGCCCGGAATCACGCTGGGCTGACGGAAGCGTCGTCTCGGACGCAGAGGGGGCTCTGCCATGGGGTGGTCCTGAAGTGGGTCGCCTCGCTCACGCATCGGCGGGTCGGGAAGCGGGTGCGGTGTCCGGCGCAAGGTCGCCCTCCGCTCCGTGGCACCCTCCCCGTGATGGCTAAGAATCACACAAGTCGCGGGCTTCGCGGCCCTCCTCCCCCTTGTGGGGAGGAGTTGGAGGTGGGGGTGGTCGGGCAACCCTCAAGCTGTGGAGGCAAGCGGCGCCACCCCCACTCCTGACCTCTCCCCACAAGGGGGAGAGGGACGCGCTCTGCCTGCAGCCGCAGATGTAGGAATCCCGTAGCCGCGACGGGGGAGGTCCGCGTTACTGCGGCGGCTTGCTCAGCTGGTCGAACAGGCCGCCATTGTCGAAGTTCTTCTTCTGGATATCGTCCCAGTTGCCCTGAAGATCCTCAATCTTGAAGAGCTTCAGCTCGGGCAGCTGGGCGAGATGCTCGGGCTTGGCGGCCTCGCGCTTGATCGGACGGTAATGGTGCTTGGCGAAGATGGCCTGTGCCTTGTCCGTGTAGAGGAACTGCAGGTAGGCCTCGGCCTGCTTGCGGGTGCCCTTCTTGTCCACATTGGCGTCGACCAGGGCCACCGGCGGCTCGGCGTAGATCGAGGTCGGCGGCACCACGACGTCGAACTTGTCGCGGCCGAACTCGTCGAACACGAGATAGGCCTCGTTCTCCCAGGTCGGCAGCACGTCGCCGAGACCGCGCTGGGCGAAGGTCACGGTGGAGCCGCGCGCGCCCGTATCGAGCACCGGCACCTGCTTGTAGAGCTGGCCGACGAAGGCGTTGGCCTTGTCGGCGTTCTTGCCTTCCTTCTCGTAGGCGTAGCCCCAGGCCGCGAGGAAGTTCCAGCGCCCGCCGGCGGAGGTCTTCGGGTTCGGGGTGATCACCTTCACGTCCGGCTTCACCAGGTCGCCCCAGTCCTTCACGCCCTTCGGGTTGCCCTTGCGCACCAGGAACACCACGGTGGAGGTATAGGGCAGGCCTTCGTTGGGCAGCTTGGTGCGCCAGTCGGCCGGGATCTTCTTCGAGATGCGGCTGATCGCGTCGATGTCGGAGGGGATGCCCAGGGTCACCACATCGGCGGGGATACCGTCGATGACGGTGCGGGCCTGCGAGCCCGAGCCGCCATGGGCCGCGCGAATGGTGACCGTCTCGCCGGTCTTGGCCTTCCACTCCTCGATGAAGGCCGCGTTGATCTCCTTATAGAGCTCACGCGTCGGATCGTAGGAGACGTTGAGGAGTTCGGTCTGCGCCTGGGCGCTGCCGGCGGCGAACAGTGCGAAGCCGAGCCCCGCCGAGACCAGGCCGACCGAACCGGCGCACAGGGCGAGGATACGCCTTCTCTGGGAGAGACGGCGGGCGTTGGGCGTCGAGGACATGGTCGAGCTCACAGGGTTGTCTCCGGCTACGTCGCGGCGCGGGAACGTTGCCGTCCCGATGCCCCGGTGATGCTACGTTTCGTTCTTTTTAAAGAACAATGTCAAGCTTGGCCGGATTGGCGTTACTGAGCTTAGATAGGTAATTCTCCTTCAAAAAACGAGGTCTTGAAGAACTCTGGGCGGCATGGGGAACGAAAATCTCTCCGTTGCCGGCGATTTGGAACAAGATGCTCAGGGAGGCTGGTTCTTTAGAAAGGACGTTCCGCCCCGGATCACGCGCCGATCCGCATGCCATGTTCCGGCCGATCGCGAGGGCCGCTGGGCCGGCGAATCGGCGAAACGGAGAGCGGGGCCGGACGGCGTCGGACCGATCCATGGAGGCACGACGAAGCGCCGGTTGCGGCATGCCGCGACCGGTCGTCCGGGCTGGGTGGCTCACGCTACGTCGAGAGCCGTGATGTGGAGGCAGGCTGGAACGCCGAAGCGTCTCGCGAGGGCCGTTCAGTCGGAGGCGAGGGCGACCAGGGAGAACAGGGTCGCGAGCAGGATGTTTCCGGCGACGACGAGAACGAGGACGGTCATGGGATCGGGTTTCGCGGGTTGGCTGCGGACGGGCCGGGCAGGTCCGGCGCGTAGGCGGAACCCATAGCACCGCAATTCTGAACGGCGTGTGTCGTCCCGCTCATCCGGCGTGACGAGTCAGCCCTTCGTGCGGCCGAGCTTCGTCAGCAGCGTTTCGATCCGCTCGCCCACTGGTTCGACCAGTGAAGCCGCATAATGGGTGCGCAGGTTCAGCCCGAGATGGCGTCGTACGCTCGCGGAGAGCGCCACCGGTCTTGCCCGGTGTGCTCGACCGTCCTGCCCGTCATCCGGCTGCATTTTGGTCATGAGGGGTGGCTCCGCTCATACTCGACTTTCTCACGGGTGAGTGAGTCGGTCGTGACCAGAAGGCTCCCACGGATTGGTTAAGAACAATTTTATCGATTCCGCGAAAGACGCATGCGGCCGAGCTTTGCCGGGCGCCGCCAGTTTTCCTCTTTCCTGTCAATGACATTTTACATTTCCAGGGCGAAATAAATCCGCCGCCCGTCCCTCCGGGAGGAAATGGCACGCCTGCAAAGGGTTGCCTCCGGCCGACCCCTCGGCCGACCCGCCGACAGGGTTACCGAATGGTTTCCGGCTGTGGACGGCTGCACCGAAGCGGGGTTACAACGCTCTCGCTCGCTGAGTCGGATTCAAGTGTTCGGAGAGCAAAAACTGCACGAAGGGGAGATCTTCAAAGAATGCAGACCATCACCATCACAGTGCGAGAGCGCGACACCGTATTGGCGGCATTGCGTTACTATCAATTTTATCGCCTTCAGGGCCATCCCTTCGATCCTCGGCAAGATCACCTGATCGATGCAATTGCAAGCCACTCAGGTGAAAGTCTAGATCTTGCGGAGATCGATGATCTGTGTGCCGGCATTCAGGGCAACAAACACGCCCTCAGCGCCGCCGCCTAGGACCCCCGGAAGGATCCTCCATCGACGGCGGCGGCCTTCCCGCGCCGCCTGAAAGACAAGGGACGGCGAGCCGGCACGCAGTCCGCGTCCGTGCCGATACGACGCCGGTCGGGGCGGATGTCCGAGACGGCCTCAAAAGAAGAAACTTCTCTTTTCACGCTTTGCCGGGACATCCCCACGACCCGCCGCGCCATCGCGCAACGGGCCATCGTGCGGGCGACAGCACCGTGCCGGGCTCCCCCGGCCGGTGCGCCCGCGCTCACGGAGCCGTGGCGAGCTGGCTCTTGGCGCGCTCCAGCGCGGCGTTGCAGGCCTGGGCGTCGCCCTTGCCGTCGGCGGTGCGGGCCTCGTCCAGGGCGACCTTGGCCTGCATCGCCGCATCGGAGCCCTTGCCGGCCTCGGCGGATTTCTCCGGCGGAGCGGCCGGGGTCGAGGCGTTGCCTCCCTGTCCGGTCTCTCCCTGGCCTTCCCGCGCGCCGGCCGCCGCCTTGCCCGAGGTCGAGGCTGAGATGGCGCCGGTCGCCTCCTCCTTCACCTTCGCTTCGAGGCGCGCGATCTCCTCCGAACACGGGGAAGCGAGGACCGGGCCGGCCACGAGGCTGGCGGCGAATCCGGCGGCCAGCACGGCGGCGAAGGAACGGGGTCTCTGAAACATGGGGCATCCTCAACGGGGGGCTGTGACGGGACAACCCGCCGCCCGCCCCTTCGGCTCCGCCGGAGCGGCGAAGTTTACGCCTCGGCGAATCCCGGCCGCGCACCGCCATGGTCGTGGTCGCATTCGCCGTGATCCGCCAGAACCTGGATGACCCGGCACTCGCCCACCCGCCCGTGGCCGCATTCCGTCACCATGCGCTGCAATTCCGTGCGCAAGGAGACCAGCCGGGCGATGCGCTGCTCCACCTCCGCCAGGTGGCGCCGCGCCAGGCGGTCCACCTCGGCGCAGGATTCCTCCGGCTGCGCGCTCATGGCGAGAAGTTCGCGAATCGCATCGACCTCGAAGCCGAGCTCGCGCGCGTGCCGGATGAAGTTGAGCCGCGCCACCTCGGCGTCACCGTAGCGGCGCTGCTGTCCGTCGGTGCGCGGGGGCGCGGGCATCAGCCCGACCTGCTCATAATAGCGGATCGTCGGCACCTTCACTCCGGCGCGGCGCGACAGGATTCCGATCGAGAACGTCATTTTCCGCTTGATCCTCTAGTCGCTAGAGCTTGTAGGCTCCTGTCTAACGACGAAACGAGGAGAGAGCCATGGCCGAATCCTGCTGCGGCACGAGCCAGAACCAGCCCGACATCCACACGCACGCGCATGCTCATGCACCCGGCGACGGGCATCACCATGCCGTCGCGGCGCAGGCTCCGACAGCCTCGGCGCACGAGGAATCCTGCGGCTGCGGCGGCGGCGTTCCGGTCTTCGACGGGGTCGATCCGCGCTACAAGCGGGTGCTGTGGTTCGTCATCGCCCTCAACGGCGCGATGTTCGTCACCGAGATGGCGGCGGGCCAGGCGGCCGGATCGCAGGCGCTGAAGGCGGACGCCCTCGATTTCCTGGCCGACACCGTCACCTACGGCCTCAGCCTCGCGGTCATCGGCGCGAGCCTGCGCACCCGCTCGTTGGCGGCCCTGGCCAAGGGGGTGAGCCTCAGCCTAATGGCGGTCTGGGTCTTCGGCTCGACGATCTACCAGACCCTCGTCCTCGGCGTGCCGAGCGCGGAATGGATGGGCGGCATCGGCCTGCTGGCGCTCGCCGCCAATGTCGCCTCGGTCTTGCTGCTGATGCGCTACAAGGACGGCGACGCCAATGTCCGCTCCGTCTGGCTGTGCTCGCGCAACGACGCCATCGGCAACATCGTGGTGATGGGCGCGGCGCTCGCCGTCTGGGGCACCACGTCGGCCTGGCCTGACCTCGCGGTCGCCGCCCTCATGGCCGGCATCTTCCTCACCTCCTCGGTCCAGATCCTGAAACAGGCCTGGGGCGAGTATCGGGAGGGAGGCCGGGAGGCGCGGGCGGTGGCAGCTGAGTGAGGTCCGAAAGGCGAGTCTACCTTCGGCACTTCCAACCCGGCCCCTCATCCTGAGGAGCCGGAGCGCAGCGAAGGCCTCGAAGGAGGCCTCTAGGTCGCGCAGTCGGCTCTGGACCCCTCCTTCGAGGCCGCTTCGCGGCACCTCAGGATGAGGTGGAGGGCTGGACCACGTGTCGAACGATGTGACCCTCCAGCCCAAGTCTTCGGGCCGGAGGGTCTTTGTGTTTACGAGCTCAGCTGGTCGCGGATCGGCAGCTGCCGGATGCGGCGGCCGGTGGCGGCGAAGACCGCGTTGGCGATGGCCGGCGCCACGGGGGGGACGCCCGGCTCACCGACGCCGCCGAGCGGACGGCTGTAGTCGTTGTTCTGGATCAGGTGGACGTGCAGCTCCTTCGGGGCGGCGTCGAGACGGGTGATCTCGTAGCCGTCGAAGTTGTTCTGCTGCGCGCGCCCGTCCTTGAAGGTGATCTCGGCCGACAAGGCCAAGCCCATCCCCATGACGACGGCGCCTTCCATCTGCGAGCGGATACGCTCCGGGTTGACGTGCGGTCCGCAATCGACGGCGATGTCGATGCGCTTGACCGAGACCTCACCCTTGGCGCCCACCTCCACTTCGGCCGCCACCGCCGTGTGGGTGACGAAGCTGTAGTGTCCGGCAATGCCGAGGCCCCGTCCCTTCGGCAGCTTCCGGCCCCAGCCGATGCCCTTGGCCGCCGCCTCGATGACCCCGCGCAGGCGCGCGGTCTCGATCGGGTAGCGGGCGGGATCTTCGCCGTAATTCCAGACATCGCCGATGCTGGTCGGGTCGATCACCCGGTCGGGGCCGATCAGGGCCAGCAGGTACTCCTTCGGATCCTTGCCCGCCGCATGCGCCAACTCGGCGACAAAGGACTGGATCGCGAAGGCGTGCGGGATGTTCGAGACCGAGCGGAACCAGCCGATCCGTACATGCGCATCCGCCGCCGGGTTCTCCAGGCGGATGTTGGGCACGTCGAAGGGCGTGTTGGTCAGCCCCATCCCGAGCTCGAAAGGCAGCTCGTTCTTGGCGCCGGCCGCGAAGATCGAACCGATCGTCGGGGCGGCCGAGCGGTGGAGCCAGGCCACCGGCATGCCCTTGTCGTCGAGGCCGGCCTCCAGGCGCTCCACCGAGATCGTGTGGTAGTAGCCGTGATGGAGGTCGTCCTCGCGGGTCCAGGTGAGTTTCACCGGCGCGCCGTCCACGGCCTGCGAGCACAGGGCCGCCTCGAGCACGTAATCGGGCTTCGACTTGCGGCCGAAGCCGCCGCCGAGCAGCGTCACGTTCACCCGCACCTTGTCGGCGGGCAGGTTGAGCTTCTTGGCCAAGCGGTCATGGGTCGCCTGGGGTGCCTGGGTGCAGGCCCAGGCCTCGCAGAACCCGTCCTTGATCCGCACGGTGGCGGCCGGCGGTTCCATCGGGGCCTGGACGAGATGGGGCACGAAATACTCGGCCTCGATCCGCTGCTTGGCCTTGGCCATGGCGCCGTCGACGTCGCCCTGGTTGCGCACGACCTTGCCGGGCGCGCGCGCCGCCTTCTCCAACTCGCCCCGGAAGGCGACCGAATCGTAGGTCGCGTTCGGGCCGTCGTCCCAGGTGATCTTCAGGGCCTCACGGCCCTTCATGGCCGCCCAGGTGTTCTTGGCGATGACGGCGACGCCGCCGATCGGCTGGAACTCGTACGGGATTTCGGGCGCGTCGATCTTGAACACCTTGACCACGCCGGGGATCTTCATGGTCTCGGCATCGTCGTAGCTCGCCACCTTGCCGCCGAAGACCGGCGGGCGGGCGACGAGGGCGTAGAGCATCCCGTCGAGGCGGGTATCGAGGCCGTAGATCGCCTTGCCGGTGGTGATGTCGCGGTTGTCGATGAGGCCGATCTTGCCCTTGCCGATGAACTTGAAGGCCTTGGGGTCCTTCAGGATCACGCTCTCGCGGGCGGGGACGGCGAGTTCGGCGGCGGCCGCCGCGACATCGCCATAGCCCAGCGTGCGCTTCGACTTGGCGTGGGTGAGGACCGAGTTCTCGGCCTTCACTTCCGTTGCCGGCACGCCCCATTGCTTGGCGGCGGCCTGGACCAGCATGGCCTTCGCCGCGGCACCCGCATGGCGCAGATGCGGGAAGAAGTGGCGCAAGCTGCGCGAACCGTCGGTATCCTGGTTGCCGAACCGGGCTTCGTCACCCCAGGCCTGGGCGACCTTCACCTTGGCCCAATCGGCCTCCAGCTCGTCGGCGACGACGAGGGCGACGGAGGTGCGCACGCCCTGGCCCATCTCCGAGCGGTGGCAGGTGATGGTGACGGTGCCGTCCGGCGCGATGGCCACGAACACCTTCGGGTCGTCCTGCCAGCCATGCGGCATGGCATCGGCGCCGAATTTCTTCGGCTCGTCCTTCTTGTCTTCCGCCCGGGCGGAATCCTTCCAGGACAGGGCGAGGACCAGGGCGCCCAGGCCGCCGAGCATGGCGCGGCGGCTGACATTGGCGAGAGCGCTGGGCGCTTCCGAAGTGGCGGCGGTCGTCTCGGCGGCGAGGCCGGCCGTGAGCTGTGCGTCGTGAATCACAGGCGCTCTCCCTTGTTGGCGGCCGGCGCGTTTCCGGCGGCCTGATGGATCGCGGCGCGGATGCGGGGATAGGTGCCACAGCGGCAGAGGTTGCCGCTCATGGCCTCGTCGATCTGGGCGTCGTTGGGCTTCGGCGTATCCTTCAGGAGGGACGCCGCCTGCATCATCTGCCCGCACTGGCAGTAGCCGCATTGCGAGACGTTGAGGTCGCGCCACGCCGCCTGGACCGGGTGGTTGCCGTCGGGGGAAAGCCCCTCGATGGTCACCACCTCCTGGCCTTCGGCTGCGGAGATGGGGGTGACGCAGCCGCGCACGGCGGTGCCGCCGAGATGGATGGTGCAGGCGCCGCAGAGGGCCTGGCCGCAGCCGAACTTGGTGCCGGTGAGGCCCACTTCGTCGCGCAGGAACCACAGCAGCGGCATATCGGGATCGCCGTCGAAGCTGCGTTCAGCCCCGTTCACGGTGAGTTTGATCATCGGTGTATCCTGTCATCGCTCAGGCCACGGACCGGTCGAGATCGGCTGGCCACCAATCTGTCGGGCTCGCGAATACCTCGGAGGTCGTCAGTCAGGCGCGGGGCGCGCGCGACATGGTCGCCGTCCCGCATCGAAACATATGTGAGGTGCGGCAGCGGATCCGGCGCCCCTCGACAGGGAGCCGTCGCAGTGCACGAAGCACCCACGCCCCGTACCTCATAATGAATCCAATTAAACGGTAGGGGTGCTGCAGTGCAACGGCCGGCAGCCACGAGCATCGCTTTCGCGAAGCTCGGCTGCGGATTCGATGTGCTGTTGCGCACGGCGCGTATCGGGACCGTGCAACGCATTCGACGGTCGCTTGTTGTCTGTGCCGGCTCGGCCGACATCGCTCCGGCTGCGGGCCAGAACTTTCGAATCACGTCGATCTCGTTGCGGTCACACCATATGATCGCTCGGTCCGCTCGGATGCGGATGCCAAGGTCGATCATCCCGGCGGACCACCTCATCCTGAGGTGCCCGCGTCAGCGGGCCTCGAAGAAGGCCTCCAGTCGTCGCGCGATCCTAAGGAGCCCTCCCTCAAAGCCGCTACACGGCCCCTCAGGAGGAGGCAAAGCCTTTCAGAACCACCGCGAACGCCCGCTCAGGTCTCCACGAGACCGGAACTGGATCCGCTCGCCTCGGAATCCCCCCGCCCATGGGGCAAGGCGAGGTATTCCGACGAGCGCATCTCGATGAGGCGCGAGACCGTGCGGTCGAACTCGAACGCCTCGCGGCCCTCGGTCGCCGTGTAGAGACCGGTCGGCTCGGCCGCCGCCGAGGCGATGAGTTTCACATGGGCGTCGTAGAACGTATCGACGAGGGTGATGAAGCGCTTGGCCTCGTTGCGGTTCGCCTCGCCCATCACCGGGATGTTTGAGACGATCACCGTCTGGAACGACTGGGCGATGGCCATGTAGTCGGAAGCGCCGAGCGGCTGGGCGCAGAGATCGGCGAAGCCGAACCGGGCGACGCCGGCGGCCTCCTCCGGCACGGCCACCTCGCGGCCCTTCACCCGGATCGTGGCCGGCTTGCCCCTCGCCTTGCCGGTGAGGCCCTTGAAGGCCTGAGTGAGGGCGGCCTCGGCCGCCTCGTCGGCGGGCACGTGATAGACCGAGGCACCGCCGAGCTTCTCCAGGCGGAAATCCGTGCGGGAATCGAGGCGCAGGATCTCGACCCGGTTCTTCAGCTCCGCGACGAAGGGCAGGAAAAGGGCGCGGTTCAGTCCGCCCTCGTAGAGCCGGTCCGGCTCGACGTTGGAGGTCGCCACCACGGTGACACCGCGCTTGAACAGCGCCCCGAACAGCCGGCCGAGGATCATCGCATCGGCGATGTCGGTGACCGTGAACTCGTCGAAGCAGAGCAGCGTCGCCTCGTCGGCCAGGGCGTCCGCCACCACCGGGATCGGGTCGTCACCCTTGGCCGTTCCCGCCTTGAGCGCCTGCCGGTGGGCATGGATGCGCTCATGGGCATCCGACAGGAAGCCGTGGAAATGGACGCGGCGTTTCTTGCCCGGCGCCGCCTCGTGGAACAGGTCCATCAGCATGGTCTTGCCGCGCCCGACGGAGCCCCAGATGTAGAGACCCTTGGGCGGGCCTTCGCCGTCGCCGCTGCGCCCGAACAGCCAGCCGAGCGCGCTGCCCTTCTTCGCCCGTCTGCGCCGGTCGAGATCCTGGACCAGCCTGTCGAGGGCCTGCACCAGATGGATCTGGGCCGGGTCGCGCTCGATGGCGCCGGACGAGACCAGCATGTCGTAGCGTGCCGCGACCGGACCGGGAGGAGAATCGCCGCCCTGCGAACCGGCGGACGGGGCTGAACCTGAGGGGGGACTCACGACGATGGCGACCTCGGATACGAGACGGCGCGATGGCCGCGCGCGCGTCAATGGAACCGGTCCGGCGACAGGCCCGAAGACCGGTCTGCCGCGCGTCGCCGGGGGGATCAAGCGCGGCGCGTCGGCGGGATGACGTTTTGTTGCATTGCACAAAACCGAGGCCGATGCCATCTGGTGGCCTCCTCGAGGGAGGTTACGCCCGGAGCCCGCGCAGCCTGCGCGTTGTCATTCCGGAGTACGGCACCACGATGCCCGACACGATTCCGACCGGACCGAATGTCCGGCGCCTCTGGCCCAGCGACCGTGCCATGGTCGAGGCCTATTTCCTACGGCTCGACCCCGATACCAGAGCCAACCGCTTCATGGCCGCCCTGAGCGATGCGGCGGCCGTCGCGTATGCGGCCCGCGCCCTCACGGTCGAGGGGCTGGTCTTCGGCGGCTTCGTCGACGGGACGTTGCGAGCGCTCGGCGAATTGCGCCCGCTCACCGGCCCCGTGCCGGGGCTGAGCCTCGGCCGCGACGCGGAGGCGGCCTTCGCCGTGGAGCGCGGGTTCCGCCGCAACGGCCTCGGCCACGCCCTGTTCCGGCGGATCGTCTCGGCGGCGCGCAACCGCGGCGTCCGCGACCTGCATGTCCGCTGTCTCAGCCGGAACGGACCCATGCGCGGACTCGCCACGAAGCTCGGCGCCGTCGTGACCCTGGCCGATGGCGATGCGGAGGGGGCTCTCGTCCTGGCCCGTCCGACGCCGATCTCCCTCTGGCGGGAGGGTCTCGACGAGGCGCTGGACTTCACCCTGGCGGTGGCCGCCGCGGCCGAGCCGCTGAAACGGGCGGCGTGAGAGAGGGCGTCACCCGGCGGATTGGCGGCGGTGCCGCCCGGCGCTATCCTCCGCTCCCACCGGGCGGCACATCCGCCCGGCACCCCGCTCGAAACGATCGCTCCGCCATGAGATCCTGTGCCATGAGATCCGCGCTCGCCGCCTGTATCGTCCTGGCTCCGCTCACTGTTTCGGCACAGGAGCGGCCCGCGACCCCCGCCATGCTCTGCGCCGACGCCGCCGCCCTGGTGAACCGCGTCGGCGCCATCGTGATGACCACGGGGCCGATCACCTACGACAGGATCGTCCGCGACGGCGGCTTCTGCCCCCTGCCGGAAGCGCCCAAGCCCGCCTACGAACTCACCCGTGACGTGGCCAAATGCTTCGTCGGATATGTCTGCCGCGACAAGTTCAACGAGGGCAGCACGCGCGACTGAGCACCGCCACGCGCCGGCGCCATGGCCAAGCTGTCACCGTGTGGCCCAGTCTCTACCCAATGGCCGCCGCATGGCGCAGTTAGACCCGGTCCCGTTCGTCATGATCGAGGGGGCTTGCCGCATGACCATTGCCGAGAATCCGGTCCAGGATCGGCGACCGCCGGACGGTGCCGCCACGGTCCGTCTGGAGCGTTGCGTGGCGCATACGCTGCGCGTCATCGCGGCGGCCCGCACCGAGCGCGACGACGCGCCGGTGAAGGCGGCCCGACGCCAACTCGCTGAAATCTATGGCGTAACCCGCCTCAACCGACGCCTGGAGCGCGGTCGACACTCGGCCTGACACGCTCCTCTGGCTTCAGCGCCGGGCGCGGCCGGACTTCGAAGCGAGCCAGATCGTGTGGCGGGCGCCGCTCGTGACATTGGCCCGCACCGGCACCTCCTCCACGGAAAACCCGCCCTGGCGCAGGCGCTGGGTGAAGTGCCTGTCGGGATGGGCGGACCACACCGCCAGCACCCCACCCACCCGCAAAGCCGCCATGGCGGCAGCCAGACCCAACTCGTTGTACAGCCTGTCGTTTTCGGGCCTGGTGAGGCCGTCGGGGCCGTTGTCGACGTCGAGCAGGATGGCGTCGTACGCCGAACTGTCCGCGCGGATCGCGGCGACCACGTCGCCGATCCGCAACGCCACCCGCTGGTCCGACAGCGCATCGGCCGACAGGTCCCGGAGCGGCCCGCGCACCCAATCCACCACGTTCGGCACCAGTTCCGCCACGACGAGTTCGGCGTCGGGCCGCAGGGCATCGAGTGCCGCCCGCAGGGTGAAGCCCATGCCGAGACCGCCGATGAGGAAACGCGCGCCCACGCGGCCTCCGACCCGCTCCGCCGCGAGGGTCGCCAGCGCCTTCTCCGAGCCGCTGAGGCGGCTGTTCATCAACTCGTTATGTCCGAGCTGGATCGAGAATTCGGTGCCGCGCTGAAGCAGCCGCAACTGGCCCGCATCCCCGGGGATCGGTGCGGTGTCGAGGACGAGCCAGGGAATCATGAGCGGGGCCGGCGGGACTGCATGCCGACCCAGCTATCACAACCGGGGCGAGGGATCACGCGAGGCCGGGCAGGCACCCCTCCCCCGACAGGGGAGGGGCCGCTGGCGTCCGGCTAGAACAGGCCTTCGATCTGCCCGTCGGCATCGAGATGGATGCCCTCCGAGGCGGGGACCTTGGGCAGGCCGGGCATGGTCATGATCTCACCGCAGATCACCACGACGAAGCCGGCGCCGGCCGAGAGCCGCACGTCGCGCACCGAGATGGTGTGGCCCGAGGGCGCGCCCATCAGGTTCGGGTCGGTGGAGAACGAGTACTGCGTCTTGGCCATGCAGACCGGCAGGTTGCCGTAGCCGTCCTTCTCGAACTGGGCGAGCTTGGTGGCGGCCTTGGATTCCACCTGGATGTCGCCCGCGCCGTACAGCTTGGTGGCGATGGTCTTGACCTTGTCGGTGAGCTTGGTCTCGGTCTCGTAGGCGAAGGTCAGCGGCTTCTGCTCGCCCTCGGCCAGCTTGACCACGGCCTGCGCCAGCTCCTCGGCGCCGGCTCCGCCTTCCGCCCAATGCTTGCAGGTGATGGCCTCGACCTGGAGCTTGTCGCGGCACAGCTCCTTCAGCTTGGCGTGCTCGGCATCGGTGTCGGCATAGAAGTGGTTGACGCCGATGACCACGGGCAGGCCGAAGCCGCGCACGTTCTCCACGTGGCGGGCGAGGTTGGCGAAGCCCTTCTCCAGGGCGTCGAGGTTCTCGGAGCCGAGTTCCTTCTTGGAGACGCCGCCATGCATCTTGAGGGCGCGCACCGTGGCGACGATGACCACCGCCGAGGGCTTCAGCCCCGCCTGCCGGCACTTGATGTCGATGAACTTCTCGGCGCCGAGATCGGCTCCGAAGCCGGCTTCGGTGACCACGTAGTCGCCGAGCTTGAGGCCGGCGCGGGTGGCGATCACCGAGTTGCAGCCATGGGCGATATTGGCGAAGGGGCCGCCATGGATCAGGGCGGGGTTGCCCTCCAGGGTCTGGACGAGGTTCGGCTGCAGCGCGTCCTTGAGGAGCACGGTCATCGCACCCGTGGCCTTCACGTCGGCGAGCGTCACCGGCTTGCGGTCGCGGGTCTCGGCGATGACGATGCGGCCGAGGCGGGCCTCGAGGTCGTCGAGGTCACGGGCGAGGCAGAACACCGCCATGACTTCCGAGGCCACGGTGATGTCGAACCCGTCCTCGCGCGGGAAGCCGTTGGCGACGCCACCCAGCGACTGGGTGATCGACCGCAGGGCGCGGTCGTTCATGTCGACGACCCGGCGCCAATGGATGCGGCGCACGTCGATGTTGAGCTCGTTGGCCCAGTAGACGTGGTTGTCGATGAGGGCGGCGGCGAGGCTGTGCGCCGAAGTGATGGCGTGGAAATCGCCGGTGAAGTGCAGGTTGATCTGCTCCATCGGCACGACCTGGGCCTTGCCGCCGCCGGCGGCACCCCCCTTCATCCCGAAGCACGGGCCGAGCGAGGGCTCGCGCAGACACATCACCGTTTTCTTGCCGATGCGGTTCAGCGCGTCGCCGAGACCCACCGTCGTGGTGGTCTTGCCCTCGCCGGCCGGGGTCGGGCTGATGGCGGTGACGAGGACGAGCTTGCCCTCGGGCTTCGATTCCAGCGACTTGATGAAGGCGTGGTCGATCTTGGCGATGTGCCGGCCGTAATGATGCAGCGCCTCGTCCGGAATGCCGATCGTCTCGGCCACCTGCGTGATCGGCTTCAGGGTTGCCGCGCGGGCGATCTCGATGTCTGAGGGCATAAGTCTCTCCCGGTCTGTCGTCGCGATGGCGTGTCGCGCGGGCGTTTATTGTGGAACGTCGTGTGTTCGGGGCGTCGGGCATCGGCGCCGCGGGCACCATGCTTCACCGTTGTCATCACTGTGAGCGATGGAGCAAGCAAAAGCGCGTCGGAATTTTTCAACGCGTCTGCAAAATTTCATTTGAAAGCACGGAATCGCGCATGGATCGCCCGCAACGGTGGATGGGGCCGACGTCAGCCCGACATCGCCGTCGCCGTGTAGCCGGCCTGGTCCAGGGCCTCGGCGATCGTCAGGGACTGGGCATCGGTGGTGATCGCCACGCGCCCGTGATCGCGGTCGACGGCGATATGCGCCTCCGGATCGATCCGGAGGATCGCCTTGCGCACGGCCTCGGCGCACCCGTCGCAGGTCATGCCGTCCACCTGCATCAGCAGGTCCACCCGTCTCGCGTCCATCCACCCGCTCCCGTCGCTGGGTCATGTCCCGCACTCATGTAGAGCCAAATCCCCTCCCGCCGCGAGGGGCAATGGCCCCGGCGGCCTCCGCGCCGATGCCAGGCTGGCTGAAGCCAAGCTTGGAAGCTCATGCAACACATGGCAAAAAACCGGTTCACGCAGCCTGCGCCCATCTTGTGGGACCTCGTCGTCTCGGCGACAACCGGAGCCTGTCCCGACTTGCGGAATCCGTGACCGGGACCCTGCATCTCCGCTCGATCGTCGTGAGGGTAAGAGTATTCCGATGGCCCGGATCGTCGGCCGACGCACGGTCCCGTGGCTCCTGAGTCTCATCGGGTTCGTGGTCCTGGCGCCGCTTGCAGTGATCTCCCCCATCGGCGGCGCCTTTGGATTGGCGGCCATGGGCGGCTTCGTCGCCATCCTGGCCTCGCGCCGGGCGCGTCAGCTCGACCAGCGCTGCGAGAAGCTCTCGGGGGAATTCGACATTCTCTCGCAACGCCTCGTGCGCCTGGAGACCGTGGCCCGCCTCATCGCTGACCAGCAGATGCGGATCGAGCGTGCCCGCGCCGACGAGGCCGAACCGGCACCGGCACAGGGCAAGCAGGCCGGGAATGCCGCGGTGGAGGCCGCCGTCGAGGAAGTCACGGCGGAAATCGGCCTGCTCAGCGGCATCGTCCGCGAACTCGCCGCCGTGGTCGCCACGCAGGATGGTGAGATCGCCCGCCTCAAGGCGACACCGCCAGCGGCTCCCGCCCCGACCCCGGTCGTGCGCCCGGCCTCCCGTCAGGCCGTCCTCGATGCCCACGTCGTCCCGCCGCCTTCCCCGGCATTCCGCAACGAGACGGGCGGGACCCCCTGGGTGCCCCGAGCCTGGCCGCCGCTCGAGCGGTCCGAGCCCGTCACGGACCGGGCGCGACCGGACCGGAGCCGCGATGCGGTCATGGTCGCGGCCTTCGACGGCGACGGGCTCGAGGTCCATCTCCAGCCCATCGTCTCCCTGCCCCAGCGCAAGGTCGTGTCCTACGAGGCACTGGCGCGCCTGCGCCTCGGCGCCGACATCCTCAAGCCGGAACTGTTCCTGCCGGTCCTCGAACGCCATGGGCGGACGACCGAACTCGATCGACGCATGCTTCCCCTGGTCGCCACCGTGGCACGCCATCTCAGCGGGCGCGGCAGTCAGGCCGCCGTGACCTATGCCCTGTCGCCGCATTCCCTGTTCGAGCCCGGCTTCCTGCGCACGCTACCTCGGCTGCTCGTCGGCGAGCCCGGCCTGTCGGGCCGCCTCGTGATCGCGCTGCCCCAGTCGAGCTGGCGCAGCCTCGACGCCGAGCAGGCGGGCGCGTTGGCGGAACTGCGCGGCCGTGTCGGCTTCGCCCTGGACCGTCCCGTGGACCTGCGCCTCGATCCGCTGGCCCTGGCCGACCGGGGCGTCAGCCAGGTCAAGGTCCCCGCCGATCTCCTGCTGCGTCCCGATTCCCGCCAGGCCATGCCCGATATCGCCCTCGACGATCTCGTCGCCTCCCTGTCCCGGGCCGGCATCCGGCTCGTCGCGGAGTCGGTGGAACGCGAGAGCGACGTGCCGGATCTCATCGATCTCGACGTGCCGCTGGCGCAAGGCACCGTCTTCGCTCCGGCGCGGGCCGTGCGGGCCGAAGTTCTCGCCGCCGCTCCGCCACAGGCCGCGCCATCCCCGGCGCCGCCTCCGTCCCGAGAACCCGGCGGCGACGATCCGGAACCGCCGCCGCAGCGTCGGCCGTTCCGCGATTTCCTGCGCCGCGCCGGCTGAGGCAGACTCGCCCGGATTCCGGCGCGTCGATAGCGCTGCGTTGATTTCAGGGCGTGGGCGGCCTAACCGGTCAGCCATTCTCGATGCCCCCGATACCTTGCCAGTCAGGCCAGATTCATGAGCGAGACGATCGCGCGCGCCGCATCCTCGGCGCCGGTGCCGATTCTGGGCGGGCTTTCCGCCGTCGCCGAGCGCTACGATCTCATCCTGTGCGACGTCTGGGGTGTCCTGCATGACGGGACGCGGGCCCATGCGGGGGCGGGCGAGGCGCTGATCCGATTCCGCACCCTGCCCGAGGACGGTCGCCGGCGGCGCGTCATCCTCGTCTCCAACGCGCCCCGCCCCTGGGCCGGCGTTCGGACCATCCTCGACGGCTACGGCGTGCCGCGGGAGGCCTACGACGCCATCCTCACCTCCGGCGACCTGACCCGGCGGCTGATCGCCGAGCATCCGGGCGAGCGCATCCACCATCTCGGGCCGGAACGCGATGCCACGATCTTCGATGGCCTCGACATCCGCCTCGTGGCGGCTGGGGAGGCGGATCGCCTAGTCTGCACCGGCCTGTTCGACGACACGACCGAAACGGCGGACGATTACCGCGAGACGCTGGCCGGGTTCCGGGCACGGGACGTGCCGATGATCTGCGCCAATCCCGATCTGGTGGTCGAGCGCGAGAAGAAGCTCATCCCCTGCGCCGGTCTGATCGCGCAGGCCTATGCGGAGATCGGCGGCGCGGTGACCTATGCCGGCAAGCCGTACCGCCCCGTCTACGAGGCGGCGCTCGCCATGGCGGCGGAGCTCGACGGTGGCTCCGCGCCGGACGTCGCCCGCGTCCTCGCCGTCGGCGACGCCCTGCGCACCGACATCGCAGGGGCGGCGGCCTACGGCATCCCGAACCTTCTGGTGGCGCGAGGCATCCACGCAGAGGAACTCGGCGTTCTCGCCGAGCACGACACGCTCGGCGAGGTGTCCGAATGGCTCGCCCGGCAGGAGGTTCGCCCGGATGCCGTCATCGAGCGGCTGATCTGGTAGCGTTGCCGGATCTCATCGGCCCCGGATCTCATCGGCCCCAAGCGGCGAGACCCGCCGATCAGGAGAACAGGGCGTCGATCTCGTCCTGGGCGGTGGCGGGCCCTTTGATCTGTGGTCCGTTGAGGAGGAGGAGCTCGGCTCGCACCCGGCGCTCCACCTCGGCCGGGTCGACGCCGCCCTCATCCTTCGCCTTCACCGCGGCGGCAAAACGCGTGAGGCGGCTTTCGAGCTGGCGCAGGGATTCGCTCACCTTGGCGATCCGCTGGCCCGTGATGTCCTGGAACGTGCACGCCTCGAAGATGTCGTTCATCCGTGCCTCGACGGCGGCGCGGTAGTTCTTGTCGTTGGGCAGGCTGAGGATTTCCTCGGCCGCATTCATGATGGAGTTCGTCGCCCCCGCCGTCGCCTCGACGACGCTGCCGAGCTCCTCATGCGCCATCGGCAGACGGTCACGGGTGAGCTCGTTCGCCCGCAGGGCCGCGATCTCCCTGCGGACATGCGCGATGTAGTCGGCGATCTCGACCAGCTCCCGGATCAGCGACGGTCGCGTCGATGCCGGGTCAGGGCTGGCCTTCCGTGACTTTTCCGCCATGGCCATCGCTTGTTGCTCCACGATGCTGTGAGTCGCCGAAGAAAGAGATCGGGTCTGCGGCTCAAGCGCCGCAGACAGCCTCGATCTTGCTCTTCAGCGTCGCCGCATTGAAGGGCTTGACGATGTAGTTGTTCACGCCGGCCTTCTTGGCCGCGATCACGTTCTCGGTCTTCGATTCGGCGGTGACCATGATGAACGGCGTGGTGCGCAGGGCCTCGTCGGCACGCACGTGGCGCAGCAACTCGTAACCGGTCATGGGCTCCATGTTCCAATCGGAAATCACGAGGCCGTATTTGCGGTTCTTCAGCCGGGCGAGGGCGGCGGTTCCGTCAGAGGCATCGTCGACCTCTTCGAAGCCGAGCTGCTTGAGCAGGTTGCGGATGATGCGGACCATCGTCTGATAATCGTCCACGACGAGGATCGGCATGCCGAGATCGAGGGCCATGGGTCGGGGTGCTCCGTCGGTGCAGGGCCGGTGCGGCATGCCGCGAACCGGGAAAGTGGCAAAAAATTGGGGGAAGCGCCGCCTCGCGCCGCCTCTCGTTCGTGAAAGTACCTCGCCCAGCATTGCGAAGCGGTTAACTGCGCAAGGGATCGCGCATCCTCCGTCGATCGGGCGGCCGCTTCCCTTGACCCCCCTCCGGCTTTTCGACAGGTTCCCGCGCGGAATCCCCCACGGTCGCCGCTTCGGCCGCAGCTTCTTCGAGACCATTTGAACCCGATGGCGCCAGCCGACGATCCTTCCGTGCGCCCCGGAGCCGCCTCCCCGTCGGGGCGGCCCTTCACGATCTGCCGCGAGGACGAAGCGGTGCCGGCGGCCCTTGCCGGGGCCATCGCGGCGATCGGCAATTTCGATGGCGTTCACCGGGGCCACGGCGCTCTCGTGGAAGCCGTCCGCGAGGAGGCCGACCGGCGCGGCGTGCCGGCGGTGATGCTGACCTTCGAACCGCATCCGCGCGCCTATTTCGCCCCCGACCTGCCGATGTTCCGGTTGACGGGACCGGCCGCCAAGGAAATCGTCTTCGCCCGCCTCGGCCTCGACGGCCTGATCGTGCGCCGTTTCGACGCTCTCATGGCGGGGACCACTGCCGCCGAGTTCGTCCACGGCCTGCTCGTGCGCGATCTCGGCCTCACCGGGGTCGTGATCGGCCACGACTTCCATTTCGGGCGGGGACGCGAGGGAACGCCGGAGGTGCTGGCCCGGCTCTGCGCCGAAGCCTCCCTGGCATGCCGGATCATCCCGCCGGTCTCGATCGGGGAGGGCGAGGCTCCCGTCTCGTCGAGCGCGATCCGGGAAGCCCTGCGACAGGGCGACGTCGTTCGCGCGAACCGGCTTCTCGGCTACCGCTGGTTCGTCTGCGGAGAAGTCCGGCACGGCGACAAGCGCGGTCGGACGCTGGGCTATCCCACGGCGAACGTGGCTTTGCCCGATTGTGCCCTCTCTCACGGCATCTATGCCGTCCGCGCCGGGTTGCCCGATGGAACGGTGCGGGACGGCGTGGCGAGCTATGGCCGTCGTCCGACCTTCGACGACGGCGCTCCCTTGCTCGAGGTGAACCTGTTCGGTTTCTCGGGCGATCTCTACGGCCGGACCATCGCCGTGGAGTTCCTCGGCTACATCCGCGGCGAGGAACGTTTCTCCGGCGCCGAGGCGTTGATCGCCAGGATGGATGTGGATGCGGCCGAGGCGCGCACGCTCATCGCGAACGACCGAGTTCCGTCGATGATCGGCTGAGATCCGACGCGCGACGGCCGGGCCGCACTATCCGGCGGATCAGCGCTTGGCGGGATCGATCGAGGCGAGGCGCCGCGCCGCCTCTTGCAGCGCGTCCTGGTGGCCGTTGCCGCTGAGCGCATAGACCGAGCGACCCGCCGTCCAGTAGACGGTCTCGCCGTCGCCCGGGCTCGTCACCTCTCCGGTGAAGGCCGCCTCGTTGGTGCCCCGTGCCGCGAACAGGGAGATCTCGCCGAGATCGGGTGCGTCGATCATGACCTCGACCCCGGCCCCGTGACGCGCGGGCACGATCTGGACGTCGCGCACGGACCAGTCCCCCGGCAGGTCCGGCAGGACGATGCCGGTGGCACCGGAGATGCCGGCCTTGTCGTAGCTCGGCGAGGCGGGCGAGCCGAGGCGGGCGCGGATCTGGGCCACCTCTCTCGCCTGGCGCGCATCGGCGACCAGGGCCGGATCCACCGGGGCGGCGAAGGTGTCGGGCACGCCGAACACGCCGGTGTCCGAATGCGCGATCCAGCCGGCACCCACGAGAAGCACGATCACCGCCGCCCGCTTGAGCCGCTCGCCCACGCGCCGCCAGGCCATGGATCGGTCGAGGCGGCGGGCCGCCGCGCGGTTGCGCTCCGGTCCCGGTCCCGGCAGTTGCGCGAAGGCTTGGCGCAGGGCGTCCCTGTCATGCATCTCGGCCATCACCCGCGCCGCCGCCTCCGGCGTACGGGCGAGATGAGCTTCCACCTCGAGCCGGCGCATGACGTCGAGTTGGCCGTCGACGAAGGCGGCGAGGTCACTGTCGGTGATCGGGTCGATCATGACGGTCGTATCCAGTTCAACGATTGGAAACGGCGATGCTTCCATACAGTCCTGGTACTCGGAGGAGCCGAGTACCCTCGAATTCTGTGCGGTTAAGAGCCGCCAATGGCTTTCGACGCGAGCCGGACGTCCTGCCGGGAATCCTGGCCGTTCCAGTCGCTGACGAGGCGCAGATGCGGTCGTTCGGGTCTGGCCGTCCCCGAACCCGGCGAGGATTCGGAGCGGCCGCGGCCGGTCTGGCCTTCCTCGAAGGCGCGCAGGGCGGCGCGACCGCGACCGAGGCGGGACATCAGCGTGCCGATGGGAATTCCGAGCACGGCCGCGGCATCCGCATAGGCCATGCCTTCGAGGGTCACGAGGTGGAGCGCGGCGCGCTGCTCCTCCGGCAGGGTCAGGAAGGCCTGACGGATCTGGGCGAGACGCACCTGTCCCTCCTGGGCGGGCGGCACGCTCTCGTCGCCCATCTGGACGAGGGCTTCGGCATGGCGGGCTTCCACCCGCTTGCGGCGCTGGTCGTCGATGAAGACGTTGTGCAGCACCGTCATCATCCAGGTCCGCAGGTTGGTGTTCGGCCTCACGGAGAGACCGGATTCCAGCGCGCGGACGAGGGTGTCGTGGACGAGGTCGTCAGCCTTCAGTGCGTCGCGCGTCAGCGAACGCGCATAGCGTCGCAGCGGGACCAGAAGGTCGACGATGGAGGAAGCGGAGGCGGTCTGGGTGGGTTCGGCCGTCATGCTCAGTTAACGCGCGAGCCCGGCCGGCTAATCCGGCCGGCCGGAACCCTATTGATAGGTCGCCTTGAGATTGAGCGTGCAGGTTCGTCCGATGCCCTCGTAATGCTCGGCGAGCCAAGCCTGCGCCGCCGCGCGGCCCTTGTCGCGCAGCCCTTCGAACACGCGCATCCGGGCATCCATCCGCGAGGAGGCCTTGTAATCGTCGAGGGCCCCAGTCCCATCGATGCGATGGACCAGCATACGGTGGTAGTCGTTGCGGCCGAGCACGCCGTCCTCGATCAGTCCGTCGACGAAATCGATGGCGCGCAGTTCCCGCATCAGGTTGGCGTTGAAGGTGATCTCGTTGAGCCGGTCTTGGATCTCCTCGCGCGAGCGAGGGGTCTCGCGGCGTTCCACCGGATTGATCTGAACCAGCACCACGTCACGGGTCCGGGCACCGTGGAAGAGCGGGTAGATCGGCGGGTTGCCGAGATAGCCACCGTCCCAATAGGGCACGCCGTCGATCTCCACCGCCTGGAACACCGTCGGCAGGCAGGCCGAGGCCATCAGATGGTCGATGCTGAGGGAATCCCGCTCGAAGACGGCGAGCTTGCCGGTCCAGACATTGGTGGCCGAGACATAGATCCCGGCGGTCTCCGCCGTCCGGAGGCGTTCGAAATCCACGTGCTTGGCCAGGGCCTTGCGCAGTGGGTTCACGTTGAGCGGGTTGGAGACGTAGGGGCTGGTCCTGAGCGCCCGCGTCCAGAAGTCCAGAACCGGGTTCTCGTTCCAGAAATCGAAGAGCCGGTCGAACACGCCGCGCTGAGCCGGCCACAGGTCGCCGTCGAGGCTCGCCTCGCGCCAGAACCGGTCGAGGGCGGTGCGGGCGCCCTCAGGCCCTCCGGCGATCCAGCCATCGACCATCACGACCGCGTTCATCGCCCCGGCACTGGCACCGGTGACGGCCTCGAAGGCGAGGCGGCCATCCTCGATCAGGGCATCGAGCACGCCCCAGGTGAAGGCGCCGTGGGCGCCGCCGCCCTGCAGGGCCAGCGCGACGGTCTTCTCGGCATTCGGACCGGCCAGGCTGACGGGCGGGCGCGAGGCGGGGCGCGGCGGCGCCACTTCCCTATCGGTAGAGGGCGAATCGACCGGGGCAGGCTGTTGGGAATCGAGCATCGTCAGCTCCACGTGGCAGAATTGCACAGACGCATCGATAAAGTGCGCATGGGCATGCTGCATTGCAGCATCAAAGGTCGCAGGGCAGCAAAACGGTGGCTGCATGGATCGGTTCCGCTTGGGCCGTTCCTGTGGCGGACATGTCGCACTGCGCCAATTCCCTCGACATCGCCCATGGGATAAGACATGTCAGCCGACGCTGAGCCAACGTGTTGCGCGTGGTCCGTCCTGCCCCCTGGTTTCACCATGCGGTAAGCGGGCTTGACGCATGCGGCGCGCCATCTCAGCTAACCGGCAGGGGTCTCGATAACCGGACCCTTCACCCGATCTTCGCAAAGGATCGGCAGGATTCGATACCAGACGACCATGGCCGGGCGCTCGCTTCAGGGCAGGCCAGGCCATAAGCAAGGTCAGTGATGGACGCCATGATGGAAGCCACTTCCGCCGATCCGTTCGGCCCCGGCATTTCGATTACCGGCCCGGAGATCGCCGGTCCGACGCCGCGTCACCGCACGGTGGGGGTCACGGTGGGTGAGGGCGAGGGGGCCGTCACCGTCGGCGGAGGCGCCCCGGTCGTCGTCCAGTCGATGACCAACACCGACACGGCCGACATCGATGCCACCGTGGCGCAGGTCGCCGCCCTGTCGCGGGCCGGCTCCGAACTCGTGCGCATCACCGTCGACCGCGACGAGGCGGCCGCCGCGGTCCCGAAGATCCGCGACCGTCTGGCCCGCATCGGCGTCCATGTGCCCCTGGTAGGCGACTTCCACTATATCGGCCACAAGCTCCTCTCCGATCACCCGGCCTGCGCCGAGGCCCTGGCCAAGTACCGGATCAATCCGGGCAATGTCGGTTTCAAGGAGAAGAAGGACACGCAGTTCTCGACCATCGTCGAGCAGGCGATCCGCTACGGCAAGACCATCCGCATCGGCGCCAATTGGGGCTCGCTGGACGAGGCCCTGCTCACCCACCTGATGGACGAGAACGCCCGGTCCGCGCGTCCCATCGATGCCCGCGCCGTGATGCGCGAGGCCATGGTGCGCTCGGCCCTGTCCTCGGCTCAGCGCGCCGAGGAACTCGGCCTTCCCAAGAACCGGATCATCCTCTCGGCCAAGGTCTCGGCGGTGCAAGATCTGATCGCGGTCTACCGCGAGGTCGCCAGGCGCTCGGACTACGCGATCCACCTCGGCCTCACCGAGGCCGGCATGGGCTCGAAGGGTCTGGTCGCGGCCTCGGCAGCCATCGGCGTGCTGCTCCAGGAAGGCATCGGCGACACGATCCGCTATTCGTTGACCCCGATGCCCGGCGGCGACCGCACCGTGGAGGTCAAGGCCTCGCAGGAACTCCTGCAGACCATGGGCTTCCGCACCTTCGTGCCGATGGTCGCCGCCTGCCCCGGCTGCGGCCGCACCACCTCGACCACGTTCCAGGAACTCGCCCGTGACATCCAGAACTGGATCGTCACCTCGATGCCGGAATGGAAGAAGACCTATCCGGGAGTCGAGGGCCTGAACGTTGCGGTGATGGGCTGCATCGTCAACGGACCCGGCGAATCGAAGCATGCCGATATCGGCATCTCGCTGCCCGGCACCGGCGAGACCCCCACCGCACCGGTCTTCATCGACGGCAAGAAGGCGATGACCCTGCGCGGCGCCACGCTGGCCAAGGATTTCGAGACGGTGGTGATCGACTATATCGAGCGCCGTTTCGGCCAGGGCGCCCGCACCGCCGCCGAGTGAGCCCGTCCGTCGTGACGCCCGTCGCCCCGCGCTGCTCCGGCACGCGGGGCGACTTCGCTCGCCTTCCCGGGGAAGCCTTCCCGGACATCACGGGATCGTCGTTCTCGGCGCCACACCCGCATGATACGACTTTGGCATGCTTCGCGCTGGGAGCCGTCGTGCACCGGTACCTCAGCGGCCGGCCGCCGGTTCGGCCGCGACGTGTCCGTGTGAGGCGGGACAGAGGAGCGCTCACGGCTCGCCCGTCTCCGTCGCTACGTCACGCTCCAAAAAATCCGAGCCTCCCCATTCGATTCCTTTCCCCGTCGCAGAAGCCTGATCGCAGCGCATGACGCAAACCTCCATCCCGAGCGTCCCCGGCGCTCAGCCAGGCCCCGCGTCCCATCCCGAGACGGGGTCGGGCGAGCATGGGTCGGGCAATCACGGGCATGGGAAGACGAACTTCTGGACGCTGGTCGTCGGCTCTGTCGGCGTCGTCTACGGAGACATCGGCACCAGCCCGCTCTACGCCTTCCGTGAGGCGCTCGGCCCGGCGCGGGCGGACGGCATCCTGCTGACCGAGGAAGTCCTCGGCACGACGTCGCTGATCCTCTGGGCACTCCTGCTGATCGTCACAATCAAATACGTCGTCATCCTGCTGCGCATGGACAATAACGGCGAGGGCGGAATCCTCTCGCTGATGGCCCTGGCCCGCAAGGCGCTGGGCGGGTCGCGCATCGTGTTCATGCTCGGGCTGCTCGGCGCCTCTCTGTTCTACGGCGACGCCGTCATCACGCCGGCCATCTCCGTGCTCTCGGCCGTGGAGGGCCTGAAGCTCGTCACCCCGGCCTTCGAGCATTACGTGCTGCCGATCACGGTGGCGATCATCTTCGCCCTGTTCATGGTCCAGAGCCGGGGCACCAGCAAGGTGGCGGCCTTCTTCGGCCCGATCATGGTGGTCTGGTTCCTGGCGCTGGGGCTCGCGGCCCTGCCGCACATCGTCTCGCGACCGGAGGTCTTCCAGGCGTTCAATCCCTGGTACGCGGTGCACTACCTCCTCGGTCACGGCACCGGGGCGCTGGTGGCGCTGGGCGCGGTCTTCCTCGCGGTGACCGGCGCCGAGGCGTTGTTCGCCGATCTCGGGCATTTCGGACGCCGGCCGATCCAGGTGGCGTGGCTCGGCCTCGTGGCGCCGTGCCTGACCCTGAACTATCTCGGCCAGACGGCGCTGGTCCTCAACGTGCCCGACACGACGGATCCGTTCTACCAGCTCGTGCCCGAATGGGGCCTTCTGCCCATGGTGATCCTGGCGACCATCGCCACCGTCACCGCGAGCCAGGCCGTCATCACCGGGGCGTTCTCCCTGTCGCGCCAGGCTATCCAGCTCGGCCTGCTTCCGCGCCTCGAGATCCGCCACACCTCGGAATCGCATTCCGGCCAGATCTTCCTGCCGCAGGTGAACATCCTGTTACTGATCGGGGTCGTGGTCCTGGCGATCCTGTTCCGGTCGTCCTCGGCCCTGGCCTCCGCCTACGGCATCGCCGTGACGGGAACGATGCTGCTGACCGCGAGCATGGGCTTCATCGTGCTCTGGAAGTCGTGGAAATGGTCGCCGATCGCCGCCGCCGCCGCGATCATGCCGTTCATCGTCATCGAGTTCCTGTTCCTGCTCTCGAACCTGCTCAAGGTGTTCGAGGGCGGCTACGTGCCCCTCGTGCTGGCCGGGATGCTCATCATCGTGATGTGGACCTGGGTGCGGGGCGTGAACATCCTGTTCAACAAGACCCGCAAGACCGACGTGCCGCTGCTCGAACTCGTGGGCATGCTGGAGAAGAGCCCACCCCATCACGTGCGCGGCACGGCGGTGTTCCTCACCAGCGACCCGTCCATCGCCCCGGCGGCCCTGCTGCACAACCTCAAGCACAACAAGGTGCTGCACGAGAAGAACGTGATTCTCACGGTCGAGACCGTGGACACCCCCCGTGCAAGCGAGGCGGACCGTATCCGCATGGAGCCGATCGGCCCGCACTTCTCGAAGATCGTGATGAAGTTCGGCTACATGGAGCAGCCCAACATCCCGCGGACGCTGACGCTCCTGAAGAAGCAAGGCTTCAAGTTCGACATCATGGCGACGTCGTTCTTCCTGTCGCGCCGTTCGATCCGCCCCGCCGCGCATTCCGGTATGCCGCTCTGGCAGGACCGGATCTTCATCACGCTCGCCAAGAACGCCAACGACGCCACCGACTTCTTCCAGATCCCCACCGGCCGTGTCGTGGAAGTGGGGACTCAGGTCACCGTCTGAACCGGCCGGGTCACGGCCTCGGCAGGTTGATGACGGGCGGCGGCAGTGGCGCCTCGGGGGCAAGGGCCGCCAGCGTCGCCGGGCTCTTGGCATGGGCGGCGACACGCGTTCTCGCCACCGGCTTCGATGAGGCTTTGAGGTGCGCGCCCTGGCCTACGGCGGAGTGGGAGGCGGTGACCGCGCGATCCGGTTCCGCCTGAGCCGTCGAGGCGGGCTGCGTGCCCGTCACCTCCGGTAAGGCGGAGGCCACAGGTGTCGCCGGAACACCGGCGGGAGCAGGATTCGCGACGGCCTGGACCGGTGCGGCTGGAGCTGCCTCCGAGGCCGCCGCCGCATAGGCCAGGGCGGCCGGCGGCCGGGCCTGCTCCACGGCGCCGGGCTTGCGCTTCTCGTAGAAGGCGTTGCCGCCGGCCACCGCCACATAATGCATGTTGTTGTAGTGGAACGTGCGGCCCGCCGTGTGGAAGTACATGGCGCGACCGACCTTCGGGTGGCGCTGGCCGGCCAGGACCGCGTCGGCCGCGTCCGCGACCTTGGTCAGGTCCTTCTCCGCCATGGGCTTGGTGAGCACGCCGGTGGCGAACTGGCGGGGCTGGCCGACGACGGCGCAGATGCCGCCATTCGGGAAGGCGGCGGCTTCGAGGCGGTTCATCACCACCGTGCCGACGGCGAGCAGGCCTTCGGAATCGCTGCGGTTCGATTCGAAATACATGGCGCGGCCGAGACAGTCGCGCTCTTGGTCGCTCACCGCCATGGGTTTGGCCGCAAGGCCCGGGCCGCCGAGGGAGCCGGTCGTGGTGGGGGAATTACAGGCACCGAGGCCCATCGTCGTCATCAGCAGGACCCCGTAGAGTCCCGTCGTCGCCGATCGGGGATACCCCATGCCGTCTCGCTCCCGTCCGTTTCCTGGACGGTCTAGCTCGGCGGGAAATGTGGTTTCTTTTCGGATACGGTCCGGGAGGTTCGCTCATCTTCCCGATGCTGTGGCTTGAGGGTCACGCCCGGCTTTTCTCTCTCCAGCCAGGGCGAACCCGATCCGTGCCTCAGAGCATCGGCAGGCGCGCGGGTTTGGCCCCGCGCGGAAAGGCATCGTCGAGGCGCTGCCATTGACCATCGGTCAGCGTCAGCTCGCCGGCGGCGGCGTTCTCCTCCAAATGCGCGATTCGCGCGGCCTTCGGGATCGCGAGGACGGAGGGCGACCGCGTCAGCGACGCGAGGGCGACCTGCCGCTGCGTCGCTCCCGTCTCGGCGGCGATCTCTCCGAGCACGCGTCCGCCGGCCGAGTCCGGCTCGGGGAAGTCGTCATGGCCGAAGGGGCTGTAGGCGACCAATGCGACGCCATGCGCCGCGCACCAGGGAAGGACGGCGTGTTCGATCGCCCTTTCCCCGAGATGATACAGCACCTGATTGCAGGCGATGCGGCCCTCGCCGGCTACTGCGAGAGCGTCTTCGAGATCGGGGACGTCGAAATTACTGACGCCCCAGGAGAGGAGCTTGCCCTGCCGGACCAGGCCCTCGAAGGCGCCGATGGTCTCTTCCAGCGGGGTCGCGCCCCGCCAGTGCAGGAGATAGCTGTCGAGCCGGTCCGTCTTCAGGCGCGCCAGCGAACGTTCGCAGGCGGTGACGACGGAGCGTGCCGAGGCATGGTTCGGCAGGACCTTCGAAACGAGGAACACCTCGTCGCGCCGCCCAGCGATCGCCTCCGCCACCACGAGTTCGGCCTCGCCATACATCTCGGCGGTGTCGATATGGCTCATCCCGCGATCGAGGCCCCGCTGCAGGGCGGCGACGGCGTCGGGCCGGTGTGCCTCGTCCAGATACCACGTGCCCTGGCCGATGACGGAGACGGGGCGTCCGGTCTGCCCGAAAGTCGTCTGCCGCATGCGGATCTCCCCTTAGAATCCTTCACCGCCGGATGCAGGTCCGGCCGTGCGGGCTCGCCTCAGGTCGTCAGGGTGCCGTGGCAGTGCTTGTACTTCTTGCCCGAGCCGCAGGGGCAAGGCTCGTTGCGCCCGACGCGGCCCCAGGTGGTGGCGTCGTTCGGGTCGCGCTCGATGACCGCCGCATCCGTGGACATCGCCTGCGCGGCGTAGCCGTAGGCCGGCCCGCCGCCCCCGGCGCTGCCCGTGCCGCGATCGGAGAAGTCCATCTCGTTCTCGCCGGTGACGGGATCGAGGTGCTGGGCGAACATGGACGGCAGTTCCGGGCTCGCAAACGGGTTCGCGCCTTGTGAATCCTGCTCCTGGTACGTGATCTCGATGCGGGCGAGCTGCTGGGTCACTTGCTCGCGCAAGGCGCCGACGAGGCCGTTGAAGAGCTCGAACGCCTCCGACTTGTACTCGTTGAGCGGGTCGCGCTGGGCGAAGCCGCGCCAGCCGATCACCTGGCGCAGGTGGTCGAGGGTGACGAGATGCTCGCGCCAGAGATGGTCGAGGGTCTGCAGCAGGACCTGCTTTTCGACATACGTCATCACCTCCGGCGTGTTCTTCTCGGTGCGGGCGGCATAGGCCTCGTCGGAGGCGGTGCGCAGGCGGTCTCGCATCTCCTCGTCGGCGATGCCCTCTTCCCTGGCCCAATCTTCCACCGGCACGTCGAGGTTCAACACCTCGGTGACGCGCAGGCGCAGGCCTTCGATGTCCCATTGTTCGGCATAGGCATTCTCGGGCACGTGGACGGCGACGAGATCGTCGACGACGCCGTGGCGCATCTCGTCCACGGTGTCGCGCACGCTGTCCTGGCCCATGAAGTCGCGGCGCTGCTCGAACACGACCTTCCGCTGGTCGTTCATGAC
This sequence comes from Methylobacterium sp. Leaf106, assembly GCF_001422895.1. Lineage (NCBI taxonomy): Bacteria > Pseudomonadati > Pseudomonadota > Alphaproteobacteria > Hyphomicrobiales > Methylobacteriaceae > Methylobacterium > Methylobacterium sp. Leaf106. The sequence continues at coordinate 193,780 of NZ_LMNB01000012.1, forward strand.
GTTGTCGTACTTGAGCACGTTCTTGCGCATGTCGAAGTTGCGCGCCTCGACCTTCTGCTGCGCCTTCTCGATCGCCTTGTTGATCCAGGGGTGGATGATCGCCTCGCCCTTCTCCAGGCCGAGGCGGGTGAGCATCCCGTCCATGCGGTCGGAGCCGAAGATCCGCATCAGGTCGTCCTGAAGCGACAGGTAGAATTTCGAGCGGCCGGGATCGCCCTGTCGGCCGGAGCGGCCGCGCAGCTGGTTATCGATGCGCCGCGATTCGTGACGCTCGGTGCCGATGATGTAGAGGCCGCCGGGCAGGGCCTTCTTGCGCCCGGCCTCCGGGTCGGCCGGCTCGCCCGAGGCTAGCACCTTGGCGCGGTTCTCTTCGATCTCGGCCTTGATCGCCGCCGCCTTCGCATCCCGCTCGGCGCCTTCGGGCAGGCCGGCGAGCTCCTTCTCCAGGCGCATCTCGAGGTTGCCGCCGAGTTTGATGTCGGTGCCGCGCCCGGCCATGTTGGTGGCGATGGTGATGGCGCCCGGCACGCCGGCTTCGGCGACGATATAGGCCTCCTGCTCGTGGAAGCGGGCGTTCAGCACCGCGAAGGTCTTCGTCACGCGTCCCTCGCGGGCGGCGGCATAGACGTCGGTGAGCGCATTGAGGTCGGAATAGTCGAGCTGGCGGAAGCCGGCCTTGGTCAGCATCTCGGCCAGGTGCTGCGACTTCTCGATGGAGCCGGTGCCGACCAGGATCGGCTGATGGCGCGCATGCGCCTTCTCGATCTCGGCGATGATGCCGTCGTACTTCTCGCCCACCGTCCGGTAGACCTCGTCGTCCTCGTCGACGCGCTCGACCTCCTTGTTGGTCGGGATGTCGACGACTTCGAGCTTGTAGATCTCGGCGAATTCATCGGCCTCGGTGGAGGCGGTGCCGGTCATGCCGGCGAGCTTGGAATAGAGCCGGAAGTAGTTCTGGAAGGTGATCGAGGCGAGCGTCTGGTTCTCGGGCTGGATCGTCACCCGCTCCTTGGCTTCGAGCGCCTGATGCAGGCCCTCCGAGTAGCGCCGGCCCTGCATCATGCGGCCGGTGAACTCGTCGATGATCACCACCTCGTCGTTCTTGACGATGTAGTCCTTGTCCAGGGTGAACAGGGTGTGGGCGCGAAGCGCCTGGTTCACGTGGTGGACGAGGCTGACATTGTGGGCGTCGTAGAGGTCGCCCTCCTTCAGCAGGTCGGCGCCGCGGAGCAGATCCTCGATGAACTCGTTGCCGCTCTCGGTGAGCGAGACCGAGCGCTGCTTCTCGTCGAGGTCGTAATGCTCCTTCTCGAGATGGGGCATCAGCGCGTCGACGGAGACGTAGAGCTCCGAGCGGTCGTCCACGGGACCGGAGATGATGAGCGGCGTGCGCGCCTCGTCGATCAGGATCGAATCGACCTCGTCGACGATCGCGAAATTGTGCCCGCGCTGCGACAGCTGCGAGAGCTCGTACTTCATGTTGTCGCGCAGGTAGTCGAAGCCGAACTCGTTGTTGGTGCCATAGGTGATGTCGCAGGCATAGGCGTCCCGACGCTGCTCATCGTCGAGCCCGTGGACGATGGTGCCGACGGTGAGGCCGAGGAAGCGATAGACCCGGCCCATCCACTCCGCATCGCGGGAGGCGAGGTAGTCGTTCACCGTGACCACGTGCACGCCGAGGCCCGACAGGGCGTTCAGGTAGACCGGCAGCGTCGCCACCAGGGTCTTGCCTTCGCCGGTGCGCATCTCGGCGATGCCGCTCTCGTGAAGGACCATGCCGCCGATGAGCTGCACGTCGAAATGGCGCTGGCCGAGGGCGCGCTTGGCCCCCTCGCGCACCGTGGCGAAGGCGGGAACGAGGATATCGTCGAGGGTCTTCCCGGCAGCGAGCTCGGCCTTCAGCATGTCCGTCCGGGCACGCAGGGCCTCGTCCGACAGGGCGGAGATCTCCGGCTCCAGGGCATTGATCTCGGCGACGCGGGGGCGATAGCCCTTGACGCGGCGATCGTTGGACGAGCCGAATATCTTCTTAGCGAGGGCGCCGAGCATCGTGAACCTGCGGTCGATCGAAATATCAGAAGGCGTGAGTTGGCCGGGCTTATAGAGGTAAATATTGTAGGACGCATCCGAAAGGGCGGACTGCCTTCAACTCCGAAAGCCAAGGGGGCCGCGTCCGCCGTCGTCGCCTTTGGACGGCAGTCGAAATGCTAAAGCGCCAAAGCGGCTCTTTGGTTCTCGATGATGCGGACCAGAGCCAGGGCCGTGAGCTCCGAGGATTTCGGATTGGCCGGCAGGGCCTGATTCTCGATGCTCATGTCGAGGGTCCCGAAAGCGCCCGTCGCCTGGAGGCGATGTCCATTGCCGGTGGCGCGGGGATCCGCCACCAGGGCGATCCGCGTCCTGTCGAGGCCGATGCCGGCGAGCGCCGTGATGACCGCGACATTGGCGTTGGCCGGGAACAGCCGGGCTGCCTCCCGTGCCGTCCCTTCGAAGAAGGTCGTGGCCTCCGTCAGGCCATCGAGATCGATCCATTCTTCCGCCGGGGTACCGATCCAGGCCACGGGCGGCTTGACGATGCGATGCGTCACCGAGTCCAACGGCAGGATCGAGGCCGCCGCGAGGGCGTCGACGGCGGCGAGTGCGCCGGTCGGCACGAGGATCTGGCTTCCCTGCGCCTCCGCGGCGGCGACGAGCCTGTCGAGAAGACCGGCCTCGCAGAAGGCGCTGGTCGACGAGACGGCGAAGCTCTCGGCGTGCCGGAGCGCCATGAGGCCCCAGGGCTCGACCGCCGCCCGTCCGGCCGCTTCGATCACCATGTCGGGCTCGGCCCCGGCCAGGGCAGCCGGTTCGGGTAGCCAGGGGATCCAGGCGGGAAGGTCCGCCTCATCGGGCCTCACCCGCGTCCCGACGCCGGCCAGGACGACGTCGCTGCCCCGAGCGTCGAGTAGGTGTGTCACGCGGCGTGCGATGGCTCCCCAGCCCACCAGGGCGATACGAAGCGGCCGACGGCGATCCGGCCGCGCCGCCAAAAGATTGGAGAGCAGAGACAAGGACCGGTATCCCCATGACTGGCGAAGGCTGACGCGGCCCGACGCCCTGCTGCGCGATCTCAAGAAATCTTCGGTCGCGGGCCTGTCAAGCTTCCTGCCGGCCGCTGGACATACAGGCGTCAGTTGATCTCGCAGAAACCGGCGCCGGTGCCGACGACGCGCTTGTCGGCGCACCATGACGCGGCCGTGCGGATCTCCTTCGCCGCCGGCGCGGGGACCGGGAGGACCGGGCGCAAGGTCACGGAGTGTCCCGCTGTGGCATCATTCTCTGGCGCAACCGCAATGGCGCGGACGGGCCGCGACGCGCCGATTCCGGCACCCAGGGCGGCCGATCGGGCGGGAGTGACGGAGGGAGCCGGGCGGGAGACGGAGATGGAGCGTCCGCCCTTGAAGCGGGCCTGCGCCGTCGTGATCGAGGCGGACAGAATGAGGCAAGCGGCGGTGATGATGACGCTGGTCCGCATGCCGCTCTCCCACGAAACCCGGAAAGGATGGCGCATGCGGGCTTAAGACCGCTTTATCGTGATCGGACGGATTCGCCCGAAACCCCATATGCGCTTGTCTTCCGCCCTTGCCCGCGCCACTTCTCGCCCACAGATGCCTACGGCGTCCCTCCGCTCGCTGTTGCCACGTCTCCAACCTGGCCGGACAGAGCTTCGTGGACGCGGCATCCACCTGTTCGAGGAATCCCCATTGATGACGTCGCCTCTCCTTCTCCGGCGCTCGGGCGCCCTGGCGCTGGCCGTTGCGCTGCCCTTCGCCTCCGTGGCCTTGCCGCTGCGGGCCCTGGCGCAGACGCCTGCCCCGGCTGCGGCTCCCGCCCCGGCCGCCCCGGCGCTGCCGCCCGAGACGGTTGTGGCCAAAGTGAACGGCTCGCCGGTCACCGCGGGCGACCTCGCCATCGCCGCCGAGGACCCGGCGCTCTCGCTGCCCGGTGTCGACGAGGCCCAGAAGAAGAACCTGCTCATCGATTACATGGTCGACCTCAAGGTCGGCGCGCAGGCGGCCGAGGCGGCCAAGGTCGGCGACTCGCCCGAGTTCCAGCGCAAGCTCGCTTACTTCAAGAGCAAGCTCCTCCTCGACGAATACCTGGAGCGTGAGGCCAAGAAGGCGGTGACGCCGGAGGCCGCCAAGGCGCTCTACGACCAGACCCTCACCACGATGAAGCCCGAGGAAGAGGCGCATGCCCGCCACATCCTCGTCGACAACGAGGAGGAGGCCAAGAAAATCTCGGCCCGGATCAAGGGCGGCGAGGACTTCTCCAAGATCGCGGCGGAGGTCTCGAAGGATCCCGGCTCGAAGACCGAGGGCGGCGATCTCGGCTGGTTCACCAAGGAGCGGATGGTCGCCCCCTTCGCGGAGGCCGCCTTCAAGCTGCCGGTCGGCCAGGTCTCCGACCCGATCAAGACGCAGTTCGGCTGGCACGTGATCAAGGTCGAGGAGCGGCGCACCAAGCCGGTGCCGACCTTCGCCGAGATGAAGGAGCAGGTGGACCAGTACCTCACCCGCAAGTCGCAGCAGGACCTCATCCTGAAGCTGCGTGAAAGCGCCAAGATCGAGCGCACCGATGCGGCCACGCCCGCCGCGGCGCCCAAGGCTCCCTGACGTTCGGCTCCCTGAATCAGGACGCTCTGCGAAAACGAAGAAGGCCTGCCCCGTCGCCGGGGCAGGCCTTCTTCCCGTCGATGACGCAAGAAGGCGTCAGGCGATGTACTGGGCGCCGTTGATCGTCAGGGTCGAGCCGGTGATGAAGCCCGAATCTTCCGCCGCGAGGTATTCCACCGCGCGGGCGATCTCGGCGGCCTCGCCGAGGCGGCCCACGGGAATCGTCGAGATGATCTTGTTGCGGATGTCCTCCGGCACCGCCATCACCATGTCGGTGGCGATGTAGCCCGGTGCGATCACGTTGACGGTGATGCCCTTCGAGGCGCTCTCCTGGGCCAGCGCCTTGGCGAAACCGATCACGCCGGCCTTGGCGGCCGAGTAGTTGGTCTGGCCGGCCTGGCCCTTCTGGCCGTTGATCGACGAGATCAGGATGATGCGGCCGAAGTTGCGGGCGCGCATTCCCTCGATCACCGGGCGGGTGACCGTGAACATCGAGTCGAGGTTGGTCTTGATGACCGCCTGCCACTTCTCGAAGGTCATCTTGTGGAACGCGCCGTCGCGGGTGATGCCGGCATTGTTCACCAGGATGTCGATCGGGCCGAGTTCGGCCTCGACGGCCTTGATGCCGGCCTCGCAGGCGGCGGCGTCGCCGACGTCGAACTTGAAGACCGGGATGCCGGTCTCGGCCTTGAAGGCGTTGGCCGCCTCGTCGTTACCGCCGTAATTGGCGGCGACCTTGTAGCCCTTGGCCTTGAGACCCGTCGAGATCGCGGCACCGATGCCGCGCGTTCCACCCGTGACGAGGGCAATGCGTTCCTGAGCCATGGCTTCCTCCAATTTTCTTTGATGTTCGATGGCGTGCGTCATGCAATTTCTTGCAGATTCTCGGCGCGGGCGGGCTTAGCTCAATCGGCTCCGCCCGCCCATGCCATTTAAATTTGCTGCGTCCTCAAGAATTCTCCAAGACGATGTCCCCAATGTTTGCGGGCATCCTTGAAGATCTGTCACGAGCGCAGAAATTATACTGTATTCAATCGAGCCCGATGGGGCTTCAGACGCGCTCGATGCACATGGCGACGCCCATGCCGCCGCCGATGCAGAGGGTGGCGAGGCCCTTCTTGCCGTCACGACGCTTGAGCTCGTGCAGCAGCGTGACGAGGACGCGGGCGCCGGACGCGCCGATCGGGTGGCCGATGGCGATGGCGCCGCCATTGACGTTCACCTTGTCGGTGTCCCAACCCATGTCCTTGTTCACGGCCAGCGCCTGGGCGGCGAAGGCCTCGTTGGCCTCGATCAGGTCGAGGTCGGAGGGCTTCCAGCCGGCCTTGTCCAGCGCCTTGCGCGAGGCCGGGATCGGGCCCGTGCCCATCACCTTCGGATCGACGCCGGCGGTGGCCCAGGACACGATCCGGGCCAGCGGCGTGATGCCCCGGCGCTCGGCTTCCGAGGCCGACATGAGCACGATGGCGGCAGCGCCGTCGTTGAGGCCGGACGCGTTGGCGGCCGTCACGGTGCCGTCCTTCGAGAAGGCGGGCTTGAGCTTGGCCATCGCCTCGATGGTGGCGCCGTCACGGATGTACTCGTCGGTGTCGACGATGGTGTCGCCCTTGCGGCCCGGAACGGTGACGGGGACGATCTCGTCCTTGAAGCGGCCTTCCTTGCGGGCGGCCTCGGCCTTGTTCTGCGACTTCGTCGCGAACTCGTCCTGCTGCTCGCGGGTGAGCTGGAAGGCTTGGGCCACGTTCTCGGCAGTCGTGCCCATGTGGTAGCCGTTGAAGGCGTCCCACAGGCCGTCCTTGATCATGGTGTCGACGAGCTTCACGTCGCCCATCTTCTGGCCGCCGCGCAGGTACTGCGCGTGGGGGGAGAGCGACATCGATTCCTGGCCGCCGGCCACGATGACCGTGGCGTCGCCATTGGCGATCTGCTGCATGCCGAGAGCGACCGTGCGCAGGCCCGAGCCGCAGACCTGATTGACGCCCCAGGCGGTGGCCTTCTCCGGGATACCGGCCTTGATGGCGGCCTGGCGGGCCGGGTTCTGGCCGGCGCCGGCGGTGAGGACCTGACCGAAGATCACTTCGTCCACATCGTCGGGAGAGACGCCGGCACGCTCCAGGGCGGCCTTGATGGCGACGGCGCCGAGTTCATGGGCCGGGACGGTGTTGAAGGCACCTCCGAACGAACCCACTGCGGTCCGCGCCGCTCCGACGATGACGATGTCTTCCGCTGCCATTGACGTTCTCCTCTTGAGGGCCGGCGCGACGTTGAAGCCCTCTGATGGGCATGCGCGCTTGAGGCCAACTCAGGCGATGAAAGCGCTGGGCAGGGTGAAGTCAAGCGCGTGCGGAAGGTCGGCGAGTGACCGGCCGGCGTTTGTCACCGGAGGCGCCGCGCGGCGTGTGGCACTATTCTGCGGGGATCGGGGTCAAATTGCTGTTTTCGTCAGCGGGCGAAAGCCTTAAGGTCTGCTCACGCGCAAATACGAATGATACCCGGACGGCGCATCGGGCCTCGAAGGGATTGGGCGCTGGAATGAACGTGTCGGGAAAGGCCACGAGGATGGCGGACAACGGTAAGTCTCAGCAGACCGTCATCAAGAAATACGCGAACCGGCGACTGTATCATACCGGAACCTCGACCTACGTCACGCTCGAGGACCTCTCGACGATGGTCCAGAACGGCGAGGATTTCCTCGTCTACGACGCCCGCTCGGGCGACGACATCACCCGCTCCGTGCTCACGCAGATCATCTTCGAGCAGGAGAACAAGGCCGGCGACGACAATCTGCTGCCGGTGGCCTTCCTGCGCCAGCTCATCCGCTTCTACGGCGACAGCATGCGGACGATGGTGCCGAGCTTTCTCGAATTCTCCATGGCCAATTTCGCCCGCGACCAAGACGGCCTGCGCGAGAAGATGAACCAGAGCTTCGCCCCCAAGGTGTTCCAGAGCGCCATGGAGGAGCAGGTGCGGGCCAACATGAGCTTCTTCGGCGATGCCATGAAGATGTTCACGACCTTCGGCACCGGGCCGCTCTCCGGCATGAAGTCCTCCGCGTCCGCGCCGACGCCGTCCCAGCCTGCGACCCCGGTGGCTGCGCCCGATAGCGACCTCGACGAGTTGAAGCGGCAGATGGCGGAAATGCGCAATCGCCTGGAAGACCTCGCCAAGAAGTAGGCCGGCGACATCTGCGACGGGTCCTCCGACCGCGTCCTGAGAGAGTGCTGACGAACCGTTAACATCGGCCCACCCATTGCGCTTTTCCGCCAGTAACAGGCGGAAGGGCAGCAGGTGGCACAAACCGGCACGGGAAAGCGTACCATAACGGGACGCGCCGTCCCCGAGGGGGACCGCGACACGGCGCGGACGCTCGTGGTCGTCGATGGCGGTGAAACGGTGGCCCGCAAGGCGAGTGACGCCTATGGCAGGCCGAGCGCAGAGTTCCTGACCCAACTTCTCGTCAGCTGCGAGCCGACCATGCGCGCCTCTCGGACAGAGCGCATGCGCTCGGCCACGGCGCGTTACGCCGAGACCACGCGGATCGGGACGAACAGGCGCCGCGCCTGATCCGTCGAGGCGGATAACGCAAAAAACCGCCCGAAGGCGGCTCTCGCAGACATCGTCTCGTTCCGGTCCCTGGCGGGACCGTCGACGACGCGTAGGATCAGGCCTCGGCCGACTTCACCTTGAGGACCTGGCGACCGCGATACATGCCGGTCTTCAGATCGATGTGGTGGGGACGACGCAGCTCGCCCGAATCCTTGTCGGCGACATAGGTCGGGGCCTTGAGGGCGTCGGCGGACCGGCGCATGCCGCGCCGCGAGGGGGAGGTCTTTCGCTTCGGAACGGCCATGGGGTAGTCCTGCTACGACAAAAAGGGTGCACGGGCGCCGCCCCGCGAGGGAAGAGGCAACCTCGGCACCGTGTTCAAACGGAGATTCGATGGCGGCTGTATAGCGGCAGATCGGCCGTCTGGCTAGAGCCGCCCGAGGCCGGACTTCCGAAAATGGCGGATCGATCCACGAAGGGGCAGCCGGCCCCGGTTCGCGGCGGGGCTCGCGAGGCCGTGAAGTCTCGTTAAGCGCCGGTTCAACCGTCGTGTCCTACCTGCGAATACGGAGACGCCTCAACGAAGACTGCGCCGCCGCATCTCGGGAGATTGCCGTGACTTCATCTCGCATGACTACATCTCTACTCCGCACCCTGGCCGTGCTGGGCTGCCTCGCGGCGGCTCCCGCCCTCGCCCAGGCGCCGAGCCCCTCGACCTCCACTCCTCCCACCGTCGCACCGAAGGCGCCCACGGCTCCGGCCGCCCCGGCCAAGCCGACGGCGGACAAGCCCGCCGCTCCCGTCGCGCCGGCGGCCAAGACCGATCTCATCGATCTGAACAGCGCCTCGCCCGCCGAACTCGAGGCTCTGCCCGGCATCGGTGCGGCGCGCTCGGCCGCGATCGTCAAGGGCCGCCCCTATCACGGCAAGGATCAGCTCGTGTCGAAGAAGATCCTCACTCAGGGCGTCTATGACGGGATCAAGGACAAAGTCATCGCCAAGCAGAAGTAACCCTTCCGCTCGGGCAACCCGGCGCCGGTCCGGTGCCGGGTTGTTCGCCGGGGGGCACGGTGTTACGCGGCCGGAGACCTCGGTTCCCGCCGGAAGACACAAGCCAGATGCCTCCCCAGCCCATCATCCGCGTCCATCGCGGTGATCTCCCGGCCGATTACGTGCCGGGCACCGCCATCGCCATCGACACCGAGACGCTGGGTCTCAATCCGCATCGGGACCGTCTCTGCGTCGTCCAGATCTCGCGCGGCGACGGCAGTGCCGACGTGGTGCAGATCGTCCCCGGATCGAGTCCGCCCGACATGCTCAAGGGCGTGCTGGCCGATCCGTCGGTGACCAAGATCTTCCATTTCGCCCGGTTCGACCTCGCCGTGCTCTACAAGGCCTTCGGCGTGATGCCGGGGCCGGTCTATTGCACCAAGGTCGCCTCCAAGCTCGCCCGCACCTATACCGACCGGCACGGCCTCAAGGACGTGGTCCGCGAACTCGTGGGCGTCGACCTGTCGAAGCAGCAGCAATCCTCCGATTGGGGCGCCGAATCGCTGAGCCAGGCGCAGGTGGACTATGCCGCCTCCGACGTGCTGCATCTGCATGCGGCGCGCGCCCGCCTCGACGCGATGCTCGACCGTGAGGGACGCACGGATCTCGCGCGGCGCTGTTTCGAGTTCCTGCCCACCCGCTCCCTCCTCGATCTCGAAGGCTGGGCCGAGACCGACATCTTCGCCCACACCTGATCGGGGACGCGCATGCCGCAGGCGGGCACGCGGGGGACGGTGCGGCGGCGCACATCGATCGTGTCGCTGCGATCCCGTCCGGTTGATGATTCCTCAATGCTCCGGTCATAAGGTTCCGGTACGGCCACAACTTCGCCATCGGCCGCGCGCATCCGGCGCTGGACCATGGGGTAAGCGGGTTCCCACGGTTCAGTACATCATGGGCGAGACGTGGCATGTTGCGGGGCGCAACCTGCCGGTGTCCCATCGGATCGGTCAGGCGGAGCGGCTCGGATCATCACCATGCACGGGGTCGACGCCATCGACGCGACAGGGACGACGGGATCGGGCGCGGATGCGCGCCGTCACCGTGCCCATGCGCGGGCTCGCAACCACAGCACGCAGGTGCGCTACCTGCGTCGTCTCATTCCCCTCTCGGCCGGAGCCGCGGTCGTCGCCCTCGCCGTGGTGACGCTGTTCAACCCGTTCGGCAGCGCCCTGCCGGCCGTCACCATGGGGCCGGTCACCCTGTCGGGGACCAAGGTGAAGATGGAGAACCCGCGCCTCTCCGGTTTCCGGAAGGACAACCGGGGCTACGAGGTCATCGCCACGGCCGCCTTCCAGGACGTGCGCAAGCCCACGCTGATCGAACTCCAGGCCATGAAGGGCCATCTCGTCACCGACGATTCGGGCGGGCTCGCCCATATGGAGGCCGCCTCGGGTCTGTTCGATTCGGCACGTGAGACCCTGTCCCTCGAACGCGACATCAAGTTGTGGACCGACAAGGGCGAGGACATCCGCCTCCTGACCGCCGCCATCGACTTCAAGGCCGGTACGGTGAAGTCCGACCAGGCCGTCGCCGTGACGCTTCCCACAGGGACGGTGGCCTCCGACGGTCTCGACATGGTCGATAACGGTCGCGTCATCTCCTTCGTCGGCAATGTCCATGCGGTGTTCCACGGATCGGACAAAGCCGAGACCGCCGGATCCGAGACCAAGCCCGATGTGAAATCGCCGCGCATCCTCACCTCCGCCGCCGAGCCGCAGGATGGGGAGGCACGCCGATGAGCCGTTCCGCGCTGATCTCTACCCTCGCCCTCTGCAGCCTCCTCGCGGCAGGGAGCGCGATGGCGCAGATTCCGTCCGGCACGTCTCCGGCGCCCGCCGCGAAGGCGACCAAGCCGACCGCGCCGGGGAGCACCTTCGGCGCCAGCGGGGGCAAGGAACCGGTCAAGATCGACGCGGACCGGCTCGACGTGTTCGACCGCGAGAACAAGGCGATCTTCGCCGGCAACGTCGTGGCTGTGCAGGGCGACAGCACCATCCGCTGCTCGACGATGACGGTGCATTACAAGCGCGGCAAGGATGCCAAGCCGGGGGCGCCCGTGCCAGCCGCCGATGGTGCCAAATCGCCGGCCGGCATGGCGGAGAACGGCATCCAGAAGGTGGAATGCGCCGGCCCCGTCACCGTGGTGCAGAACGACCAGGTCGCCACCGGCGACAACGCCGTGTTCGACCAGGAGGCCAAGCGCATCGTGCTCACCGGCAACGTCGTGCTGAGCCAGTGCCAGAACGTCACCCGGGGCAGTCGCCTCGTCTACGACATGAATACCGGCCGGGCGAACATGGACCCGGTGGCCGGCGGCCGCGTCTCGGCGATGTTCGTGCCGCAGAAGGAAGAGGCCGCCAAGGGTGGGGCCAAGGGGTGCGCCCAGCCGGCGAGTGCCGCGGGCAAGCCCGCGCCGAAACCTTCCGAGGCCGGCGCGGAGAAGCCGGCCGCAAAGCCGAGAGCGCAGGCCAATTGACCTCCGCCCTGCCGGTGGCCCCTGCGCCAGACCCGATCAGCTCCCGGATCGGCGATGCGGCTCCTGCGGGAGCCGTGCGCGCGCCCTCCCTCCTGTCGCGCCTCTTTCGCCGCGGCAAGGGGCGGGCGGCGGGTGGTGAGGCTGGCCTGTCCGAGAGTGGCGGCGGTCCGGGCATTCTCCACGTGGAAGGGCTGCGCAAGAGCTACGGCGCGCGCACGGTGGTGCACGAGGCCGGATTGACCGTGCGCAACGGCGAGGCCGTGGGCCTGCTCGGCCCCAACGGCGCGGGCAAGACCACGATCTTCTACATGATCACCGGCCTCGTCTCGGCGGATCGCGGCTCGATCAGTCTCGACGGACTGCCGATCACCCACCTGCCGATGTATCAGCGTGCGCGCCTCGGCATCGGCTACCTGCCGCAGGAAGCCTCGATCTTTCGCGGCCTGTCCGTGGAGGACAACATCCGCGCCGTGCTCGAAGTGGTGGAGCCCAGCCGTAAGGAGCGCGAGCGCAAGCTCGATTCGCTGCTCGAGGAATTCGATATCGCGCGTCTGCGCAAGGCGCCTTCGATCGCGCTGTCGGGCGGCGAGCGGCGTCGCTGCGAGATCGCCCGTGCCCTGGCGACATCGCCGAGCTTCATGCTCCTCGACGAACCCTTCGCCGGCATCGACCCCATCGCGGTGGGCGACATCCAAGATCTGGTGAAGCACCTGAAGCAGCGCGGCATCGGCGTGCTCATCACCGATCACAACGTCCGGGAGACCCTCGGCCTCATCGACCGCGCCTATATCGCCCATTCCGGCCGCATCCTCACCGAGGGCACGCCGGAGGAGATCGTCGCCAACGAGGATGCACGGCGTCTCTATCTCGGCGAGGGGTTCCGGCTCTAAGCAGGTTCGCGTTGGCGCGCCAACGCTTCACGCTGCTTAGCTCTTTGATGTCTCGCAGGTTTTTATCGCAGAACCGGAGGCCACTTCTGCGAAACCTGTTTAGGCCACCGGCCCGATCCGAATCCGCGAATCACGCGCCCGCCCGTGCTGCCCACATCCTCTGCTGCCCAATTTCTCACCACATTACATGGCGACCAAAAGATGCATGCGTTTTGTGCATGTCTTTAGGCTGGTCGTCCGCGCATGCCAGCGGAGGGGGAATTTAATTTCTCTTTGGTACGAGACAGTTGCGCGAGCATGAGCTGCGTCCGTCCAACCCCGGCTGCGCCGCGCCCGATGGTGCGCCGCAGCATCGCGGTGGAAATCGCGCGCATCGCGCTTTGACGGCGGCGCAAGATGGCGATAGACCTAGGCGAAGATAAAAAGAAGCAACATTCATGCCGAGCGGCGTAGGGTTTTGTGCGCGCCTTCGGCTGGGCTCACCTGAAGGCGTCGGGGCAACACCATGAGCTTGCTGCAGCGACTGGAAATGCGTCAGGGCCAAGCCCTGGTGATGACGCCACAGCTTCTCCAGGCGATCAAGCTCCTTCAGCTCTCCCAGATTGATCTCGCCACCTATGTGGATGCCGAACTGGAGCGCAATCCGCTCCTGGAGCGCGTCGAGGGCGAGCCGGACGGTGAACGCGCGAACGGCGAGGTGGCCCCGGAGGCCGCGGGCGACGGGGATGGCGAGTTCGACTCGGCCGAGCCCGACAACTGGATGTCGACCGAACTCACGGCCAGCAGCGCCGAAATGGAAAGCGTCCTCGACACCCGTCTCGACAACGTCTTCTCCGATGAGAATCCGAGCCATGCCCGCGAGGCTGCCTCGGGCGACATGCTCACCCTGACTCCGGCGCCCTACGGCAATACTGGCGGCAGCTTCGATGGCGAGGCGCCGGATTTCGAGGCGACCCTGACCTCGGAAGTCTCCCTGCGCGAGCATCTCAGCGCGCAACTCGACCTCGCCACCCGCGATGCCGGCGACAGGCTGATCGCCGGCTTCCTCATCGATGCGGTGGACGATGCCGGCTACATGCGCGAGTCCATCGACGAGGTGGCCGAGCGCCTCGGCGCCAGCCTCGATTCCGTGGCGCGGGTGCTCAAGCTGATCCAGACCTTCGACCCGCCGGGTATCGCCGCCCGCGATCTCGCCGAATGTCTGAGCCTGCAGCTGCGCGAGCGTGACCGGTTCGATCCGGCGATGCAGGCCCTGGTCTCCCGCCTCGACCTCGTGGCCAAGCGCGACTTCCCGAGCCTGCGCCGGCTCTGCGGCGTCGATGACGAGGATCTCGTCGACATGCTGGCCGAACTGCGCCGCCTCGACCCGAAGCCCGGGCGGGCCTTCGGCTCGCGCGCCGTGGAGGTGCTGATCCCCGACGTGTTCGTCCGGGCGGCCTCCGACGGCTCCTGGCTGGTGGAGCTCAATGCCGAGGCGCTGCCGCGCGTTCTGGTGAACCAGAGCTACTATGCCCGCGTCTCGCGCGGGGCGGCGGCCGAGGGCGACAAGGCGTTCCTGTCCGAATGCCTGCAGACCGCCAACTGGCTCACCCGCAGCCTGGAGCAGCGGGCGCGCACCATCCTCAAGGTCGCCTCGGAGATCGTCCGCCAGCAGGACGCCTTCTTCGTGAACGGCGTGGCGCATCTGCGCCCCCTCAACCTCAAGACGGTCGCCGAGGCCATCGGCATGCACGAATCCACCGTGTCGCGGGTCACCTCCAACAAATCCATCGGCACCAGCCGGGGCACCCTGGAGATGAAATACTTCTTCACCGCCGCCATTCCGGGGGCGGCGGGCACGGCTTCGCATTCCTCCGAGGCGGTGCGCCACCGCATCAAGCAGCTCGTGGACGGCGAGGCGACCGGCGACGTGCTCTCGGACGACGCCCTGGTGCAAAAGCTCCGCGACGAGGGCATCGACATCGCCCGCCGCACCGTGGCGAAATATCGGGAATCCCTGCGCATCCCCTCGTCCATCGAGCGCCGCCGCGAGCATTTCGCCTACGCCCGCTGAGGGCTGCCGCGTTCTGCGGATGACGTCTGCCCGCCGGGGAAAGCTTCAGGCTCTCCCGCCTGTCGACTCCCGTGCAATGCCGGTTCGCCATTCCGTTGACTTCTCCTCCCGGGGCTCCTTTACTTGCCTCCCGAACGCAACAAAACCGGAGGATACATGGGGTCATTGCGCGTCACAGGCCACGGCCTGGACCTCGGCGAAGCCCTTCGCGGGCGTGTCGAAGAGCGAATGGCCGCCACCTTGTCGAAATATCTCGACAGCCACATGAACGGCACCTGTTCCGGCCATGTGACGCTTCGACGGGATGGGACGGCCTACCGTACCGATTGTGTGCTTCACCTCGTCTCGGGCCTGACGCTCGAAGCGTCCGCCGCTTCGCACGACGCGCATTCGAGCTTCGAGCAGACGGCGGACAAGCTCGAGAAGCGCCTGAGGCGCTACAAGCACCGGCTCAAGGATCATGGCGCCGCCCTGCATGAGGGCGCCACCGTCCAGGCGGCCTACGCCGTCTTCGCCGCGCCGAGCGACGCGGAAGAGGATGTGATCGACGACGATCTCGCCGAGGACGAGGGGGCGCATCCGCCCGTGGTCGCCGAGAGCACCAGGGCGCTCAAGCGCCACTCGGTGAGCGAGGCGGTCACCGCCCTCGATCTCACGGGGGCACCGGTCATCGTGTTCGTTCACGCTGGTACCGGCCGCATCAACGTCGTATACCGCCGCAGTGACGGAGCGATCGGTTGGGTGGATCCGCCGGAGGCGGCAGCTTAACGCGCTCTGCCGGCCGCGTGCCGACCATCGGCCGCCTCGGGATGCGTGGGGACCACGCATCCGCAGCGCTAATGTAGACGAGCGGGGGCCGGTGGGTCGCCGCCGATGGGGCGATGGTCCTTTATGCCGATTCTGGAATTCCTGAGTCCGGATTCCGTGGTGACCTCTCTGCGCGCTCGCGCGAAGAAGCAGATCCTCCAGGAATTGAGCACCCATGCGGTGCGCCAGCTTCCCGCTCTGGACGAGCGTGAGGTGTTCGAGACTCTCCTGCAGCGCGAGCGCCTCGGCTCCACGGGCATCGGCGACGGCGTCGCCATTCCCCACGGCAAGCTTCCGGGCCTCGACCGGCTGTTCGGCCTCGTGGCACGGCTGGAAAAGCCGGTGGATTTCGAATCCCTCGACGGTCAGCCGATCGACATCGCCTTTCTCCTCCTCGCCCCGGAGGGCGCGGGCGCGGAGCATCTCAAGGCGCTGGCCCAGGTGGCGCGTCTCCTGCGCGAGCCGGGCGTTCTCGACCGGATCCGGGCCGCGAGGGACGCCAGCGCACTCTATGCGCTCCTGACCCAGCCTACGAAATCCGAGGCGGCATGATCCCGATGGACGTGAAGGCGAAGTGGGCGCCGGCCGCGATCGCGGGGCTCGTCCTGTCGCTCACGCCGGCGCGGGCCGACGTGACCTGCGCCCGCGACGTGCTCGTGGCCAACTCGATGCAGCGTCAGGCCATCGACCAGCTCGAGCAGGCGGATGGCGACGATGCCAACCGCTGCCGGGTCTGGCGCCGCCACGTGGAGACCATGCGCCGGGTCGCCAGCGTCTACGGCCGCTGCCTGTCGGGGGCCGAGCGCGCCGCCAAGCTCGCCGAGGTGCAGACCTCGGAGAAGGATTTCTCCGGCATCATCCGGACGCGCTGCCGCGGGCTGTAGTACGTCGGCCCGAATGGCCGGTACCTGGTTTTCAGACGGGCCGATGCTGCAAGGGTAGGGTGCGCTCGGCACACAGTCCGTTACGGCCGGTCGATTGACTCCGGCCCGTTGCACTGGCTGTCCTCACCAGCGCCGCCATGCTGTTCACCCGCCTCCCCGACGATCTGTTCAAGCCGCTTGCCTCGCCGAGCCGGGCCTTCAACGCGGCGCTGCTGCTGCATCTGCATGCCAGGGTGTTCGCCGAGACCACCGAACCCCTGCGCAAGAGCGAGCTGCTCGCCTCCATCGGTGATTTCTCCGCCGACTGGTCCCAGGGCGAGATCGCCGACGACGAGGCCACGCCGGTCGATCCGGTGGAGCGACGCTCGGCGGTCTACCGGCGGCTTCTCGACGCCGGCTGGCTGGTGGAACGGCGCGAGCGCTACGTGCCGGTGGTCGATTTCGATCCGGATGCCCGCCTCGTCATCGAGGAACTCGCCCGTCTCGACCGGGGCGAGACCCGCTCCTATGGCGGCGCGGTACTGGAGGTACTGGGTAGCCTGGAGAGCGCGGTGGCCAACCCGGCCGAACGTTCGGAGGCCCTGGTCAATGCGGCCAAGGCCTCGCGCGCCTTCCTCGGACATCTGCGCAGCCTCGCCGGCTCGATGCGCAAGATCGAGGAGCGGATCCTGCGCGAGGAAGACCAGGGCGTCGCGTTCCGCCTCTATTTCGAGGAGTTCGTCGCGCGCCATCTCGTCAGCGACTACCGCACCCTGCACACGCGCCTGAACCCGTTCCGCTTCCGCTCCGGCATCGTCCGCGAGGCGGGCCGCGCCCTGCGCGACGACCTCACCCTGCGGGCTCTCGCCGAAGCGGGGCTGCGCGAAGGGAGGGCACAGGACCTGTCCCTGGCCGAGCGGGCGGTGCGGGCGGATCTCGCCGAAATCCTCTCGATCTTCGAGGGGCTCGACCGGCATCTCGACGCCGTGGCCGACATCGTGGCACGCCTGGAGCGCCGGATCGCGGCGGCCCTGCGCTACACCGACCATCGCGATTCCGACCGGATCGAGCGTACCGCCGCGGCGTTGCGGGCGGTGGGCGCCGCCGAATGGTCGGAGACCGGTCCCTTCGCCGAGGTCTCGCTCCTGCGTCCGCCCATCGGCGAGCCGCATCTCTACACCCCCCGCATGCGGCGCGCGGCGATCCTGTCCGAGCCGCTGCCGGAGATCCATCTCGACCCTGCCATCGAGGCCTTCATCCTGGCCAAGGACGCCTTCCGCCAGCGGGTGATGGTGACGCCGGAGCGCGTCATCGCCTTCGTCGAGCGCAAGCTCGGGGCGAGCCCCGCCGTCCGGGGTTCCGAGATCGTGGTGGCGGATGTGGACGAGTTCGTGGTGTTCCAGCGCCTGCGCGAGATCGACGTGCTGTTCGACGGCATCCTGACCACGCGCTACCGCCTCTCGCGGGTCGCGGGCCGCGTCTCCAACGGCTGGCTCGACTGCCCGGACTTCCTGGTGGAGCGCCGAAACCCGGCAGTCCGCCCGGCATCGGTTCGCCCACGCGGCGCCTGAGCGGGGACGAACTCCGCATCGGGTCACAATCGGTGACGATCTTGGACCGCCGCCTGATCACATTGATGTTTTCGGACTTGGCAGACGCTGGAAGGGGGATCATGCTTGCCGAAGGCCCGCCGAAGATGCGGGAATACCGGGAGATACGCCGATGACATCCGGGAAATGCTTGATCAAGTCCGCCTGGATCGCGGTCGAGGTGGGCAAGGAGAGATCCGAGCGCGTGCTCGTGGTCGAGACCTATATCGCCGTCAGTCCGCTGGAACGGAACTTCGACCCCTCCCGCTACGACCGGGTCGTGGCGGAGGTCCAGCGCGTGCTCGCCGAGAATCCGTCCATCGACCGCGCCTCGATCCTGAGCATGCACCGCGACACCCAATGCCTCTCGCTGTTCAAGGCGACTCAGCAGGCGGCATGAACGCCGGGCCTTTGTGAAAGGACCGCGATCCGGGTAACGAGGCGCCACGGCGGGACGGGTGTTCCGCCTCAACGCTTCATGGATTGTCGGGATGATCGAGGCCTTCCGCGCCATCGTCGACGGCGACGAGCCTCCGCCTCCGGGGACGCGCGCGCCCTCCGGGGAGGATCTGACGCGGGCGCTCCAGGTGCTGCTCAAGAGCCAGTGCATCTATTCCGATACCCCCGGCATCGGGCGCTCCTACGAGCTTGCCCGGCACTACGCTCCCTTCTTCAAGAGCTACTTCGCCTGCCTCGGATACGGGTTCGAGGTTTCGCCCCGCGACCAGATGGTGTTCCTGCGCGTGCCCCCGGACGGGGTGCGCCACGACGGCCAGGCCGAACGCCTACGCAAGGACGAGACCCTCGTCCTTCTCGCCCTGCGTCTCGCCTACGAGGAGGGGCTGCGCGCGCACCGCGTCACCACCGACGGCGTGGTCGAATGCACCACCGACGACATTGCCGAATCGATCCGCACCGCCGCCCGGAGCGAGGCGCCGGAGGAGGCGCGCCTCACCGAAATCCTCCGCCTCTTCGCCCGCAAGGGTGCCCTGCGCTTGGGCGAACGCGACAAGGCCGAGAAGATCACGCCGCTGATGCTGCTACCGGGCATCGCCGTGCTCTCGCCCGATGCCTGGATGGAACAGGTCCGCGCCTGGGCCGCGGCGCGCCTCGACGACGACGGCTGACAGCGGGTCACCGGTGCCGGCGAACGCGCCGATGTCGGCCTTCGGTCGGGATCGGGACTGCTTAATAAAAGATTTCACATGAAAACATTGCGGTGCGGGGACGGACCCTCCCGCCCCTATAGGAGGTGACGCTGCCACCCGACTTGCATCGCGAGCCGACGGCGTCCATGCCGGGCGACCGACACGCCCCGCAGGGAGCCGCCCGACCGGTGTACCGCCTCACCGACATCGTCCTCTCCAACTGGTACCTGATCCGGCGCGAGCAGATCCGCATCCGGGGGGCGGCTGCCCTGGTGGGGCCGACGGGCGCCGGCAAATCGACGATCTTCGATGCCGTTGGAACGGTGCTGGCCGGAAACAATGCCAGCCGCCTCGCCCTCAACGCCTCCGCCTCGGGGCGCAGCGCCCGCACGGTCCGCGATTATTGCCTCGGCTGGATCAGCGACCCGGCCGAGGGCGGACGCCCGACCCGCGAGGCCTGCGAGACACTGATCGTTCTGGTCTTCGAGAACGAGACCACCGGCCGCGTCGTCTCGGTGGGCCTCGCTTTGGCGGCCCGTGCCGAGGACAGCCGCGAGACCACGCTGTCGCGCTTCATCGCGGTCGGCCATCGCTTCGAGATCGCCGATTACGTCCGCGAGACCGCGGAGGGCAGCTTCGTCGCGCCCTGGCCGGAGATCGCCAAGGACCTGCGCATCCAGGCCGACCGGTTCGAGGAATTCCGCTCGTCGGGCGAGCGCTTCACCGCCGAATTGCTGGCGCTGATGCGCGAGGGGGCGTCGAGTCCGGAGCCACGGCATTTCCTGCGCACCTTCTCCAACGCCGTGGCGTTCAAGCCGATCTTCGATTCCTCCGCCTTCGTGCGCTCCTTCGTGCTCGAACCGGAGCCCCTGGACGTCGCCCGCATCCGCCAGTCGGTGGAGAACTGGCGCCGCCTGCTGGAGACGATCGAGGAGTTGGAGCGCCGACTCACGCATCTCGGGCGCATCCTGAAGCGCTACGAGACCTGGGCCGAGGCCAGCCTCTCGGCCACCCTCGACGATCTGCGCGCCGCTGGCGCCGATCTGCGCCGGCGCATCCTCGATTACGCGACCGCCCGCTCCAGGCTCGGCGAGGTAGCCGAGCGCCTGCGCATCGCCCGCGAGAGTGTGGCCACCAGCCAGGGGTTCGTGCGCGAGATCGACGGGGAGATCGCCGGCAAGAAGGCGATGCTCGCCGGGAGCCAGGGCGAGGGGCGGCTCGCCGCCTCCAATGCCGGCCTCGCCATGCTGGCGCGCGACAAGCGCGACCTCTCCGCCCGCGTCGCCGACCTCGTGGGGATGGTGCAGGAGGCGGGCAAGCTCAACACCCTGTTCTCCGAGATTCAGCGGATCGATCCCGACGCCGCCAGGATCGTGGCCGCGTGCTCGCGCTCCGGCCTGCGCCGCGAGGCGCCCCCGGAGGAATCCCTGCGCATCGACGGCCCCCTCGGCGGGTTGATCGAGATGCTCGCGGCCCTGCCCGACATCGCCACCCCCCTCGACACCGCCGCCGAGGATATGGCCCTGCGCGCCCGGGCCCAGGAGAAGGAGGCGCAGGCCCTCTCGGCCGAGATCGGCACCGGGCGAACGGGCGGCGCCCGCCTCTCCTCCGACACGGCGGGCTTTCGCGACGAGCTGGCCCGGCTGGGGATCGAGGCCACGCCGATCTGCGAGCTCGCCGAGATCACCGATCCGAAATGGGGGCCGGCCCTGGAGGGTCTGCTCGGCGGCGCCCGTGAGGCCCTGGTGGTGGAGCCGGACAGGCTCAACGAAGCCTTCGCCCATCTCGAGGCCCGCAAGAGCCAGTTCTACCGCTGCCTGCTGGTCAAGACCACTGACACCGCGCGGCGCCGGGGCGGGCGCGACGACGAGGGGCCGATCTCGCTGATCGAGACCCGCGATCCTCACGCCCAGGCCTTCCTCGCCGCGCGTCTCGGGGGCTACGATCTCGCCCCCAACGACGCGGCCCTCGCCCATATGAGCCGCGCCGTGGCGCCGAGCGGCCGCTCCACCTCGGGCATGGCCTATTCCGTGGTGCGGCCGGTCCAGTTGATGATGACGCGGGGCAGCCGCGGCCCCACGGCCGAGGGACGGCAGAACCTGGAGCGCGCGGTGGCCGAGGCGCGGCGCCTGCGCGGTGAGGCGGGCGTGCTGCGCGAGGCCGCCCGCATCGCCGCCATGCTGCGGGTCCGCCTCGCGGAAGCGAATCTCGACATCGTCTCTCTGCGCCAGGAGGCCGACGCCATGGAAGGGCGCCGGCGCAGCCTCACCACCGAGCGCGAGGCGGTGGAGAAGGCCGATACCGGCGCGCTGGAGGCCGAGCTCAAGGAGCTTGCCAAGGAGCGCTCGGCCTATCTCACGGAGCTGGTCCAAGTTCTGGAGCCCAAGCGCGACGCGCTGCTCGGCGAGGAAGCGGGGCTGAAGGCGAAGGTCGCCACCGCGCGGGAGGCGATACGCGGCGCGCTCCAGGCAAGGCGCAGCGCCCATGCACGCTGGATCGCCGGTGATTCCGTCCGCATCCGACTCGTCCGGCCGGGCGGGTTCGATCCGCTGGCGGTGGCGAAGGCCCGGGCCGACGCCGCAGGCCTCGAATCCAAGGAACTGGCGGCTTTGGCCAATGCGGCGCGCGGCGCCGCCCGCGAGGCGATGGAGACGGCGCGCACGCAAGGCCGTGCCGCCGAGCGCGATCTCGCCGAATATTGCGTGCAATGGCGGATCGAGAACCCGCTCGGCAACGGCGACGCCCCGGCCTCCTTCGGTTTCTCTTGGGTCGCCCGCGCCCATGACGAGGTCGCGGGCCACGAGTTGCGGCGCTATCGCGACCAGGCGGTGCGGGCAGAGGGCGAGATGCGCCGCCTCATGACCGAGGACCTGCTGACGCGCCTCGCCGACAAGTTCGAGCGGGTCCGCACCCGCCTCGACGCCCTGAACGAACGCCTCTCCACCCAGACCTTCACCGGCCAGACCTACGCGTTCGAGGCGACCGTCGACCGCCGCTACGCCGCCGTGCATGCCCTCGCCACAGAGGTGGCTCGCTCGGCCGACGCGGCGCAGGCGATTCTGCCGGGGGAAGGCGAGGAAGCGCCTTCGGGGCCGCTCGCCGCCGCCATCGAGGAGATCACCGCCCTGATCGCCGGGGACGAGAGCGCGGCGCGGCTCGCCGATTACCGCAACTATTTCGTCTACGAGATCGGCATGCGCGACAAGGCGGGCAACCGCACCACCATGTCGAACCGGGCCCTGCGCGGCTCGGGCGGCGAGGCGCAGGCGCCGTTCTACGTGGCCATCGCCGCCTCGCTCGCCTCAGCCTATTACCCCGGCGACCGGCCCGGCGACGAGAATCCCGGTCTGGGCCTCTGTCTCCTCGACGAGGCCTTCTCCAAACTCGACGTGCGCAACTCGCAGGCCCTGGTGGACCTCTATCAAGCCTGGGGGCTGCAACTCCTCATCGCCGCCCCGGAGGACAAGCGCACCACGCTCACCGAGGTGATGGACACCATCGTCACCGTCTATAAGAGCCCGGACCTGACCTCGGTGCGGATCGAAGCCGAGCATCCGCTGGAGACGGCCAAGCGCGCGCTGGCGGCCATCAACCCGGAGCGGCAGGGAATCGAGACGTTCCGGGTCTCCGACGCGGCGGAGTGAGGGGGGTTATCCTCCCTCGATGCGCTCGGCCTTGACGAACGCGCGATCAGGTCCGCCGCGATGCGGTTTCCCGGATCGCGGTGAGAGTCAGAATGGCGGGGGCACCGTTCCCTGTCACCGCGAGGTGATCGGCGCCAGTGGAGAGAAGCAGCGCCAGGGCGTCCTTCAGCGATGTCTCGGCCGTGACGGACGGCGCATCCGCGGCCTCACCGGGAACCGCGACGACACCCGCTTGCGTCAGCGCGAGACGCCGCAGAGCACGGTCCTCGCCGACGAAGCTCTCCACGAAGGCGTCGGCGGGGGCGATCAGGAGGCGGTCCGGCGTGTCGGCCTGGACGATCCGGCCCTCGCGCATCAGCACGACGCGATCCCCCATCCGCATCGCCTCGTCGATATCGTGGGTGACGATGATGACGGTCTTATTGAGCCGGCGAAGTATCTCGCCGATCTCGCTTTGTAGCCGGCTACGCGCTACCGGATCCACGGCTCCGAAGGGCTCGTCCATGAGGAGGACGGCCGGGTCAGCCGCGAGCGCGCGGGCGACGCCGACGCGCTGGCGCTGACCGCCGGAGAGTTCGTCCGGCCTCCGGTCGCGGTAGTCCCGCGGATCGAGGCCGACGAGGGCGAGCATCTCGTCCACGCGATCCGCGATCCGGGCGCGGGACCAGCCCGACAGCTTTGGCACGGTGGCGACGTTCTCGGCGACGGTCCGGTGGGGGAACAGGCCGATACCCTGCAGGACATAGCCGATGCCGCGGCGCAGCCGCACCGGATCGACCCCCGCCACGTCGCGTCCGTCGAGGAGAATGCGCCCGGCATCCGGTTCCACGAGCCGGTTGACCATGCGCAGGGTGGTGGATTTGCCACAACCGGAAGGGCCGATGAGGACGCAGGTCGTGCCTTCCGCGATGTCGAGGTCGATCCCGTCGACGGCCGGTCGATCCGCGCCGGCAAAGCGGCGGGAGACGCCTTCGAACCGGATCATCGACCGAGCCTCGCGGGCTCGGATTTCAGCAGCCGAGGCAGATCGAACCCATCGTTGTCCGCATCTTCCGGTCCCAGGCCTTGTCGCGGGCGGCGGAGACCTTCTGCGCCTTGAGCATGTCGCCTTCGGTCGAGGCCCGGTTGAAGGTGGAGGTCGGCGGCTTCGTCACACCCATGGCGGTGGTCATGCGCTTGGGGGCCGGCTGCTGCGCCGTGGTGGAGGGCTGCGCCTGGACGGGCATGGCGACAAGCAGGCCCAGACAGACGGACGCGGCAAGGAAGCGTGTCATGATCGATCTCGACTTTTCGAATGTATAGAAACGCAGCAGAGGCAAACCAAGATCGCGCCCCGAATACCAGCTCTCTTCGTCCATCATGACGGCAAGGTTGAGGCGTTGCGATGCGATCTCTCGAATGGCAGGCGTAGATAGTGCCGAATTGTCATGGGGCTTAGCGTGTGCCAGCGCACCGGGCGACGATCGTTTCGGTCACGGAGCGGTGGGTCACGCCTGTCGTTTCGGGCGGAACGCGACCAGGGTCATGTCGTCCCGGGGTGTCTCGGAGCCGCGATAGGCGGCGAGCTCGGTTTCCAGTGTCCCGATCTGCCGGCCGAGTTCCTCCCCGCGGGTGCGCAGGAGGATCTCCGCGACGCCGCGATACCCGAGCAATCGACGCTGCGTACCGTGGATACCCATCTGGTCGGTGATGCCGTCGGTCATCAGGTAGAAGGTGTCGCCCGGCGCCACGTCCAGGGTGACGTTCCCGGTGCTGAAGCTCTCGCTCCCCTGGCGCGGATAACCGAGTCCCCGCTTGGCCCCCCTGATCCGGGTCACCCCCGCATCCGTGACGGTGGTGAGCGACAGGCCGGCGCCGGCGAAAGTCAGGCGCCGTGCCTCCGGGTCCCAGATGCACAGGCCGCAATCGAGCCCGTCATCGGAATCCGAACCGCGCCCGTCCTGGCGCAGCTGCGCGCGGACCATCTCGTCGAGGACCGTCAGGATCTCGGCCGGCGAGCGCAGGCCGCGCTCGTGCAGCACGCGGTCGAGGGCGGTGGCGACGATGAGCGTGATGAACGCGCCCGGTACGCCGTGGCCGGTGCAATCGGCCACGACGATGATGCTGACGTCACCGAGGCGTTCCAGCCAGAAATAGTCGCCGCCGACCTGATGCAGCGGCTCCCACAGCACGGCGACATCGAGTCCCGCACCGGCCAGTGCCATCCGGTCGGGCAGGACGGAGGTCTGGATGCGACGGGCGTAGCCGATGCTCTCCATGACCTGGTGGTTGGCGTCGGCGAGCTTGGCATGAGCGAGTTCGAGGTCGGCGAGGAGCTGCTTCGCCTCGTCGCCGGCGCGCAGGCCCTCCACCATGCGGTTGAAGGCCGAGGAGATCACGTCGATCTCGTTGCTGGCCCGTATGGCGCCGTCGAACGCCACCGTCGACCAGCGCTTGTGCTCGACCTCGCGCATGGCGAGCAGCAGGCGCTTCAGGGGGGCGAGGACGTGCTTGCGCACGTTGGCATGCAGGGTCAGCACGAAGGCCAGCATCAGCACCAGGCTCGCCCCGACCGCCAGGAGCGCCTGCTTCTCGGCATTGGCGCGCAGGGCTTCGGTGGAAAGTCCCAGCGTCAGGCTTCCCACGGGCTTCGCCTGGCCCGCCAGGGTGATGGCGGTGGAGGCGCGGATGAGCTCGATGCCGCGTCCCCCCGGCATCTCGCCGATGGACATCACCAGGCCGCCCTCCGCGTTCCAGGCACGGACGAAGCGGAACGCCGGATCGAGGGTCAGCGCCTGGACCTGGGTCGTGTAGACGTCCGGCCGCTCGCTCCAATCGGGTCGGGCGATGGCCTGGGCGGTGAGGGCGACGAGAAGGTTCGCCCGTTCGGTATAGAGCCTGAGACTGTCGTTGTAGTTCACCCAGGCGATGCCGACCTGCGTCGCCAGCACCACGATGGCGATCACCGGGTAGATCCGCAGGAACAGGGTGTGCGCCAGACTGTCGAGGTCGCGCCCGCGGGCCGAACCGCGCAGGGCGCCCGGCCGCATCGTACCGGGCGCGGATGTCGACACGTCGGTGAAACCGGCCAGTTCCAGGAAGTCGTCGCCGCGCAGGGGACCGCCTCCCCTCAAGGAGCGCTTGCGGGTGGGGGAGGCGACGGCGGGCGATGCCGTCTCGGCCGCAGGATCGAACGTCATGGCGGCGGCGGTCCGTCTGCAGAAGGGCCGCGGGACGGGCGGACACAGCCCCGTCCGGCATGTTTGGCCGCATAGAGCGCGGCATCGGCCCGGCCCAGGGTCTGCTCGAAGGTCTCGGTTCCCTCGATGGCGGCGATGCCGATGCTGACGGAGAGCGCCAGCGGTCCTCCGGGCCACGCCACGCCGGTTTCCCCGACGAGGCGGCAGATGTCTTCGGCCACCGTGAGCCCGGCATCGGCCCCGATCTCGGTGAGCAGGATCGCGAATTCCTCGCCGCCCATGCGGCCGATCACGTCCACCTTGCGCAGGCGCCTCCGGCAGGTCTCGACGAAACTGGCGAGGGCCGCGTCTCCGGCGGCGTGGCCGAACTCGTCGTTGAGGCGCTTGAACCGGTCGAGATCCGCCATGAGGAGGCAGGCGGGAATCCGGTCGCGCTCGTATCGCAGCCATTCACGCTGGCTGATCTCCATGAAACGGCGACGGCTCACCGCGCCGGTGAGGTCGTCGGTATCGGCCAGATGCCTCAGCTTCGCTTCGAGCCGGGTCCGATGCTCGATCTCGCCGGACAGCGCCTCGTTGAGGGCCTGCAGGTCGCGTTGCTGCTCGGCGAGGCGGTGATTCGCCTTCTGCAGGTCGAGCTGCATCCGGTCGCTCATCCTCACGAGGCGGCGCTGCTCGCGATAACTGCGCCGGTAGGCTTCGGCGAGTTGCTGGACGCCGCCCGCGACCTGCGCGAGCCCCGCCAGCATCCCATCGGTCTTCCCCAGGACCGCTTCCTCGGTATCGTACAGACTGAACGCGTCGCCGACGACGGGGGGATGGTCGGTTGGCGGAACGACCCCGGGCTTGACCTTCATCCGTGTCAGTTCCCCGCCTGCGAGGTCTCGACGAGATCGAAACGTGCATGGGAAAAGTCGGAGGCGAAATCCTCCCCGGCCTCGGCGATGGTCTCGTCGCCCTCGGCGTAGAGCCAGCGGATGGTGACGCCACGGCCTTCGCCGGCGGCGGCCTCGAGGGGCATGAACAGGTTCATCAGTCCCTTGGCGCTGGAACTGTTGAAATAGACGAGGGCGACCTCGAACACGATCGGTTCCGGACCCGACAGGGCGAGGTAGGACCGCAGGGACTGGAGCAGGGGGCCGAAGAAGGCTGCGGCATCCTCCGGATACGATTCGCCACTCAGCCTGAAACGGCCGGCTGCGAAGTCGAAATCCACCTCGGGGGATCGGGCGGTCGCCGGAATTTGAATGCGGTCCATCGCCGGGGCGCCGTCAGATATAGGCTTTGAGGCAGAACAGACTGCGCTCGTCGCCGAGATCGTGAAAATCGAACTCGACGGGAGCACTCGACCGGCGAGCGATCTCGATCAGGCCGATGCTCCCTCCGAGGCTGCCCTCGTCGGGGGGCTGGCGCAGCTTCTCGCGGTAAAAACGCTTGAGTTCTTCGCTGGACATGCCGGCAATGTGGTCCAATCGCTCATGCAGAACGGCGGCATCGGCCTTGGGGACCTCGTTGCCGCACACGACGAAGAAGCGCGCGTTCTCGACGCCGACCACGATCATCCCGGCACTGATCATGCCGCAGGACGCCTTGTCCCCGGGGAGCTTGTCGGCCGAGTAACGAATGATGTTCTGGGCCTGCTCGACGAAGATCGAGAACACCCGCTTGGCGATGGTCGCGTCCGTCTCACCCTGGATCATCCGAAGCTTCAGGACTTCGCCGAGGGAAAACAGCACGTTCTCCGAGATGTCGCCGCCGAACGACAGGATGATACCGTTACGCTTCGATGTCTCGAAGAAGGATTTGAAGTCCCGCGCGAGCACAGCATCCTCCTCCCGATGGCGGAAGGTGCCGCACGGTGAGCGCCCACCTTCACTGCCCGACAGCACTAACCCAAAGGCCTCTACAGACAGTTACCGCCTCGCAATCTGGCGGAGTGCGAGCAAATTCCATTCCATCCGGTTAACCAGGACGACAGGATTGGACGACCCCGCGCCATGGTTCCGACAGGAGAACTATCTCGGTTCAAGGTGTCGATGATAGATCGGACGGCATCGGGTTCGTTCTGCGAAAAGAAACAATTTATAGGGATTTGTTTCTGTAAAACTCGCGAGCGCGCCTGTGTTTGGGCACGAACCCAGACCTTGCCGGTCTGAAGCGGATCGGATCGTGACACAAGACAAGTCCGTCCTCATCGTATCGGATCGACCGGACCGGGTGAGACTGCTGGCGCGCGCCATCACCACCATCATGCCCTGCCGCAGCGTTCTCGGGGACCAGTCGGCTCCCGCCATCCTGCCCGTCGTCGCCGTCATCGATCTGGATCCCCGTGACGGCGTAGCGGCGGCCTGGGTGGTCCGTCTCCTGGAGATGCGCGTGCCCTGCCTCGTTCTCACGAATGCGCCCGCCCACATCCCGGACAGGGCGAATCCGGCCCTGCGCGTCACGGCGGCCGATACCCCACGCCCGACCATTCTCTCCCTCCTGTTCAGCCTCATCGATGCCGGCGAGAAGCTGCGCACGCGTCACGCCGGCGAGACCGCCGCATTGGAAGGCAGGGCGCACCGCGCCTGCTCCGTGGTGGCGGACCTGTTCCATGCGGCGCAAGCCGATCGGCCGATCTCCTCGGAGGAGGCCGATGCGGGAACCGACGTGATTCTGGAGGCCGTTTCCGAGGGTGGCATCCGCGCGTGGCTCGAGGTGATCGGACGCTACGACGAACTCCTCTACCAGCACTCCCTCAGCGTCGCCGGCTTTGCCGCGGCCTTCGGCTTCCACCTCAAGATTCCCCGGGCCGACCGGAAGCGCCTCGCGAAAGCCGCGTTGCTGCACGATATCGGCAAATCGAAGATTCCTCTGGCCATCCTCAACAAGCCCGGTGCGCTGACCTCGGCCGAGATGGCGACCATGCGCACCCATGCCGCCGCCGGTGCCGACATGCTCGCCAGGCAGGAGGGGTTCGATGCCGCCATGCTCGACGTGGTCCGGCATCATCACGAGATGCTCGACGGCAGCGGCTACCCGGCCGGCCTCACCGGCGATGCGATTCCGGATCTCGTCCGCCTCGTGACGATCTGCGACATCCACTCGGCCCTCACCGAGCGGCGGGCCTATCGCAATCCACTCCCGCATGCCGAGGCCCATGCGATCATGCTCGGCATGACGGGCAAGCTCGACATGCCGCTCCTGCGGGCCTTCCAGCCCATCGTCCTGCAATCGAGCCATGGCGACGCATTGGTCTAGCGCCTCGCGGCGTTCGGTTTACCGAACCCTGTCCGGTTCAGGTGGAGCGTTCTTCCAGGCCGACCCCGTCCATGGGCCGTGATTCTGCATGAAATTGCCAAGTTGAAAGTTTCATCTCCTACGGGGACGTCTTGCCGAAGACCGATCTCCCATGCATCGTTCTTTTAAAAGCACGTTTCGTTGACCCGGATCGCCGCTGCCATCACATTTCGGTAACGATGCCGAGGGGCATTCCATGACCGGACGGCCCGCCATGACTGGACGGCGCGTTCGGATCAAAGTCCCCGGCGCATTCCCGTACCCGATCGGTAGGCGCTCGATGTCCCTTCAAGGCAGCTCTTTCTCAGGCCCGCTTCCGCGCATCGTCGGCTTCAGCGCCAACCTGCAGCGTCCCTCCAAGACGCGGGCGCTGGTCGAAGCCGTTGCCGAGGCGACCGGCGCGCGGCTGCGCGCCGACATCCGCCTGTTCGACGTGGTCGATGCCGGGACAGGCCTCGGCGCGGCCTGGTCGCGCGACCAGCTCTCGCTGCCCGCTCGGCGCATCCTGGAGGCGATCGAGAACGCGGACGCGCTCATCGTCGGAACGCCGGTCTACAAGGGCGCCTATACCGGCCTGTTCAAGCACCTGTTCGACTTCGTCGATCCGGCGGCCCTGGCGGGCAAGCCCGTCGTGCTCTCGGCCACGGGCGGGGGCGCGCGGCACGCCCTCGTCGTCGAGCATTCCCTGCGGCCCCTCTTCGGCTTCTTCAGCGCGCAGACCGTCCCGACCTCGGTCTATGGCAGCGACGCGGACTTCTCCGACGGCGTCCTCGTCGACGAGGGCGTGCGGGGCCGCGTTTCCGATGCTGCGGCCCAGCTCGCCGCGCTGCTCGGCGCACGGGAGAAGCCCTCGGCTTCGTTCGAGGCCGCGCCGGCCACCGCCTTCGCCGCTCCGAACCGATAGCCCGCTCGGACGACCGGGAGGCGCCGGGATCGGCGCCTCCTACAGAGCCTCAGTCAGCAAGGGCTGGACACATGTCACGGCAGACAACCCTCGGTTCCGACATCCTCGGCCGCCTGACGCCCTGGCTCGTGCCGGTGGCGATCATCGCCGGCTGGCAGGCCGCGGCCTCCACCGGCCTCGTCTCCACCCGTTTCATGCCCGCCCCCTCGGACGTGATCGCCGCGGGCTGGCAGGCGAGCAAGACCGGTGAACTCTGGACCAACCTCTGGATCAGCTTCCTGCGCGCGGCCGTCGGCTTCCTCATCGGCGGCAGCATCGGCTTCGCCCTCGGCCTCGCCAACGGCCTGTCGCAGCTCTCCGAGAAGCTCACCGACACGACCCTGCAGATGGTGCGCAACATCCCGCACCTGTCGCTGATCCCCCTGGTGATCCTGTGGTTCGGCATCGACGAGGAGGCCAAGCTCTTCCTCGTGGCCATCGGCGTGTTCTTCCCGATCTACGCCAATACCCTGCACGGCATCCGCTCGGTGGATCCGCAACTGGTGGAGATGGGCCGGGTCTACGGCATGTCGCCCACCACCCTGTTCCTGCGGGTGGTGCTGCCCGGGGCGCTGCCATCGATCTTCGTCGGCCTGCGCTACGCGCTCGGCATCATGTGGCTGACGCTCATCGTCGCCGAGACGATCTCGGCCTCGTCCGGCCTCGGCTACATGGCGATGCAGGCGCGCGAGTTCATGCTGGTGGACGTGGTGGTGCTGGCCATCGTCATTTACGCCCTCCTCGGCAAGATCGCCGACACCCTGACCCGGCTGCTGGAGCGTTCGTTCCTCGCCTGGAACCCGGCCTACCGGAACATCTGAGGGGCATCGCGACATGCCCCCGTTCTTCGATCAACCCCACGGACGACGTCCATGACCGCCTCCACCCTGCTGCGCGCGCCCGACGCCGCCCTCGCGCCGCCCCGCGAGGTTCCCGTCGCGCCCCAGGCCCGCCAGGCCACGCGCCCCGCGCCCGTCACGGGCACGGGGGTCGCCGTCACCCTGCGCGGCCTGTCGAAATCCTTCGACGGCCATCAGGTGATCGAGGGGCTCGACCTGCACATCCCGGCGGGCCAGTTCGTGGCCATCGTCGGCCGCTCGGGCTGCGGCAAGAGCACCTTGCTGCGCCTGATCCTCGGGCTCGAACAGCCGAGCGCCGGGCGTATCGACCTGGAGAACCCCGGTGCGCGCTCGGCCACGAAGCGCATCATGTTCCAGGAGCCGCGCCTGCTGCCCTGGGCCAGGGTCGTCGACAACGTCGCCGTAGGGCTCGGCGGGGCCGGGCGGCGCCAGGAACGGCGCGAGCGGGCGGCGGCGGTGCTGGCCGAGGTCGGCCTCACCGACAAGGCCGGCAACTGGCCGGCGACCCTCTCCGGCGGCCAGCGCCAGCGCGTCGCCCTGGCGCGCGCCCTCGTCAGCCGGCCGGGCCTGCTCGCCCTGGACGAGCCCCTCGGCGCGCTGGACGCCCTGACGCGCATCGACATGCAGGACATGATCGAGCGGATCTGGCGCAACCAGGGCTTCACCGCCATCCTCGTCACCCACGACGTCGCCGAGGCGGCGGCCATGGCCGACCGCATCCTCGTGTTGGAGGAGGGCCGCGTCGCCCTCGACCTGACCGTGGACGTGCCCCGCCCGCGCCGGCGCGGCGACCCCGAACTCGCGCGGCTGGAAGGCCGTATCCTCGACCATCTGCTGAAGGACCGTGCCCCGGTCTGATCCCCGGACGAGCGCGATTCCACCGGCACAACATCAGGAGCATGCCATGACCGCAGAGACCGACGTCCTCTGGTTCCTTCCCACCCACGGCGACGGCCGCTACCTCGGCGCGCAGGAAGGCGCCCGCGACGTGTCGCTGGCCTATCTCCGCCAGATCGCGCAGGCCGCCGATGAACTCGGCTATTACGGCGTGTTGCTGCCCACCGGCCGTTCCTGCGAGGATTCCTGGGTCATCGCCTCGGCTCTCGCCGCCCTGACGAAGCGCCTGCGTTTCCTCGTGGCGGTGCGTCCCGGCCTACAGGAGCCGTCCATGGCCGCGCGCATGGCCGCGACCCTGGACCGGATCTCGGACGGGCGCCTCCTCATCAACGTCGTCACCGGCGGCGATCCGGTGGAATTGCGCGGCGACGGCGTCTTCCTCGATCATGACGAGCGCTATGTCGTCACCGACGAGTTCCTGCATGTCTGGCGCGGGCTGATGTCCGGCGAGACGGTGAATTACGAAGGCAAGCATCTCAAGGTGGAGGATGGCCGGCTCATCTTCCCGCCGGTCCAGAAGCCCTATCCGCCTCTGTATTTCGGCGGCTCCTCGCCGGCCGGCATCGAAGTCGCGGCCGAGCATTGCGAAGTCTACCTGACCTGGGGCGAGCCTCCGGCGGGTGTCGCCGAGAAGATCGCCAAGGCGAAGGAAGCCGCCGACCGCAAGGGCAAGACCTTCTCCTACGGCATCCGCCTCCACGTCATCGTCCGCGAGACCGAGGGCGAGGCCTGGGCGGCGGCCGAGAGCCTGATCTCGCGCCTCGACGACGAGACCATCGCGCGGGCGCAGGCCACTCTCAAGCGCCAGGATTCCGTGGGCCAGAGCCGGATGATGGCGCTGCATGGCGGCGACCGCTCGAAGCTCGAAGTCTCGCCCAACCTCTGGGCCGGCGTCGGCCTCGTGCGCGGCGGCGCCGGCACGGCGCTCGTCGGCTCGGCCGATCAGGTGGCGGACCGGATGAAGGAATACATCGATCTCGGGATCGATCGCTTCATCCTCTCTGGCTACCCGCATCTGGAAGAAGCCTACCGCTTCGCCGAACTCGTCTTCCCGAAGCTGCCGCTTCGCGCCACCACCGGCGTTCCCCCGAGCAACGCCCGCAACAACGGCCCGTTCGGCGAAGTCATCGCCAACGACATCGTCCCCAGCCGGCGCATCGCGGCGCATTGAGGGAGAGCATCGCCTCTCCCCGCTCACGGGGACAGGGCCGCGACGACTACTCCGTCGTCTTCGCGGCGAGGCGGCAGCCGACGGTGCGGGGCTGACGCCGAAGGAGGTTTTTCCGGTGAGTCCCCCCTCACCCTCGTTCCGGCTTCGCCTGCACTCACCGGATGCACGACAAGGTGCATCCGGTCCTCTCCCCGCCAGCGGGGAGAGGCGGCGCTCTCACCGGTCACCTGTTCCAGACGCTGTACGAGGACATTCCATGCCCCGTTCCACCGCGCGCACCCTCTCCCCGCCTCGGCAGACGACCCTCGCCTTCCTCACCGCCCTCGCGTTCCTGATCCTCGGTACGCTGCTGGCGCGCGCCGAGGACAAGGTCATCCGCATCGGCTACCAGAAATACGGCACGCTGGTCCTGCTCAAGGGCAAGGGCCTGCTGGAGAAGAAGCTGGCGCCGCTCGGCTACCGGGTGAGTTGGGCCGAATTTCCCTCGGGGCCACCGCTGCTGGAGGCGTTGAATGCCGGGGCCATCGATCTCGGCTCTGCCGGGGAGGCGCCGCCGATCTTCGGGCAGGCCAACAACCCGGATTTCCTCTACGTCGCCCACGAGCCGGCGGCACCGTTGGGCGAGGCGATCCTCGTCGCCAAGGACAGCCCGATCAAGACCGTCGCCGATCTGCGCGGCAAGAAGATCGCCCTGAACAAGGGCTCGAACGTCCATTACTTCCTGGTCGAGGCTCTGGCCAAGGCCGGCGTGCCCTACGAGGCGGTGACGCCGGTCTTCCTCGCGCCCGGCGACGCGGTCGCGGCCTTTTCGCGCGGCGCCGTCGATGCCTGGGTGATCTGGGACCCCTTCCTCGCCTCGGGCGAGCGGGCCACCAGCGCGCGGACCCTCGTCAACGGCACCGACATCGTGCCGAACCGGCAGTTCTACCTGTCGACGCGCCGGTTCTCCGACGCGAACAAGGAGGCGCTCGATACCACCCTCGCCGCGATCGGCGAGATCGACGCCTGGGCCAAGGACAACACCGCCGCGGTGGCCGCCGAACTGGCCCCCGCCATCGGCATCCCGGCGCCGGTCCTCACCGTGGCCCTCAAGCGCCTGACCTACGGCGTGACTCCGCTGGACGCGGCCGTGATCGCCGATCAGCAGAAGGTGGCCGATACGTTCCACCGCCTCGGTCTGCTGCCCAAGCCCATCACCGTCTCCGACGCCGTGCGGAAATCCGGGAGCTGATGGGGCTCTACCGCCCGGCCGGCGCCGGCATGAGCCAGCGCAGGACGAGATGGGTCGTCCCGCACAGGACGAGGGGGATGACGACGAGAAGGCTCGTGAACCAGGCCCAGGCCGGCATCATCGTCTGGGCGACGGCGTCGCTCATGCCCCAGACGTAGTTGATGTTCACGGGCGTGAGCCCGGCATCGGGGCGCGGCCCGGGCATCAGGAAGAAGCACACCAGCAACACGGCGATGGCGAGGCCGGACCACGCCGCCCAGGCGCGCCGGTCGTAGCCGAGGCGCCGGACCAGGTAGACGAGCAGGAACGGCAGCCAGCCGTGGAACAGCGAGAGCCCGCGCAGGAACAGCGGGTTCTCGGCCTTGAACATGTAGGCGGTCATGCCGGTGAGCGGCACGCCCACGAGTTCGGCGACGAAATCCGCCACCCACAGGATCTGCGGCGCCAGGATGCCCACCGTCGGCATGGAGACGAGGAGCGGGCTCTCCCGCCAGATCCCCACCAGGGTGAGCAGCAGGGCGACGTCGCAGAAATAGAGGAAGTTGGTCGGCCCGTACCAGCTCCAGTAGACGGGCACGAGCACCGCCATGAAGGCCGTATAGGCGAGCTTGAGGGCCAGCGGCAGGCGTCGTGCGCTCGCCGGTTCGAGGGATGAAGCGACGTCGGCCAGGGCCGCTTCCGCGACGGCGAGGGGATCGGTCGCCGGGACCATGCTGCCGCTCATGTCCGATCCTCATTCATGTCCGCCGCCCCTTCGTCCGTCGAATCACTCGGCCGCTTGGAAGCTTGGCCGAGCCGGAGGACATACGAATTCGTGCGCCTTTGGCGTGACGTGCCGCACGCGAGGATCGCCGCCGTTGCAGGAGCTACCCCTTGCTTCGAGAGGATGGATCGAGAGGAAGTGCCGAGCTTGCCAGTCAAGTCGGGGGTCGGTTAACTCAGCTTGGCAGGCAGCTCGTTCGCCGGAGCGTTGTGCCGTCGGGCCACAGGACAGGAAAGTCCGGAATCATGACGATGGACGCTGGGAAGGCCGCTGCCTTCGGGATGGACGAGAGTGCCCGGCTCGGTGGAAGGACGGGGCGTCTCAGCCGCCGTTCGTTCCTGGCCGGCTCGGCCGCCGGGTTCGGCGCGCTGGGGCTCGCCGGTTGCGCGACGACCGACGGCCTGATCCTCGCCGAGGCGGCGAAGATCTACGGTCCGATGCCGGACGAGAAATTCCCGATCCCGGCCACCGACATCAGGAAGGTCGACCCAAAATACTATCGCCGGACGGTGCGCTACGAAACCAAGGAAGCGCCCGGCACGATCATCGTCGATCCCGGCAACTTCTACGTCTACCGCATCGAGGAGGATGGGGCCGCCACCCGCTACGGCGCCAATGTCGGCCGTGCCGGGTTCCTGTGGAGCGGTGACGCCTATGTCGGCCGCAAGTCCGAATGGGCGACTTGGACGCCACCCAAGGAGATGATCCAGCGCCAGCCGGAGGTGGCCAAATACGCCCGCGGCATGCCGGGCGGCCTCGACAACCCTCTCGGCGCCCGCACCCTCCATCTCTACCAGAACGGCGCCTACACGCTCTACACGATCTACGCCTCGAGCGAGCCCGACTCGATCGGCTCGGGCATTACGAGCGGCTGTGTCGGCCTGCTCAGCCAGGACATGATCCACCTGTACTCGCGGACGCCGGTGAAGACGAAGGTGGTCGTCCTGCCCGGTTAGGTCAAAGCGTCGGCGTTGTTCCGGACGCCCCCGCCTCGGACGAGCTCGCAATCGATCTGGTGCCTCCGAGTCGCGCCAAAGTTCGCATGCCGCCTGTTCGGCGGTGCGCCCTGATTTCTGAAGTGGAACATGATCCTCCGCGCCGGCCCTCCACCTTCGAAGCTTGGCCGAGCCGAAGGACGCACGAATTTGCGATAGTCCGGCGTGACGATCGGCATGCCTGGGTCATTCTCGGCTTGCGGAGTGCGTCGTCCTCAATCAAATTTCGCATATGCGCGACTGCAAATTTGAGCGAGCCGCCACGCTCGTGATCGAGGACCCGGATGGGAGGCAGCTGCAGGTCTCAGCAGTGTTTCATCAGGACGCTCACTATCTCTATGACAATCGCATCACATTAATTGGATCTAGGGAGAAAGCAGTCGAGTTGCTTGGGCTCAACACCGACGGCGTGATCCAGTGGGAGTTATACTCACGGTCAGATTGGATACTGTCAAATGATCCCAGCTACAGCTGCCGCCAACTAGGAACCGGTTGGCTGCGCACAAGTGGAATGACAGAAGGCATTACAATCGGCCATGATTCGATTCAGCCCTTCGCCGACATCGAGATTCTGAAGGCGCATACCCATCAACGCGCCGGGGGGCTTGGTGGCCTAACAGCCGAGTATATTTTTCTTCAACGGCCGCGCGACTGGCGCGTGCCGCGCATCAACTCGCGGGTGCCGTATCCACTTAGGCTGGCAGGGTCCTGGCAGCCGATCAGGGCGCTCAACATTCGTTTTCGTCTCTTGCGCCTCGCACAATACCGCGACGACAGCCGTACTGCGCAGGAACAAGAGCGGATCGAATTGCCAGGCATTGAAATAGCACCGATCGGCCCATGCGCTGACGAAACTTTATTTTTTGCTGCAGCCGAGCGGTTGTGGTTGCTTCTGCGTGTACTGCTCGTTTTCCGCTTCCGGCAATTCATCGACTTACTTGCGGAAGTAAAGGCTGGAACGGGCTCGCACGATATGACTTTTTACAATGTCCGGCTGGAGCCTCGTGGGCGCGATCCAGAGCGGCTTGATCCTCCTTTTTTCGCTAGGATCGAACCTTATCTTGCAAAGGGTGCCACAGCGCTGCTTGCAATGGAGAACAATTGTGAACTCCTCCATGCCGCAGCATATGGCTATGCAACCTCTTACAGTTCAGGCGTTATGGAGAGCAGGCTTACAGCGTGTATCGAAGCCATCGAACGCCTGATCGAGGCCTTTGAGCAATATAAGGGGTTTACTCGCGAGACGATCAATCGCAGGCGCTGGAAGAAACTGTCCAAGGACGTCCGCCGTGAGGCTGCGCAACTCACTCTAACGCAAGCGGAGCGTGACGCAATCAACCGATCTCTCTCGGTCGTACCCACGATGCACCTAATCGAGCGCATTGTGCGGATGATTAAAGCTATACGACATAATTGGCGCAAAATTCCCGAAGAAATGCTTCATCGCGCACCGGACATGATTAAGGCGCGGAATGACATCGTGCATGGCCGCCTTATCATCGATCAAAATGCTCTTCACATTGAGATTCTGCGGGCTCAGGTTCTGTTCGAGAGGCTATGGCTTGGTCTCCTAAACTGCGGCGATCTAGATGGGGCCGGCTGGCCGCTACATATGATCCGCGCGCATGAAGCGCAGCAAAAGGTGCGGAACCATGAGCCAAACCCTTTGAACTCGTAGCGTCTGCCTTCAGGTGACGGGACAACTTCGCGTCTTCCCCGTTCTGGACCTTTCGCCCAGACGTTACACCAAGACACGCCGCGACGGAGCGCCCCTCACTCCAGCCTCACAACAACGCTGTCGCTGGCCCCCGACGCGTCCATCACCGAGATCCTGGCGAAGCCCGCGCCGTCCGGTGCCCATTCCGACTGGCGCCGGGCGCTCTCGGCCACCGGCAGGCTGTTGACCATCCAGGTGAGGGGCGGCACCCCGCCCAGCGCCTTGAGGGCGAGGCTCGGCGCGGGGCCTGGCTCGGCGAGGCCGAGATCGATCCGGGCGCCGTCCGGCGGGTAGGCGATCTTGAGGGCCGAGCCCAGGGCCGCCGACAGGGTCTTGGGCACGTCCTTGCGGATGTGGCGCAGGGGCGGCGGCAGGCCGGCGGTGGTGGTCACCAGGGCGTCGCGGGGCATCGGCACGGAATCGGGCTCGCCGCCGAAGCGCGAGAAGGCGTCGAACAGGATCGGCGCCGCGACCACGCGGCCGACGAGACCCGGCACGGCGTTGCCGTCCGGCCGCCCGACCCAGACCGCGATGGTGACGCGCCGGTCGAACCCTACCGCCAGGGCATCGCGATAACCGTAGGAGGTGCCGGTCTTGAACGCGATCCGGTTCGGCAGCGCGTTCTCCGGCGGGGGCGCCCCGCGCAGGGTATCGGCGACGTACCAGGCCGACACCGGCTCGGTGACGCGCAGCTCCGGCGGGGGCGATGCGGCCGGCCCGTCGAGGCGGCGGATCAGGTCGGGCACCGAACCACCCCGGGCGAGGCCGGAGAACAGCCGCGCGAGATCGGTGAGGGTGATGCCGAGGCCGCCCAGAGCCACCGGCAGGCCGGGTGCCGTGTCGCGCGGCAGGTCGATCCGCGCGCCCGCGCCGCGCAGGCGGGCGATGAAGCGGGCGGCGCCCACCGCCTCCAGCAGGTCCACCGCCGGCACGTTCAGGGAAAGCTGGAGCGCGCGCCGCGCCGTGACGGTGCCCTGGTAGCTGAGATCGAAATTCTCCGGCGCGTAGGAGCCCGCGAAGCGCACCGGGCGGTCGTCGAGGAGGGTCTCGGGATGGGCGATGCCGTTCTCGAAGGCCAGCGCGTAGATGAACGGCTTCAGGGCCGAGCCGGGCGAACGGATCGCCCCCGTCATGTCGATGGCGCCGGAGCGGCTGGCATCGAGATAGCCGGCGCTCCCCACCTGCGCGATCACCGCGCCGGTGCGGTTGTCGATGGCGAGGATCGCCGCCGAGATGCCCGGCCCCATGGCGGCGGCGCGCTCGGCGGCCAGCCGTTCGAGGCTCGCCTGCAATCGCCCGTCGAGAGAGAGGCGCTGGACCCGCGCGTCGGGATCGGCCGCCAGAGCCGCTTCCGCCGCATGGGCCGCCAGCATCGGGAAGGGCTTTCGCTGGTCCGGCACCGGTTCGGCCTTGGCGGCTTTCGCCTCGGCGGACGTGATGACCCCGCGCGCGGCGGCGATGTCGAGGACCCTGTCGCGCGCCTGACGCGCGCGGGCGGGGTAGCGATCCGGCCGGCGCACCTCGGGCGCCTGGGGCAGGCCGACGAGGAGAGCGGATTCGGCGAAGGAGAGCCGGGCGGGCTCGCGCCCGAAATAGGCGAAGCTCGCCGCCCGCAAGCCCTCCACCGGGCCGCCATAGGGCGCGAGCGCGAGGTAGAGGTCGAGAACGCCGTCCTTCCCCAACCGGCGTTCCAGCTGGACCGCCCGCACCATCTGCCGAAGCTTGGCGCTGAGCGAGCGTTCGGGCCGCGGCTCCACGAGGCGAGCCACCTGCATCGACAGGGTGGAGCCCCCGGAGACGATTCTGCCGTGCCGGAGCCATTGCCACGCGGCACGCAGGGTCGCGGCGGGGTCGATGCCGGGATGGTCGGCAAAGCGCCGGTCCTCGTAGGCCTTCAGCATGGCGAGCATGCGCGGATCGACGTCCGCCCCCGTCACCGGCAGCCGCCAGCGCCCATCGGCGGTGGCGAAGGGGCGCAGGAGATGGCGGTCCCGATCGAGGATGACGGTGGAGCGGAGGCTCGCCTGGGTCAGGTCGAGGGGCGGGAGGGTCGCGACGAAGCGCCAGAGGGCGAGGGCGGGGAGGAGGATGAGGAGGGCGATGACCACGTAGATCGGACGGAGCGCGAGGCTCTCCTCCCCCTTGTGGGGAGGAGTTGGAGGTGGGGGTGGTTGCGTAGAGGCCGCGCCGCATCCGGCACCACCCCCACCCCTGACCCCTCCCCACAAGGGGGAGGGGAAGCGCCTCCGCGCACGATCCATGGCCCTACTTCGCGCTCACCTCGACCGAACCGAAGGCGGTGCGGCCGAAGCGTTCGGGGCGGTACATGTCCTCGATGGTGGCCCCGGGATGGACGTAGGTGCCGGGCGAGACCGCCCGCACGGTATATGCCACCGTGAAGAAGGCGGATTGACCAGGGGTGCGCTCGTAGGCCGCCACGAAACGGTCGTCGCGGAACTCGGTGCTCACCGGCTGCACGTCCGACTTGGCGAAGGCGAGCCCCGCCAGGGCATCGGAATCGAGGAGCTTCGGATTGTCGATCTCGAGGCCGGCGGGCAGGCGGTCCACCAGCAGGAGGCGCCCCGCGCTGGCCTTCGCCTCGGTCACCTTGAGCACCACCACGAGGCGGTCGTTCTGGCGAACCCCCTGAGCGAGATCCACCAC
Source organism: Methylobacterium sp. Leaf106 (assembly GCF_001422895.1). Taxonomy (NCBI): domain Bacteria; kingdom Pseudomonadati; phylum Pseudomonadota; class Alphaproteobacteria; order Hyphomicrobiales; family Methylobacteriaceae; genus Methylobacterium; species Methylobacterium sp. Leaf106. The sequence goes on from NZ_LMNB01000012.1 coordinate 234,206, forward strand.
CGTGCCGTCGAGGCGGTGATAGGTCCGCTCGATGGAGTAACCCCGTGATTCCGCCGGCTCCGGGGCGATGGGATTGCCAGACACGCTCACCACGGTCTGGGCGGCGCCCGTCCCGTCATTGGTGATGGTGACGGGCCTCGCGTCGAGGGCGGGGGCGCGGTAGAGCCGCGAGACCGGGCCCGATTGCCGGGTGCCGTCGACGCTGAAGCTCAACGCTTCCGCCTCCTTGGCGAGCCCCTCGGCGGCGAGCACCATCCAGGCATTCTCCTGGGTGCTGGTGAGGCGTCCGCTGGCCCGCTCCTGGGTGATGACCTGACCCAACGGCCGGATCGTGTCGCGGGCGAGGCCCGTCTCGGCGGCGAGGGCGAGAAGGCCGGCCCCGTCGCGCAGGCGCGAGCCGTAATCGGCGCGGTAGGTCGAGGTGTCGCGCGCGGATCCGAGCGCGGTCACCGCCGACTCGAACGCCTTGGCCGCGCGGCCCCGGTCCCCGAGGAGGGCGAGAGCCGCCGCGATCTGGCCGCGTCCGAGGGGGGTCGCGAACTCACCGAGCTTGGTGTCGGCGAGGTAGCGCAGGTCGCCCATCACCGGCCGCCCGTTCCGGGCCAGCACGTAGGCCGCGTAGGCGATGTCCATGCCGCCGTCGCGCACCTCCGTGGTGTTGGCGACCGTGTTGCGCAGGCGGTCCAGGGCATTGGAGAAGGCGGTCTGCGGCACGGCGAATCCGCGTTCGCGGGCGCGGGTCAGGAAGTCGGTGACGTAGGCGTTGAGCCAGACGTCGCTCAACCCGCCGACGCTCCACAGGCCGAAATCGCCCGAGGCGTCCTGGCGCGAGAGCACGCGGTCGATGGCCTCGCGCACCCGTTCGTCCACTTTGTCGTCGATGCCGAGCCTGTCGAGGGAGGCGAGCTTGTTGACGTAGAGGAGCGGCATCGCCCGGCTCACGGTCTGTTCCGAGCAGCCATAGGGATAGCGGTCCAGCGCCTGGAGCAGGGCGGGCACGTCGAGGGCGGCGAGCGAGGAGGCCGTCACCGAGACCGACCCGGTGCTGGGGAGGATGTCGGCCAGGAGGTCGCCCGTTACCTGCAGGCTGGCGCCGGGTTCGAGGGAACTCACCGAGCGACGGACCAGGGCGCCGGTGCCGGGGCCGATGTTGAGCGAGAAGCTCTGGCCCACGGTGCCGGCGATGCCGGGGCCGGACAGGTTCACGTCGAGCCGCGACAGGCCGGGGCCGGCGGCGGTGATCGGGATGACGAGCGAGGTCTTCGCCCCGCGTTCCAGTTTCATGGTGCTGTGAACCGCGCCGGCCGAGACCAGGACCGGGCCGGAGAGGTCGAGATCCACGGTGTAGTCGCCGGCCTGCCCCTCGACATTGTCGATGGCGATGAAGAAGCGCGAGCGGTCGCCGACATTGAGGAAGCGCGGCAGGGTGCCGGTGAGCACGACGGGATCGCGGATGATCACGTCGGCCTGGGCCGAGCCGACCTTCGCCTTGCTCCAGGCGGTCACCATCACCCGGCCGGTGCCGTTGAAGGCGGGCAGGGGGAAATCGACGCTGGCGCGCCCATCGGGGCCGACGCGGACCACGCCGGAATAGAGCGCCAGCGGCGCCTGGGTCGGGGGCGAATCGGAGAGTTCCGCCGCACCGCCGTCACCGCCCGAGCGGATCGCGCCGAGCGTGCCCTGCATGCCGTCGATCAGGTATCCGTAGATGTCGCGGATCTCCGGTCCCAAGGCCTTCTGGCCGAAGAAATAGCCGAAGGGATTGGGCGATTCGTAGCGGGTGAGGTTGAGGATGCCGACATCGACCAGGGCCACGCTCACCCGCGCCTCCTCGCCGGAGGACAGGCCGGCGAGCTGGATAGGCAGGGTCAGGGTCTCGCGGGGCCGCGTGGTCGCGGGCGCCCCGACGGTCACGGCGAGGCTGCGCCTGTCGGTATCCACCGAGAACCAGGCAAGGCCGAGCGCCCGGCCCGGCAGGCGCTTGGCCGCCTGGTCGAGGGGCCGGTAGGCGGTGGCCACGAGATAGGCGCCCGACCCCCATTCCGCCTTCACGGGAATGTCCACGTTGGTGCCGGCCTCCGACACCGTGACGTCGAGGATGTCGTGGACCTTGTCGCTCACCACGGCGAGGGTGGCCGTGCCCTTGAAGCGTGGCTGGAGGCGCGCCCGCAGGGTCTCGCCGGCGGCATAGCTCGGCTTGTCGAGCTTGAGATCGAGGAGATCGGGCACGTCCGCGGTCTCGGAGCCGCCCCAGCCCACGGTGAAGGTGACGCTGACGGTGGCCTCGGGCCGGCCGGCGACCAGGGCTTCGAGGCGGTAGGTGCCGAAGCCGACGGTGGAACTGACCCGGCCCGGCGCGTCGGCGGCGAGATCGAGCCGTCCGTCGGCGATGCGCCGCGTCGAGGTCACCGGCTCGAACGACCAGCGCCCGCCTTCGCGATACCATTGGTAGTTCCGCTCGACCTTGGACAGGGTCCAGACGACGCCGTTCTGCGGGATTTTCCGTCCGTCGGGGCTCGCCATGACCACGTCGAACGTGGCGACACTGGCTTCCGTGAGGTCGCCCGAAAAATTCTTGCGGATGGCGAGGACGGGGCCGGAGGGCAGGATCGGCAGGGTGACGCTTCGGCTCAGCGCCCGCCCGCCCGGCTCGCCGACCTGCAGCGTGATCTTCGCCTCGGTGGCGCGCGGGGCGCTGAGCGCCTGGACCGGCACCGTCACGGTCGCCGATCCCTTGGCGTCCGTGGTGGCCTTGGCCTCGATCTCGGCCGAGGTCGCCTCCACCTTCTCGTCGTCGAGGCCGATGGAGAAGCCGTCGAGCCCCTTGATCCCGCTCGTCGCGGCTGCCTGGACCAGGACCGTGCCCGAAACGTCGAGGCCCGAGCCCGGCGCGCCGTAGAGATAGCGCGCGGCGACGTCGATGGTCGCGGGCTCGCCCTTCGTCAGGGTCGGGCTCTTCGGGGTGAGAGTGACCTCCAGGCGCTCGGGCACGTAATCCTCGACGAGGAACGTGGCCTCGCCCACGGGCGGTGCCTTCGCATCGGTATAGGCGGCGATCCGCCAGGTGCCGTGCATCGCGCCCGGCATCAGGGCGAGGGGCAGGGCGCGGCCGCCGAGGCCGGCATCGGCGACCTGGACACGGCGATACTCGACCCCGTCCGGACGCTTCACCACCAGGGTGAGGGGAAGGTTCGGCACGGCGATGCCGGCGGCGTCGCGCAGCAGGGCCGTGACCTGAACGGTCTCGCCGGAGCGGTAGACCCCGCGCTCGGGGAAGACATAGGCCTCCACCGCGCCCGGCTGCGGCCGGCCCTTCACGCCCCGGTCGGTGAGGTCGAAGGCGCTCTGGGAGAAGTCGAGGAAGCCGTAATCGTCGCCGAGCTGGGCGACGACGAGGCCGGGGGCGATTCCGCCCTCGCCCCGTGCGAGGCCCGGATCGAAGGCGGCGTGGCCCTGGCCGTCGGTCTTCTTCGTGGCCAGCACCTCGTTGTTGCGGGCCACGAGGCGGATCTCGGCGCCGGGCACCGTCTTCGCGCTGGCGAGCGAGCGGGCGAAGACGTGGATGCCGTCGCGGCCCTTGAAGGCGGTGAGGCCGAGATCCGAGACGACGAACCATTGCGTCGCCTGGGCCTCGTAGCCGCCGTCCTCATCGACATTCGTGGCGACGCCGCTGGCCTGGGCCAGCATGATGTAGATGCCGGGCTCCAGCTTGCCGACCGCCTGCAGCACCGGGAAGGCCGTGACCGCCTCGTGGTTCAGCTCGGCCTTGGCCGTGTCGAGGGTGCCCTTCCAGACGCGGGTGCCCTTCTGGTCGGCGATGGTCTTCGCGGTCATGCCGCTGAGCTGGCCGAGGAACTCCTCAGAGCGCAGGGACGGCAGCAGGCCACGGTCGCCGACGCGCAGCACCTCCACGTCGATCTTCGGCGCGTTGACCGAGACCAGCGGCACGCCGGCCTGTCCGGTGCGCGGCAGGACGTAGTTGCGCCCGGTGAAACGCACCTGGGGCGAGCGGTCCCGCACATAGACTTCGTAATCGGCCGATTTCAGCAGGGCCTCGCCCACGGAGGACGGGATGCCCGAGCGCAGCACGAAGGCGTAGCGCTGGCCGTGCTTCAGCCCGTCGACGCAGATCTGCTGGCCGCTGCCGGTGACGGCGGCATTGGCGGCACCCGAGACGGCGACGTAGGGCGTGAAATCGGTCTTCGGGGCCAGGCTCTCGGAGAACTGGAAGCAGACGCGCGGGGCGGCGGCGTCGGAATCGACTTTATAGTCGAGGATGCGGAAGCCGTGCTCGGCGCGCAGGCCCTCATAGGTCTCGCGCACCGTGGCGTCGTCGGCGAGCGCGAGGCTGGCGCGGTAGGCCTCGAGCGAGGGCCGCCATTCGGATTGATCGGCATAGACCTCGCCCAGCACCGCCAGGGCCTCGGCTTCGGCGGCGGCGCCGCGCGCCTTCAGGTAAGCCTGATAGGCGGCGGCCCGTGCCTGGCCGCGCAGGCGCTGGCGGAAGGAGTAGTCCCCGGTTTCGTTATCATTGCCCACCGTGCTCGCGGCGCGGGCATAGGCGAGCCAGTTCAGCGGGTCGCCCGCATCGGCGGCAATGGCCCCGGCGAGGGGCTTGAGGGCATCGGCCGGCTTCTCCGCCTGCACCAGGGCCTCGCCCTCGGCGCGCAGCTTGGCTGCCGGTCTGGTCAGGCCCGACGTGGCGGAATCCGCCCTCACCGTCGCTTCGAGACGGACCGCGTCACTGGCCAGCGCGTCACGCACGAAAGCCTTGGGGGATGGCGCTGGTTTCGGGGTAGCGATCCGCGCCACCGGACGATCGGGCGCCTGGGCGAAAGCCGGTGCGGCGCCCATGCCGCCGAGGGCCAAGGAGCCGGCAAGAACGCCTCGGGCAAGAAAATTTCTGGCAAGAAAACTTTTGGCAAGACGGGCGGTCGCGCGCCCGAGCCCGGTTGATCCCGACATTGCCCACCTCGTCCTTGGCGGCATCCGATCCTCCCTCGGTGCCGCGCCGGACCCTAGCACCTCGGGCGGCCGCCGCAACGACGCGTTCGCCCTGACGATCCGCTGGAAATCCGGCGATCCCTCTGCCACACCTTCGCGAACGGCATCGGCACAGGCCATCGGGGAGCGTAGACCATGACGCAGCGCACGCCATGCGCAGGGGTTGCGGCGGCTCTGGCCCTCCTCGTCCTACCGGTTCAGGCGCAAGGCCCCGCCCAGGCGCCTGTCCGCCCGGCTCAAGCGCCTGCCCGTGCGGCACCGGCGGCCAACCCCGCCTTCGAGGCGGCGAAGGCGGCCTTCGAGCCCCTGCCGGAGGCGGAGAGGAAGGGCCTGCAGGACGCCCTGGTCTGGACCGGCGACTACAACAGCGTCATCACCGGCACGTTCGGGCGCCGCACCTACGACGCCCTGCTCTCCTACCAGAAGCGTGCCGGAAACTCCGCACCCGGCTTCCCCGACGCGAGGATGCGGGCGGCGATCCTCGCGGCCGGCGACACGGCCCGGAAGGCGGCGCGGTTCAGCGTAAAGCCCGATCCTGCGAGCGGCATCGTCATCGGCGTGCCCGAGCGGCCGCTCGCCAAGCGCAGCCCTCAGGCCGGCGGAACCCGCTGGCAGAGCGGGGATGGCCGCGTCACCCTCGACACCAAGTCCTTCGCCCCGGAAGAGACTACTCTCGATGCCCTGTTCGCCCGCATCACCGCGCCGGGCGCCGACCGCAAGGTCACCTACAAGATCAAGCGGCCGGATTTCCTCGTGGTCACCGGCGAGACGGCGACGGGCAAATCCTACATCCGCTATGCCGCCGCCCCGGGGGGAGTTCGCGGCTTCACCATCGGCTACGACAAGGCCCTCGGGCCGGATGTGGACCGCCTGGTCATCGCCATCGCCAACAGCTTCGTGCCGTTCCCAGAGACGGCCGATGCCGCCCCTGCCGAGGTGGCGGCCAGACCCGGTGCGACGCCCGGCAGGCCCTTGCCGGGCCCGGCCGTGAGAGCCCTGCCGCCACTGATCCGAGCCGCGACGAATGTGGGAATCGGCCTCATCGTCGCCCCGGGACGCGTCCTGGCGAGCTCCTCGGCCCTGGAGGCCTGCGCGGCGCCGCGGATCGCCGGTGTGGCCGCGCGGATCGTCAAGGTGGATGCAGGGCGTGGTCTGGCGCTTCTGGAAGCGGCCGGCGCGAAGGGCCGCGTCGCCGCCCTGGCTGTACGAGAAAGTGCATTGGCGCCGGGTGAAGCGCTCGTGGTTCTGGGGGGCGATGGGGGAGGGGGCATCGCCGTCTCGTCGGGCCAATCCGGCGGGGATAGGCTATCGGCGCCGCTCCAACCCGGATCGTCGGGAGCCGTCGTGCTGGACCGAAACGGCGCCCTGGCCGGCCTCGTGGCCAGCTATCCGTCGTCGCCCCGGCTCGTGGCCGGTGTGGCGCCGCCGATGAGCTACCCTCTGGTCGACGGCCGTGTGGCACTGGCGTTCCTGACCGAGAACGGCATCTCTCCGGGGGCGGCCATGGACAAGTCGGGCGCGACGTTAGGCGCGGTCGCCTCCGGGGCGGCCGGTTCGGTGGTCGGCCTCACCTGTCCGTAGGGAATCCACTTGGTCCTCCCGGGACCGCGACGTCCCAGATGCATGAACGGCGGGGCGCCGGAACACCCCGCCGGTTCGGACGTGCGATCAGAGGCGTCCCGTGACCAGAAGCACGATCAGGATGATGATGAGGATACCGCCCAGACCGAAGCTCTGTCCGCGATAAGCACCGCCACCGAGGAAGTTGCCGCCGCCGAGGACGGCGAGGATCAGGATGATGAGCAGGATGGTGGTCAGGGTCATGGGGAAGAAACTCCGGTCACGCCCAACCAACATTGCTTGAGCTTGACCGGTGAAACGCCCGTCCGCCGATTCCGTTCAACGCTTGGGCGCTTCAATGATGCAGATTGATGACGGTGTTGCAGGAAAGTCGATGTCAGGCTCGCCAGTCCGGCAGGTCGCCCGCCGTTTCCGTGAGCCAGGCCGGCACGGGCAACCCGCGCTCCGTGAGGAAGGCCGGGTTGAACAGCTTCGACGCGTAGCGCGCCGCCCCGTCGCAAAGAATGGTCGCGATGGTGTGGCCGGGGCCGAGAACCCGCGCCAGCCGGATCGCGCCGGCGACGTTGATTCCCGATGAGCCACCCAGGCTGAGCCCCTCCTCGCGCATCAGCCCGAACACGATGTCCAGGGCCTCCGTGTCGGGGATGCGGAAGGAATGGTCCGGCCGGAACCCTTCGAGATTGGCGGTCACCCGGCCCTGGCCGATCCCTTCGGTGATCGAGGAGCCTTCGGCCTTCAGCGTGCCGGTGGTGTAATAGGCATGCAGCGCGGATCCCTCGGGGTCGGCGAGCGCGACGGTGATTCCGGGCTTGAGCGCCCGCAAGGCCTGGGCGGTGCCGGCGAGGGTGCCCCCCGTCCCGGCCGCGCAGACGAAGCCGTCGATCCGCCCCTCCGTCGCGGCGAAGAGCTCGGGGCCGGTCGTCTCCACATGCGCCTGGCGGTTGGCGACGTTGTCGAACTGGTTGGCGAAGAAGGCGCCGGCCGGTTCGGTGGCAGCGAGGCGCTCGGCGAGCCGCCGCGCCACGTGGACGTAATTGTCCGGGTTGGAGAACGGCACGGCCGGCACCTCGACGAGGCGGGCGCCGGCAAGGCGCAGCGTCTCCTTCTTCTCGGCGGACTGCGTCTCCGGGATGACGATGACCGTGCGGTAGCCGCGGACCGACGCGACGAGGGCGAGCCCGATGCCGGTATTGCCCGCCGTCCCCTCGACGATGGTGCCGCCCGGCCGGATCGACCCGCGTCGCTCCGCATCCGTGACGATGGACAGGGCCGCCCGGTCCTTCACCGACAAGCCGGGATTGAGAAACTCGGCTTTGCCGAGAATGGTGCAGCCGGTGAGGTCCGAGGCACGGCGCAAGTGGATTAGCGGCGTTCCGCCGATGGCGGCGAGGACGTCACCGGAGAGGGTAGGGGTGCGCGTGGTCATGACGGGTCGGGCGTATCCTGCGATTTGAGGCGCGACGAGCATGACTGACACGGCGTCCCGCGACCACCCACGATCACGCGGATCGCAGAAAGGCACGCCGATCGGTCGAGAAGGGGTTGCCAAGCTGAAAAGGAGATTCTAGACACCCCCACCGACGGCGGAGCGCACAACTCTCCCCGGTCAGGTCGGCGCCCGTAGCTCAGCTGGATAGAGCACCAGACTACGAATCTGGGGGTCAGAGGTTCGAATCCTTTCGGGCGCGCCATTACTCAGCTGGATTTCCAGTCCGGTTAAATTCACCAGGGTTGAACCGACGATGAGCGTCGTGAGTCCCCTGAAAACTCCAGAGAGCTTGTCAGTTTCAGCCAGATCGGCGACGGCTGCTCTGTGGCCTGTGCCAAGGCCGGCAGCTTGATGAGCTGGCTTTGAGCCGTTCCTCGCGGTTCTCGACGACCTTGGGCCCCGCTAAACCATTCGAGGGGCTGCTGAAGCATCGGTCCCACATCGGCCCCGAGTGAGCGGAGCGGTGACCGCTCCGGGCGTCTCGCTTACGGAGGCGCGCATTGGCACGTCACCGCTTCCTCCCACTCAAGTCGCTGGAACAGCGTCGGTTTTCGGCCTTCGGCCGGTGCCGCCGTTGCAAAGACGGCTGGGACGATAACCCACGAGATACGGCCTGCCACGGCGCAGCGCGCGGCCTGAGAATCGAGGGTGGCGCGGTTCGGGCCGCGGCCCCGGCCGCGCAGGCCGATGCCCAAAATAATGGAGCTTCGAGGCCGTCGGCACGGTGGTTCGTCCGCCGGGACAACGAAGCGTCTGGCGCATGTAGGGGGATGGCGGTTAATGGGGTAAGCACTTGGTGGGGGAGGAACATTTGTCATGACCGAGAGCCCGGAGCCGTCCTCCGCCGCCGCGGACCCCGCCGGGCGGCTGTCCGAGGTGTCACGCCTCGCGAGCCTTCTGGCGGACCGCGTCCTCAGCGCGCAGATCGCCAGCCAACCCATTCCAAAAGCTCACATTCACGCCTTGCTGGACGCGGCCATCATTCTCGAAAAATACGAGGTCAGGCTGCCGCCGCTGCTCGAACAGATGGTCGAGACGCTGGAAGACGAGGATGCCGGGAAGCCGGCCGGGGCCGGGGCCGAAGAGGCGCCGACCGAGCCTGTCGAGGGCGAAGAGGCCGATGCCAAGCGCCTCGCCTGGTTGTTTCGTCCCTTCCAGGGGACGAAGAGCTGAGCCGGTCCGCTTCGGCGAGCCGACGCTCGAACTCGCTCAAGACTTTGAAACGTAACAGGTTTTTGCGCCCGGCGCCGGCTGGGTGAAGCCCGCCCCCAGAGCGCCGCAGGAGGTGGTGGCGCTCTGGAGGCGATGCGCGAAAGAACGTGTGGACGGCGCCAAGGGCAAGGCAGCGTCGTCGAAGGTCTTGCGGCGATCGATGGTCACGCTGCCGACCGCGCTCCGTAGTGGAACTCGGCGATTTCCTGGATCAGGTCGCGCCTCTGCTCGTCGATCAGGTCCGGAAGGATGTCGTCACCTTCGCCGTCGATGGCCGAAAGGAGATGGACGTCCGGGAATACCCCCTCGAACGTGACCAACACCTCCGCCTGTGCGTAGGAATCATGGGGGTCGAGACAGCGGTGGCTCATCATCGGGCAAACGGCGCTCCGTGAGATAAAGCAAAAAAGTGCCATACACCTGGCCTGAGAGAGAAAAAATATAGCATGATAATGCTTATTGGCGTCTCGAGGCGGCACGCCGCCACACCCTGAGCGGGGTCCGGACAGCAACGGCGATCCGCCCGGTACCGCCACGCACCCCCCGTTTCGACCGCCACGCGCCCCCCTCTTCGACCGCCATCCCTCGGTCCGTGGCATCCGCACCGCGGAACGGCGCATTCCCCAAGATGGTTGTCGGCGCGGGAGGGCCTCACATGCGCGCAGTGATCTTCGACATCGACGGCACGCTGCTCGACAGCGTGGACCTGCATGCCAAGGCCTGGGTCGAGGCCTTCGCCCATTTCGGGGTGGATGCCGATTTCGTCGCGGTCCGGCGCCAGATCGGCAAGGGCGGCGATGAACTCATGCCGGTGTTCCTGCCGCCGGAGCGCGTGGAGCGCGAGGGCAAGACCATCGAGGCCTACCGCTCCGACCTGTTCAAGCGCGACTACCTCGACCGGGTGCGGCCGTTCCCCGGGGTGCGCGCCCTGTTCGAGCGGATCGGGGCGGCGGACATGCGGATCGCCCTGGGGTCGTCGGGCAAGAAGGACGAAGTCGAGCATTACCAGGAGATCCTGGGCATCGCCGATCTCGTCGACGTGGTGACCACCTCGGACGACGCGGAACGCTCCAAACCCCATCCCGACATCTTCGAGGCGGCTTTGAAGAAACTCGCGCCCCTGAAGGCAAGCTCCATCCTCGTGGTCGGCGATACCCCCTACGATGCGGAGGCCGCAACCAAGGCAGGCCTGTCGACCATCGGCGTCCTGTGCGGCGGCGTCCCGGCGGCGGACCTTTCGAGGGCCGGCTGCATCGCCCTCTACCGCGACCCGCAGGATCTCCTCGACGGTTTCGATCGCTCGCCCCTCGCCGCCGGCTGACATGCGCTCATCGGGCCGAGGCCTGGTGGGAGCGCCGGGGAGGGGGCTCGCTTCGTCGCAGCCCGGAACAGGGACGGGTGGTCGTTCTTGTCAGAGCGACACCGCGCACCGCCGGGATGCGAAGCAATCGGAGCCGACAACGATGATGACGATTCGTCGAAGCCTTGCCGTCATGGTGGCTGCACTCATCGCAGGCCCTGCTTATTCTCAAAGCAAGCCTCTGGCGCCGCCGGCGAGCGATGCGATGCCGCCGGTCGAGCTGACCGTGACACTCGAAAACGGAAAGCCCGTCTGCGCACCGGCCGAGCTGAGATTGCCCGCCGATACGAATGTGGAGCTCCATATCGTGAGCACGGCGAACGCCCCGGTGACGATCACCGCCGAGGGCCAGTTCGAGAACGCCAAGGTGCTGCACGCGGATGGCGACCTCGTCCATGTCATGAGCGAGAAGGGCTACACCGTGAAGCAGAACGGCAAGGGCGTCCTGCGGCTGCGGACGATGAAGGCGGGCGAGACGGCCTATGGCTGCACCAGCACCCGCAATGCCGACGCCCCCTTCGTCGGCAAGCTGATCCTCACTCCGCCCGCCGGCTGACCGGGGGACGGGCCGTTCCATGCTTGCTCAAAGCCTGTTTGAGTTGATTGTCCAACGCCTTACCTCATCCTGAGGTGCCGCGGAGCGGCCTCGAAGGAGGCCTCCAGAACTAACCGAGCGAACTGGAGGGCTCCTTCGAGGCCCTTTGCTCCAGCAAAGGGCGCCTCAGGATGAGGTGGTCTGGCTGGATGATCCGCTCGGGCTTGAGCAGCCTTCCCGCGTGACCGCGTAGCGGCAGCTGTCCGCCGGACTTCAGTGAACCCGACATATGGGTCGGATTCACCCAAACTTGGTAGAAGCTCCGATACTCGGCCTCACGCCGGGGATCGGCACCTTGGGGCGCTCGCGATCTGCCAGGTTTCTAAGCCATGTTTTAACCGGGAAGCCTCAAGACCTGCGTCCTGAGCGCTGTCGATGCGAGCCATCACCCTGACCGGCCATCACGGCGCGGACAATCACGCTCGATTGTGAAGGCGCGAGACGATGGCCGTACCGAGTTCAGCACAAGCCAGCCGCACCGACGGAAAGACGGCCCTGCTGCTTCAGTCTAAGGACCGCGACGGGACGTATCATTTCGCCGGCGACGATCATATCGATGGTGTTCTGATCGGCTCGAAATGGACGATCGGCACGCTGACCTACAGCTTTCCGGCGAGCGGGAGCTTCTACGAAGGGTCCGGCTACGAGAGTGATCCGCACCAGAGTGGCGACCCCGTCTATCACCAGCCCTTCAATCCGCAGCAGCAGGAGGCGACGCGCTACACCCTCGATCTCGTCTCCTCCTATACCAACCTGACCTTCCAGGAGATCACCGAGACCGCCACGGTTCATGCCGAGCTGCGTTTCAGCCAGACCGCCTGGATTGACGAAGGATCGGCCCATGCCAATTTTCCGTCGAGCAATCTCCAGGCCGGGGATGTCTGGTTCGGCACCTATACCAACCAGCCGTTCTACAGCGTTCCGGCGATCGGAAACTGGGGGCAGGCGACGAACATGCACGAGATCGGGCATGCGCTCGGCCTGAAGCATGGCCATCAGGATTATACGGACGCCCCCCTGAATGCCGAGCTCGGCCTCGCCGGCAGCCCGCCCCGCTACGGCACGGCGGCGCTTCCCCTGGAGAAGGACGGGCAGGATTGGTCGCTGATGACCTACCGGTCCGACCCGACCAATCTCGGCGTTTCGTTCGAAGGCGAGGGGTTCAACCAGCCTCAGACCTACATGCAGGACGACATCGCGGCCCTGCAGTTTCTCTACGGCGCCAATTTCCAGACCCAGAGTGGCGACACGACCTATCGCTGGGACACCAAGACCGGCGAGCTGTCCATCGACGGCATCGGCCAGGGCGCTCCCACCTCCAACACGATCTCGATGACGGTCTGGGACGGCAACGGCCGGGACACCTACGATCTCTCCAACTATGCGACAGCCCTGGACGTGGACCTGCGCCCGGGAGCCTTCTCGACCTTCTCCACCGCCCAGCTCGTCAACCACCAGGCCTATAGCGGCGGCGACGCGATCGCGCTCGGCAACGTCGCCAACGCGCTCCTGCACCAGGGCGATCTCCGCTCCCTGATCGAGAACGCCATCGGCGGCCGGGGGCATGACCGGATCGTCGGCAACACGGCCGATAACCGCCTCGACGGCGGTCTCTCCCCGGACAGGATGTTCGGCCTTGCCGGAAACGACACCTACCTCGTCGATAACGGGCGCGACATGGTGGTGGAGAGGGCCGGTCAGGGCACCGACTATGTCCGCAGCACCGTCTCCTACGCCCTCGGCGAGAATGTCGAGCACCTGATCCTCATGGGCGACGCCGCCAGGGCCACCGGCAACGATCTGGCGAATGCCCTGCGGGGCAATGCGGGCGGCAACGTGCTGAACGGCGGTGCCGCAAACGACCGGCTCTACGGCAATGGCGGCGCGGACACGCTCCTCGGCGGCCAGGGCAACGACCGGCTCGATGGCGGCGCGGGCAACGACACGCTCCATGGTGGATGGGGCGACGACGTTCTCATCGGCGGCCGGGGCAGCAACGTCCTGACCGGGGGACGCGGCGACGATGTGTTGTTCCTCGGCGCGGGCGCCGACCGAACCGTGTTCGGCCTCCATTCGGGCGACGACAGGCTGTTCGATTTCAGCGCCTCGAGCGGCGACCGGATCGATCTCTCCGGGCAGAGCTATGCCGTCGGGCGATCCTCCGACGGCTATGTCCTGCTCGCCCTGTCGGGCGGCGGTACGGTCGAGCTCGACCATATCCGAGTCTCGCAGGTCGATTCAGGTTTCTTCGTCTGAGGCTCCTGCCCGCCCTGCCTCGGGACGAGGATCAGGGCGGCCGGCACGGAAGAGGGGCGTCACCGCACGGCGACTGTCAGCGGTGATTTAGCCTGCTAGATCTGATTTTCTCAACGTATGATCCTATCAAATCAGATCGTCCAAATAAGACCTCCTCATCCTGAGGTGACCTTTGCTTGAGCAAAGGGCCTCGAAGGAGCCCTCCAGAAACCAAAGCGATCTCTGGAGGGCTCCTTCGAGGCCGCTACGCGGCACCTCAGGATGAGGTAAAGACTTGGACAAGCAACTCAGGCAGGCTCTATTTTATCAATGGCGAGATTCAACGACAAGCGCGTCCTGATAACGGGCGGAACGAGCGGCATGGGGCTGGCAGGTGCCAGGCGCATCGTCTCAGAGGGTGGCGAGGTCATCGTCACCGGGTTGAACGAGGCTCGGATCTGCGAGGCGCGCCGTCTTCTTGGCGCCAAGGGGCAAGCGATCGCGAATGATGCTGCCATCGCCACTGCGGCCGTTGCGTTGGCGGAGATCGCGCAGGTCGCAGGCGGGCTGAATGGTCTGTGGCTGAACGCCGGCCATGCTGCCCTCGGGGCTCCGGAGGAGGTCGATGCCCATGCGTTCGATCGCATGATGGCGGCGAATGTCCGGGGGCCGGTACTCCAACTCGCGGCTCTCTCTCCGCATTTGAACGCGGGGGCGTCGGTCGTCGTCACGTCGTCGTCGTCCACCTACGAGGGAGCCGCCGCGACCGGCCTCTACGCGGCGACCAAAGGCGCTCTCGTCGCGATGGCACGATCATGGGCCACCGCGCTTGCGCCGCGCGGTATCCGCGTCAACGTCGTCGTGCCAGGGCCTATCGACACCAATTTCCGCCACTTCCTACCGGATGAGGCGAAACAAGGTTTCGAGCAGTTCGTGATCGGGCAAGTCCCCCTCGGACGTGCCGGCACACCCGACGAGGCCGCAGCCGTCGCCCTGTTCCTTTTGTCCGACGATGCGTCCTATGTGACTGGTAGCCAGTACGCAGTCGATGGTGGATTGGTGATGCAATAGCGGCGCTTTCCCATTCTGCATCGGTTGCGGGGAAAAGCGAGGAATGCTTGCCGATGGTCGCATTCACCATCGCCCCGCCTGAAAGCCGACCGGTCGTCTCGCTCTCCGACGTTGAGGATGGGTACCAGGCTCATCTCGATCACGGCGGCGCTCGTACCGGCCGGGTATGATCGGACCGGTTCCGAGACCGCCTCACCCCGCCCCCGCCTCCACGACACTCACCACGCTGCGGCCGTTGCCGCGCTTCTCCACGCGGACCTGCACGGCGATGCGCTCGATCATCGCCGCCACATGGGTGATGACGCCGACCTTGCGGCCGCGGCCCTGGAGCGTCTCCAGGGCGTCCACGGCGAGGTCGAGGGTTTCGGCGTCGAGGGAGCCGAAGCCCTCGTCGATGAAGAGCGTGTCGACGAAGGAATCGCGGCCCTCCAGGCCCGACAAAGCGAGGGCCAGCGCCAGGGAAACGAGGAAGCGCTCGCCGCCCGAGAGGCTGCGGGTGGCGCGCACCTCCTCGCCCATGTCGCGGTCGACCACGTGGAGGGAGAGGTTGGCCGGGTCGCCGCGCACCAGCCGGTAGCGCGGGCTGAGCGCCAGCAGGTGCTCGTTGGCGAGCCGGACCAGATGTTCCAGCGTCACCCCTTGGGCGAAGAGGCGGAACTTGACGCCGCTGGCCGAGCCCACGGCCTCGTTCACCGCCTCCCAGACGGCGTAATCGGCCCGCGCCCCGGCGATCGTCGCCTCCAACCCGGCCGCCCGCTCCCGCGCCGCGTCGTCCCGCTGGAGATCGGCCGTGATGGCGCCGAGCCCCTGTTGATGGGCGGTGATCGTCTCGGCGAGGCCGGAGGCCGCCGCTTGCGTGGCGGGAGCGTCGATCTCGGGCGCATCGAGGAGGAGGGCGAGGTCGGCCCGCCGGGTGGCGAGGGCGGTCTCCGCCTCGCGCGCTTCCGCCATGCGCGCATCGACGGCCTGGCGCAGGGAGGCGCGGATCTCCGGGGGCAGGGTCAGGGCCTCCCGCACCGCCTCGACGCCGCGCGGGGCGCAGGCGGCGAGGAACGCGACATCGGCCTCCTCGCGCTGGCGCCGGGCCGCGTCGCGGGCGGCGGCCCCGTGCTCGGCCGCCGTCACCGCCGAGGCGAGGGCGGCCTGGGCGGCGGCGCGGGCCTCTTCCGCCTGTTTCAGCGCGTCGCGGGCGCGCTTGCGCGCGTCGTTGATCCGGGTCCGGTGCGCGCCCGTCTCCTCGCCGCCGAGGAGGGGCGCACGTTCGGCCCGCAGCCCGGCGAGCTTGTCGGAGCGGGCCAGCGCCTCGCGTCCGGCCGCGTCGGCGGCGGCGCGGGTGAAGCCCAGGGCCTCGGCCGCGCCGGCGCGCCGCGAGGCGAGGGACTGGGCCTCGCGCTCGAGCTTTTCGCGATGCCGGTCGAGGGCACGGTGCGCGGCGGCGACCTCGGCCACGCGCTCGGCCGCACCGGCCCCGTCCCGCTCGAGATCGGCCAGCGACAGGCCGGCACCCGCCAGATAGGGCGCGATCTCGCGGCCGAGGGAGACGACCCGCTCCGTATGGCCCGAGACGCGGACCGTCTCGCCATTGGCGGTGAGTTCGGCCAGACGCAGGGCCTCGCGCTCGGCGGCGCGGGCGTGTTCCGCCGCCTCGATCTCACCGGCTCCCGCCTCGATCCGCGCGGCGAGGGCGTCGATCTCGGTGCGCAGGGTTCCGGCCCGCTCCAGGGCGGAGAGCAGCGGGGCGCGGTCGCGCTTCAGGGCCTCGACGAGGCCGGCGAGGGCGGGAGCCGTCTCGGCATCGAGCCGTTCCGGGATGGTCCCGTCCACCCCCGCTTCGCCCTGCGTGGCGAGGAGCTGCGGGCGCAGGTCGGCATAGGCAGCCGCCGCCCGACCCTGCGTCTCGCGCGCCGCCGCCACCACCTGTTCGGCATTGCGCGCCCGCGCGCCGGCGGTGGCGCCGGCCGAGGCGGCCTCTGCCAGGGCGTCCCGCGCGGCGGCGATGGCCGCGTCCTGCTCCGCGCGCTGGGCTTTCAGGGCCTCGGCCACGAGCCCCAGCCCATCCTGGTTCCGGGCATGCGGATGATCGGTGGCGCCGCAGACCGGGCAGGGCTGGTCCTCCACCAGCAGGCTGCGCAGATGCGCCGCCTGCTGCGAGACGGCCTCCTCCGCGAGCTCCGCCAGGGGGGCGACGGCCGCCCGCCGCTCCACGGCGCGGGCCTGCCGGGCGGCGGCCTCCTCCCCGGAGAGCCGCGCGGCCTCCTCGGCGCGGCGGGCGGCCTCGGCCTCCATCGAGGCGCGCTCCATGGCGAGGGAGGCCTCCGCGTGGCCGCGCGCCAGGGGCAACGCCTCGCGCAGGTGCTCGGCGAGGCGGTCGATGGTGCCCAGGCGCGCCCGCGCCGCGCCTTCGCCGATCTCGTCCAGGGCGGCGGCGAGGCCGGCCCGGTGCTCGGCCGCCTGCGTCCGCGCGGCCTTCGCCTGCGCGATCGCCCGGTCCCCCGTGGCGATCGCGGCCGAGCGGCGGGCGGCCTCGTCCGTGGCCGCGCGGAGAGTGGCCTTGGCCTCGGCCAGTTCCGCGCTCAGGGTCGCGCGCTTGGCAAAGAGCTGTTCGGCCTCCTCCGTCCGGCCGACGAGGAAGGCGCCGCCCGTATCGGCCGCGAACCGGGCGGCCACCTCGGCGCGCGCGGCCTCCGCCGCCGCGAGGCCGGCATCGAGCGCCTCCAGGGCTGTCCGCGCGTCCAGCGCCTTCGCCTCGGCGGCGGTCGCCGCCTCGGTGGCATGGGCGGATTCGGTGGCCGCCTCGGCGATCCGGGTGTCGAGCTCGGCCGCCCGCGTCCAGACCGGCCCGAACGCCTTGAACCCGATCTCCGACGCCTCGTCCGCCGTGGCGGCGGCGTCATGGGCCTCCCGCGCGGCCCCGGCCCGCGCTTCGGCCTCGCCGCGTGTCGTCAGTGCCAGTGCCAGGGCGGCTTCAGTGGCGGCGAGATCCCGCTCCGCTCGCGCCGCATTCCGCGCCGGTTCGCGCAGGGGCTCGACGGCGTCGAGTTCGGCCAGCCGCAGGCTGTCGGGCCGATGGGTCTCCAGGGCTTGCCGCGCGACGGTGAGGCGACTCTCGGCCGCCGAGACCAGGCCCCGTGTGTCGGCGATGCGCCGCGCATGGGCCAGCGACGCGTTCAGGTCCGCCAGTTGGCCGGAGAGCTCCGCCACCTCGGCCTGGAGACGCGCCCGCTCGGCGTGCTTCTCCGCCCGTGCCGCCTCGTCGAGGAGGCCGACGGCGTCGCGATGCGCCTCCAGCTCCTTCACCGCGGCGCGCTGCGCCTCGGCCCCGGCATGGATCCGCTTCGAGATCTCGGAATAGATCGCCGTGCCGGTGATCTTCTCCAAGAGTTCCGCGCGCTCGCCCTCGGCGGCGAGGAGGAAGGCGTCGAACTCCCCCTGCGCCAGCAGGACGGTGCGGCGGAACTGGTCGAAGGTGAGGTCGGTGAGCTCGCAGATCGCCGCGTCGACGAGGCCGGCCTTGCTGTCGCCGACGGAGCTCCCGTCCGCCAGCCGGGTGAGGGAGCGCGTCTTGTTCTGGAGACGGCCATTGGCCTTGCCCCGCGCCCGGTAGACCGACCACCGCGCGCAGTAGCCCTGCCCGTCCCGGCCGATGAAATCGACCTCGGCGAAACCCTCCGTCGCCCCCCGCCTCAGGATCGCCCGCTCGTCGCCGATGGTGATGGGATCGCCGCCGGGATCGGGCGCCCGCTCGCGCCCGCCGGTCGCCACGCGCGGATAGCGCCCGTAGAGGGCGAGGCAGAGGGCGTCGAGGATGGTGGACTTGCCCGCCCCCGTCTCGCCGGTGATGGCGAAGATGCCGGTGGCGCCGATGGGGCCGCCGGACAGGTCGACGGAGAAGGGAGCCGCGAGGCTCGCGAGGTTCTCGCCGCGGATCGCCAGGATGCGCAAGGGTCGTGGCCTCGTCTCAAGAAATCGGGGGGATGCGGGGACGAGTGTCATAGCCCAGGATGACGGGCGGACGAGGGCGATGCAGTCGCCGCGCAACGATGTCCACACGCGGCGGCATGGCGGCAGGGCTTCGAACTCGGGTTAGTCGGGTTCGGTATGACAACGAGCAGGCCACGTCGTCATTCCGGGTCCGCATCGCGGAGCCCGGAATCCAGAGCCGCTCCGTGGGCTCGATAGGGCACCCCCGGCGGATCTGGATTGCACGCCTCTGGCGCGGCCCTCCGAGTCCGGGCTCGCCTTCGGTGCCCCGGAATGACGGCGCGGATGTCACAATCGGTGTGAACGGTCCCGCAGATCGGCTGGCATCGACCCGAATTCGGAGCCCCTGGGATGGCGGGCACCCATCGTCGCTCATCTTGAATTCGCCCCCTCTGAGAATGCCGGGAGAAAACGAGAGGTCTCTTCGGAGGAGATCAAAGAGATCGAAGAGTGCGGCGTCTGCCTCGTGGCGCGCTTGGAAGCTTTTCGGCGCCTGTCATGAGGCCACATCTCTCGACCTTATCGCTGACGACCCGTCCGCAATTCACCCAACCCAGCCGTAGAACGGACAGGCGGGTCCCGACGCAATTCAGACCTTGACCCCACACCACTCTCAGCGCCCTTGATGGTGATGACTCACGAACTCTTCCGCGTAATCCGCCTGCTCGAACGGGATCAGGTCCACTATCGTCTCGACCGTCATCGCGACGACAGCATCATGGTCACGGCGACCCTGGTGGGCGAGCGGATCGAAATCGACGTGTTCGAGGACGGGCACATCGAATACTCTCGCTTCCACGGGAACGAGGATGTGGAGGGCGACGTCCCCCTACTCGAAGCGCTGCTGTGCGAGGGCGGCAAGGGGTAATGAACAGCCGCTACCGACCCATTGCGGACGTAGGCACTTCGCCTGAAACTGCTCGCATGGCCGAGCAGTCGAAACCTCCCGTCAATGCCGTGGTGCGCGTTCCAGCCGTCACTATCTCCCGAACGTCGATGGAGGCGACAGTAGGCCCCCTTGATCGGTTCGAGGCATCCAAGGTGAGCGGCTTCAACTACGCTCAGATCGGCACGTCCGAAGACTGCGCATGGTCAGACGTGCTCGCTCTCATTGAACGGGTCGGTCCAGCATTGCTGGGGCACG
Organism: Methylobacterium sp. Leaf106; assembly: GCF_001422895.1. Lineage (NCBI taxonomy): Bacteria > Pseudomonadati > Pseudomonadota > Alphaproteobacteria > Hyphomicrobiales > Methylobacteriaceae > Methylobacterium > Methylobacterium sp. Leaf106. Next base: position 253,878 of record NZ_LMNB01000012.1, read on the forward strand.
TCGAGCGCGGAGAGGTTGGGCGGCCGTCCCTAGACGTTGCCTTCTTCGTCCAGGAGGATCGCGTGACTGCTTCGTTGCTCGTGCCGAACGACGTGGTGGCAGCGATTGGTCGCTTCGGTTTTGACCTAGAAGCGTCGGCCTATCTCGCGAGTGACTGACGACCGCTTTCCCACTCTTCTCGGACGTTCAGGGATGAGTACCAAGCGTCGAATGTCCACCGCTCGGAATCGGAACGGGAGCGTGGGGGCGATCCTTCAAGACGACATGTCGAACGGAGAGACTGACCGGCGGACGCCTCGACTTTGACATCGCACACCGGCTCGTGTCATCGGGCCGCGATGTCGATGCCGGGCCGTCCCACCGGTGAGGCGGGCTCTTGCGGGGAACGGCGGGTCGACCTTGGCCGTTGGCAGGGACGTCGGTCCTGTGCGGGCGCGCGATCCGATCCCGCGTCGCGCCATCCCGCATCGACCCTCGCGACGGAGAAAGAGTGGCAGTGAGTGTCCTCGTGAACGGGGGCGAGTGTGGTGCGCTGATCGAGGCCATCGATTGGTCCGCGACTCCCCTCGGACCCTTCGCCTCCTGGCCCGCGTCCCTTCGCACGCTGACGGGGATGATGGTCGCCGCGCGCCAGCCCATGTTCGTCACCTGGGGGCCGGGGCAGGTCGTCCTCTACAACGACGCCTATGCCCGGCTCATGGGCGCCAAGCATCCGGCCGCCATGGGGCGGCCCATCGCGGAGGTCTGGTCCGACATCTGGAGCGACCTCGCCCCCATCGTGGCCGATGCCTATGCGGGACACTCCATCCAGATGGACGACGTCGCCTTCGTCATGGAGCGCAACGGCTTTCCCGAGGAGACGCATTTCGCCTTCTCCTACACGCCGGTGCGGGAGGAGGACGGCACCGTCGCCGGCTTCTTCTGCGCCTGCACCGAGACCACCGGCCGGATCGGTGCCGAGAGCCGGCTGCGGCAGAGCGAGGCCGAGGTCCGGGGCGTCCTCGACGGGATGGGCGAGGGTTTCCTCCTGCTCGACCACGATTTCCGGGTCCGCCGCATCAACGCGGAGGGCCTTCGCCTCGACGGGCGCCCCTCCGAGGTGATCCTCGGCCGTCACCTCCTCGACGTGTGGCCGGATGCCGAGCGGATGCCGACCTGGCCGCTCTACCGCCGCGCCATGGCGGAACGCGCCTCGGCCGAACTCACCTACCGCCACAGCTCGACGCAGCGGGACATCTGGATCGAGGTCAGGGTCTATCCCTCCGGCAGCGGCCTCTCGGTGTTCTACCGGGACGTCAGCGGGCGCCGGGCGGCGGAGGAGGCCCTGCGCGAGCGCGAGGAGCGCCTGCGCCTCGTCATGGAGGGCGCGCGCGATCACGTGGTCCTCACCATGAACCCGCAGGGGATCATCACGAGCTGGTCGGCGGGCGCCGTCGAGGTGCTGGGCTGGACAGCCGCCGACGCGCTGGGCCGTGACGGAGCGATGATCTTCACAGCCGAGGACCGGGCCGCCGGCATCGATGCGGCGGAACTCGCCGAGGCGGTGAACCAGGGCCGCGCCGATTCGGAGCGCTGGCACCGGCGCGCGGACGGGATGCCGGTGTTCCTCGCCGGCTCCCTCCACCGCCTGCCGCCGGACCTGCAGGGCCGCTCGCCCGGCTTCCTCCGGATCGCGCGGGACGAGACCCAGCGCAGGGCGCAGGCCGAGGCGCTGACGGAGAGCGAGGCGCGGTTCCGCAACATGGCCGACCACGCCCCCGTGATGATGTGGGTGACGATTCCCGACGGGTCCTGCATCTACCTCAACCGGCGCTGGTACGAGTTCACCGGGCAGACCGAGGCGGAGGCCCTCGGCCTCGGCTGGACCAAGGCGACGCATCCCGACGACGAGGGGCTGGCGGCGGACACGTTCCTCGCCGCCAATGCCGCGCACGAGCCCTTCCGGGTGGAGTACCGCCTGCGCCGGGCCGACGGCACCTATCGCTGGGCCATCGACGCCGCGACCCCGCGCTTCGGCACCGAGGGCGAGTTCCTCGGCTATGTCGGCTCGGTCATCGACATCGACGAGCGCCGGGAGGCGGAGGAGCGCCTGCGCCAGAGCGAGGGGCGCTTCCAGGCCATCGCCGATTCCATCGACCAGATGGTGTGGTCGACCCTGCCGGACGGGCACCACGATTACTTCAACCAGCGCTGGTACGATTACACCGGGGTGCCTGCGGGCTCCACCGACGGCGCGGGCTGGAACGGCATCTTCCACCCCGACGACCGGGACAAGGCCTGGACGGTCTGGCGCCATAGCCTGGAGACGGGCGAGCCCTACCATATCGAGTATCGCCTGCGGCACCGCTCCGGGCAGTACCGCTGGGTGCTGGGGCGGGCGCAGCCCGTGCGCGACACAGACGGGCGGATCGTGCGCTGGTTCGGCACCTGCACCGAAATCCAGGAGATCGTGGAGGCCCGCGAGGTCCTGGCCCGCTCGCGGGCCGAGCTCGAGCGCGAGATCGCCGAGCGCATCAAGGAGCGCGACCGCATCTGGACGCTGATCCCCGACCTCCTGATGTCGGGCACCCTCGACGGCCGCCTCCTCAACGTGAACCCGGCCTGGACCGAGGTGCTCGGCTACGACGAGGCGACCCTGCTGGCGACGCCGTTCTGGGAGATCATCCACCCCGATTTCCTCCCCCACAGCGCGGAGGCGGTGGAGGCGATGCGGCAGGGCCGCACCGTACGGCACCAGAACCGGGTCCGCACGGCGAGCGGCGACTATCGCTGGTTCGATTGGGTCAGCGCGCCCGTGGGCGAGGTATTCTACGCGGTGGCCCGCGACATCACCGACGAGAAGGCCCGCGAGGCGGCCCTCGCCCAGACCCAGGAGGCCCTGCGCCAGTCGCAGAAGATGGAGGCGGTGGGCCAGCTCACCGGCGGCATCGCCCACGATTTCAACAACCTGCTCACCGGCATTTCCGGCAGTCTCGAATTGCTGCAGACCCGGATGGCGCAGGGGCGGCTGACCGAACTCGACCGCTACATCAACGCGGCGCAGGGCGCCTCGCGCCGGGCGGCGGCCCTCACCCATCGGCTCCTCGCCTTCTCGCGGCGCCAGACCCTGGACCCGAAACCCACCAACGTGAACGCCCTGGTGGCGGGGATGGAGGAACTGATCCGCCGCACGGTCGGCCCGGCGGTGACGATCGAGGTGGTGGGCTCCGCCGGTCTGTGGCCGGCTTTGGTGGACCCCAACCAGCTCGAGAACGCGTTGCTGAACCTCTGCATCAACGCCCGCGACGCCATGCCGGATGGCGGACGCCTCACCATCGAGACCGCCAACAAGTGGCTCGACGGGCATGCCGCCCGCGAACGCAACCTCGAACCCGGCCAGTACCTCTCCCTCTGCGTCAGCGACAACGGCACCGGCATGACCCCGGAGGTGATCGCCCGCGCCTTCGATCCGTTCTTCACGACGAAGCCGCTCGGCGAGGGCACCGGCCTCGGCCTGTCGATGATCTACGGCTTCGTGCGGCAATCGGGCGGCGAGGTGCGGATCTATTCCGAACTCGGCGAGGGCACGACCATGTGCCTCTACCTGCCGCGCCATTACGGCGAGGCCTCGGAGGTGGACGAGGCCGGCGCCTTCGCCGCCGCGCCGCGCGCGCAACGGGGCGAGACCGTGCTCATCGTCGACGACGAGCCCACCGTGCGCATGCTCGTCACCGAGGTGCTGGAGGAGCTCGGCTACACCGCCATCGAGGCAGCCGACGGCGCCTCCGGCCTCAAGGTGCTGCAATCTGACGTGCGCATCGACCTCCTCGTCACCGATGTCGGCCTGCCCGGCGGCATGAACGGCCGCCAGATGGCCGACGCGGCGCGGGTGGCCCGACCCGACCTCAAGATCCTGTTCATCACCGGCTATGCCGAGAACGCCGTGGTGGGCAACGGGCATCTCGAGCCCGGCATGCAGGTGCTGACCAAGCCCTTCGTCATGGAAGCGCTGGCCGGCCGGATCAAGGACATGATCGCCTCCGGCCAGGGCTGACCTCGGCTCCCAAACCCTCGTCTCCCCTCGGGGCGGCCCGGCGCGAGGCGGCGGCGGTCCTCTCCTGCCCGTGGGAGACCGGCTCTTCGTTCCGGAGCGCTTTATCTCGGTAGCACGAGAAAAGGGCATAACTGTATTTTAAAAACTTCCCACTATATCGAATTAGCACAGTTTAATGCCGAACCTGTTCTGATGAGATAAAGATGGCTGAGTTTCGTTATACGTTGGGCAAAAACTACAACCCCAACAGTTATGTATTAGGATATCAGGAATCCATCAACTTGGGGGCCACATCGCTCGATTTCGGCCCCGGTACGTCGGTCGAGGGATTTGAGGACAGTGGAATCCAATTAGTCTATGCCGTAAATGGTTCGAATATCGCGCCCGAGTTCCAGGTTTTCCCCCTGACGACCCAGATAGTCGGCCTCTACGGTGATTCCAGCGACTTCGATGGCGTCACGCGGGTCACCGGCGGGGATTTCGGTGACGTGTTCCGCACGGGCGACGGCGACGACGTCCTGAAGGGCGGCGGCGGCAACGATACCCTGGAGGGCGGTCGCGGCACCAACACCTTCGACGGCGGAGCCGGCACGAACACCCTGAGCTACGAGCATTTCGATACGTCCGCTGGTTCGTTCGGAATGATCATCGACTTATCGACCGGCCAGGCCACCGATTGGTCGACTGGCACAGCCGTTGTCGATACGTTCTCGAATATCTCCAATGTTCGAGGATCAGTGCGTAAAGATGGCATAACTGGTGACGATAACGGCAACGTCATAGAAGGCGGCGCGGGGGATGATGAACTGGTCGGCGGCGGTGGCGTCGATACGCTGAGCTATGCGCATTCGGGCCGGAGCGTGAATATCGATCTCGTTCGAGAATTCGGTATTGGAGGCGACGCGGAGGACGATCGATTTACATCGTTCGAGAACGTCATCGGCAGTACGTTCGGCGATACCCTCTACGGAGACGGCGGCGCCAATACGTTGAACGGCAATGGCGGCAGTGACGAATTGTACGGGCGGGATGGCAACGATCGCCTCGTCATCGGCGACTCGCCCGTGAAGGTGGAGGGCGGCGAGGGGACGGACCTGCTCTTCATTCTCAAGGACAGCACCGTCGAGCTCAACGTCGAATCGTTCTCCGTCGATGCCAGTATCGAGAAGGTCTATGTCCGCGACGGGGCGYACCTCAGCATGTCGGGTGTGGCGGTCGGYACGAAGCTCTATTCCCAGAGCCAGACCGGCGGCAACGCGACGATCATCGGCACGGACGGCGCCGACCGCATCCAGGCCGGAAAGGGCGACGACGGCATCACCGGCGGCAAGGGCGGCGATCGATGGCCGCGACGTCATCCGCAAGTTCGACGCGCTCAACGACAAGATCGACCTCAGCAGCCTCGGTGGCGACACGGGTGGCCTGGACGTCCGGTCGTTCCACGGCGGCGACAGCACGCTCATCACCCTGACCCACGAATCCGGACCGACCGACAARATCATCYTGATCGACGTCGGGTTCGGCGCCCTGTCGGAGGGTAGCTTCATCCTCTGACGGCCGCACGATGATCCCGCCTGTCCGGTCGCGGGATCTCCTCGCGACCGGACAGGCGGGTCGAGCGTCTCTTTATTGCGCGCGGCGCGACAGCGACACGGCGTAGGCCGGGGAGCGGATCGCGAACATCGGGTCGTCGGCCGGGCCGGCGATGCCGGCGGGGAGGTCCACCACCGGATCGAAGGTGGCCGCGTCGCAGGTGGCGTCGGGCTCGAGAGCCGTGATGGCGAGGGTGCCGAGCGTCGTGCTCTTGCGGTTCTCCTCGGGCCACAGAGCGGTCGGGTCGGCGGTGGGGTCGCCGGCCTCGCCGTGGATCGCCACCAGGGAGAAGCTGGCCGGCCCCTTGGCCAGGCGCTCCTTCAGCTCATCGGCATAGAAGCTGTCGGGCTTGGCCTTCAGCTCCTCGTCGGTGAGGCCGAGCTGGCCCGCATCCGCCACGGTCTTCAGCTTGACCACCTTGGCCTCGCCCTTGGCGTTGGTGAGCGTATAGGCATGGACGCCCCAGTAATCGACGCCGGCAAAGCTCGCCGGGACCGGGCGCGCATTGAGCCAGGCCGCCTGTTTCGTGGTCTCCGGGTTGGCGGCGGCGAAGGCCTTGACCTTCTCGGCATCGGGTTTGCCGTCGGGGCCGGGCGCGCGGACGGAGACGAAATCGAACAGCTGCTGGGGCGTCCGCGCCGAGAAGACCGGCGCGGAAATGATGACGAGGACGAGGTCGCCCGCCGGGTCGCGCAGGCGCAGGGCGAAGCCCCGCGTCACCGGCTTGGCCTTGTCCGAGATGCCCGGGTTGCTGCCGCCCATGGAGAAGCGCGCGGTCACCGGCACGGTCTTGGCGAAATGCGGTGCCTTCGACAGCCCCGCCGCCTCGGCCGAGGGGGTGAACTGCCCGGTGAGGCAGACGCCCTTGGCGCCGCTGGCGCGCACGCCGGGCTTGTTGCCGCCGGCCACGAACTGGCCGTTGACGATGGCGGCGGCATCCGCCTCCTCGGCCCGGACCGGAGCTGCGAGGGCGAGCGCCATGGCGCAGCCGGTGGCGACGATCGAGACTTTCATGGCGCTGTTTCCCCCGGCGCCCGGCTCGCATCGGCATGGGCCGGCGAATCTCGATGGCGCACAATCGAATTGTAATACCTACAGGGTAACGGGCGCGTGACAAGAGACCGGTGCGGCGGGCTTCAGCCTTCGGCCTCGGCCCGGACGCGGTGGAACACCTCCAGATGCGCCGGCTCCGGCGGCGCGCCCCGCACGCGGGCGAAGGCGAGGCGGAAGAGGTCCTCCGGGTCGCGTTCGGAGAGGCGCACGAGGGGCGCCGCCTCGACGGCCTCCGCCACCGGATCGGCGGCGGGCGCCACGCGGGTGTCGACGATGCGCACGGGAAAGCCGTCCGCGATCCGGTCGACCTCGGCCCGGTGGCCCGGCCCCAGCCCCTCGCGGGCGAGGCGGACCTGGATGTAGGGCCGCTCCTCCATCGGCAGGGCCGGGTCGAGGTCGAGGGCCTTGAGATGGTCGGCGAGGTCGGAGAGCCGCATGTCGCCGCGCGGCGGTAGGCGCAGGAACGGGACCGGGCGCGGGATCGGGATGTGCTCCACCCGCGCCGGTCCGTCGCCCAGGGTCACGAGGCTGACCCCGTGGATGTAGGGCTGCTCGGTGGCCGAGAGCGGGATCAGCGAGCCGGAATAGCGCACCATCCCGCCGCCGATGGTCTGGGCCTTGTGGAGATGGCCCAGCGCCACGTAATCGGCCTCCGCCGGAAACACGTCCGGCGGCACGGCGTGTTCGCCGCCGACCAGGATGCGGCGCTCGGCCCCCTCCGATTCGGTCCCCCCGGCCACGTGCAGATGCCCGGTGAGGAGGAGCGGCAGGCCGCAGAGATGCGGCGTCGCCGCCTCCATCACCTGGGCGTAGAGGGCGCGCACGGCCCGGACGATGGGCGATCCCTCCTCCCGGCGCAGGGGGGGCAGGCAGGCGGCGGTGGGATAGGACACCGCCAGGATCTGGGCCGCCACGTCGCCGTTCCTCAGGACCGGCACGAGATGACGCTCGATGGACACGGCGCCGTCGCGGCGGCGGACATTGCCGATGACCCGGACCCCGATGGCCTCGAGGATCGGGCTCGGCGCTTCGAGGCGCCCGGCCGCGTCGTGGTTGCCGGCGGTGAGCACGATGGTCATGGCGGGGCGCGCCCGGTGCAGGCGCACCAGCACGTCGTAGAGCAGCGCCTGCGCCTCCCCCGACGGGTTCTGGCTGTCGTAGACGTCGCCGGCCACCACGAGGGCGTCGACCTCGTGGCCGACGACGATGGCTTCGAGATGGGCCAGCGCCCGCGCATGCTCGTGGGCGCGGGAATAGCCGCGCAGGGACTGCCCGATATGCCAGTCGCCGGTATGCAGCACGCGGATCACGTCATCGCTCCCACCTCGCCCGGACATCGCCCGTGCGGGCCGGGGCCTTGTAGCGCGCCGCCGCCACCGGTCCTACCCGGCGGCCCGCCTCGGCTTGTCACAGAGAGGCTTAACGGCAGACGGTCACGGTCTTGACCACCCAGCCTTCGCCCGCCTGCCACAGCTTGCGGCGGCTGCGCCCGCACCGGAGCTCGTCCGGCTCGGCCGAGGTCCAGGTGACGGCGGGCGCCTCCGTCGACGGGGACTCGTCGGCGGCGGCCTCCTTGGCGGGGGATCCGGCGGCGGGCGCCGTCTTGGCCTTGCCCGTGTTGGCCTTGACCGTCCGCGACCGCTTGGCGGCCGTCTTCCGGGAAGAGTCGACGGCCTTCGCCTTGGCCGTCGACCACGAGGGGACCGGCTTCGGGCCGGCCATGGCCGGGCCGGGCCCGGCGACGAGAAGCCCGAGGGCGAGCGTCAGGGCGGACGCGCCAGAGCGTGCGAACGAAGAGATCGGCACAGGATTCGTCCGTCTTCCAAGGATTCGATGGTGTTGAAATACAGAGACCTATGTCGATGCGAACAGAGGTTTTTGCAATCGCAAGACTCGATGAAATCCCGACATCTCCCGCTCATTCTCGCGCCATGATGAAAGGTCCGTCGCCGGGCCGGCCTCGTGCCTGCCCGGCGACCCCACCCGGCCGCAATGCTGATGAGCGACGGGCCGGCGTGACGCCGGCCCCCGGGCTTGCTAAGTCACCGCACGATCTTGGCTTTAGTCCTCGCGCCCTGGCGAGGGGCCCATCCTCGAGTACCCCATGTCCGAACGCTCCGAGCCTGAACACACCGAGTCCGAACGCTTCATCTCCGACCCCCCCGTTCTCCCCGTCAGCCGGCGGACCCTGCTCAGCGGCGCGGGCGCGGCCCTGGTCCTGATCGGTTCTCCGCTCGCCGCCCTCGCCCAGGTCCGCGGCCGGCTCTCCATCGAGGCGGAGGACGGTTACGGCCCCTATGACGACGACCGTCTCTACCGGGACGAGGCCGGGCGGCTCTACCGCCGGCGGGGCGGGCGCTACGAGCCCTATGGCGAGCGCACGGCCGCCCCGCGCTTCGAGGACGATCCCGACGCGGACCCCTATGCCGATCCCAATGCCCGCCGCCGGGCGCAGCAGCCGCCGCCGGCCAACCAGGGCAACGCGGTGGCGCGTCCGGTGGATGACGGGCCGATCGACTACGCCAAGGCCTATGCGGCGATCACCGACGAGCCGTTCCCGGTCCATGCCTTCAACTGGCGCAAGGCGAACCCGGTCTTCCTGCGCCAGGAGATCGCCTATACCGGCCGCGAGCCCCCCGGCACCATCGTGGTCGATCCGCGCGCGCACCACCTCACCCTGGTCCAGCCCAATGGCCGGGCGCGGCGCTACGGCGTCGGCGTCGGCAAGCAGGGTTTTTCCTGGTCGGGCGTCTCGACGGTGAATTCCAAGCAGATGTGGCCGGACTGGTATCCGCCCAAGGAGATGATCGCCCGCACGCCCAAGCTCGCCCGCTCGGTGACCCAGCTCCAGAGCGGCCTCGGCGTTCCCGGCGGCTCCCGCAACCCGCTCGGTGCGCGGGCGCATTACCTGTGGCAGGACAACAAGGACACGCTCTACCGCATCCACGGCACCCTGGAGCCCGAATCCATCGGGCTCAGCGTCTCGTCCGGCTGCATCCGCATGATCAACCAGGACGTGATCGACCTCTACGGCCGCGTCGAGATCGGCACCCGCGTCGTCGTGCTGACCTGAGGTCGCCCGTCCCCGGCGGGCACGGCCCGCCGGGTTCTCTTTTCGCGATGGCGTGAATCCGGGCAGATAGGGCGATCCCTGGAAAGCACCTCGGGACGACGCAAAGCCTCGGGCAAACACGTCGAACGGCTCACGGCAATTCCGCACGCGTATCGCGTGCTCGAACGGATTCCGGGCGAATGACTCCGCCCGGTGATGCCATGGCGACGCCGGAACCGGTGGTGGAACTCCGACGCTTGGGACCCGCCGAACGTCCAAGTTGGGTGGCGACCCGTCCTTGGTTCTCGATTCCAAAGCGGACGTATCATCTCAGACCCATCTGCATTGTCTGCGAATAGCGCTGCGGCACTTAAAAGCAATTACTATGACTTCGCAGCCGGGCTTGGTCTGGGCCGCGATATAGGAGGGAGCTTTGGGATTGGACGCGGGGGAGGCGTAGCATTATCAGAGGGCGGCGATTGTATAAGTGTAGTTGAGTTGAGATCGCTTGTGTCCCCCGAGAGGTCTTGCTCAGCAGATACTATTGACTTTAGCGCTTTTTTAAAATCAGCGGTGTCTGTTGTTAGTACGTTAAAAAATTCTGAAAGATCACGAAAATCTTTCTCCTCTACGTCATTCCAATTTTTTGTCCCCTCTGAAGAAATCACTTCTAGATAATTATCTTTCGGATTAGATTGTAAAGAAAGACATTTGATGCAGGCTCCCTCATCTAGGAAGTTTTTAAAAACGAAAACAACGAGCAATGCTCCCCAGTGTTTGGCCTGAGGTTGTAGTTCATTGAACAGCCGTTTTCGATTTAATGTCGACCACTTGTTTCTGAATTTAACCTCTACTAAATGAACGGAATTCATATCCATAGAAGCAATTATATAATCAGGCATAGTTCTGATAATCTTAGGTAAGCGAAGTTCTTTATACTTTTCCTTATCTAGAGTTACAACTTCGCGCAGTGTTTCTTCTATGCCAAACGGAATAACTCTATATCGCCAATGCGAGAATACTGCTTTGACAACGGCCTGCGCTAAGCTGCCTTTTAGCCGCGATTCAATCTTCATTGTAATCTGCCATTTCATAAAATAAAAATATTTTACTTGATTGAGAAAGACTAGGAGCGCGTCTCGCTATATCTATAATATTGGATTCCCGCGATCGATCTAGCCAAAACCGAATCGTTGCATAACGATCCGTTACAACTTCAAGTCGCTGCCTCACCGGCCAGCCAGCGAGCGGACGTTCCCTACTTCGGTAATGGGTCCCGATCGCACCCAGTCCCTGGGTTCCACCCGTCAGATTTCGACCGAGAGAGACGTGCCGGATCATCCGGCCTCGTCCTTAATAGTTCTCTTCAATTGTTCGGCTGCATCATCGACAGGGTGCTTATCGGTACATTTGCCGATGCGGAGAAAGTCTGCTTTCTAATCCCCCTCGGCGATCAATAGCGTTCACGCCAATTGTTGCGTCTGGCTATGTTCTAGAGTTTTATTGCCTGGGGGATTCTATGCCTGTCGTTCATTATACGCGCGGACCCGTATTCGATTCGGAGCGTTACAGTTTTGTGTATATTGACGGTCAAATCTACGATTCGAGCACGTCGTCTTACAGTTATATCGCGAATTGGACACCCAGGCACGATGCTCCTTTCAATGGAGCTTTAGTGAACGAGGATACCGGCGCGAGATACGATCACAAATTCTATTATTGGGAATTGAGTTATCTCATCGACTTTTCCGACAACAAAGGCTCTGTTTTCCTGCAGGGGCACGTGTTCGACGACATCCTTCGCGGCGGGTCCGGTGCGGACACCCTTCTCGGCCTCGACGGCAATGACGTTCTCGAAGGGGGGAGGGGCCAGAATCGCCTGGACGGTGGGGGCGGCAACGACACCCTGCGCAGCACCGGTGAGGCGGATACGCTCCTGGGCGGGGATGGCAACGATCGTCTCGTCCTTCACCGCGCCGGAGCGGCCGTCGATGGCGGCGCGGGCAACGACAAGCTGTTCCTGCAGGGAGCGGACGCGTTCAGCTTCACCGACGACACGTTCAGGAGCATCGAGGCCGTCCATGTCGGATCGGGGTCGTCCCTGGATCTGTCGGAGGTCACTCAGGGCGTGGCCATCGTCCTGTCGACGACGGCAAGCGCACCCCGCACCCTCTACGCGACCCAGGGTGCCGACCACGTCACCGGCGGCAACGGCCTGTCGACCATAAGGGGTCAGGACGGCGACGACGTCATCGAACTGGCCGGCGGAATGGCGTCCGTCTTCGGCGATGGCGGCGACGACACGATACGCCTCGGTTCCGGCGGACGCTATGCGAGCGGGGGGATCGGTAACGATCACATCACCGGTGGTGCCCAAAGCAACTTTCTTCAGGGAGACGCGGGCGACGACTGGCTCAGTCTGGGGACGGGGTACGGTAGCATTTCCGGGGGAGCCGGCAACGACGTCATCATCGGGAGCAGCCGCTACCCGAGCGATCTCAGCGGCGAGGCCGGCAACGACCGCATCGTCGCGCGGTCCGGCGATGCCGAAATCCGTGGCGGCAACGGCTCGGACAAACTCTTCGGCGGAGGGGGGCGAGACACCTTCACCTTCGCCGGCGACTTTGGGCGGGACGAGATCTTCAAATTCGCTGTCGCCCACGATTATCTCGACGTATCGGCGCTCGCGTCGAAGATCGAAGACCTGACCTTGACCGCGGTCCACAGAGGCGCCGACACGCAGATCACCGTCGTGGGCGACCCCGACCCGACGCATAAAATCATCCTGCACGACGTGACGAAGGCAGAGTTGATCGATGCCGGGCACTTCCTGTTCGGGTGAGCCGGCGGTCGGAGATCGCGCTCCGACGTCCCCGGCATCGGCCCGATCGACCCCGAAAGGCGCGGCGCGGATCACCCCGGGCCGCGCCATGGGCCGTCAGCCCTGCGCGAGCGTTCCATCCGACTCCGAATCATCGATGCCGAGCAGAGGGGTGCCGAACCCCTTCTTCGGGGGCATGGAGCGAGGGCAATCGACGGGCCTCGCTCCGCTCATGGCTGGGATGCGGAACTTTCCCCCCTGTCTCCGGCTTTTTCTCGTCATGGGGCGTGCGCTGGACGCCGCCCGCGATCGGAATTCAAACGGAGTTATGACGTCATGGCAAAGAGCTTGAGCGGACGCACGCGCGTCGACGGGGATCGCCTGAACACCCCGACCGATCTCGCCCCCGAGGCGACGAAGAAGATCGCCGAGGGCCTGACCGTCCTGCTGTCGGACCTCTTCGCGCTGTATGTGAAGACGAAGAACTTCCACTGGCACGTGAGCGGCCCGAACTTTCGCGATTACCACCTGATGCTCGACGAGCAGTCGCAGCAGATCTTCGGCATCATCGACGATGTCGGCGAGCGCGCCCGCAAGATCGGCGGCACCACCCTGCGGTCGCTGGGTCAGGCCTCGAAGCTGTCCCGCGTCGAGGACAACGACGCCGAGTATGTCGGCCCCCTCGAAATGCTGGCCGAGCTGCGCGACGACAACAAGACCCTCACCGCCAACATGCGCGAGCTGCACGAGGTGACGGACGAGGCCAAGGACGTCTCCACCACGAGCCTGCTGGAGGAGTGGATCGACCAGGCCGAGGAGCGCACCTGGTTCCTCTACGAGGCGACCCGCAACGCCACCGAGGGCGGTCACTGACCTCGACCGGCCGAACGCAGCACCCATGAAAAAGGCCCCGCATCCTCGGATGCGGGGCCTTTTTCGTCTCTGCCTCCGGCCGGGCCGGAGGCCAAGTCTCACGAGGCGAGGGTGATCTCGCCTTCGCGGACGGCGCGCTCGCCGCCGCCGGACTTGATCCGGTAGAACGGCTCGCCGGTCTGGTCCTCGGGAACGAGGCGGACGATCTCGAACACGTCGGCGGGATCGGCCTTGACGTCGGCATAGCCGATGCGGGCGCGGCGCACACGCTGCCCGAGCTTGAACTTATGGGCCATGGGAGTGCCTTTCTGTAGTCGACGCGAAAGGGGCTCCGCGTCCCCGGACGGGTGTTCGTGGTCGCGCGTCGCCTTGCCGAAAGCCTGTGGCCGAAAGCCCGTGACCTTGCGAAAAAAGGACGAGATGGGTGGCAGCTCCGTCCGGCGATGCCACCCTGCGCCCGAACCCTCACAAAGGACCGAGCCAACCCATTCGACGTGACGGGCCGATCGCTGACGAGCGGCCCCGACGTCGAACCCAGTGGATGCCCGTCCCGAACCTATGGGTCGGGACGGCTCTCCGGGATTTCGTTTCGCGGCACCGGTCTCGGGGAAGCGGGATACGCCCCTCACTCAAGACCGATGCGGCACCGGTCCGCCCTACTTGCGGGCCTTGGCCTTGCGGGCGGCGTAGCGCGCATCGCGCTGCTGCTTCTGCTCGATGCGCGCGGCGGCGGCGAGGGCGATCTTCTCCTCGGCGACGCGAGCCGCTTCGATGGCCTGACGCTCACGCTCGGCCTCGGCTTCGGCGACGGCCTGCGCAGCGGCGGCGGCGCGCTCGGCCTCGCGGGCGGCGACGCGGATTTCGCGCTCGCGGGCGATGGCCTCACGCTCGGCCTTGCGGGCGACCACCGTCGGATCGTCGGCGGCCGGGCGGTCGCGGAAACGCGCCAGCGCGGCCTGACGGGCTTCCTGCGAAGCCTTGAGGCGGTCGGTCATGGAGTTTTCGTTGAATTGGCTCACACAGAATCCTGGTTTGGAATGCGGCGGGGCAAGGCCGCATAGGAAAAAGACGTCATCGAAAACGCAGGAAGCCGCTCTCCAATGAAGAGCGGCTCCGTAACCATTGTCGGATTCTCAGGGAACCCGGCATGGCTCATGCGGCACGTGGCTCAGGCGGCCTGGAGGCTGCCGGCGGACTGCTTGCCGCTACGCTTGTCGGTTTCCATTTCGTAGGAGACCTTCTGGCCTTCGGCGAGACCGCGCATACCGGCGCGCTCGACGGCGGAGATGTGCACGAACACGTCGTTGCCGCCGTTATCCGGCTGGATGAAGCCGAAGCCCTTTTGCTCGTTGAACCACTTAACAGTACCGACAGCCATCATAATCCTTCGCCCTTGCGGGCATCATAGTTCGGAGGTCCGGACGAAGATGTCAGGCCTTCTCCGTTGTCTCGATTCGCACCCGACTTTCGTTCAGCAAAAGCCGTTTGGCTTCAGCAAATGAAAATCTGATCACGCTTCGATCACCGTCATGTACTCCCAATGGCGGGATTTAGCAAATGCCATGAAAAACTTGGGCTTTGTTTTTGGTCGGGCGGAGGAAAATTTGCAGGGTATCCGGCCAATACGAGCACCGATGTCGCTCGGGCGACAGGCCCCGTTCCCCGGCTTCATTCGGCGCGGCGTGAGGCCAGCGGCAGGTCGAGCTGGGCGCTCTCGGTATCGCGCCCGCTGCGGCGGTCGAGAAAGCCCAGCACCGGCGAGACGCTGACCCCGTGCAGGACGATGGAGAGGAGGATCGTCAACCCCGCGGTGCTCCACAACAGGCCCGCCCCCTCGAACCGCGCATGCCCGAGGGCGAAGGCGAGATAGTAGATCGTGCCGAGCCCCCTGATCCCGAAGACGCTGATCACCGCCCGCTCGGCGAAGGGCTGGTCGTGCCCGACGAGGCTGACCCAGCCGCAGAGCGGACGCACCACGAAGATGACGAGACACGCGAAGGCGGCCCCCGCCCAGGTGAGGTCGCGCAGGAGCCCGCCGCCGAGGGCGAGGCCGAAGCCGACGAGGAGGATCATCATCGCCAGCCGCTCGAACGCCTCCGCAGACCCGTGGAGGGCGTGATGGTAATCGTGGCCCTGGTCGGACCAGCGCATGGCCAGGGCCGCGACGAAGACGCCGATGAAGCCATAGCCGTGCACCGCCTCCACGGCGGCATAGGTGAGGCAGGTGATGCCGAGAGCCACGAAGCCGTCGCCGGTGCGCGACAGGCGGGCGCGGTTCGGCAGGTGGAAGGTCAGCCAGCCGAAGCCCCGCCCGATGGCGGCGCCCAGGGCCACCCCCGCCAGGATCTTCCAGACCAGCGAGAGGCCGACCCATTCGGTCCACCCGGCGGCATTCAGGCCGGAGGAGGCGGCGAACGCGATGGCGAGGTTGACGAAGGGAAAGGCGAGCCCGTCGTTCAGCCCGGCCTCGGAGGTGAGGCCGAAGCGCATCTCGTCTTCCTCTCCCTCCGACGGCGGGCCGACCTGGACGTCGGAGGCGAGGACCGGGTCGGTGGGCGCCAGGGCGGCGGCGATGAGCAGGGACGCGGCGATGCCGAGGCCGAGGAGATGCGAGGCCAGGAATCCGAGGGCGAGGATCGTCAGGGGCATGGCGATGGCGAGGAGGCGCCACGTCACCATCCAGCTTTTCCAGCCGACCCGGCGGTCGAGCTTCAGCCCGGCCCCCATCAGCGAGATGATGACGACGAACTCGCTGACCTTCTCGATGAGGCGCAGGTGATGCTCCGGCCGTGGGGAGAACTCGCCGATCCCCGGGATCAGCGACAGGCCGGCCCCGATCGCGACGCAGCAGATCGGCAGTGACAGCGGCAATTGCCGAAGCACCATCGGCAGCCAGGCGGTGAGGAGCACCAGAGCCCCAAAGCCGCCGAGCGTGATGACATACGTGTCCATGGTACCCGATTCGTTCCTGTGCGCCCTCCGCCGGAATCGCCACGATCCACACGCAAGACCGATTTTTTCGAGTTGTCCGTTTCCGGATGGGAGCGCCGCCCTGCCCTCCTCCCCCTTGTGGGGAGGAGTTGGAGGTGGGGGTGGTTGGGCGACCCTCGGCCGGCGGAGGCCAGCGGCGCCACCCCCACTCCTGGCCTCTCCCCACAACGGGGAGAGGGACGCCGTCTGCCTGCATGCCGAGATGCGTTAAACCCGATCGCCGCCGTCAGGGCGTGCCCGGCCGCATCGTCATGTCCGGGTTGAGATCGACCCATCGGCGCGTCGCCGCCGCCTGGTAGAGCGCCTCGATCAGGCGGACGTCGCGCAGGCCCATCTCGCCGGGCGTGCGCAACTCCCCACCCTCCGCGATGACCTGCGAGAGGTGGTCGATCTCGCCGGTGAACTGCACCGCGTCGCCCTCCGCCGTCAGGATCTCGTCCGCGCGTTTGGCGTTGCCGACCACGAGGCGGTTGCCCTGGTAGGCGGTGCCGGGATCGAGGGTGGCGACCGCCTTGTCGCCCCACAGGTCGATCCGCTTCTTGTCGGCGCTGTAGCCCGACGAGACCGTGGCGTGCCGGCCCGAGGGGAAGACGAGCTGGGCCGTGAACACGTCCTCCACCTCGGCGAAGCGCGGATCGCCGGCAGGCGCATGCATCGAGGCGGAGACCGAGGACGGGCTCTCGCCGAAGAACCATTGGATGCCGTTGAGGCCGTAGATGCCGATATCCACGAGCGACCCGCCGCCGGCCACGGCCTTCAACATGCGCCACTGGTCGCGGGGCTTTCCCGGCTCGAGGGGCCGGTGATGGTCGGAGGAGGCGAAGCGCACCTCGCCGAGCTCGCCCGCATCCATCATCGCCTTGGCGCGCAGGTTGTGCGGCTCCCAATGCACCCGGTAGGCGATCATCAGGCGGCGGTCGGCGGCCTTGGCGGCGTCGATCATCCGACGGCACTCGGCGGAACTCGTCGCCATCGGCTTCTCGCAGAGGACGTGCTTGCCCGCCTCCAGGGCCTTGATGGTCAGGTCGGCATGGGTGGAGTTCGGCGTGATGACACAGACGGCGGCGATGTCCGCGTTGTCGGCCATCTTCCCCATCGAGGCGTAATCGTAGAGGCCGCCCGGTCCGATCCCGTAGCGGGCGGCGACGGACTTCGCCTTCTCCGGGTTGCCGGAGACGAGGGCGACGGCCCTGGAGCGCCGTGCGCGCTGGAAGGCGGGCAGGATCTGGGCCTGGGCGAAATCGCCGAGGCCGACCACGGCCCAGCCCAGATGCTTGTCGCGCGGCAGGGGCGGGGGCTGGTCGAGCTTGGGCTCGGGCCGGCCGGTGGGGGTGGCGGGGATCGCCTGCGCGGCGGCGCGCTCGGAGGCCAGCACACCGCCGATTCCGGCGAGGCTGCCGGCCATGAAGAGGCGGCGGGACGGCGTCGTATGCGAGGCGTCGGACATCGTATCTCCGGATCCATGAGGATGGAATCTCGCGGCCGGATCGAGGATGCCGCCCCGGACAACGCATGACGCTCCGATCGGATTCCATCGGAACCTGCGGTGGAGGCGCGCGGGGGGGATTAAAACCTGAGACCCACCTCGGCGGGTCTCAGGCGCCAGGCGGTTTTTACTGGGACGTGGTTTTTACTTGAACGTCTTGCGGGGGTCGAAGGCGTCGCGCACGGCCTCGCCCGCGAAGATCAGCAGGCTCAGCATCACCGCCACCACGAAGAAGCCGGTCAGCCCGAGCCAGGGGGCCTGGATGTTGTCCTTGCCCTGCGCCAGCAGCTCGCCCAGCGAGGCCGAGCCGGGGGGCAGGCCGAAACCGAGGAAGTCGAGGGAGGTCAGCGTGCCGATCGAGCCGTTGAGGATGAACGGCATGAAGGTCAGCGTCGCCACCATGGCGTTGGGCAGGAGGTGCCGGCTCATGATGCGGATGTTGGACAGGCCCAGCGCACGGGCGGCGCGGACATATTCGAAGTTGCGCGCCCGCAGGAACTCGGCCCGCACCACGCCGACCAGGGCCACCCAGGAGAACAGCAGCAGGATGCCGAGCAGCACGAAGAAGCCCGGCGCGATGAAGGCCGAGATGATGATGATGAGGTAGAGGGTCGGGATGCCGCTCCAGACCTCGATGAAGCGCTGCAGGGCGAGATCGACCCAGCCGCCGAAATAGCCCTGCACCGCGCCGGCGATGACGCCGATCACCGAGGAGACCAGGGCCAGGATGAGCCCGAACAGCACCGAGATGCGAAATCCGTAGATGACCCGCGCCAGCACGTCGCGGGTGGTGTTGTCGGTGCCGAGCCAGTGCATCTCCAGGCCCTTGCACCCCTCCCGGCCCGCGGTCTCCGCGCCATCCTGCTTGGCCGCGGCCTGGCACTGCTCGTCGGTCAGCATCCAGGTGGGCGGCGAGGGCGAGGGGGTCGGCAGCCCGTCGATGATCGTGTCGTAGGAATACGGGATCGGCGGCCAGACCGCCCAGCCGTTCTCGGCGATCTCTTTCCGCGTCTCCGCAGAGCGGTAGTTCGGCCGCGCGTAGAACCCGCCGAACTTCTCGTCCGGGTAGTCGATGAGGACGGGAAACAGGATCTCGCCCTTGTAGGACACCACAAGGGGCCGGTCGTTGGCGATGAACTCGGCGAACAGGCTCAGGCCGAACAGGCCGACGAAGATCACGAAGGACCAGAAGCCGAGCCGGTTGCGCCGGAAATTCGAGAGCCGCCGCCGGTTCAACGGCGACAGCCCCCGCACCACCGGCGCGAGGGGAGGCGGGGCGGTGACGGGGACGGCTTCCGCGGGGCGGGCGATCTCGTTCATGAGACCGCCCCTATTGGATTGTGCGTCAGCCGTCGAGACGGACGGCCGTTCCCTCGATCTCGTTGGGGCGCAGGCCGCCGGTTTTCTCGAGGTGGCGGCGCAGCAGACGGACGTTGCGACGATTGGCCTTGAACGCCGCGTCGAAGATGTCGCCGGCGAGCGGCACGGCGCCGATCACCCCGTCGAAGGCCACGTTCATGGCCATCCGGGCGAGCAGCCATTTCGGGGCGCCGAGGCGGCGCGCCTCGTAGACGATGTAGGAGGCGAGCAGCATGCCCGCCGCATCGCCGATGATCGGAACGAGGCCGACGACGGCGTCGAGCCCCACCCGGCGGTTGATGCCGGGGATCACGAACGCCGAGTCCATGAGGTGGGCGAACTGCTCCAGCCGCAGCAACGCCGCTTCCCGGCTGTCGGGCTCGGCGCGGAAGCGCGTGGCGGTCCCCTCGCGCCGGCCGAAGGCGCCGTTGGGCAATTCGCGGGAGGGCAATTCGCGAGTGGGGAAGACGGCGTCGTTGAAGGCCATGGCGGGGCTCCGGGGGATGCGCGTCGTGGTCATGATGCAGGATGTGGCCCTGCCCGGTGCCGTCCGCAAGCGGCGGGGCCCTGAGACCTCCCGGCCTCACGCGGCCCGACCCCGCATCAGGCCGGAGAGCCGCTCCAGGGCGGCGTCGAGGGTCGCGTCCCGCTTGGCGAAGCACAGCCGCACCAGGTTGCGCACCGCCCCCCGCGCATAGAACGCGCTGATCGGGATCGCGGCGACGCCGTGCTCGCGCACCAGGGCCTGGCAGAAGGCGACGTCGTCCGCATGCCCGAGGCGCGGCCCCAGCTCGCCGATGTCGATGGTGAGGAAGTAGGTCGCCTGCGAGGGCAGCACGGAAAAGCCGAGGCCGGTGAGGCCGGCGCTCAGCCGGTCGCGCGAGCGGGCGAAGCGCGCCCGCATGTCGAGGAAATAGGCCTCGTCCTTGGCCAGCCCGTAGGCCACCGCCTCCTGGAGGTTCGGCGGCGTCGTGAAGGTGAGGAACTGGTGCGCCTTCGAGACCACCTTCAGCAGGGGTGGTGCCGCCATGACGAACCCGACCTTCCAGCCGGTCAGGCTGAAGATCTTGCCGGCCGACCCGATCTTCACGGTCCGCTCCCGCATGCCCTCGAACCCGATCAGCGGGCGATGGGGGCGTCCGTCGAAGGTCACGTGCTCCCACACCTCGTCGCAGACGGCCGTCACGTCGAACCGCTGGCAGAACCGCGCCAGCAGGGCGAGGTCCTGGTCCCCGAACATCGTCGCGGTGGGGTTCAGCGGGTTGTTGAGCACGACGACCCGCGTGCGCTCGGAAAAAGCTTCCGCCAGCGCCTCTTCGTCGAGGCGGAAATGCGGAGGCCGCAGGGTGACGAAGCGCGGGATGCCGCCGGCCTGCCGGACGATGGGCAGGTAGGCGTCGTACATGGGCTCGAACAGCACCACCTCGTCGCCGGGCGAGACCAGGGCGAGCAGGCTCGCGGCCAGGGCCTCGGTGGCGCCCGACGTCACCATCACCTCGGTCTCGGGGTCGAGGGCGAGGCCCTGATGGCGCTCGTAATGGTCGGCGATGGCGCGGCGCAGGGTCGGCAGCCCCATCATCGGCGGGTATTGGTTGTAGCCGTCGCGCAGGGCCTCGGCGGCCTTCTCGCGCACGTCGGCCGGGCCGGGATCGTCGGGGAAGCCCTGGCCGAGATTGATCGCGCCGAGGTCGCGCGCCAGCACCGACATCACGTCGAACACCGTATTGGGGAGATCGGCGAAGACAGGGTTCATCCGCAAAAACGCTCGTGGCTGGCGGGAGCTGACCGGCGGGACGTCCATCGTGCGCCGCCCGAGGGCCTAGGATATGCGCACATCCGGCAGGCGTCACCGCCCCCTCCCCTGGAAGGAGAAGGGGACGGGAGCGTCCTGCGAGAGCGTGTGACTGTCGTAGCCGTGCGGGAGAGGCGGATCACGCCGTGCCGTCGTCGGGTTCCGGGGACGGGCCGCCCGACAGGATGGCGTAGAGGCCCCGCGCCTCGGGGGCGGGGCCGCGCCGCTCGCCGAGTTCCAGCACCCGAACCACCGCCGTCACATGGGCGGCGGCGACGGTGACCACGTCACCGATGCCGATCCCCTTGGCGGGATTGTCGGCGCGCGTCCCGTTCACGCGGACGAAGCCGTCCTCCACCAGGGCGGCGGCAAGGGAGCGGCTCCGCGCGAAGCGGGTGAACCAGAGCCACTTGTCGAGACGCTGCCGCCCCGGCTTCATCCGCCCTCTTCAGATCCCCGGTTCAGCGCTTGCCGCCGTCGCCGGCTTCGAGCTGTGCCTTGAGTGCCGCCAGCTTGGCGAAGGGCGAATCCGGGTCCGGAGCCCGCTCGCGGCGCTGCGGACGCTGCTCCTGCTGCGCGGCGGGACGGCCTTCGTCGCGGCGTTCGGGACGGACCCGGCCGGGCTCGAACCGCTCGCGGCGGGGGGGACGTCCACCCTCGGGCCGGCCGCCATCCCGGCGGCCTCCCTCGGGCCTGTCGCCCTGGCCGCCGCGGTTGCGCTCGGCCCCCTCGGGACCACCCGCGCGGGGAGCGCCGGCATGAGCGGGGCGCCGGTCCTGACGGCCTTCGCCCGGAGCGCGGTTGCCCGCCGGTGCGCCGTCACGGCCGCCGCGTGGGCGGTTCTGCCGCGGGGCGGAACTGCGCTGATGCCGCTGGAGACGCCAGATTTCCACCAGCACCGGCTCGGCCGGGACGGAATCCGTGGCGGCTTCGGCCTCGGCCGCGTCGCCGGAGGCCGTCTCGGCGGTTTCCGGCTCGATACCCGCGAGGGTCGCGGATTCCGCCACGGGGACGGGGGCCGCCTCGGGCTCTTCAGTGGCCTCCACCACCGTCTCGGCGGCGGCCGGTGCCGGCTCGTCCTCGGCAGGGACGGCCTCGACGGTGCCGGTCTCGGCAAGGGCTGCCTCGGAGGACGCGGCCTCCTCGGACACCGCCTCGGGATTCGGCACGCCTTCCGCCACGGGCTCGGCCGTGTCGGTCGAGGCCTCGCCTTCGGAAGTGGTCTCGCCTTCGGAAGTGGTCTCGTTTTCGGAAGCGGTGTCGCCTTCCGGCTTGGCTTCGTTCTCGGGCTTGGTCTCGTCTTCCGGCTTGGCCTCCTCGTCGGTCGCGGGGGCGGCCTCCTCGGACACCGTCGCCGACCCGTCGGTCGATGCGGTCGCCGGGGCGATGGGCTGGGTCGCGGCGGCGGGGCGCAGCGGAACGGTGATGGCCGGGCCGGGGCGGCTCTCGGCGACGTAGCCGAGGGATTTCAGGATCGATCCGAAATCCTCGCCCGAACAGCCGACCAGGGAGGTCATGCCTACGGTGGCGACGAAGGCGTCGCCGTCGGCGGTGCCGGCCGGGGCCTCGCCGGGAGTGGTGCCGGGCACATAGGTCACCGCCGGGCGGATCAGGTCGGCCAGACGCTCCAGGATGTCGACGCGCACGGCGCGCTCGCCGCAGACGCGGAAGCCGGCGGCGCGGTAGAGGCCCTTGGCGATCTCGGGATCGACCTTGATCGAGGTGCGGCCGGAACCGGCCAGATGCGCGATCTCGTCGAGGCCGCGCTGGTCGAGGCCGCCGTTCTTCAGCGCCCAGAGCTGGGCGGCCAGGGTGCGCGGCGCCGGCTTGAGCAGGGCCGGCAGGAAGATGTGATAGGCGCCGAAGCGGACACCGTGGCGGCGCAGCGCCCCGCGCCCTTCCTGATCGAGGGTGCGCATCTCGTGCATCACCTTCGAGCGCTCCAGGACGCCGAGCGATTCCACGACCTGGTAGCCGATGCCCTTCGAGAGGCCGACGAGGTCGGCCGCCGTCTCGATCTCGATCAGCGGGCCGAGGAGGCGGACCACATAGGCCTTGAGCCAGGCCACCAGCCGGGTCTCGACCTTGTCGCGGGCCGGGCCCGTGAGCTGCTCGTCGGCGAGCAGCCGTACATGCGGCTCGAACAGCTTGTCGCCCGGCATCAGCTTGGCGACCGGGTCTCCGGTCCAGCGGATGATGCCGTCATGGGACAGGACCAGGGACGAATCCGCCGCGGCCGAGAAGCGCTCGGCGCGCGCCTCGATCTCGCCGCCCAGCGCCTTTTCGGCGGCGCTGCGCAGGGTCTTGGCCTCGTGGCCTTCCGCGCCCGGGTCGGCGACGAACTGAAACCCGTGCAGATGGCCGACATGCTGGCCCTCGACGGTAACGTCCCCGCCGGCGGTGATCTCAGCTTCCAACATCGTATTCTCTCTCAGGCGCCGCATCAGGACGCTAGTGCGCCGATCGACGAAACGGCTCGCAAGGCGCTCGTGCAGGGCGTCGGACAGCCTGTCCTCTACCCGACGCGTCTCGCCCTGCCAATGCACCGGATCAATCAGCCAGTCCGGACGGTTCGCGACGAAGGTCCAGGTCCGCCCCTGGGCGATGCGCTGGGACAGGGCATCGATGTCGCCGTCGGTGCGGTCGATCATCGCCACGTGCTTGGCGAACCAGTCGTTGGGGATGCGCCCGGCCATGCCCCGCATGAGGAAGCGGAACAACTGGGCCACGAGATCCGCATGGGTCTGGGGATGGACCTTGCGGTAATCGGGCACGCCACAGGTGTCCCACAGGCGGCGCACCACCGTCGGATTGGTGGCGATGTCGCGGATGTCGTCCTCGCGCATCAGGATTTCGAGGGCGGACTGGTCCTCGCCCATGGGCGCGCGGGTGAGCCCCTTCTCGTTGGGATGCGCGTCCAGGCTCTCCTGAAGGGCCTTCAGCGAGGAGAAGTCGAGATCGGGGTTGCGCCATTGCAGCACCCGGAGGGGCTCGAAATCGTGGTTCTCCAGGGCCTCGATCATCTCGGGCTCGAACGGGGCGCAACGCCCGGTGGAGCCGAAGGTGCCGTCCGAGAGGTGGCGTCCGGCGCGCCCCGCGATCTGCCCCATCTCGGGGGGCGTCAGCCGGCGGAAGCGCGTGCCGTCGTATTTCCAGTTCGCCGCGAAGGCGACGTGATCGACATCGAGGTTGAGGCCCATCCCCACCGCGTCGGTGGCGATGAGATAATCGACGTCGCCGGACTGGTAGAGCTCCACCTGGGCGTTGCGGGTGCGCGGAGACAGCGCACCGAGCACCACGGCGGCCCCGCCGCGCTGGCGCCGGATCAGCTCGGCGATGGCGTAGACCTCCTCGGCCGAGAAGGCGACGATGGCCGTGCGCCGGGGCAGGCGCCCGAGCTTCTTCTCGCCCGCATAGGTCAGTTTCGACAGGCGGGGGCGGGTGGTGGTGTGCACGCCGGGAATCAGCGATTGAACCAGGGGCAGCATGGTGGAGGAGCCGATGAGCAGCGTCTCCTCGCGCCCGCGCTGGTGCAGCAGGCGGTCGGTGAAGACGTAGCCGCGGTCCATGTCGGCGGCGAGCTGGATCTCATCGATGGCCACGAAGGCGACGTCGAGGTCGCGCGGCATCGCCTCGATGGTGGAGATCCAGTAGCGCGGCCGGTCCGGCTTGATCTTCTCCTCGCCGGTGACGAGGGCGACCTGATCCACCCCCACCCGCGCCACCACGCGCAGGTAGACTTCCCGCGCCAGCAGGCGCAGGGGCAGCCCGATCATCCCCGTCGGATGCGCGAGCATCCGCTCGATGGCGAGATGGGTCTTGCCGGTATTGGTCGGCCCGAGCACCGCCGTGACGCCGCGCGAGCGGGCCTGCGGGGGGAGGGAGCGGCGCGTCATGTGCGAGGGGCTGGTCCCTTCGGCCGAGAAGCCGGCGGCAGGTTCTTGCGGCGGCCCGTGGAGGAAGGCCGCCTGGTCTCAGTCGTCGCTGCGCAGGGGCCGCCCGGGTGGCCGGACCCCACGCTGCGTCTCCCCGCCATATGGGGCGCCACCGCCGCGATAGCCACCGCCCCTCTGTCCATAAGGATCGACGTAGATCTCCACCGGGTCCGCCGGCCGCTGCGGCGCGAGATCGGCGCAGAGCGTGTCCGGCATCGCCACGAGGGGGCCGCGCCGTGGCGGGCGGCCCTCGATCACCTCGGCGGAGGAATAAGCGTCGCCCCCGCAGGGCGAGATGTCCGTGCTCAGCCCGCCGGCACGGGCGGGGCCGGGCCATGCCGGCGCGCCGATCAGGATCGCGGCGAGCGCGACGACGCCACGCAGAGGGAAGGGGCGGCGCGTCATCGGGTGGTTCCGGTTCCGGGAGGGATGCGCCAGGCGGCCGCAGCGGACAGGGCCTCGCCGAGGGCCGCGAACCCGCCCTCCAGATCGTTGCCGGACAGGGCATAGCCGTGCGCCCCGAGGCCGGTGAAGCGCGCGCCCGCCCTGCGCCGGGGGAGGATCGGCAACGCGGCCGACCGCGCCGGATCGACGCGC
This sequence comes from Methylobacterium sp. Leaf106, assembly GCF_001422895.1. Taxonomy (NCBI): domain Bacteria; kingdom Pseudomonadati; phylum Pseudomonadota; class Alphaproteobacteria; order Hyphomicrobiales; family Methylobacteriaceae; genus Methylobacterium; species Methylobacterium sp. Leaf106. The sequence goes on from NZ_LMNB01000012.1 coordinate 279,463, forward strand.
AGCACGAAGAAGCGCTGGCGGCTGAGCATGACCGGCCGCAGGTCCTCGATCGCGTCCCAGGGGATCCAGTCCGTCGACAGGCGCCGGTCGAAGATGCCCCGGCGCCCGACGGAGACCAGCGTGCCCGAGCGGAACATCCGGGGCGCGCCGACGAGGCTGGCCGCGCCGAAGAAGATCAGCCCGAGCCACAGCATGAATTCGGTGTACCCGCCGGGCGCCATTGCATGCCCTCGCGTCTCGGGACGCACATGGAGCATCCATGCGGCGGTGGCGGTGAAGCCGACGGCGATGAGGAACAGGCCCGCCGAGCGAAGGCGCGAGACCGCGATGTCGACCTGCCCGTCCACGACCTGCCCATCCATCGTTCAGACGATTCCCGCCCGGCCGGAGCCGCGTCTATTGGTCGACCAGGGTCGCCTGCGCCACCTGGCCCGACGCCTGCCCTGCGGCTTGGGCGGTCACGGTCTGGGCTCCGCCCCGGTTCCACCGGGTCGCCTCGATGATGTTGGTGCCCAGCGTCGTGCGCACGGCGATGCGCACCGGCAGAAGCACGCGGGTGCCCTCCACGGGGGCGAGCCACACCGACATGTCGCGGTTGTCCTCCATGAACTTCACGCCCGGCCGGTCGGGGCGGTGCCCGGCGATGGCCTGATAGCGGGCGTTGCAGACGAGGACGGGGCCGGAATAGCCGGGCTTCTCGACATTGCGCGTCTCGCCGTAGCTGAGCACCACGTTGAAGCGCGTCGCGCCGTCGAAGACCGGGATGGTGCGGTTGCAATTGGCCTGGTCGGTGAGCTCGCCCCGGCTCACCGCCGGCATCATCAGGGCGCTGGCCGGATCGACGATGCCGCGCTTGTTGGCCGGGGTCACCGGCACGCGGTCGCCCATGTCGATCAGCGGCGGCGTCACCTCCGATTGGGTGACGTTGCCGCGCGCCAGCGCCATCCGCACGGCGATGCCGGAATTCGAGGTCTTGGTGGAGATGGCAAAGGCGCTCGGCTGCGGCCCCTCCGCGATGAGGCCGCTGGCGCGGGCCGAGCCCATGCCCCCGGTCACGGCGCCCACGAGGCCGGTGAGCCTTGCCGAGACGTCCATGCGGTAGCGCGCGCTCTCGAACTGTCCCGACACCTGGGCGGTGCCGATGGGAATGCCGGCCAGAGCGATGCCGTAATCGACGGTGACCGTCGCCGGGGCGGCGGCGGTGGCTTTCGGCCGCGCGAATCCCTCGGAGGCGGGAATCGCCCCGAGGGTGGCGAGGAGGCTGGCGCGAAGGAGGCGCGTGGCACGCATGGCTTGAGGCTCTGAGGTTCCAGGGCGTGGCGCCGTGCGGCGGAAGAGACCGGGCGGCATTGTTCCGCCATCGTCTCCGCTCGTGGTTAACACATCGTATGGACGGCGCGGCGCGAGCCTCCGAGTGCGGCGTTTCCCATGGGCAAAACTCGGCTCCGCCCTTGACGGATACCCTGCCGCTCCCCTATAGGCTCGCGCCTTCAATGAGACGCCGCTCGATCGGTTCTGGCGTGCGTGAGGCCCGTGGCGCATTGCGACCGGCCTTCCGCCATCGCCTGGTCTGACGCGGAACGAGACGGGAATTAGAACAATGTCGCGCCGTTGCGAACTCACGGGCAAAGCCGTGCAGACCGGCCACCTCGTGAGCCACTCGAACCGTAAGACCAAGTGCCGGTTCCTGCCGAACCTGTGCCAGGTCACGCTGCAGTCGGACGCTCTGAAGCGTCGGGTGCGCCTGCGCGTCACGGCCCATGCCCTGCGCTCGGTGGAGCACCGCGGCGGCCTCGATGCCTTCCTCATCAAGGCCCGTGAGATCGAGCTGTCGCAGACGGCCCGTCTGATCAAGCGCGAGCTCCACAAGAAGCTCGCCGAAGTCGAGACCCCGGCCGCCGCCTGAGGCTGCGATATCGAAGCGCCGGCGAGAGCCCGCTTCGATCACGCTCGACGTCTCATTCTGATTTCGAACGGCCGCCGCATGCTTTGTGCATGCGGCGGCCGTTCGCGTTGATTCCACCGTCCCTGCTCTCCGGCTCCCTCCGATGACCGTGCTCTCGCTCATCGCCCCGATCTTCGGGCTGATCCTCATCGGCTGGGTCGCGGCGCTCGCCGGGTTCCTGTCGGAGAAGGTCAGCGACGGCCTCTCGGAATACGTCTTCGCCATCGCGGTGCCGGCGCTGATCATCGCGACGCTGACGCGGCCGGGTCTCACCGGCGAGGTCACCTGGTCGTACTGGTTCAGCTATTTCGGCGGTGCCGGCCTGTCCTGGCTCGTCGGCTCGCTGATCGGCCTGCGCCGCGAGGGCGTCGGGCGGACGGGGGCGATCCTGCACGGATTCGCGGCGAGCCAGTCGAACACCATCTTCATCGGCGTTCCGATGATCCTGCAGGCCTATGGCGACGCGGGCGCCTTCCCGCTCTTCATGCTGCTCGCCGTCCACCTGCCGCTGATGATGGGCTGCGCCACCTTCCTCATCGAATCGGATGGGCAGCGATCGGTCCTCCAGCGGGTGAAGGGGCTCGGCCTCGTCCTCTTCCGCAACCCGATCTTCCTGTCGCTGATGCTCGGTCTCGTCCTGAGAAGCTTCGGGCTCGCGCCCGGCGGTATGGTCAAGTCGCTGGTGGATGCGCTGGCCGGCACCGCCTCCACCTGCGCGCTGATCGCGCTCGGCGCCGGCCTCGTGCGCTACCGGGTGTTGCACGACCTGCCCGGCGCTATGGTGGTGACGAGCCTGAAACTCGTCCTGCATCCGCTGGCGGTCTGGGTCCTGGCCTTCCACGTCTTCACCATGCCGCCGGCCTATGCCGGGGTCGCCACCCTGTTCGCGGCGATGCCCGTGGGGATCAACTCCTACCTGCTGGCCGTCCGCTACAAGGCCGAGACGGGGTTGATCGCCGCCGCCGTCATGCTCTCGACCCTGCTCGCGGTGGCCACCACCGTGGCTTGGCTGGCGATCCTCGGACACCGCTGAGACATTCGACGCCTTGACCGGCGCGGGCAGTGTTTGTACCGATCGGTACAGACAAGCGTAGGAGCCCGAGCCCATGTCCGAATCCCGCCCGCCACTGCCCCCCTTCACCCGTGACACCGCGATCCAGAAGGTCCGCGCCGCCGAGAACGGCTGGAACGGCTGCAACCCCGAAAAAGTCTCGCTGGCCTACACGGCGGACAGCCGCTGGCGGAACCGGTCGGAATTCTTCTCGGGCCGTCCCGCCATCGTCGCGTTCCTCACCCGCAAATGGGCGAAGGAGCACGAATACCGGCTCATCAAGGAGATCTGGGCCTTCACCGACGACCGCATCGCCGTGCGCTTCGCCTACGAATTCCACGATGCGGCCGGCGACTGGTTCCGGGCCTACGGCAACGAGAACTGGGAGTTCGACGCCCATGGCCTGATGCGGCTGCGGCATGCCAGCATCAACGACCTCGCGATCTCCGAATCGGAGCGCAAGTTCCACTGGGACCGCAGCGCGCCGCGCCCGGAGGATCATCCCGGCCTCACCGATCTCGGGCTCTGACCTAACCATGACGAAGAAGCCGGGGGCGCGGGAGGATGCGCTGCCCGCCATCGCCGAGGTCTTTCGCGAGTACGGCTACGAGGGCGCGAGCCTCGCCCTCATCGGTGCCCGCACCGGCTTGGGCAAGGGCAGCCTCTATCACGCCTTTCCCGGCGGCAAGGCCGAGATGGCCGAGGCCGTCCTCGCCGCCATCGGCGCGTGGTTCGAGGAGACGGTCTACGCGCCGCTGCGCGACGATCCCAATCCACGGGCGGCGATCCGGCTCATGCTGTCGGAGACGGATGCCTATTTCCGCTCGGGCCGGAGGGTCTGCCTTGTCGGCGCCTTCGCCCTCACCGAAGGACGCGACGGGTTCGCGGACCGGATCGCCGGCTACTTCCGGGATTGGCGCGAGGCCCTGGCGGAGGCGCTGATCCGCGCCGGGCGCCCGGCCGCCGAGGCGGACTCCCTCGCCGAGGACGCCGTCCTGACAATCCAGGGCGGCCTCGTCCTCGCCCGCGCCCTCGACGATCCGGCCGTGTTCGGGCGGATGCTGGGGCGGTTGGAGACGCGCTTGATGTCCCGATAGGCGACTTCCGATCGGGTATGCCAGCTAGGGAGCGGCGGTCATCGGCGGGGGCGACCCGGTTCTAAAACGATCAATGGACCCATCTCATCGCCGAGCCGACGCCCGTCGATGCGCCGACTCCATCAGCTGGCGACATCCTCGGGCGCGAGGCCCATCGCCTCCCGGCGTGTGAAGGCCCATTCGATCAGTGCCTCGAGGGACGGCTCGAGGGCGATCCCGATCGGGCTGAGCGCATATTCGACCTTTGGCGGCACCTGCGGGTAGACCGTCCGGGTGACGATGCCGTCCTTCTCCAGCTCTTTGAGCTGTTGGATCAGCATCTTCTGGTTCACGCCCTCGATCCGTTTTTCCAGCTCCGAGAACCGAAGCGGCACCTTCGCGGCGAAGAGCTGGACGATGATGACGATCTTCCACTTGCCCTCCAGCACCCGCAGGGTCTCGCTGGTCGCAGCCGCCCATATGCGCTGCTGCTCCGGGTCGTCGCAACGCCATTCGCGCTCCGCGTTCATACTTACCTCCAGGTGGGGTACACACTTTTTAGTGGGTTCTTGCAGATATAGCAACCTACCTTTAGTTCCCGCTGTGTCGCAACCGACAAAAGTTAGGAACTGAACCATGAAGATCGGCATCATCGGCATCGGAAACATCGGCAAGACCTTGGCCACGAAGCTCAGCGCCGCCGGACACGAGGTCAAGGTCGCCAACTCACGCGGACCGGAGACCATCGGGGCCGACGTGCTGTCGACGGGCGCCCGCGCCGTCACCACCGCGGACGCCGTCGTCGACGTCGACGCGCTGATCCTCTCTATCCCGCTCCAAGGTATTCCGGCCCTGGCACCCCTGATGGCCAAGGCCAATGCGGACACCGTCATCATCGACACCTCGAATTACTATCCGATGCGCGACGGGCAGATCGCGGCCCTGAACGAAGGGCAGGTCGAGAGCGAATGGGTCTCGGCACAGTTGGGCCGGCCGGTTGCGAAAGCGTGGAACGCCATCGGGGCCGGATCCCTGGCGACGAAGGGCAAGCCTGCGGGCGATCCCGACCGCATCGCCATTCCGGTCGCCGGCAATAGCGAGCGGGAGCGCGCCGTCGCCATGACGCTGGTGGAAGACACCGGCCTCGACGCGGTGGATGCCGGCTCGCTTGCCGAATCGTGGCGTCAGCAGGGCGGCGCGCCCTGTTACTGCACGGATCTCAGTCGCGACCAGATGCCGGCCGCTCTTGCGGCGGCCGAAGCCGCGCGCTTGCCCGCCCGGCGTGACCTCGTGATCTCCGTCGTCATCGAGCGCATGATGGGCGGTACGTCACCCGTTATGCTGGATGCGGAGCATTTCGTCCGCGTAGCCCGCGCGGTATTCCTGTAATATCTCTGATGTCGAGGCTTTCGCCGTGACCGTGCGAAGCCTCGACATCGGCAGCCACCTAAAGGTGGCGAGCGGGCGCCGTGACTACGTCCACGGGCGCTAGAGTTGTGCCCGACCACGTTGGGTCGGGGGCAGCTCCAGGCGTTTGTTTTGCCGCGCTCTTTTTCGCCGAACCGGCATCCACTTCGGCGTTGAGCGCTCCAGCGCGAAGCTGCGCTGGTCACGGGTGAGGGGACAAAAGACCCGAACCTCCTGAACGAGGCCATCCGCGCGCGGAGTCGCGAGAAAGTCTGTCGCGAACGGAAGGGTCTCGAGACGAACCTGATTATAATGTCGTCGCTGACCTCCCGTACGCTTTCTTGTTTCCTGAAGACAAAGAGAAGACAATTTAACGCTGAAATGCGTTGAATTCCAAAGATTAGATTCGCCTGGCCCCGCGATGCCAGCGATGCCAGCGATGCACGATTGGACAATCTGAATCGATTGGCGCGCGCAGCGAGATCTTTCGAGCGGCGATCATCAGGCGGCGAATTAATCACTCAACGACGTGTTCTGAACAACCGGTTCAAATCCAACTCTTTTGGTATAGGAGGCTGATATGCATGATGCTCTTACTGTCGTCAGTGAGTTCATGGCCGCTCTGGACGCGGATACGAACGGCATTGCCGCTGCTTACCGTCGTTGGTTCACGCCCTCGACCGTCTGGGACAATGTTGGATTCGCGAAGACCGAGGGGGTGGACCAAGCGATTGCGCTCATAGACCAGATCGCTGTCAACTTCGGAATGGCAACGATGAAGTTCGAAGTGCTTGCCATTGCCGCCGTCGGCAACAAGGTTCTGACTGAACGGATCGATTACATGTACGATGCGTCGGGCAATCTGCTGGCCACCATTCCCCTGATGGGAATTCTCGAAGTGGACACGGACGGCAAGATCACGCGCTGGTCGGACTATTTCGACACCGCCGGATTTCAGGCGGGATTGGCCAAGCCGGCCAACTAAGAGCGCCTAACAGAGCCGTTTGGTCTGTTTGAGAATGGCTGCGAGGCCGGTGAAGGCCTCGTGGCCATCGCTTCGCGATTCTTCGGTTCCGCGCGTCGCTCGTAGCGGACGCGAAGGAGGCGGAAGCGGTTGAACCCGGCATGGGTGCGCACCACGCCCCAACGGTGACGACCGCGTGTCTCGCTGCTCTCGCTGCTCTCGATGCTCTTACGCGCAATGCGCGGCACGGTCCCCCCGCCCGGCCCCCCTGGCGGCGGGGCCTGGCATCGGAGGCTTTGTCGGCGCGCACTGTCCCCGGGCGGCGTCGCGGCCGCCCTCTTCGACCGCCCCGCAGAGACGGGATGGCATCGAGGGTCGTCGCCATCATCACGCTGTCGGATCGCTTGGCCGCACTCAGGCCGAAGCCGAGCGATGTGCCTCACGCGTCGGTGACGAGGTGGCGGCTTCCGGCCCGGCTCGCCCCGGTCCGCCGGGTTCGGGCCGGTGGCAGGCCTCCCTTTTTGGCCGGGACTGACGCGCTGTCCAGGCAAGCCCGGCTCCAGTCGATCTCACCCGCTGCGTGGAGGCGCTCCAGCAGCATGTGATGCAGGCGACTCCATACGCCCGCCGCTTGCCAATCCCGCAGCCGCCGCCAGCATCTCATGCCGGAGCCGCAGCCCACTCCGCCGGCAGCCCCGACCGCAGCACGAACAGGGTGCCCGTCAGTGTGGCCCGATCCCCGATCGGAAGACGCCCCCATTGGGACGGGGCCGAGGCGGTGGGAGGAACGGAGCGAACTCATCCCAGAGATCATCGGGGAGAAGCGGTCTCACCTTCCCCACCAACGCTCGACATCCGCCTCGGTGCCGTTCCGTCAGGCGCTCTTAGAGGGTTCTTGCGACGAAGTGGCGTCCGCTTTGTCAAAAGAGCCCAAGACGACGGAAACACTCAGAGACGAAATCCCCTCTGACTGATCAGCCACGGCTCCCGGAGGTCAGGACCGCATCAGATGCACATGCGGGAAACTGCTTATGAAAGAATGTAATAATAATGCAACATTGATAAATAGTTCGTCTATCGGTCTCCTATTCTGATAAAACTATGCACAATAGCGAGGCCGTCGAAGTTGGGTGCTGCCCATATTTGGCGTTGCCAAACACAAAACTGGGGAGCGAACTGTCATGACAAGACAACTCGGCTATGCACTTTTGGTGACCTCGGCCCTCGTTGCCGCCTCGGGCGCACAAGCCCAGCAAGGGTATCACACCCGATATTTCGGCTTCGGCGACAGCCTGACCGACAATGGCCGCATCCCACGGGAGTCCAACGGGTTCAGCCCACCCGAAAATCTGCAGAGCGCGTTCGGCACGCGCGTATACGAACGCGGCCTCTGGTCGAACGGGCCGGTCTTCTTCGAGGTCGTGCCGCGCCTGATCGGAACTCCCTACGATGCCAACGCGGATTTCGCCGTGGGCGGCGCGGAATCGGTCCGTCAGGCTCCGACACCCCTCAACTCGCCCACCTTCGCATGGGGCTTGCCGGATCAGGTCGATCAGGCGCTGGCGCGCTTCGGGCGATTCGGACCGCGCGATCTCCTGAACGTCTGGATCGGCTACAACGACATCACCCCCGTCCAGTTCGGCTCGGACCAGCAGAAGGCCGAGACCGTCACGGCCATCGTCGGCAACACGGTCACGGCCATCAACCGGCTCGCCGGCGCGGGGGGACGCACCTTCGTGGTGTTCAACCAGAGGGTGGATCGCTTCGAGGCCAATCTCGGCGGATTCCGGGTTCCCCTCGCGGGCAACGACGTGGCGCTCGCGGTCAACGGCGTCCTGCCCGGTGCTCTCGCACCCCTCTCCGCCGCCGGCCTGAACATCCATTATTTCGATGTCGCGACCCTGATCGACCGCCTGCGTGCCAACCCGACCGCTTTCGGATTCGGTGCGGACGCGAACACGCCCTGCTCGTCGGTTCCCGCCTGCGCGGCTCGGGGCATCGACAACAACGGCGCCCTCGCGAACCAGCACATCTCGCCGGATGGGATCCATAGCAGCGGTCGCACCAACCAGATCATCGCGGCCTTCCTGGCCAATCAGATCAATGCCCCGCTGACGATCGGCCCCCAGGGCGAACTCGGCCAGAGCGCCGGCCTTGCCTTTTCCTCGACCCTCATCGACTTCCTGAGCGCCGAGCGCCGCCGCAACATGGCGATGTCCGTGCCGGCCACCTACGCCGCCGATCTGCCGGGCCGCACCGCCCCGCCGGTGATGATCCCGGTTCAGGTCGGCAGTCCCCTGTCGGTCTTCGCCCTCGGCACCTACCTCAACGTCGACCGCACGGCACAGAACCGGTCCGGCGGCAGCCTCGGCAACAGCTTCAGCGCCGATTTCGGCGGTGTCACGGCCGGCATCCTGTATCAGGCCACTCCGAACCTGGTGCTGGGTGCCGCCTTCAACTACCTCAACACCAGCGTCGACCTGCGCGGCCCGACCAACGGTCGGATCGACATGGACAGCGTCCAGGGGGCCGGCTTCGCCTCGCTGTCGTTTCCCGACGTCTTCGCGGATGCGGTGGTTACCTACGGACGCAACATCTTCACGCTCGACCGCCCCGGCGCCATGGGGGACCGGCTGAGCGCCGCGCCCTCCGGCGAAACGGTGACGGCGGCCGGACGCGTGGGCTACTTGTTCGACTTCGGCTCTTTCAAAGTGGGACCGGTGGGCGAGGTCGCCTATGCCCATGTCAGCGTGGATGCCTACCGCGAGCGGGGCGATATGCTGCTGGCGATCGGCACGCAACGGCAGGATCTCGAAGGCCTGTCGGCCGGCGGCGGCGTCCAGATCCGCTCCACGCTCCCGCTCTGGGGAGGCCTCGCCAGCCCGTTCGTGACCGTGACGGCGCAGCACGACGTGCTGAATGGCGTGCGCACCGTGACCTCGTTCCAGACCTACGCGCCCAACCTGCTGATCCGAACCGAGACCGGGCGGCAGGGGAACGACGTCTACGGCCGGCTCGCGGGCGGTCTCAATCTCGACCTCGGCAACGGCCTGAGCGGGGTGCTCACCGGCTCGACCAGCTTCGCCCGGTCCGGCGGCGACGATGCCACGCTCAGTGCCGGCCTGCGTTACCGGTTCTGAGAGTGTTCCGGAGCGTTTCCGGGTTGCACCGAGTCGCGGAGACGGGCTTCGCGGCGAGATTGCGGGCGCATCCACTCAGAGCGCCTAACGGAACGGTCGTGTCCCCTTGCGTGGTGTAGCTCGCTGAGAGCCACCACGATCACCGGCTTGGGCCGGAGTTGATCGGCGACCCGCCGCGTTTACTGACGGGCCGCCTCCGCATTGTCTTGGGCGAATGCCGTGGCGATGAAGGCTGACACCACCCGGTGGCCTGAGCGGCCGGCATGGGCCAGGACGGTCCTCATGAAGTCGACGCGGCAGCCTTGCCAGGTCGCGTTCGTCACCTTGGCCACTGAGGCTGTGATGCCCTCGTGCGCGTCCGAGTTCACGAGCTTGACCCCGCGCAGGCCGCGCCGGGCCGGCTTGCGCAGGAACGCGGTCCGATGCGTCTCGGCCTCCGACGGGCCGACATCCAGGCCGAGCGCTTCCCTGCGACCATCGCCGTTCACGCCGACCGCCTTCATCCTGAGCCTGTCGAAGGGCTCGGCCATCCGGCGCGGCTCCAGGAAGGCCGGGATCTAGGAGCCCTTGCGCAGCTTCGGAAGGCGCAGCTCGACCGTGCCGGCGCGTCTGCCAATGCCGGTCGCGATAGCCGTTGCGCTGGACCGACCGCTCGGCGCTCTTCTCGCCGTGGGCCGCCCCGGTTAGAGGCCGCCCACCTCCGGCTCGATCAGCCGTTCGGCAGCCTCGGTGCCGTTCCGTCAGGCGCTCCAAACGGCGTGATCGATACCGCTCGCCGGAATTCGTGAGCGAGCGTTCGGTGACGTCCGCATCGATGCATCCGCCGCTCGGAAGCGGAAGGTCGCAAAGCCACCCGGACCGCTCGCACCTTCTGCTCCATCCGGTCGCGTGGAAACGGATACTCCAAGGCCTTCCGAGGGGCGATGCCCGCCCCATGACAGCGGCTTCACCCGTCGGACGAGGATGGTCAGCGCCGCCCGCCCGCTGCCCTGCGCATGGGGACGCCGCCACCGGCATCCTCCTCGAACAGCTCCGCCAGCTTCTCCGTCATCGCCCCGCCGAGCTCCTCGGCATCGATGATGGTGACGGCGCGGCGGTAGTAGCGCGTCACGTCGTGGCCGATGCCGATGGCGAGGAGTTCGACCGGTGAGCGGGTCTCGATGTCCTCGATCATCCAGCGCAGGTGGCGCTCGAGATAATTGCCCGGATTGACCGAGAGGGTCGAATCGTCGACGGGCGCGCCGTCCGAGATCACCATCAGGATCTTGCGCTGTTCGGGCCGCGCGAGCAGGCGCTTATGCGCCCAGTCCAGGGCCTCGCCGTCGATATTCTCCTTGAGCAGCCCCTCGCGCATCATCAGCCCGAGGTTTTTTCGCGCCCGGCGCCACGGCGCATCCGCCGACTTGTAGACGATGTGGCGCAGGTCGTTGAGGCGGCCCGGCGCGTTCGGCTTGCCCGCCGCCAGCCACGCCTCGCGCGACTGGCCGCCCTTCCAGGCGCGGGTGGTGAAGCCCAGGATCTCCACCTTCACGCCGCAGCGCTCCAAGGTCCGCGCCAGGATGTCGGCGCAGGTGGCCGCCACCGTGATAGGCCGGCCGCGCATGGAGCCGGAATTGTCGAGCAGCAGCGTCACCACCGTGTCGCGAAAGTTGGTGTCCTTCTCGCGCTTGAACGAGAGCGGCTGGAACGGGTCGGTCATTACCCGCACGAGGCGGGCGGGATCGAGCTGGCCCTCTTCGAGGTCGAATTCCCAGGCCCGGTTCTGCTGCGCCAGCAACCGGCGCTGCAGCCGGTTGGCGAGGCGCCCGACCACGCCCTGGAGATGGGCGAGCTGCTTGTCGAGATAGGTGCGCAGGCGCGCGAGCTCTTCGGCGTCGCACAGGTCCTCGGCGTCGATCATCTCGTCGAAGCGCGGGTTGAACACCTTGTATTCGGGGCCGCGCGGCTCGACGGGCCGGTTGTTGGGCGGACGCTTGGCCTCGGAGGCCTCCTCGGATTCGGCGTTCTCGGACTCGTCCGGCAGCTCGCCGGAGGGCGCGTCGGCGGCTTCCGTCGCGCCGTCCTGCAACTCGTCCGAGGCTTCCTCGGAGGTCTCCATCTCGGACTTATCGCCCTGGGACTGCTCCTCGGCCTCGCCCTCGCTCGGGGTCTGCTCGTCGTCCTGCCCTTCGTTCTCGTCCTCGTTGTCGTCGTCCTCGGGGTCCAGCGGCGTCTCGTCCGCCATGTCGAGGGAGGACAGCAACTCGCGCACGGAGCGGGCGAAGGAGCGCTGGTTCTCGAGATTGCCGATGAGGCCATCAAGGCTGGGACCGGCCTTCTCCTCGATATGCGAGCGCCACAACTCGACGATCTTGCGCGCGGCCTTGGGCGGGGCTTCCCCGGTCAGGCGCTCGCGCACCATCAGGGCGACGGCATCCTCCATCGGGGCATCGGCCCGGTCGGTGATGTCCTCGTACTTGCCGCCGCGATGATAGCGGTCCTCCAGCATGGCCGTGAGGTTCGAGGCGACGCCGGCCATCCGGCGTGAGCCGATGGCCTCCACGCGGGCCTGCTCGACGGCATCGAACACGGCGCGCGCACCGGCATTCTCCGGGGCGAGGCGGCGATGGACGGCCACATCGTGGCAGCCGAGGCGCAGCGCCATCGAATCGGCGTTGCCGCGCAGGATCGCCACATCCTCCGGCGTCAGCTTGCGCGGCGGCTCGGGCAGGCGCGCCTTGTCGCCGGTGAGCGCCGGCCGGTCGCTGGCATAGACCACCTCGATCTCGGAGCGCTTGGCGATGGCGCGCAGGCATCCGGCCACCGAGCGCTTCAGCGGTTCGGCGATGGGCTCCCGGCGTTCGCCGGCTTTGCGGTTCGAGATGGCCACGATCGCTACTTCTTCACCGAGTCGAAATCGAAGGGGCGGTCCAGGATGTCGTCCCAGCCGTAGGGGCATTCGGAGGGAAACTCATCCGGCGGCAGATGGGTCTCGTCGGCGGCCCAGTCGCGCGCGTCCGGGTAGGCGTCGCTTAGCGCCTCGTCGATGCGAGGCTTCAGCCCCGGATTGCTCGACAAGATCCGGGCATAGCGCCGCCGCTGCTCACGGATCGAGAAGATCCAGCTCGGGGTCCGGTGCTCCGGCTGCTGGTCCCATTTCAGCATGTGCATGACGAGGACGCGCAGGGCGCTCTGGAGCTTGGCGAACTCGCTCTTCGACAACCCTTCCAGCTCCTCGGCGATGTGTTCGACGTCGAGCGCATCGACCCGCCCGGCCCGGAGCAGGGCGACCTGCTCCTGAACCCAGGTGTAGAGGTCGTCCTCGTAGCGCGTCCGGCCCGAGCGGGAGGTCGCGCCTTCGGTCGGTTCGCCCTTCAAGGCCGGTTCGGCCATCGCGTCCTCCGCGTCGATCCTCAGCTCAGCGCCACGTTCATCGCGCTCTCGGGCAGCTCCTTGCCGAAGGCGCGCTGGTAGAACTCCGCCACCAGGGTGCGCTCCAGCTCGTCGCACTTGTTGAGGAAGGTCACCCGGAAGGCGAAGCCGATATCCTGGAAGATGTCGGCGTTCTCGGCCCAGGTGATCACCGTGCGCGGGCTCATGACGGTGGAGAGGTCGCCGTTCATGAAAGCGTTGCGGGTCAGGTCGGCCACGCGGACCATGCGGCTGACGATGTCGCGCCCGCCGTCGCGCTGGTAATGCAGCGCCTTCGACAGGACGATGTCCACCTCGCGGTCATGGGCGAGGTAGTTCAGCGTCGTCACGATGGACCAGCGGTCCATCTGGCCCTGGTTGATCTGCTGGGTGCCGTGATAGAGGCCGGACGTGTCGCCCAGCCCCACCGTGTTGGCGGTGGCGAACAGGCGGAAGGCCGGATGGGGCCGGATCACCCGCTTCTGGTCGAGGAGCGTCAGGCGGCCCGAGACTTCGAGCACGCGCTGGATCACGAACATCACGTCCGGGCGGCCGGCATCGTATTCGTCGAAGACCAGCGCCACGTTGTTCTGCAGCGCCCAGGGCAGGATGCCGTCCTGGAAGGCGGTGATCTGCTTGCCGTCCTTCAGCACGATCGCGTCCTTGCCGACGAGGTCGATACGGGAGACGTGGCTGTCGAGGTTGATCCGGATGCAGGGCCAGTTCAGGCGGGCGGCGACCTGTTCGATATGGGTCGACTTGCCGGTGCCGTGATAGCCGGTGACCATGACGCGGCGGTTGCGGGCGAAGCCCGCCAGGATCGCCAGGGTGGTCTCGCGGTCGAAGATGTAATCCGGGTCGAGATCGGGAACGTGCTCCTCGCTCTGCGAGAAGGCCGGCACCTGGAGGTCGAGATCGATGCCGAAGGCCTCGCGGACGGAGACGGTCCGGTCGGGCAGCGAGGCGGGGGTGTCGTCAGAGAGCATACGGGACCTCGTCGGGGCGGGCTCCGGCATGGACCGGGCTCGCGGGATCTATCACGATGGACATTGCCGGTTCCCGCGCGGGGCAGGACGTGGAATGCCACCTTGTAAGGGGCTGCGTCGGCGGACGCCAAGGGGTGCGAGGACTCGATATAGGGCCTCCCGCGCGGATTGCCGCCTCACGCCGCACGAGATTTCGAAAAACGCTGCATCGATCGTGCCGGTTCGCGGCAACCTGTTCAGCACAGGCCGGCGGCGCGCAGGGTGTCGTGGGCGCGGATGATGTCGCGCAGGCGCTCCTCGAACGAGCGGTCGCCGCCATTGGCGTCGGGGTGGAAGCGCTTCACCAGCACCTTGTACTGCGCCTTGATGGCGGCGGTGTCCGCGTTCTCGTCGAGGCCCAGCACGTCGAGGGCCTTCAGGGCGGCCACCGTGAGGCGCGGCCGGCTCGGCTCGGGCTTGGCCCGCCGCGAGGTCTCGCCGACGCCTTCGCTGCGCAGGATGTCGAGCGGGTCGACATAGGCCCAGTCGCGCTTCGGCTCGCCCGTTTTCGCGCCGGCCGCCCGCGTCGCCGGGTTCACGCCCATCGCCCAGGTCGGGCGGTGACCGATCACGGCGTCCTTCTGGTAGGCCTGGACGGCGGCGTCGTTCATGCCGTCGAAGTAGTTGTAGGTCGCGTTGTAGGCGCGCACGTGGTCGATGCAGAAGCGCCAGTACTGGCCTTCCGCCTTGCGGCCCTTGGGAGCGCGGTAGAGCCCGGCATTGGTGCAGCCGGGGGTCTCGCAGCCCGTCTGGGACGCGGCCTTGGCCTCGTCGCAGGTGGGCTTTCGCTTGATGCGGATGCTGTCGAACAGGCGCGAGTTGAGATCCATGGTGGGGCGATTATGAGAGGGCGTGTCCGAGACACAAGGGCGGCGGGCCTGATGACGCATGCGGAGATCGGGGGTTGACGACCCCGAAGCCTCCAGGCGCCTACGGGACGGGAACGAAGCGACGGAAAGACGAGGACACGATGGCCGGCACGCTCAAGGATTGGATCACCGGAGCGCTCGACGCGCAACTGGCGCCGCAGGCTCTGGCGGTGGTGGACGAATCCCACCTCCATGCGGGCCATTCGGGCGCGCGGCCCGAGGGGGAGACGCATTTCCGGGTGGAGATCGTCTCCGCCGCCTTCGAGGGGAAGAGCCGGGTCGATCGCCACCGCATCGTGAACGGCGTCCTCGACGAGGCGTTCAAGCGCGGGCTGCACGCCCTCGCGGTCAAGGCGAAGGCGCCGTCCGAAGCCGCCTGAACGGTCCCGGCATACGAGGAAGATGGTGGCGATGGCCCTGCAATGCACCCCGCATCTCGCCATCGACGAGGCGGAACTCGAAGAGACCTTCGTGCGCGCCTCGGGGCCGGGGGGGCAGAACGTCAACAAGCTCTCCACGGCGGTGCAGCTCCGCTTCGATGCGCGGCGCTCGCAATCCCTGCCCGACGCCGTGGCGGTGCGCCTGATGCGCCTCGCCGGGCGGCGGCTGACGCTCGACGGCGTCATCGTCATCATGGCCCAGCAGTTCCGGACGCAGGACCGCAACCGGGCCGATGCGCGCGAGCGCCTCGCCGCCCTCGTCGCCGAGGCGGCGGTGCCGCCGACGCCGCGCCGGGCCACGCGCCCGACCCTCGCCTCGAAGAAGCGCCGCCTCGACGAGAAATCCCGCCGCGGCGCCACCAAGCGCCTGCGCAGCGACGGCGGGGGCGATTGAGTTACTTCACCGGTCCCCTTGCGTCCGGCGGATGGTATTCCTCGGCGCCGGTGACATAGGCGCTGCCGGGCTTCAGGACGGTGAGCGCGATGGCCACGAGAGCGAGGAGCGCCGCGAGGGCCGCCGGGAACAGGAAGGCATCCTCGCCGTAATGGGTCTGGAGGAAGCCGCCGGTCACCGCGCCGGTGCTCAGGGCGCCCCAGAGGGGGGCCTGGATCCAGAACGAGGGCGCGACCTTGCCCATCAGGAGGTTGGCGAGCCCGGTCCCGAACCGCACCACCGCGCCCGTGACATAGGTGAGGGCGAGGCTGCGCCCGGCCTCGTCCTGCAGCGTGGCGTTCTGGAGGCCGAGCGCGATGACGATGGGATAGACGTGCAGCGGCCAGGAGAAGGTGCCGTAGGGCATGACGAGGCCGATGGCGAGGAGCACCGCCTGGAGCAGCAGCATCACCGAGAGCCGCCAGCGCCCGACCCAGGCCGCGATCAGCGTGCCCGCGAAGGCGCCGAAGCAGAACATGACGATGACCGAGCTGACCCGCGCCGTGCTCTCCCAATCGAACTTGCTCACCGAGACGCCGAAGCGGGTGGTGTTGCCGCTCATGAACGACATGAAGAGCTGTGAGAATTCGAGGAAGCCAATGGAATCGGCGCAGCCGGCCAGCGCCGACAGGGCGAGGGCGAAGGGGATGCGCGTCGTCGGGCTGGCGGGAAACGACTTGTCGGTCTTGTCGGCCATGCGTCTGCACAGGCTCCTTCGGAAGAACGGATCGGACTGAGTGAGGCCCGACCTTACCGATCGGGCGCCGCGGAGGAACCGCTGGCGTCCGCCCGATGGGCAGGGCTTGGGGAGTGCCGTGCCGTGCAACACATGACGAGAGGGTTCGGTTCAACCCAATCGCGCGCAATCGGGATTACGGCGCGCCAGCCTCGGAACGGCTCGCATTGGCATGCCAGCGCGACCTTCGCTCAGGCCTTCGGGGTGCCTCAGGGTCTGGGACGCAGCACCGCCACCCGTCCCTCGACGTCGATCCCGCGTTCGCGGCGGATCGCCGCCGGTTCGAGGCGCGCGAGGTCGAAACCCGCCTCGTCCGCCACCTGCCGGAGATAGCGCTCGCCATGGGCGTAGCGGGCATCGGCGCCGAGGACGAGGCCGCCCTCGGAATGCCACTGCACCGTGAAGGCGACGAGGCCCGAGGGCCGCAGGATGCGCGCTGCGTCCGCCATCACCCGCGTGAGGCCGCCCACATAGATGAAGACGTCTGCCGCCACGACGAGGTCGGCACTGTCCGAGGGCTCCTCCGCGAGAAGGCGGGTGAGATCCCCCTCCACCAGACGGTCGTAGCGCTTGCGCCGGGCGGCCTGCGCCAGCATGCCGGGGGAGACGTCGATCCCCGTGAGGGTCCGGGTCCGGCCGGCCAGCGCCTCGCCCATCAGGCCGGTGCCGCAGCCGAGGTCGAGCACGTCGCCGAAGCTCTCCGGCGCCGCGTCCAGGGCGTCGAGGGCCTCCACCAGGAGTTCCGGCCCGCGATAGTGCAGGTCGTTCACGAGGTGGCGCTCGAAACGCGGGGCGTAGCCGTCGAACAGGGCGCGGATATAGGCCGGCGAGATCGAGCCGAGGGCGTCGCCCTGGCCGATCTGAACGAGGCGCAGCCGGGCCCCGAGTTCGTCGTGCGGATCGAGATCGAGGGCGTTGCCGTAGGCCCTGAGGGCGGCGTGGTGGTCGCCGGGGTCCGCCGTGGCGAGGTGGCGCGCTTCCCGTGCCCTCCCGAGGAGGAACCACGCGGCGGCGTAACGCGGCGCGATCTCCAGGGCCTGCTCGGCCATCTCGGCCGCGCCCTCTGCATCGCCCTCGGAGAGACAAGCCTCCGCATAGGCGTAGCGCCGGTCGGCGAGGAGATCGCCCGAACTGTTCTGAAGTGACGTCTGCGCTCGCGGGTTCATGCGAGCGCCCTATATCACATCGCATGATCCGCCATCCCCATGTTCGGCCCCTCTCAGTTCGGCCCCCCGCATGAGTCTGAGTGCGAGCGACCTCCTGACCCTGACCCGCGAGGGCCTGTATTGTCCGCTGGGCGGATTCCACGTGGACCCGACCTGGCCGGTGCCGCGTGCGCTCATCACCCACGGCCATGCCGACCATGCCCGGTCCGGCCACGGCAAGGTGCTGGCCACGGGCCAGACCCTGCGGATCATGGCCGTGCGCTACGGCGAGGATTTTTGCGAGACGCGCCAGGAGGCGGTGCTTGGCGAGGAGATCCGCATCGGCGACGTCACCGTGCGCTTCGCGCCCGCCGGCCACGTCCTCGGCTCGGCCCAGATCGCGATTCAAGCGCAGGGCGTCCGGGTGGTGGTGTCGGGCGATTACAAGCGCGCCTACGACCCGACCTGCCTGCCCTTCGAGGTGGTGCCCTGCGACGTCTTCATCACCGAGGCGACCTTCGGCCTGCCGGTGTTCCGGATGCCGGACACGAAGGACGAGGTGAAGAAGCTTCTCGACTCGGTCGCCCTGTTCCCCGAGCGCGCCCACATCGTCGGCGCCTACGCGCTCGGCAAGGCGCAGCGGGTCATGGCCCTGCTGCGGGAGGCCGGATACGACGAACCGATCCATCTCCACGGCGCCATGGAGAAATTGACCGAACTCTACAAGCGCGAGGGCATCCCGCTCGGGGAGACGCCGAAGGTCGTCGCTGCGGAGCGCGGAAAACTCCACGGGGCCATCGTGCTCTGCCCGCCCTCGGCGATCCAGGACGTGTGGTCGCGCAAATTCCCCGATCCCGTCACCTCCTTTGCTTCCGGCTGGATGCGGGTGCGGGCGCGTGCCCGGCAGAAGGGCGCCGAACTCCCCCTCGTCATCTCTGACCATTCCGACTGGCCGGACCTGTGCCGCACGATCCGCGAGACCGGGGCGGGGGAGGTCTGGGTCACCCATGGGCAGGAGGACGCCCTGGTGCATTGGTGCGGGACGCAAGGGATCAAGGCCAAGCCGCTGCACATGCTGGGCTATGGCGACGACGGCGAGGGCGAGCCTGTGGCGTCATTGGAGGAGCCTGCGGCGGTTTCGGACGAGGCCGTGGCATGAACGACTTCGCCCATCTCCTCGACCGCCTCGCCTACGAGCCCCGCCGCAACGCCAAGCTGCGCCTGCTGCAGGATTACTTCGCCCATGCCCCCGACCCGGAGCGGGGCTGGGCGCTCGCCGCCATGACCGGCAACCTCAGCTTCCGCGAGGCCAAGCCGGCGATGATCCGCGGGCTGGTGGAGGCGCGGGTCGACCCGGTGCTGTTCGCGCTCTCGCATAACTATGTGGGCGATCTCGCCGAGACCACCGCGCTGATCTGGCCGGTCTCCGCCGCTTCCCCTCTCCCCGCCGGGCGGGGAGAGGGCCGCGACGACCTCGGCGTCGGCGCGGCAAGCCCGGAGGGCGAGGGTGAGGGGGTGTCTCCGGACGAGGCTCCTCCGGCTTCGCCCCCTCACCCTCGGCTRCCRCCTCGCTCTGCCGACGACGAGGTCGGCAGAGCCCTCTCCCCGCGTGCGGGGAGAGGGGTTGGTCCGGGCCACAACAACCCGCCCCCGCACATCCCCACCCTCGCCGAGGTGGTGGACACGCTGCGCATCACGAAGAAATCCGACCTGCCGGCCCATATCGCCGGCTGGCTCGACGCGCTGGACGAGACCGGGCGCTGGGCACTGTTGAAGCTCATCACCGGGGCTCTGCGCGTGGGCGTCTCGGCCCGCCTCGCCAAGACGGCGGTGGGGGCGCTCGGTGGCCACGAGGCCGATGCGGTGGAAGAGGTCTGGCACGGGCTGGAGCCGCCCTATCTCGGCCTGTTCGCCTGGGTCGACGGGAGGGGTGAGCGCCCCACCACCCTCAATCCCGCCCCGTTCCGCCCGCCGATGCTGTCCCACCCCATCGACGAAGAAACGGACTTCGAAAAACTCGACCCGGCCGCCTTCTCGGGCGAGTGGAAATGGGACGGCATCCGCGTCCAGCTCTCGGGCGGGCGCGACGAGGCCGGGGAGCAGGTGGCGCGGGTCTATTCGCGCACCGGCGAGGACATCACGCATGCCTTCCCCGATCTCGCCGAGGCGATCACCTTCACCGGCACCGTCGACGGGGAATTGCTGATCCTGCGGGAGAGTCGCGTTCAGAGCTTCAACGTGCTGCAGCAGCGCCTCAACCGGAAGGCCGTCACGCCCAAGCTGCTGGAGGAATTCCCGGCCCATGTGCGGGCCTACGACCTCCTCACCGCGGAGGGCGAGGATTTGCGCCCGCTGCCCTTCGCGACCCGCCGCGCCCGGCTGGAGGGGTTCGTCGCCGCGCTGGATCATGCCCGCATCGACCTCTCGCCGCTCGTGACCTTCGCCACCTGGGACGATCTCGCCGAGGCCCGTGCCGACCCGGCCTCGGTGGGGGCGGGCGAGGATGCCGACGCCATCGAGGGGGTGATGCTGAAGCTGCGCGACAGCCCCTATCTCCCCGGCCGCCCCAAGGGGCCGTGGTGGAAGTGGAAGCGCGAGCCGCATCTCGTGGACGCGGTGATGATGTATGCCCAGCGCGGCCACGGCAAACGCTCGTCCTTCTACTCGGACTATACCTTCGGGGTCTGGCGCGAGCGGCCGGAGGGCGGCCGGGAACTGGTGCCGGTGGGCAAGGCCTATCACGGCTTCACCGATGCGGAGCTGGCCAAGCTCGACCGCTACGTCCGCAACAACACGACAAAGCGCTTCGGCCCGGTGCGCGAGGTGGCCTACGGAATCGACGAGGGGCTGGTGCTGGAGATCGCCTTCGAAGGGGTGCAGCGCTCCACCCGGCACAAATCCGGCGTCGCCATGCGCTTCCCCCGCGTCCATCGCATCCGCTGGGACAAGCCGGCCGCCGAGGCCGACCGGATCGAGGCCCTGGAGACCATCCTGGCCCGCGGCGAGCGCGAGATCGCGCCGGGCGCCGTCATCGAGGGAGGGACACCATGAGAGGTTCGGGCAGGATCGGCGGGATCGAAGGCTTCCGGGAGGGCGAGATCCGGCGCCAGGCGAGCGCCCGCGTCACCGTCTCGACGCCGGGCCAGGGATTCACGGACATCACCGCGTCCGTGGCCGATTTCCTGCGGCGCAGCGGCATCGGGCAGGGCCTGCTCACCCTGTTCTGCCGGCATACCTCGGCCTCCCTGACGATCCAGGAGAATGCCGACCCGGACGTGCGGAGCGACCTGATGACGGCGCTGGACGGCCTCGCCCCGCGCCTCCCCGGTGGCGGATACATCCATGCGGCGGAAGGCCCCGACGACATGCCGGCGCATATCCGCACCCTCCTGACCGATTCGGGGCTCACGATCCCCGTCACCGACGGGCGGCTCGTCCTCGGCACGTGGCAGGGCATCTATCTGATCGAGCATCGCGACCGGCCGCATCGGCGCGACATCATCCTGCATGTGGCCGGAGAGTAGGCGGCGTGCCGTCATCGGGCACGCCGCCGGTTCGGATCACGCGGTCCGCCCGTTGCGCCGGGCGCCGACCTTGGGCGTTCCGTGCTTCGAGACCCAGACCGCGGCCTGCGTCCGGTTGCTGACGTTGATCTTTCTCAGCACGTTCTTCACGTGGATCTTCACGGTCGCCTCGGAGATCCGCAATTCCCGCGCGATGGACTTGTTCGAATGCCCGGTGGCCAGGCAGGCCAGAACCTCGATCTCGCGGTTGGAGAGATCCGAGACCGTCGCCGGGGACGCGTCGGCGGTCTTCGGGAACGTGGCGAGGGACGGTTTCGGGAAGCCGTACGCCCCGCCGGTCAGGTGAGACGCGGCATCGATGGAGATCACGATGTTGCCGCCCATCACCACGTTCAGCGAGCGGATCAGCGCGATCGGCTGCGCGCTCCGGTTGAGGCAGGCCTGGATGCCCATCTGGAGCAGGTAGCGTGGCACCGCCGGATCGGTCTCGGCCGTCAAGGCGACGATCCGGGCCTGGGGAAAGTGGGATTGCACCACCGGGACCAGCGCCGCCTCCATCTGCTCCGGGCCGAAATCCGTGAGGATGACCAGGGCCGGCAGGTGTCCGGGGCTCAAGTTGGAGATGTCGTCGATGGAGTCGAGGATCGAATAACCGTTTTGATTTAATATTCCGACGAGCCCGTCGCGCTCCAGGCCGCGCGGCCCGATAATGATGGCGGGTATGCTTGCAAGGGAAGGCATTCGACCGTCCGGTCTGCCGATGAGGCTGGGAATGAAATCGGATTTGAGAGGTTCGGAGGCGGCTGTGACACTGAGTGACATCTGACTTGCTCCAAATTGCATTTGGTAAATCGCTGACAGTGGCAACATTCTGCCGATAGCGACGGATCGGGCCGCCGCTCGATTGGCAGGATCGTCCTTGCGCCGAAGAGGCAAAACTCACTCGTACTTCAGCAAGTCCGAAATAATCGTCCGTATCGGGCGATGGGACTTAGAATGTTCGAAGTTATTATTCTATGTTAATAAATCTACTGATGTCCCGGCGCCCTTCAAATATTGAATTTCGCTGCGGTCAGCTAACACGACAATATCGAGCGTCACAAGCAAAAATGGGAACTCTAATTCCTGGCATTCGTGCCGTCGAAATTGGTGTAGCCCGATGTCGCCGGAGTCCGGCAAAGCATCCGTTTCGGATAGATTCGCCCCTTGCGGCGCTCTTACTCGCGGATCGAAACCTCGACGTGCCCCGGTGGATACGCGCCGGCAACGCGGCCCCGGACAGCCTGGATCGGCGAGATCTTGTCGGAATCTATGCCGTGGTATAACTACTTAGACCGAATTCTATCGAAGACTGTCGATGATCGAATCGCGGCGACGACCCTCGATTGTGCGGGGACATCTCGAATTGTGCGGTCGGCGATATTCTACCGGACGTTGCGCCCGAGAGGTGAGCGGTAGATCATGCTGGCGCCGATGCCGAAACCGAAAACGCACCAGAACCAGATACCCAGCATCGGTCCTTCGAGCGCCACGTCGAAACACCCGTCCACGAACATGCCCAGCGCGTAGCAGCCGATCCAGATGAACAGCTTGGCCCAGTGCTCCTCCCCGCGCCGGCGGGCCCAGAGCAGGCTGTGGAACAGCATCGCGAACCAGGTCGCCAGCACGCCGAGCCAGAGCACGAGACCGGGGACGCCCGAGCGCGCCAGATAGGTCATGTTGACGTTGTGGGGGCTGCGTAGCACCGCGTCCGCCGTCACCCATTGCTTGTAGCCGTCCTCGAGGGCGATGTTCACCCCGAAGCCCTTGCCCGTCCAGAAAAACGGCCCGCGCAGCGTGTAGTCCTGGATCGTCGCCCACCAGCGCAGGCGGAACTCCTTCGTCGCCTCGAAATTCGAGGCTTCGCTGACGCCGACGACGCTCTTCAGGCCCTCGACGAGCTGCTTGGGGCCGGTCGCCCGCTCGTTGCCGGGGAGCTGGATGCTGAGATCGAACACCGTCGCGATGATCGCGGCGACGAAAAACACCAGGACGATGGGCATGAACTGCCGCAGCCGGCGCCCGGCGATGGCCGCGACCACCACCGGCACGAGGCAGGTCAGCATGGCGCCGCGGCTCGACGTGACGATGATCATGCTCGCCATCAGCACCGCGATCCAGAGCCGCGAGAAGCGGCCGAGCCCGAGCATGACGAAGACGGCGATGGCCGCGAGGTGGCTGGCGGCCTCGCCGGCCCGGACGCTGGGGATCTGGATCTCGGTGCCCGGGATCTTCAGGAGCGCCGAACTCAGGCCGTACACGATGCCGCCGGCCAGGGCATAGAACCGCGCGAACCGGCCATAGGTGTCGATGGCCCGCCAGAACCGGCCGGGCTCCTCCAGCAGCAGGGCGACGACGATCAGGGCGAACAGGCCGTAGAGGGCCAGCACGCTGTCGCGGGGGGCGTCCATCCCGTAGGGACCCACATACGGCACGGTCCGGTAGAGGATCCAGCCCATCAGGACGATGAGCATCCGGCTCGCCGGCGTCGCCAGGATGGCGAGCCAGCATCCGGACCGCAGCAGCGCGATGAGCCCCCCGGCCAGAGCCATCTCGCCGACGAAGAGCGGCGGGATTCCCAGATAGGCGAAGGTCTTGCCCAGGATGGCATAGCCCAGGAGCACGATGACGAGGGCGCGGGAGTAGCGCTCGTTGAAGTCGTCGGCGGACCGGCCGAGGGGGAGGGCGGTGTCGAGGCGGGACTGGATCACGCGGGCGACTTCTTCAGAGGGGGGCGGGAGTTATGTCGGCACTCTCAGGGGTATTCGATGGGATGGTTCGGCCGATTCACTGGGCAAAGTCGATCGTCCCACCAGACCACCTCAGGATGAGGTGCCCTTTGCTTCAGCAAAGGGCCTCGGAGGAGCGCTCCAGTCTGCTCAGTGGGGTCTGGAGCCCTTCTTCGAGGCCGCTACGCGGCACCTCAGGATGAGGTCGAGCCTTGGAAAACGGTTCAAAGAGGCTCCTAGACCGCGATCGGCATCGTCCGGTGCGAGTCCATCGCCTCGGCGTAGATCCCCAGGAGCTGGTTCGTGGTCACGGTCTCGCTCCAGCACGATTCGTATTTCGACCGCGCCGCCCGGCTCATGCGCTCGGACGCGGCGCGATCGGTGAGGATCCGCGTCATGGCGCGGGCGAGGTCGGCGGCGTCGCCCGGGGCGGCATGCAGGCCGGTCACGTCGTCCGAGACGATCTCGGCCAGCGAGCCGATCCGTGACGCGATCACCGGCAGGCCCAGGGCGAAGGCTTCGACCACCACCATCGGCAAGCCCTCGTACCAGAGCGAGGGGACGAGGAGGGCGCGTGCCTCCCTCATCGCGGCGCGAACCTGCGCGGGGGTGACCTGGCCCCGGTAATCGAGATCGGGCGAGGCGGCGACCTTGTCCGCCAGCGGCCCGGTGCCGACGACCGTGACCCTGCGGCCGGCGATCTTCGCGGCGGCGATCAGGGTCTCGATGCCCTTCTCGCTGGTGAGGCGCCCCACGAACAGCAATCCTTCCCGCTCGCCCTCCCGGACCGGACCGGGATCGGCGAGCCCGTTCGCCTTCACGGCGATGCGGCCGCCGGGCAGGCCGGCCGCGATGAACCGGCCGCGTTCGAATTCGGTGAGCGCGACGAAGCGGTCAACATGGTTCGCCCATGTGCCGATCTGCTTGTGATGCTGGATCGATCGCGCCACCGCCAGCGATCCGAGCCGGGAATCCCGGTAGCACCGGTGCAGCACCGCATTGTAGGCGGAGCCGCCGACGCAGACCTCGCAGGGCGCGCCGTTCCGCGTCAGCATCGCGTTGGCGCAGATGATCCGGTAATTGTGCAGCGTCTGGATCGTCGGCGTTCCCGTCTTGCGGACGGCCACATGCACCATCGGCGAGATCAGCGGGAAGTAATTGTGCACGTGGACCACGTCCGGCCGGAAATCGTCGACCTCCTTCAGGACGAGGCCGATGTTCTTCGGCGAATTCACCGACTGGAACGCCGCGCGCAGGCGGTCGATCGGCGTGACGATGGACGTGTTGCTCAAGGTGAAGAGCCTGACCTCGCAGCCGGCCCGTTTGAGGGCGCCGATCTCCTGGGCCACGACGGAATCCTCGCCGCCGTGGAACTGGTACTCGTTGTGGACGATCAATACGCGCTTCGACATCCGGATCGCCTCACGGTCGTTACTGTGGCTGCTGCATCTTCGTCGCGAGGCGGTCCGCCGAATACGTCGGTGCCGCATCCGTGCCCGTCGAAGCGGATGCGGCGCCGGGCGCGGGGTTATTCGGCCGCGACGGAATGCCGGACCGGATGGGCCTGGGCGATCTCTTCCTCGATCCAGCGATAGGTCGGCACGAGCCCCTCGCGGATCATGATCGTGGGTTCCCACTTGAGGACCTTGCGGATCAGGCTGTTGTCGCTGTTGCGCCCGCGCACGCCCTGCGGCTTGGTCAGGTCGTGGCGCTTGGTGATCGTCTTGCCCGCGATCTCGGCCGCGATCTCGACGAGGTCGTTGATGGTGATCATCTCGTCGGTGCCGAGATTGATCGGGGCGCAGTAATCCTCCGCCATCAGCCGGCACAGGCCCTCGACGCAATCGTCGATATACATGAAGGAGCGGGTCTGCAGACCGTCGCCCCAGACCTCGATCTCGCCGCCGTCGGGGCAGAGCACCACCTTGCGCGAGATCGCGGCGGGCGCCTTCTCCCGGCCGCCGTCATAGGTGCCGAGCGGACCGTAGACGTTGTGGAACCGCACCGACCGGGTCGGGATCTTCCAGTCCTCGGTCATGTATTGGCACAGTTTCTCCATGTAGATCTTCTCGAGCCCGTAGCCTTCCTCCGGCTGGGCCGGCCAGGCGACGTCCTCGGCGAGGGGGGTGACGTCGGGCGAGAGCTGGAGGTGCTGGGGATAGACGCAGGCCGAGGAGGAGAAGAGGAACTTCTCAAGGCCGCTGTAGCGCACGGCCTCGACCATATGGGCGCTGATCAAAGTATTGTTGAGGGTGATCTCCGCATGCGAGCCGCTGATGAAGCCGATGCCGCCCATGTCGGCCGCCAGATGATAGACCTCGTCCATGTCCTTGACGGCGATGGCGCAATTGTCCCGCATGCGCAGATCGACCTGCATGAAGTCGTGCGCGGCCGAGGCTTCGTATTGCGGAAGCTTGATGTCGGCCCCGCGGACCCAATGGCCCTGGCTGACGAGGCTTTTCACGAGATGGTGCCCGATGAACCCACCGGCCCCGGTCACAAGTATCTTTTTCTCCATGACAGACCGTCCTTATTCAATGCGTGCCGCCAGAAGGACTGCATGATCGTCGACTGTATTGGTAGGAACCTTGAGAGTTAGATCGAACGCGCTCGACCAGCCGCCATAGTACCCTTGCGCCGGACGGGGCGACGTTGCGGGGGCGATGCCGACATGGCGGCCTCGAGGAGCGGGCACAGGGGCGCAGACGCATCCGGCCTCGTCCGGATGCTCATGCCGAAGTCGGTCATCTGTCAGAGCAGGTCATCCTAGAGCTGCGCCCGACCACGTTGGGTCGGGGCACATCTCTAGGCCTTTGTTTTGCCGCGCTCTATTTCGCCGAACCGGCATCCACTTCGGCGGAGAGCGCTCTAGCCGACCACCCCATCCTGAGGTGCCGGAGCGTAGCGGAGGCTTTGAGGGAGCCCTCCAGTGGTCGCGCGATCCCTGGAGCTCTCCTTCGAGGCCGCTGCGCGGCACCTCAGGATGAGGTCGTGCCTTGGAAAAACAACTCGAAGATGTCTTGGATTCCGTCCCGCCCGGACCTTGTCGGGCCACCGAATCGGGATGACGCACCGTCGAATCGCGTATTCGCCATCAATAATCGGCGCCGATCCTGTAGCTTTCGGACTAGTTTCCGCCCACTCGGAAGAGATGTTCTCCAAGACAGGATGATATTTTAAGGTTGTCGCTTGCGGCGGTTGCTGTTCGATACGAGCGGCCGCCTTTGCTGATCTGAACGATCCATGGAGGCTGGAATGCGGGTGGCGGTCATCGGCGTCGGATATGTCGGGCTCGTATCCGGGGCGTGCTTCGCCCAATTCGGGCACCATGTGCATTGCGTGGACAAGGACCCTCAGCGGATCGCCGCCCTGTGCGCCGGCCGGATGCCGATCTACGAGCCGCATCTCGATGCCCTCGTGGCCGACAACGTCGCGGCCGGGCGGCTGACTTTCGGCACCGATCTCGCGGCGGCGGTCCGCGACGCGGAGGTGGTGTTCATCGCCGTCGGCACGCCCGCCCGGCGCGGTGACGGCCACGCCGACCTCGCCCACGTCTTCGCCTGTTGCCGCGACATCGCGCAAGCGATCCAGGGCTATACCGTGGTGGTGACGAAATCGACCGTCCCGGTGGGCACGGGGGACCGGGTCGAGCACATCATGCGCGTCGTCCAGCCCCAGGGGGCCTTCGCCGTCGTCTCGAACCCGGAATTCCTGCGCGAAGGCGCGGCCATCGCGGATTTCCAGCATCCCGACCGGATCGTCATCGGCACCCAGGACGAGCGGGCGCGGGCGATCATGACCAACCTCTACCGGCCCCTGGCGGAGGCCGCGGTGCCGCTGTTCTTCACCACCCGGCGCACCGCCGAGCTGGTGAAATACGCCGCCAACGCCTTCCTCGCCATGAAGATCGGCTTCGTCAACGAGATGGCCGATCTCTGCGAGCGGGCGGATGCGGATGTGGCGGGAGTCGCCTACGGGATCGGCCTCGACCGGCGGATCGGCGCGCAGTTCCTCCAGCCCGGCCCCGGCTTCGGCGGGTCGTGCTTCCCGAAGGACATCCAGGCGCTGATCAAGTCGGCGCAGGATTACGGCGTCCCCTCCCGCATCATCGAGACGGTGGCGGCCGCCAACGAGCAGCGCAAGCGATCGATGGCGCGCCGCCTCATCAAGGCCTGCGGCGGCTCCGTGCGGGGGCTGACCATCGCCGTGCTCGGCCTGACCTTCAAGGCGGATACCGACGATGTCCGCGAGGCGCCGGCCACCTCGATCATCACCGCCCTGCAGGACGAGGGCGCCGAGGTGCGGGCCTACGACCCGCAGGGGATGGACCAGGCGAGGGCGCTCATGCCCGACATCGCCTACGCCACCGATCCCTATAGCTGCGTGGCCGGCGCCCACGCGGTGGCGGTCGTGACGGAATGGAGCGCGTTCCGCACCCTCGACCTCGCCCGTCTCCGCTCGCGCATGGCGGGGCCGGTCCTCGTCGATTACCGCAACATCATCCCGGCGGCGGAAGCCGCGGAGGCGGGCTTCCGCCACGTGGGCATCGGCCGGCGCAGCGTCGCGGTAGAGCGCCCGGCGCCACGGATCGACCTGACCGAGCCGCAGGGCGCGGTGCTGCCGGAACTCGCGGTCGCCGCGGGGTAGTCCCGCGAAGGCACCGACCGAGCGAAAGCCGCCCCGCGACTGCGGGGCGGCTTTCGTGTGTCGGTTCTACTTGAGGAGTTTACTTGGGGAAGTCGGTATCGTTGCAAGACGACCGATCTTCCCACCCTCTCACCTCATCCTGAGGTGCCCTTTGCGCACGCAAAGGGCCTCGAAGGAGCCCTCCAGTTCGCTTGGCGAATACTGGAGCCCTCCTTCGAGGCCGCTTCGCGGCGCCTCAGGATGAGGTCAGGGGTTGGAAGGACGGGGAACGGGTTTCGGGAGGCCCGTGTTCACCGTCGGGTCGCGGTCCGCAGGGCGGGTTTCGGCCAGAACGCGGAGGCCTGGGCCAGCACGGTCTCGATCACCTCGTCCTGCTCGTCGATGCGCAGATCCGGGAAGAGCGGCAGCGAGAGCGTGCCCTCGCCCCATTCCCGGGCGACGGGCAGGGACGAGGCTTCCGGTACGTCGCGGTAGAGGGTCAGGGTGGGCACGCTGCGGTAATTCACCGTCGTGCCGATGCGGGCCTCGCCCAGCGCCCGGAGCATGTCGTCGCGGCGCCCGTCTGGGACGTGGATCGGGAACAGGTGCCGGGCCGAGACCACGCCCGGCTCCAGGGCCGGCCAGGTGAACGGGGTGTCGGCGAGCGCGGCCTCGTAGCGCCGGCTCAAAGCCTCGCGCCTCGCGCACTGGACCTCGACCTGCTCGATCTGGGGCGCGAGCAGCACGGCGAGCAGGTCCGGCAGATTGGCCTTGGTGCCGAGGCGGTCGATGTCCCAATGGTTGTAGGTGCCGCCCTGGAAGCGTTGGGCCGCGCCGGCGGACATCCCGTGCAGCACCGTTTGCACCAGGGTCCGGGCGAGGTTGGGATCACTGGTGACGACGGCGCCGCCCTCGCCGCAGGTCACGTTCTTCGTGGCGTAGAAGGAGAAGATCGCCGCGTCGCCGTCCTGCCCCGGCCGGCGCCCGTTCCGGCTGCCCTCGAAGCAATGGGCCGCGTCCTCGATGATCCGGATCGAGGCCGGGATCGCCGTCCTCAGGGCCGGGATGTCCACCATCTGGCCGTAGAGATGGACGGGGATGATCGCCCGCGTCCGCTCCGTCACGGCCGCCGCCGCGAGAGCGAGATCGATGAGGAGCGTGTTCGGGTCGCTGTCGACGAAGACCGGCGTCGCGCCGACGAGGCGCACCACGTTGGCGGTCGCCGCGAAGGTCATGGCCGGTACGATGACCTCGTCGCCGGGGCCGATCCCCAGGGCGAGGAGGGTCGCCACCGCCCCTTGCGTCCAGCTCGAGGTCAGCTTCGCATGCGGCACGCCGAAGAAGTCCCGCAGCAGGTCCTCCACGCGCGCCCCCTCGGGGCCGGTCGTCAGGAACGCGCTCCCCAGGACCGAGGCGACCCGCACGGCGTAGTCGGGCGAGAGCGCATGCCTATAGAACGGGACTGCCATCCGTTGCCTCCATGTCTTCGGTGAGGGCCGGCGATGCCGGTGTGGTTCGGTAGAGGGCGTGCAGGCGCGCCGCGACCACGGTCCAGTCGGCCGAGCATCCCATCCGGTGGGCGCCGCGCGACATCGCCTGCCATTCCGCGGAATCGAGGGACGCGGCCCGGGCGAGGGACGCGGCCACGGCCTCGGCCGTCAGATCCTCGATGAGGAGGCCGGCGCCTTGCCGTGCCATCGCCTCGGTCATCCCCGCCTCGGCGGTGATGAGGAGCGGTACGCCGAGGATCTGGGCTTCGAGCGCCGCCGTCGGCCAGCGGTCGAGGCGCGAGGGAAAGGCGAAGAAGTCCCAGGCCCGGACGACCTCGTCCCGGTCGGCTCCGTAGCGCGGCCCCTCGAAGGTCACGGCGGACCCGATTCCGAGGCGGAGGGCCGTCGCCGCCAGCGCCTCGCGCTCGTCGCCGGGACCCATGACGACGAGGCGACCCGCGCCGCCCTGCCGCCGGTAGAGGGCGAACCCTTCGATCAGGAGGTCGAGGCCCTTGTGGAACGTGGCGAGCCGGCCGCAGAAGCCGAAGACCGGCGAGCCTCCGGCCGGGCCGGGCCTGTCGACCAATCCCGGCCGCCCGCCGAGCGCGCTCGAATAGACCCCGTGGGGCACGAGGACCGACCGGGCCTTGGGCGCCAGGCGGCGCAGCTCGGCCTGTTCCAGGGCGGTGATGACGTGGACGAAGCGCGCGCCTTCCAGAACCCGCCGCTCCAGCAGCCGGACGTAGAGGGCGGTCGACGGCTTCACCAGCCGGCCGGCCCGGTCGTAGAAATGCGAGAAGCAGGCGTGGAGGCTGATGACGTAGGGGATGCCGCGCCGGCGCAGCATCCGCGTCAGCGAGACCAGGAGCGGTTGGCGCGCGCCGTGGAAGTGGAAGACCGTCCGCGTGTCGGCCCCGTCGAGGAAGGCCTCGCGGGAGCGGCGCGACAGGCTCACCGTGCGGCCGAGGATCCTGAGCCCCTCCAGCGGGACATGATCCATTCGGATGCCCGCCGGCACCGTCATCCCGTGCGGATCGCGCGACAGGAACAGGATGCGGGACGCCTCGCCCGACAGGGTCTGTTCGGTGACGAGGGAGCGGGTATTCTGATGAATACCGTTGGCGAAGGAGGGATATCCCTCCTTGTTCTCGATGATGACATGACGGACGGAGAGCGGGGAGCCGCCATCCGGCCGTCGGACCGGGGACGAGGAAGGCACGTCATAGGCTCGCATGGCTGTCCTCCAAAGCAGGTTTCGCAGGAGTGGCCCCCGGTTCTGCGATCGAAAACCTGCGACACGGCGCTCTTGAGCCGGTCGATGGGAGGCGCGGGTCCGGATCGGCTCTCAGGCGCGCGCCCCGTCCGCGGCGGTCTCGAATTGCGGGCGGGGGAAGACGCCCGGGCTCGCGGCGACGGTCTCCTCGGCCGCGAGGGGCAGGCTCAACCCCTGGAGCGGATCGGCGAGCAGCATCTTGTACCACTTGACCGTGTTGCAGGCCGGCGTGTTGCGCAGGAGCTTGGCTTCGATGGCGTTCTGGATCTCGATGACGGCGTCTTCGATCCGGTACCGTGCCCCGAAGCCGAAGTGTTCACGCGCCTTGGCGAAGCTCACATGGTAATCGCGCCGGTCGGGTCCGCCGGGCATGAACTCGATCTCGCTCGGCCTCGTGACGGTGTTCTTCACCGCGAGCGCGATGTCGACGATCTGGCGATTGTCCCAGCCGACGTTGAAGGCCTCCCCGGCGACGGCTCCGGCGGGAGCGCGCAGGGCGCCGAGGAACGCGGCGGCCACGTCCCGCACATGGACCAGGGGGCGCCATTGCGAACCATCCCCCCCCACCGTGATGCGGCCGCGATCCAGGGCGTCGACAGTCATCTGGTTGACGACGAGGTCGAAGCGCATGCGCGGCGACAGGCCGAAGACGGTGGCGTTCCTCAGCGCGGTGGCGACGAAATGGCCGGTATTCAGGGCGAGCACGGCCTCTTCGGCCCTGGTGCAGGTCTGCGCGTAGATGGTGAGCGGGCGCAGCGGCGTGTCCTCGGCGAGGAACAGGTCCTGGCCGGCACCGTAGACCGCGCAGGAGCTGGCGAAGAGGTAGCGGCGGACGCCGGCGCGCTTGGCGGCCATCGCGGCCCGGATGCGGCCCTTCTCGTTGATGGACCGTGTCAGTTCCGGGTCGAGGTCGCCGGACGGATCGTTGGATAGAGCGGCCAGATCGATGGCATAATCGCAATCGTCATAGGCGCGGTGATCGATGGTCCTGATGTCCTGCTTGACGATCTCGAGTTTCGGATGGCCGTCATACTTCGAAAGACATGGCGTTCCAAAGTAGAATGCGTCGATGGCCCTGACCCTGTACCCGCTGCGCAGCAACTCTCCGACCATGACGGATCCAATATATCCGCCCGCCCCCGTGACAGCAATTTTTGCGTTCATGGCTCTCTTTCCATCACGTCATGAAAACGATCTACATCAGTCTTGATATTCAATTTAAAGTGATGGTTCTGGTAAATCAAAAGAACAATCGGACTAATAACTATGGAACCGTGATGTCTTCGATAGTGTCAAATCAAGCCGATCTGGTGCGCGAAGGGGTTAGTCGAGACAATTCCCGGTGCGGCAGGCTTCATCCACTCCGATCGACCGGCGATGAGCGCTGATGTGCGGTGCCGGCGGGGCGCGGGCGTCGCGTCATCCGAAGGGCCACGCGACGCGATGGTGTACGGTTGGGCGTGGCGGGGTTGGCCGGGGCATCGCGATATAGCGTGCGAGGGCAAGCGCCGGCCTGACAGTGTGCCGGTCGGGCCGAATGTTATGAGGTGTAGTTCAAGTCTTCATTGGGAGGATTGTCGCCCTGCATCGACCAGGTGCCGGCCGAGAGGGGAGGTCGCGTGAGGCCGATTTGGTTGGATGTCTCAGCTGTTGCTCATGCCAAAGCAGAACATCCAATCAAACCACCTCATCCTGAGGTGCCCTTTGCTGCAGCAAAGGGCCTCGAAGGAGCCCTCCAGGGATCTCGCGATGACTGGAAGTCTCCTTCGAGGCCGCTGCGCGGCACCTCAGGATGAGGTGAAGCCTTGGATAAACAACCCATCTGTCTGATCGGATTCTTAAGCGGATGTTCCTGCCAAAGCGGAGCATCCAATCAGACCACCTCATCCTGAGGTGCCGGAGCGTGGCGGAGGCTTTGAGGGAGCCCTCCAGAGACCAAAGCGGTCACTGGAAGGCTCTCTCACAGTCGCTACGCGGCGCTTCAGGATGAGGGAACGCCTCGACGGTACTGTTAGACGGTCGCCATCTCTTCGAGCACGTCGTTCAGGGACGCCACACCCGGATGATGCGCGACCAGACGGCTCCGGTCCCCGGCGTTGCAGTATTTGATACCCCAGAGCGCGGCCTGTGTTCTGTTTCGTACATTGATCTTTCGGAGGATCGCCTTGACGTTCCCCTTCACGCGTCCCTCGGCAATGGACAGGCGCTCGGCGATCGCGCGGTTCGAATCGCCCTTGATCAGACAGGCGATGATGCTGAGCTCCCGCTCCGAGAGATGGAACGCCTGATCCTCCGAGGGAGCTCGATCCTCGCCGGTGGGCGCCTGATCCTCTTCCTCGCATGGCTCGGCCTTCACATGCGCGCGAACCGACAGGTGCGGCACGACGCAGTGATCGAGGAGGATCAGTTCCAGCGCCTGCACCAGCGTATCCGAACCAGCGCTGGACAGAAGGATGGCCGCCGCGCCGCATTCCAGCATCGGTGCCACATGCTCGACTTCACAGGTCGCGCAGATGCAGATGATGAAGCTATTCGGGAAGCGAAGACGAGCATTGATGATCTCTTCGGTCGGCGCGTCCGCGGTCGGTTGAATACTCATGATGATAATCAAATTCGAATCAAATGTTTCGGTAAAATCCTGGGCCTGATCCAGGCTTCCCACCATGGAAACGACATCGAAGCCGCTCTTTATCAAGATGTAGCGTAAGCCTTCTCTGTAGAGCGCCGTTCCACCGCTAATGACGGTCGCCGGACGTTTTGCGGGAGCAATAGTGAGTCGTGGAAAGGTAGTTCCGGATACATGAATCATCGCTGGACCCCCACCGATTCGCATTGAATAAATCGACCACTCCGTTTTCAAGTAATGTACAAATCGATACATTAAATTGAGAGTCAGGTATGAATTGGAACAATCTGATCGTCAATGAAAAATGGGTTAGCTAATCCTTTTTTGGTCATCCCATTTGATCGATGCCGGCTTCCGACTTCGCCGAGCCATCCGAAAGCTCTATGCGGATGTTAATGTGTGGTGGTTCTTGGTGCGAACATTGAGAGGTGCACTCGGGGATTCCTACGGCGTCTCAAATTCAGCGACTGTATAGATTCCGCTCGGATCGTTCGGGGCCGGTCATACGTCGAGATCGTCCGTTCGGAGTAGGTCTCTTTCGATCTCCAACGACTGGCAGCGCGAGGTACAATCGGCGTCATACAGCTGCGGTGATGTGAGATTCGATATGTTGGGCAGGTGGTTGCACGCTCATGACAGCTTTGCCGGCTCCAAAAGATCGCTCGGTTCCGGCGATGCGGCGCAGGTCGGTTCGGTCCGCGCGCCGCTCCCCGGGGGAGGGGGGTGGGCCGAGTCGTTCCGGCACGACCATGCCGACCTCGTCGGCCCGATTCGGCCGGGCTCCCGCTTCTCGGGCAACCTCTATTGGCTGCTGGCCACCACCTCCATACTCAGCGCGATCGTGTTCGGCCTCGTGGTCGAGACGACCCGGTCCGTGGGAGCGCGCGAGGCACGCCAGGAGCAGGACGGGCATCGGGCCGCCTTGCAGCAGGCCGAGGACAGGATCACGACCCTCGCCCTGGCGCTTCGCTCCGAGAAGGACGCGGCCGAGATCGCCCGCTCCCTTCTGGGCCGGCAGGTCGATGAAGGGCGCCGGGCTTTGGAGGCCGTGGAGGCCGACCTGAAGCGGACGCAATACGATCGCCAGCTTCTGTCCGCCCGCGCGGATGACCGCGAGCAGGCGCTCCGGCGCCTCGAAGGGCAGTTCGAGGCCAGCCGCGGGGAGGTCTCCACCCTCCGGTCCGAGGCCGCGGATCTCCAGGCCCGCGCCGATGCGGCGATCCGCGCGCAGGCGCTGGCGGATGAGGGGCGCCGGGTGGCCGAGACCGCCCTGGCGGAGGTCGGGCTCGCCCGCGATGGCGATGGCCCGGCGCGGATGGAGCTGGCGTCGATCGATGCCGATGCGAAGGGCGACGTCGCGAAAGCCGACGCCGCGGAGGGCGGGTCCGGCGCGGCGCGGGCCGCTGCGGCCAGGGTCCGGGAGGTCGCGCCGGTGGACGACGCGCCCGTGAGCGACCTGCGCCCGAGATGGCTGACGCTCGGCGGCGCCACCTTCGCCTCCCTCGACGCGCTGACCTTCGCGAGGGGCATCGCCCCATCGAAGCCGAAAGCGCTGCCGACGCCCTCCGTCCTCCGCCGCGTGGCTCCGCGCCCGAATCGCGGGCGGCCCCAGGCGAACGCCGCCGCGCCGTCCTCCGCCAATGCCGCCCCCGCCGGGAAGGCGTTTCCCGACGACGGAGGTGCCGGCCCGGACGGCGAGGCCCACGACACGGTCCGGGCCTCGCGTCTTCCGGTTTCGTCGCTCATGCGCCCGCCGCTGGCCCAGGGGGCGCCGCAATTGAAATCCGCCCGCGGCGACGGGGCGCCATCGGGGAAAAAGCTCAGTAATCCGAAGTAGTGCTTCTCTTGAGGGGATTAACGCCGCATCTTTTATTTGAAAGGTCGAGGAAACGAGTTCGGCCCGTCATGCGGGTCCGGGTTCGTCTCAATAATCCCTTTCAGGAATGACGGTCGGTACGATTTCTATCCGGATCGTTGGCCCCTATTCGATCATTGCCTCAATAATTCGTCGAAATTCATGTCTTTGTTTGCCGGAACGAGCATTTTGTCTCGAATTTGAAAATTCGAAATCTCGTTTCTTGTTCCCAATCATCGATCCCCCTGACGTACAGCGGTGCCGGAGCCTGTCGAGATGGAATTCATCGGGAACCGTCCTCGGGACGATACGGTCGCCCATCACGCCGAGGACGATGCGAGACCCACCGCCTGCTTCATCGGCGACGGGACGCTGCTGATCCGATGCGCGGAGCTTTTTCTCGCCGCCGGGCATGCGATCTCCGCCGTCGTCACGCGAGATCCCCGCGCCGCCGACTGGGCGCGCCGTGTTGGACTCACCCTCATCGACAAGGACGCGTACCTGAAAGCGGGCCAGGGCCACGTGCCGGTCGATTTCCTGTTCAGCGTCGGCAACCTCGACGTGATTCCGCCCGCCATCCTCGCCCGAGTCCGGCGCCGGGCGATCAACTTTCACGATGGCCCCCTGCCGAGGCATGCCGGCCTCCATGCCACGACCTGGGCGATCCTCGCCGGGGAGACCTCGCACGGCGTGACCTGGCATCAGATCGACGAGACCATCGATACCGGCGCGATCCTGGCGCAGGAGCATTTCGACATCCTGCCCACTGATACCGTCTTCAGCCTCAACGGCCGCTGCTACGAAGCCGGCGCCTCAAGCTTTTCCGCCCTGCTCGACGGGCTCGTCTCGGGCCGCGTGGAAGCGAGTCCGCAGCGGGGCGAGCGCCTCTACCATGGCCGGCTCAAGCGCCCAGATGGCGCGGCGACCCTCGATTTCCGCCAGCCCGCCGCCCGGATCGCCGCCCTCGTCCGCGCCCTCGATTTCGGCCCGGTGCCCAATCCGCTGGCGCGCCCGAAGATCTTCACCGGGCAGGATCTGGTCCTGGTCCGGGGCGCGGAGATCGGTCCCGCCTCCGGTCACCTCCGTCCCGGCACGATCACGCGGGTGGGGCCCGATCTCGTGTCCGTCGCGACGGCGGATCGCGAGATCGTCCTTTCCGGCCTCACGACCCTGCGCGGCGAGCCGGCCGGCTCCCTGTTCAGCCCCGGCACGGTCCTGCCCGAGATCGAAGGCCCGCGCGCCGAGGCGATCGCCGCCGCCCAGCGCCTCGCCGCCGCCCACGAGGCGTTCTGGATCGAGCGCCTGGCCGATGTCGCCGCGCCGACATTGCCCTATCCCCGTCGCGGGGCCGGGGGCTCCGAGGCCGCACCGCATGCCATCGCCATCCCGCTTGCCCGGACGGCGAGCGCGGACGACGCGGCGGCGGCTTTCCTCGCCTGGATCGGCCTCGTCTGCGACACGCCCCGGATCACGCTGGGGCTCAGCGAGGCCACCGCAGATTCCGAACGCGATACTTGGCCGTGGTTCCTGCCGGACCGCCCCCTGACCCTGGCCGTCGACCGGGACGGTTCTGTCGCGGAGCTCCGGGCGGCGTTCGCAGCCGAGCGCGCCGACCTCGCCGCCAGGGGCCTTCTGGCCGCCGATCTCCCGCAACGCGCCGCCTCGCCGGACATGCGCGAAAGGGCCGTCGCATGGCGCAAGATCGGCCTGGTCCATGGCGGTACGAAACCGGGTCTCCTGGCGCGTACCGGCTCCGAACTTGTGCTGGTCCTGAGCGAGGGTGAAAGCCGGGCGGAGCTCCTCGTCTGCGGCCGGACCTTCGAGGCCGAGGTCGCGCAAGCCATAGCCGGGCAGTTCGCGGCCTTCCTCCAAATCTTCCTGGCCGATCCCGAGATTCGCCTCGGCGCGCTCCCCCTCGTGCCGGAGGAAGAGGCGGCCATCGTGGCGGCGCTCAACGCCACCACCGCGCCCTTCGCGGAGGATCGCGGCATCCACGACGAGATCGCCGCCAGGGCGGCCGAGCTGCCCGAGCGGGACGCCGTGGTCGCCGGCAAAACCCGCCTCACCTATGGCGAGCTCGACCGCGCCGCCGGGGAGCTCGCCGGCCGCCTCGTCGCGGCCGGCATCGGGCCGGGCACCATCGTCGGCATCTGCCACGAGCGGATGCCCGACCTCGTCGTCGCCGTCCTGGCGACCCTGAAGGCGGGGGCGGCCTACCTGCCCCTCGATGCCGAATACCCGCGCGAGCGCCTCGCCTACATGCTGGAGGATTCCGGCGCCGAGGTGCTGCTGACGAGCCGCCCGATCCAGGAGCGCCTCGCCTTCGCTCCGGCCACGGTGCTCTACACTGCGGAAGCCCAAGGCGAGGCCGCGCCGCCGCCCGGTCGCGCCGGCGGGCAGGATCTCGCCTACGTCATCTACACCTCGGGTTCCACCGGCCGGCCCAAGGGTGTGGCGATCACCCATCGCAACCTGATGAATTTCTGCGCCGGCATGGATGCCCGCATCCCGCACGACCCCCCCGGCATCTGGCTCGCGGCGACGAGCCTGTCCTTCGACATCTCGGTGCTCGAAATCCTCTGGACCCTGGCGCGCGGCTTCACGGTGGTGCTGCACGGCCAGCGCTCCGAGCCGAGTCCCGGCCCCGGCTTCAGCCTGTTCTACTTCTCGAACGACGACGCGGCGGACCCGCAGGACAAGTACCGCCTGCTGCTGGAGGGCGCGCGTTTCGCCGACCGCAACGGCTTCGAGGCGGTGTGGACGCCGGAGCGGCATTTCCACGCCTTCGGGGGCCTCTACCCCAATGCCGCGCTGAGCGCCGCCGCCCTCGCCGCCTGCACCGAGCGCGTCAAGATCCGCGCCGGCAGCTGCGTCCTGCCGCTCCACCATCCCCTGCGCGTGGCCGAAGACTGGGCGATGATCGACAACCTGTCGAAGGGCCGGGCCGGGATCGCCTTCGCCTCGGGCTGGCAGCCGAACGACTTCGTGCTGGCGCCCGAGCGCTTCGCCGAGCGCAAGGAGAGAATGGCGGGGCAGATCGACGACATCCGCCGCCTCTGGCGCGGCGAGCGCCTGCCGTTTCCCAATCCGCTGGGCAAGGTCGTGGAGATCGGCACGATGCCCCGGCCGATCCAGCCCGAACTGCCGATGTGGCTCACGGCCGCCGGCAATCCCGACACCTTCGTCCAGGCCGGGCGGCTGGGATGCGGCGTCCTCACCCATCTCCTCGGCCAGACCCTCGAGGAACTGGCCGACAAGATCCGGCAGTACCGCCAGGCCTGGCGGGATTCCGGACATGCCGGCGAGGGCCATGTGACCCTCATGCTCCACACTTTCGTGGGCGAGGACGAGGATGCGGTCCGCGAGACCGTCCGCGAGCCGATGAAGCGCTACCTCGGCAGCGCGATGGATCTGGTCAGGCAGGCCGCCTGGACCTTCCCGACCTTCGTCCAGCGCGCGGCCTCCGACGGCCGCACGCCGGCCGAGATCCTCGACGCCGAAGACCTGTCGCCCGCCGATCGCGACGCGCTGCTGGACCACGCCTTCGAGCGCTATCACCGCACCGGCGGCCTGTTCGGCACCCCGGAATCCTGCCTCGGCATGGTCGAGGCGGTGCGGCGCATCGGGACCGACGAGATCGCCTGCCTCGTCGATTTCGGGGTGCCCACCGATCTCGCCCTCGACCATCTCGAGCATCTGAAACGCCTGATGGTTCTGGCCGGAACCCTCACCTCCACCGCGCCGGCCTCGGTGCCGGAGGACATCGTCCGGCACCGGGTCACCCACTTCCAGTGCACCCCCTCCATGGCCCGGATGCTGGTGGCCGATGCGGCGGGCCGGCGCGCCCTCGCGCAGCTCGGCACCATGATGGTGGGCGGCGAGGCCCTGAGCGCGGACCTCGCCCGCCGGCTGCGCGACCTCCTGCCCGGCAGATTCCTCGGCATGTACGGGCCGACGGAGACGACGATCTGGTCGGCCGTGGTCGAGATCGACGGCGTGGAACGCGGCGTGGCCCTCGGCGAACCCATCGCCAACACCACCTTGCACGTGCTCGACGCGCACCGGCGCCCGTGCCCGGCCTATCTGGCGGGCGAGCTCCATATCGGCGGCGAGGGCCTCGCCCGTGGCTATCTCGGACGCGACGCGCTGACGGCGGAGCGGTTCATTCCCAATCCGTTCGGTCCGGGACGGCTCTACCGGACGGGCGACCTCGTCCGCCGGGACGCCTCGGGAGGGCTCGTTTTCCTCGGGCGGCTCGATCACCAGGTCAAGGTCCGGGGGCACCGGATCGAGCTCGGCGAGATCGAGGCCGCATTGGCGCGGCAGACCGGCATCGCCGCCGCCGTCGTGGTGGCGCGGGAGGATACCGACGGCGACCAGCGCCTGGTGGGCTACGTCACCGCCAGGGACGGCGCGACCCTGCGGCCCGAGGCCCTGCGCGAGGCGGTGGCCTCGACCCTGCCCGCCTTCATGGTCCCGGCCGTGATCGTGGTCTTGCCTGCCCTCCCGATGACCCTGAACGGCAAGGTCGATCGCGGCGCGCTGCCGGCGCCGCATCGGTCACCGGAGACGCAATCGGCATCGCCCGAGGCGCCGATGAGTGCGCTGGAGGCCCTGATCGCCGGCATCTGGGGTGAAGCGCTCGGTCGCCAAGTGGTCGCCACCACGGAAAACTTCTTCGACCTCGGCGGTCACTCCCTCCTCGTGGTTCAGGTCCAGCGCCGCCTCGGCGAGGAGCTCCGCCGGGACATCGCGATCACCGACCTGTTCCGCTTCCCCACGATCCGCACCCTCTCGCTGCATCTCGGAGGATTCGCCACCGGTCCCTCGGCGTCGGACCGGGGACACGACCGGGCCAAGGCGCGGCAGGCGCTCCGACGCCGCCAGGAAATGCCGGCGACGGTCGCCTGAGCCCTCGGTCACCACAGAATACGTGAGGTACGCCATGTTTTCGCCGACCCCCGACACAGCAGGTGATGCACCGGGCCGGATCGCCATCATCGGCATGGCGGGGCGTTTCCCGGACGCCGCCACGACCGGCGAGCTCTGGCGTCTGCTGAAGTCGGGACGCGAGGCGACCCATTGGTTCAGCGACGAGGAACTGCTGGCCTCCGGCGTCTCCGCCGCGCATCTGCGCGACCCGCGCTACGTCAAGGCCGGCATGGTCCTGCCCGACATGGAAGCGTTCGATGCGGGCTTCTTCGGCCTGAGCCCTCGGGAAGCGGCCATCCTCGACCCCCAGCACCGGCATTTCCTCGAATGCGCCTGGGAGGCGCTGGAGGATGCGGGCCATCGTCCCGAGGCGTTCGCGGGGGCCATCGGCGTCTTCGCGGGCTGCGGGATGCAGGCCTATTTCGCCAACAACCTGCTCACCAATGCCGAGCTCGTCGAACAGGTGGGGCTCTTCCTCCTGCGTCATACGGGCAACGACAAGGACTTCCTCGCCACCCGGGCCTCCTACCTCCTCGACCTGCAGGGTCCGAGCATCTCGGTGCAGACCGCCTGCTCGACCTCCCTGGTCGCGGTCCATTTCGCGATCCAGAGCCTGCTCTCGGGTGAATGCGACATGGCTTTGGCCGGCGGCGTCACCATCGAGGTGCCGCACCGGCAGGGTTATCGCGCCGCCGAAGGCGAGATCCTGTCGCCGGACGGGCATTGCCGCGCCTTCGACGACGAGGCCAACGGCACCCTGTTCGGCAGCGGGGCCGGCATCGTGGCCCTGCGCCGGCTGGAAGACGCGGTCGCCGCCGGCGACCACATCTACGCGGTCATCTGCGGTTCCGCCGTCAACAACGACGGCTCGACCAAGGCCGGCTACCTCGCACCCAGCGTCGAGGGACAGGCTCGCGCGGCGGCCGAGGCCCTCGCGGTCGGGGGGGTCGACCCCGGCAGCGTCAGCTACATCGAAGCCCATGGGACCGGCACGCCGGTGGGAGACCCCATCGAGCTCGCGGCCCTGAGCGAGGCCTATTCCGTCCCCGGCCGGCGCCAGTTCTGCGGCATCGGCTCGCTCAAGACCAATATCGGGCATCTCGACACGGCGGCTGGCGTCGCGGGCCTGATCAAGGTCGCCCTGGCGATGCACCACGAGGAACTCCCCGCGAGCCTCAACTGCGCCCGGCCCAACGGCCGGTTCGATTTTTCCGCGAGCCCGTTCACCGTGGT
Source organism: Methylobacterium sp. Leaf106 (assembly GCF_001422895.1). Lineage (NCBI taxonomy): Bacteria > Pseudomonadati > Pseudomonadota > Alphaproteobacteria > Hyphomicrobiales > Methylobacteriaceae > Methylobacterium > Methylobacterium sp. Leaf106. The sequence goes on from NZ_LMNB01000012.1 coordinate 321,411, forward strand.
CACGACGGCCAGGCCCTGGCCCCGCACCGGGACGCCCCGGCGCGCCGCGGTGAACTCCCTCGGGGTCGGCGGCACCAACGCCCACGTCATCCTGGAAGAGGCCCCGGCCGCGCCTGTGCCGGGTTCCGCGCGGGACTGGCAGATCCTCGCCCTGTCGGCGCGGACCGCCGAGGCCCTCGACGGGGCGAAGCGCAAATGGCGGGAGACGCTGGCCGATCCCTCGCCGGACCTCACCCTGGCGAACGCGGCCTTCACCACCCAGACCGGCCGCCGCGCCTTCCCGCATCGCTGCGCCGTCGTCGCCCGCGATCATGCAGGTGCGTGCGAGATCCTCGCCAGCCACACCCACCGCCGCATGGGAACGGGCAGCGCCGGTGCCGGGACCGTCGGCGCGGTCTTCATGTTCCCCGGCGGCGGGGCGCAATATCCTGGCATGGGCCGCGACCTCTACCGGGACGTGCCGGCCTTCCGCGAGGCGCTGGAGGCCTGCCTCGCGCTGCTGCCGCCCGATGCCCCGGACGGCCTGCGGGCGCTGCTCCTCGACAGCGAGCCGGGCGATGCCGCCGCGGCCGCCCTCCTGGCGCGGCCGCGCTACACCATCCCGGCCCTGTTCATCGTCGAATACGCCACGGCGCGCATGATGCTCGCCTGGAACATCCGCCCCGCCGCCGTCATCGGGCACAGCATGGGCGAGTATGCCGCCGCCTGCATCGCCGGCGTGATGTCCCTCGCCGATGCCCTGTCCGTCGTCGTCCTGCGCGGGCAGATCTTCGAGGCCGCGCCCGCGGGCGCCATGCTGGCGGTGTCGCTGCCCTCGGCCGAGCTGCGCGAGCGGATGGGTGACGCCCTCGACATCGCGGCGGAGAACGCCGCGACGCTCACGGTGGCGACCGGCTCCGTCCATGAGATCGCCGCCCTCGAACGGCGGCTGGCGGAGGACGGGATCGAGTTCCGCCGCCTGCGCATCAACGTCGCCGCCCATTCGCGCATGCTCGACCCCTTCCTCGACCGGTTCCGCGCGCGCCTGGACGCGATCGCCCTCCGCGAGCCCACGCTCCCCTTCGTCTCGAACCTCAGCGGCGCCTTCGTCGGGCCGGGTGAACTCACGCGGCCGGATTACTGGGTCTCGCATCTCCGGCAGACCGTCCGCTTCGCGGCCGGCGTTTCGGCGATCCTGGCCGAGCCGGACCGGGCGCTCCTCGAGATCGGGCCGGGCCACAGCCTCGGTGCCCTCGCGCGTCTCGCGGAGGGCGGGGGCTTCGCGCCTCTGGCCATCGCTCCGACCATGGGCCAGCCGGGGGACACGGAATCGGACGTCTGCGTCGCCCTGACCGCGATCGGCAAGGTCTGGGCCTGCGGCCATGACGTCGATTGGGCGGCGATCCGTGGGAGTGACGACGCGCGCCGGGTTCCCGTGCCGACCTACGCCTTCGAGAAACACCGGCACTGGATCGAGCCGGTGCGGGCGGCGACGATGCCGGTGGCCTTCGATGCCGGGGCGGACGGGCTCCAGCGGCTCGAGTCCATGGAGAACTGGTTCTCGGTGCCCCACTGGATGCCGGTGCCCGTCGCCCCCCGCGCGGCCGCGCCGGACCGGACATGGCTGATCTTCGCCGACGCCTCGCGACTGAGCACCGCGATCCTGGCGGCCCTGGAGAACCGGGGCGCGCGTGTGACCGTCGTGCGTCCAGGCGAGGCCTTCAGCGACCGCAACCGCCTGTTCCAGCTGACGCCCGACCAGCCGACCCAGTACCGGGACCTCGTCGCGGCCCTCGACCGGGATGGAATGCCGCCGGATCACATCCTCCACCTCTGGTCGACGAGCGCGCCGGACCCGTCCCCGGAGCGCCCCTGCGCCGAACAGGCACTGGGCTTCGACAGCCTTCTCGCCCTCTGCCAGGCGATGCAATATTGCGACGTCGCGGTGCCCAAGCGCCTGAGCGTCGTGACGCGGGAGAGCCAGTCGCCCCCGGACCATGCGGCCCGCCACCCGGAGCGCGCGACCCTGCTCGGCCTGTGCCGCGTCCTGCCCCGTGAGATGCCGGGTCTGGCGACGCAGCTCATCGATCTCGGCGGCGAGGATGTCCCCGGCCGCGACGCGGATCCGGTGGCGGAGGCCGCCCTCGTCCTGGCGGAGTGCGACGCGGAGCACGGCGTCGACCTCGTGGCCCATCGCGGAGGCACGCGGTTGGTTCAGCGGATGGTGCCCACGCGCATCGAGGGGCCGGCGGGGCTTCCCCATCGGCTGCGCCGGCGCGGCGTCTATCTCGTCACCGGCGGGTTCGGCGGCCTGGGCCTCGCCCTCGCCGGGTGGCTGGCGCGCGACGTGTCCGCGCGGCTCGTGCTGGTGGGGCGCGATGCCTCCGCCCATGTGGCGGCGATCCGCGACCTCGAGGCCGAGGGGGCCGAGATCCTCGCGGTGAGCGCCGACGTGACCGACCGCGCCGCCATGGAGCGGGTCGTCGTCGCCGCGCGGCAGCGCTTCGGCGCGCTCCACGGTGTGTTCCACGCGGCCGGCTCCATCGACGATGGCCCGATCATGGAGAAGACCGTCGAATCGAGCCGCCGGGTGATGGCGCCGAAGCTGGCCGGGGGGCTGGTCCTCGACGCGCTGCTGCCGGAAGGAAGCCTCGACCTGTTCGTGGTGTTCTCCTCCACCAGCGCCCAGATCGGGCCGCCCGGCCAGGTCGATTACGCCGCCGCCAACACCGCCCTGGACGCCCTGGCCGCCCGACGTAGTGATGGCCTGTCGGTGGCATGGGGAATCTGGGGCGATATCGGCATGGCGGCCCGGATCTACGGGGGAGCGGCCCTGTCCGGTACCCCCGAAGGTCACCCGCTCCTCGGGGTCGAGACCGGCCGCACCGAGACCGCCATCACCTTCCAGGCCCTCTACGACCCCGCCCGCATGTGGGTGCTGGCGGAGCACGTCCTCGACGGCCGTCCGATCCTGCCCGGCGCGGCCTATGCCGAGATCGCGCTCGCGGCCGCCACGGCGGGGTTCACGTCCTCCGGCGTCGATCTGCGGGGGCTCACGGTCGATCTACCCCTCGTGTTCGAGCCGGGCGTGAAGCGTCTCGTGCGCACCACGCTGACGGCCCTCGACGGCGGAGGCTTCGCCCTCTCCGTCGAGAGCCGCCCCCTCCTGGGCGAGGAATGGGTCGAGCATGCGCGCGCCACCCTGTGGCCGGGATCGACCCTGCCCTGGGCGGTCCGGCGGGTGGCCCGCCGGGCGGCGCGCCGGGAGGGGGTGCACGCGCTTCCGGGCCTCGGCTTCCCGCAGGGCGAGACCGTGACGTTCGGGCCGCGCTGGCACACGATACGCTGGATCGAGCGCGGCGATTGGGAGGCCGTGGCCGAACTCGAACTGGCCGCCGAGTTCGCGGGCGACCTCGACGGGATCACGGCGCATCCCGCGCTCACCGATATCGCGACCACCTTCGGGCTGCATCTCCTCGCGCCCCCGGCCGACGACATGGTCTACGTTCCGACCTCGATCGAGCGCATGCGGATCGCGCCGGGGCGCTGGCCCTGCCGGATCCGCAGCCACGCCCGGCTCACGGCGTTGCAGCACGGCGCCTCCGCCCGGTTCGACGTGGTCATCGGCGATGTGAACGGCGTGCCGCTCGCCGTCTTCGAAGGCTTCACCCTGCAGAGCGTGTCCCGCGCCGTGAAGTCCTCGCAGGCCGACGCGCATCCGCCGAGCCTCGAAGCGCGGCTGAAAGCCGGCATCATGGCGGCGGACGCTCCCGACCTGTTCCGCCGGGTCTTCGATTGCCGGGGCGCCGGGATCGTCGCGTCGTCGATCGCCCTGTCCGACCTGCGCCGGGAGGCCCTGTCCGCGATCCGCCCGAAGCCGCCGGCGGCACAGCGTTCGGCCCGGCCGGAGAGCGGCGAGGCGGATTACGCGAGCGAGATCGAACGCCAGATCGGCGGGTACTGGGCGGACCTGCTCGGCGTCCCCGCGGTGCGTCCCCAGGACGATTTCTTCGAGCTCGGCGGGTTCTCGCTCCTGGCGGTCCGGTTGTTCGCCCGCATCCGCAAGAACCACGACGTGGACCTGCCGATCGCCACCCTGTTCCGCGCCTCCACCCTGCGCCAGCTGGCGAGCCTGGTCGGCGGGATGATCGCCCCGGAACCCGCGGCGGACGGGGCCGAAGGGGCGGCGGCGTCGGACAAGGTGCTGGCGATGCCGGCCGTCGCCTGGTCGCCCCTGGTGGAGATCTGCCGGGGCGTGCCCACCCGTGCCCCGATCTTCTGCATCCATGGCGGCCAGGGCAACGTCCTGAACTTCGAGAAGCTGAGCCGGCGCCTCGGCCGGGACCAGCCCTTCTACGGATTGCAGGCGCGCGGCGCCGACGGGCGGCTCGCGCCGCTGGACTCCATCGAGGAGATGGCAGCCTCCTACATCGCGGCCATCCGCGAGGTCGATGCGCACGGTCCCTACCGGATCGCGGGCTATTCCGGCGGCGGGGTGATCGCCTACGAGGTCGCGCAGCAGCTGACCCGCGCGGGCTATTCCATCGCGCTCCTGGTCCTCTTCGACACCCTGTCGACCACCAGCGTCGCGCAGCAGCACAGCACGGTCGAACGGCTCTGGGCGGTCCGCCGCTGGAGCCTCGGCTACACGCTGGGCTGGCCGTCCCGCCTGATCGAGCGCCGCCGCCGCGCTGCGGAATTCGCGCGGGAGCGCTTCGACCCGAACGTCCCGATCCCCGACATGTACCGCGCGCAGTTCATCATGAACGCCTATCTCGCCGCGCAGGGCCGCTACACGCCCGAGCCCTATGCCGGGAGCATTCTGCTGTTCCGCTCGACGGACGCGTATGTCCCCTATCTCCTCGCCGGGCCGGATCTCGGCTGGGGCGGCCTCGTCCGGGGGGGGATCGACATCCACAAGATCGCGGCGACGCACGAGACGCTGTTCCAGGAGCCCGCCGTCGACAAGCTCGCCGGCATCCTCCGGCGCAGGCTCGACGGCCTGATGCACTATCCCGTGCGCAAGAGCGCCTGATCCGCCCCGTTCCGCGATCGACGACACCCCGTTGCCCGGTAGGGAGACCGAAGATGGATTTCGTCGATCGCGCCTACAGGCACTACAGCGACGTCAAACAACTCGGCCTGCCCGTGCTCCTGCGCGGGCTGCACTGCCGCGCCTCCTCCCGCGAGGCCCGTCTGGTCCGGACGGTCCACGGCGCGTTCTACATCCGGCCGCACACGTCGGACATGGAGGTGCTGAGATCCGTCTTCGGCCGCATGGTCTACGACCTCGACCGGGTCCGCCAGGGGGCGGCCACCCGGAGCGAGTACGAGAGGATCTGCGCGGCGGGACACACGCCGATCGTCATCGACGGAGGCGCCAATGTGGGAATCGCGGCGCGCTACTTCGCGCGGGCCTATCCCAGGGCGGTCGTGCTGGCGGTGGAGCCGGACGAGGACAACCTCGCCGTCTGCCGGAAGAACACCGAGGTCTGCCCCAACATCTGCGTCGTCCCCACCGCCCTCGGCGGCCGGAGCGGCTGCGTGAACCTCGAACACGGCAGCGGCGACGCCGACAGCGGGCGGACCGAGCGGGCGGACCACGGCATCCCGATCACCGTCATCGCGGAACTCAAGGACCTGATCCCCAACGGCGAGCTGCTGATCGTCAAGATCGACGTCGAGGGCTTCGAGAAGGACGTGTTCTCCGGCGAGATCGGCTGGGTCTCCGAGCCACATGCGATCATCGTCGAACCGCACGACTGGATGCTGCCGGGCGACGGAACCAGCTTTCCGCTGCAGGACATCCTCCTGCGCGAGCGGCGGGAGATGATCCTGTCGGGCGACAACCTGATGCTCTTCAAGTCCCGCGCCGCATCCGCGAGGGGCGACACGTCGCACTGGCCGACGAGGGGGCTTCTCAAGGTGGTGCCGTCCGCGTGACGAGGCGGCCGAGCTTCTCCTGCCCGGCCTCGCGAAAACCCGCATAGTCGATGGGCGTCCGCCCCCAGATGAAGACCGGCTTCACGTCGGCGGGCGCGGCGTAGGTGTTCCTGTCGAAACTGTTGCCGCCCTCCTCGATGATCCGGGCATTCGGGGCGGCCTCGTTCGTATCCGTGACGCCGCCGGCGCTGCCCCTGCCGGTGAACAGGATCCGGTTGTCGTGGACGCGGTTGCCGGTGGTCCTGTAGAAGCCGCCGCCGTCCTTCTCGCGGCCCTGGTCGACGAGCACGATGGCGCGGCCGTCGGGCCGGACGGTGATGGTGTTGTCGGAGACCTCGACGCCGCTCGAGGCCGCCACCTGGATGTCGGCCCCCCAGAACCAGACCGGATGGCCCGCGCCGTTGAAGCGCAGCGTATTCCCGCGGATCACGGCGTCGTAGGAGATCTCGAAGAAGATCCCGGCGGTGGAATTGTTCTCCACGGTATTCTTCTCGAACAGGACGTCGCGGCAATCGATGTCGCACCAGAGGCCCGGACCCGCATTGTCGTGGACGTGGTTCCCGCGCAGGACCACCTCCTGGCTCTGGGTGATCTTGAGGCCGCCTGCCTCCCATTCGGGGTCGAAGCCGGCCGTGTTGTTCCAAGCGATGCGGTTGTTCTCGATCAGGATCCGCCGCCCTTGCGCGGCCGCGCCGAGCTGGCCGTTCCGCTCGATCGTGCTGCCGGTGATCGCCCCGTCGGAGCCCACATCGACGCCGAGCCCGGCATTCAGGCGGATCTGCGAATCCTCCACGCGCCACCCGGTGCCCTCGCCGCCGCGGATCGCCCCCATCTGGGTCGGCGTGTCGTATTTCTCCACGACGAGCCCCTTGATCCGCACATCGGCGGCCCGGCTGCGGAAGGCGAAGCGCGCCGCGCTGACCTCGACGCGGCGTCCCTCCGGGTTGTCGGCGAGGATCGCGCGGCCGGCCGCCGCCTCAACCACGTAACGTCCGGGACCGAGGTCGCCGCGGGACGCGACGCGAGTGAGCGGCTGGCCGTCGAGGAACACGGCCAGCGACAGCAGGCAGAGCGAGCCGCCGCCGCGACATTGGCCGGCGCCCACATGGCGCGGGTACGATCCGGTGAGGGACCAGTACGGACCCGCCCGTTCGAACTGCCGGACGATGCGCGAACCGTCGAGGACGCTGCCCGGCTCGCCGAGGAACGTCTGACCGCGCAAGGGCGCGATCTCCTGCATCCGGTAGAGGCCGGCGCCGATGCAGATGGTCCCGCCCTCACCGGCGCGGATCGCGGCCCGCTGGATCGACTCGCCGGCGGCGACGCGCACGGCCTTGCCGGGGCAGGCACCCTCCGCACCCTCTCCCCGCGCCGGGTCGCCCCCCTGCCAGAGGATCAGCCCGGCCAGGGGCAGCGCAAGGCGGAGCGCGCGCCGCCTCATGGCTCCCGCCGCCCGGTGAGGGGAGCGGGCGGCGGGCATCGCCGGCGGTGAGGCCTGTGCCGAGCGGTCATGCACCGGTCCGATCCTTCGGGACGCTGTTCTCGCCCGCCGCGACAGTCACGGCCGTGTCGAGATTCCGACGCCGCCACCCCTGTGCCGGGTTCTGCGAAACTGTGCGGGTTCCCGCTCGCGGAAAGGAAGACGAAAAACGGTCTAGAGCAGGGGGGCGAACGGGTTAGTCCGTGATCTCACTTCCCAAGCCAAGTCGAAATCCCGCTCAATCGCCCCGACCAGACGGCGGATCGGCCGGGTGCTGGATGGAAGCTCCGCCGTCACGGACCGGATGCTCGGAAGACGGCCGATCCCCCGACCGGAGCGTCGCGCCAGCTACGATCAACGAGGACCGAATGAACCGGGTTCTGGACCACTCCAAGGGCGGGGTCAGCGTCGTGCTCCGCCAGACCTACGAAGCCCAGACCCTGGGGTTCCTCACCGCGATCCTTCGGCATCGCCGGGTGATCGTCGGGCTCGCCGCCGCCGCCCTGGTGCTCGCGACCGCCATCTGCTGGTCGCTGCCCGACAAGTACAGCGCCGAATCCCTGATCCAGGTCGATCTCAGCCGCGTTGTCGCCTCACAGGCCACGTCGCCGAACCAGCAGGCGGCGACCAGCCTCGATGCCGGGGCCATCGTCGAGAGCGAGGCGCGGGTGATCCGTTCGCTGGCCACCGTCAGACATGCGGTCGAGGACCTCAAGCTCCAGGACGACCCGGCCTTCGCGCGGGGGCCGGGCCTCGTCTCCCGCATCCTGTCCACGGTACTGCCCGGATCGGCGAAGGAGCCCGCCGATTCCACCGCCTCGGTGGAGGCGGTGACCCGCGAAGTCTCGCGGAACCTCGCCGTGACCAACGACACACGGGCCTACCTGATCAACGTGTCCTACAACTCGACCTCGCCGGAGCGTTCGGCGCGGATCGTCAACGCCGTGGTCGACGCCTATCTGCGCAACCGCCTGGAGATGGGGGTGGCGGCGGCCGAGCGGACGCGGACCTGGCTCGAGGAGCAGATCGGCGAGAGCCGGCGAGAGCTCGAGACCGCCGAGGCGGCCGTCGACCGCTACAGGCGGCAGACCGGCTATGTGGAGGGCGGCACGCAGGGCATGAGCCTGCCGCAGCAGGAGGTGCGCGATGCCGTGGCCCAGCTCGCCGCCGCCCGCCAGACCCGGCTCGCCGCCGAGGCGCGCCTGTCGCGGGCCCAGGAGGTCTTCGCCGCCGGCGGCACCCCCTCCGCGCAGGACCTTTCCGGCGCGCCCCTGATCCAGAGGATGCTGGAGAGCGCGGAATCGGCCACGCGGGAATTCGCCAACGTCGCCGCGACCGGACCGCGTCATCCGGCCTACCTCCAGGCCAAGGCCAATATCGAGGCCGCGCAATCGCGGCTTCGCGAGGAGATCAAGCGCGCGATCGGCAATCTCGAGAGCGACGTCAAGGCGGCCACCGCCGACGAGGCGAACCTCGCCGACAGGGTCGACGTGCTGAAGGCGAACCTCGTCGAGGGGATGGGGCAGGACGCCAAGCTGCAGAGCCTGCAGACCAACGCGGTGGCCATCCGCGAGCGCCTCAAGCTCCTGAGCGACGGCCACGCCCAGGCGCTGGCGCTCACCGGGATGAAATCATCGACCACGCAGATCGTCATGGTGGCCAAGCCGGTGACGGTCCCGTCGGGGCCGAACCGGCTCCTGCTGATCTGCCTCGGCGTCCTCGGGGCGGGCGGCGTGGGGGTCGGCTACGCCGTCATGATGGACCGGCGCGACACCGGCTTCCGGTCCGATGCCGAGATCGCGCACGAAACCTCCCACCGCTGCCTCGGCATGGTGCCGGAACTCACCGGCGGTTCGTCGGCCGCCGAGGTCCGGATGTTCGACGAATCGATCCGCCTCGTCAGCGCGGCGCTCACCGGAGCCCGCGCCCTGGCCGAGCCCCGCGTCGTCATGGTGACGTCCTCGGTGCCCGGCGAGGGCAAATCGCTTCTCTGCATGGCGATGGCGAGCCTCCTGGCTCAGCGCGGCATCCGGACCCTCGTGATCGACAGCACGCCACGCCTCCATGGGGAGACCGACCGGCCCAGCCTCGATGATGTCGTGTTCGGCGACCCGGCGGGCTTCCCGCTGCGGAGCGACCCCGGCAAGGTCGTCGTGCTGCATCGGGCCGAGCACGGCGACTCGCACGACCTCTTCCTGACACCGGCCTTCGAGAGCTTCATCGAGCGGGCGCGGGAGAGCTTCGATCTCGTCCTCTTCGAGGCTCCCCCCGTGATGCTGTCCGTGGATGTCCTGACGATGGGCGGCCTCGCCGATGTCGCGATCCTGGCCGTTGCCTGGAACCGGACCCCCCGCGAGACGGTCCAGGCGGCCCTGCGGCGGCTGCAGGACAATTCCGTGCGCCTGCGCGGCCTGGTCCTGACGCATGTCAATCTGACGGAGCACAAGGACTTCCGCGTGGTCGACCAATGCTCCCACTACAACGATTACCGGGGGCATTTCGAGGAAGCCGGGGCGCATCACGCCCGCGGCGACCTGCTGCCGTCCAGGCTGTCCTCATAGGACCGGCCCGACGGACCCGTTCCCTGTCTGCACGACTTCTTCTCGGCGGCCATCCAGCGGATGTCGATCATGGCTTCGATCATCATCGTGTTCACGCCTGTCGGCGGAGGCGGCGCGCCGTTGTCCCGCGCGGTCGTGGCCTGCCCGACGCCGCCGGCGGTGGAGCCGGCCGGTGCTCGCTAGAGTGCGGGCTGCACGGATCGCCTGGCCCCTGATCGATCAAGGCGTCGCGAGCCTCGGCAACTTCCTGTTCACGATCGCCCTCGCGCGGACGTTGCCGCCGCAGGAATACGGCGCCTTCGCGCTGCTCTTCGGGATCCTGATGATCCTCTACACCGTCATGGCGTCGGTGCTGTTCTATCCGATGTCGGTCCTGGCCGATCCCGCGGACCGGGGCCGCATCGGCGAACTGATGAGCGTGAGCTTCATCCTGCTCGTCGGCCTGTGCGTTCCGGCCGGTCTCGTCCTGGCCGTCACGGCCTTCCTCATCGGCCGGCCGGACCTCATCGCGGCCCTGCTCGTCTACTTCTTCGTCTGGCAGGTGCAGGAGGCGTTCCGGCGCTACCTGTTCGTGGAACTGCGCTTCGGAGCCGCCGTCCCCGGTGAGATCGTCAGCTATATGGGGCAGATCCTGATCGCCGTCTGGCTCGCGCTCCGGGGTGACCTGACCCTGGAAACCGCCCTCTATGCCATGACCGTCACATCGGCGGCGGCGGCCGTCCTCCAGGGGATACAGGTTGGGTTCTCCCTGCGCCGGCATGCGATGACCCGCATCCGGGCCGTCGCCCTGGACTTCTGGCGCCTCGGCGGATGGGCGCTGGCGAACAACCTCTGCGCCGCCCTGCGGGTCCAGTTCCTGTTCTGGTTCCTGGCCGCCCTGTCCGGGGCCGCTCTGCCGGCGCTGCTGCAAGCCGGCTTCAACATCGTCAACCTGCTCAACCCGCTCATGATCGGGCTCGGCAACGTCATCCTTCAGGTCTCCTCACGGGCGCATGCCGGGGGAAAGGCGGAGGCTTGGCGCGCCACCCACCCCCTCGCCCTGTCGGGGATGCCCATCGTGATCGTGTTCCTGGCGGCCATCGTGGCATTTCCCCACGAGGTGCTGGGCCTCATCTACGGTGCCCATTCTCCCTATGTGGACATCGCGACCCCGGTCCGGCTCCTCGCCATCGCGGCCCTCGCCGCGTTCGTGACGGACATCGTGTGCGCCTATTTCCACGGCGTCTCGCAAGCCAAGCAGGCCCTGATCGTGAACGCGGCCGGGGCCGTGGCGACGATCCCGATCGCCATCCCGCTCATCATCGGGTTCGGCCTGAACGGAGCCTGCATCGCCCTCTGCCTCGCCAACGCCGTCCGCCTCGTCGTGCTGCACCTCCTCTTCACCAGGATGATCGCTACCGACACCGCCGACGCCTCCTCCGGCCGGGTGCGGGACCAGGCCGTCCCGGCCCCGCTCCGCGGACGATCCGGGTGAGGCCATGCCGGCTCCGGAACCGATACCCGTCGGCGATGATCGGGACACGGGGGATTTTCCCCGGGCGACGGCCCTGGGCCGATGAGGCGGACGGCCCGGGCGAGGGGGAATGCCGGACGGGGCCAACCCGCTCGGGCGCCACGTCGTCGCGACTGCGTCGTCATTCGCTCACTACAGGGGCCTCGCGCGCCTTCGCGGCCATCTCGACCAGGACCTTGCGCAGGCCGCCCATGTCGGTGACCGGCGCCGGATAGCGGATGCGCGCGGTGCGGTCGCCGGCCAGGAGGTCCATGCCCTCCGGGTCGAGGCCGGTCAGGCGCCAGGGTCCGTCGCCGCCGCCCTCGCCCTTGGCGTAGAGGGCGAGCGCGTCGGCATGGTCCGCATTCATGTGCTCCACCGCCCCGCGCTCGCCGGCGATCAGGGTCTCGGCCCCCGACAGGTCGAGGCGGAGTTCGGCGGGGGTCAGCGTGGCCGCCTTGGCGAAGCCCCCGTTGAGATGCCCGGCGCCGGGTTCCAGGGCGAAGAAGCCGAAATCGGGGAAGTCCGCGTAGAGCTTCGCCTTCGGGTGGCGGGCGACGAAGCGCTCGCGGATGCGCGGCTCCGTCGTTTGGCTCACCCGGCCGGTGACGGTGAGGCGGGGATGGGCCAGGGGATCGCCCTTGCCCCCGGCGCTGAACAGCAGCGAGGCGCGGGGATCGGCCAGGAGGTTGCGCGTATGGGCCGAGAGGCGCGAGAGCAGCATCAGGGGGGTGCCGTCCACATCCGTGGCGATCGTCACCAGCGAGGCGAAGGGCGTCCCGTCCTCGGCGTCGAGGGTGGCCAATGCCCCGGAGCGGATGCTGCGCAGGAGATGCCGGGCGAGGCCGATGGCATCGAACGGGGCCTCCGAGGCCGGGAGCGGAGCGGCGGGACCCCGCCGCTGCGGCGGTGCCTCGCCCCCGCCCCGACCATCCTCGATCCGGTTTCCGTCAGCCATGGTGCATCCTGCTTTCATGTGGGCTCGGGCCGGGCTTTTCCGACCGCCGGCCTTCATTCAGAATCGCGATGATAGGGGTTCTCGGACCGCTTGCGCGAGGCCGCCGGACTGCGGCGCGGCGGCCTCAGTCAAGCGTCAAACCGACATATCCACCGGGCAAGCTCGCTTTTTTCAACCGAAGTCTTTACACAGCCTGACTCTCCGCGCGAATGCGGCCCCGTTTCCGACGGGTTCGCCAGCGCGCCTTGCCGGCCCTCGTCTTCTGAGGGCGGGATGCGGAGACGACAAGAGCGAACCGACGTCCGCGAAGGCCGCATCCGAGCAACAGGGAACGCGAAATGCCCACCATCGCCCTCGTGGACGACGATAGAAACATCCTCACCTCGGTCTCGATCGCCCTCGAGACCGAAGGCTATCGGATCCAGACCTACACCGACGGCGCCTCGGCCCTCGACGGCCTGAAGCACTCGCCCCCCGATCTCGCGATCTTCGACATCAAGATGCCGCGCATGGACGGGATGGAGCTGCTGCGCCGCCTGCGCCAGAAATCCGACCTGCCGGTGATCTTCCTCACCTCGAAGGACGAGGAGATCGACGAGCTCTTCGGCCTCAAGATGGGCGCCGACGACTTCATCCATAAGCCGTTCTCGCAGCGCCTCCTGGTGGAGCGGGTCAAGGCCGTGCTTCGCCGCTTCGCCCCCAAGGACGGGCCGGGCGCCGCCGCGCGCGAGGCCGATGCCGCCGCCCGCTCCCTGGAGCGGGGCCTGCTGATGATGGACCCCGAGCGGCACACCTGCACCTGGAAGGGCGAGGCCGTCACCCTCACGGTGACCGAGTTCCTCATCCTGCAGGCACTGGCCCACCGGCCCGGCGTCGTGAAGAGCCGCAACGCCCTGATGGACGCGGCCTATGACGATCAGGTCTACGTCGACGATCGCACCATCGACAGCCACATCAAGCGCCTGCGCAAGAAGTTCAAGGTGGTCGACACCAATTTCGACATGATCGAAACCTTGTACGGCGTCGGCTACCGCTTCAAGGAAGGCTGAGCCGGACTCACGGACGTCGAACTCCCTCGAGAACGTCACCGCCACGCGCCGCCCGCCCGAACGGACGGGTTTCGCCGTCGCATGGCGGTGTTTACGGGCGTCGCGTGGCGGTGGTTTTGCTGCAGCGATGGCGCCCATTCCGGGCAAAATCTCCAACTTCGGACGATCGTGGATTCCCAAGACCAAGCCGACGCTCCGCAACGCGGCCTCCTCTCCCTGCCGCGCACGATCTGGCGCGGCATCGGCCAGCGCGCCTCCTCGAGCCTGACGCGCCGGATCGTCGTCCTCAACCTCGTCGGGTTGATCGCTCTCCTGTTCGGTTTCCTCTACCTGAACCAGTTCCGGCAGGGACTGATCCAGGCGCGGGTGCAGAGCCTGCTGATCCAGGGCGAGATCATCGCCGGGGCGATCTCCTCCTCGGCCTCGGTGGACACCGACGCGATCCGCATCGATCCCGACAAGCTGCTCCAATTGCAGGCCGGAGAAGGCGGTGCGGGCGACGACACCCCCTCTCCGCTCACCTTTTCCCTCAACCCCGAGCGGGTGGCGCCGCTCCTGCGCCGTCTCATCACGCCCACCGGCAACCGCGCGCGGGTCTACGACCAGGATGGCGGCCTGCTGTTCGACACCCGCACGCTCTCGGCCCGCGGCGAGATGGGCCGCAGCGACGGCATCGTCGTGCGGAGCAAGCACAACTTCCTCGAACAGGCCTGGGAGTTCGTCCAGGCCAAGCTGTTCGGCACCGCCCGCACGTCGGTCCTGGAAGAGGTCGGCCCGGCGAGCGGCCACAGCCTGAAAGAAGTCCAGGTCGCCCTCGGCGGCGCCCGCGGCACCCTGGTCCGCCGCAACGAGGCCGGGGAGACAAACGTCTCCGTGGCGGTCCCGATCCTGCGGTCGGGGGCGGTCCGCGGCGCGCTGATGCTCTCGACCCAAGGCGGCGACATCGATCGCGTCATCGCCTCGGAGCGGTTCGGCCTGCTCCAGGTCTTCCTCATCGCCGCCTCCGTGATGCTGGTCCTGTCGATCCTGCTGGCCGGGGCCATCGCCGGCCCGGTGCGCCGCCTCGCGGACGCCGCCGAGAAGGTCCGCCTCGGCATCAAGTCGCGCGAGGAGATTCCCGATTTCACCGGCAGGACCGACGAGATCGGCCACCTGTCCGGTGCCCTGCGCGACATGACCCAGGCCCTCTACCGGCGCATCGACGCCATCGAGAGCTTCGCCGCCGATGTCAGCCATGAGCTGAAGAACCCCCTCACGTCCCTGCGCAGCGCCGTGGAGACGCTCCCCCTCGCCAAGTCCGACGATTCCCGTTCGCGCCTGCTCGCCATCATCCAGCACGACGTGAAGCGCCTCGACCGCCTCATCAGCGACATCTCCGATGCCTCGCGCCTCGATGCGGAGCTCGCCCGCGCCGAGGCGCGCAAGGTGGACCTGCACAAGCTGATGACGACGGTGGTCTCCGTCGCCAACGAGCGGCGGCGCCCGAAGGACGCGCTCATCCAGTTCGACGTGGACACGCCGCCCGGCGACGTGGAGGCGCCCTTCATGATCTTCGGGCATGACAGCCGGCTCGGACAGGTCGTCAACAACCTCCTCGACAACGCCCGCTCGTTCTCCCCCCCCGATGCCAAGGTACGGGTGGCCCTGCGCCGGGTCCGCGCCGAGGTGGAACTGATCGTCGAGGACGAGGGCCCCGGCATCCCCGAACACGCCCTGGAGCGGATCTTCGAGCGCTTCTACACCGACCGGCCGGAACAGGGGTTCGGCCAGAATTCCGGCCTCGGCCTGTCGATCTCGCGCCAGATCGTCCAGGCCCATCGCGGCACGATCAGGGCCGCGAACCGCCCCGGACCCGCCGACGAGAACGGGGAGGCGACGGTGCGCGGCGCGCGGTTCGTCGTGCGCCTCCCCGCGGCGTCCCGCTAGGCACGCCGGCCCGTGGAGCGGCCCCCTCCCGCATCGGCCCTCACGGTCCACGCCACCTGCCTGGTCCTGGGTGAAGCCGGCATCCTCATCAGGGGCGAATCCGGTGCCGGCAAATCGTCCCTGGCCCTCGCTCTCCTCGACCGGGCGCGGCAGGAGGGCGGCTACGGCGCGCTGGTGGGCGACGACCGTATCGGGCTCACCCCCCATCACGGACGCGTGGTCGCTCGCGGCCACCCCGCCCTTCACGGGTTGATCGAGATCCGGGGCATGGGGCTCGTCCGGGCATCGCCGCTGGCCGATGCGGCCGTCATCCGCCTCGTCGTCGATCTCGTCGGGACGCTGCCGCGACTGCCCGACACGCCCATGGATTCGGTCGATGTCCTTGGCATCGCGATTCGCCGGATCATACTGGACCGCAACATCCGCGACCGCGCGTTGGCGCCGGGTCTCGTGCTCTGTGCTCTCATCCCCAGTGCGAGCGTTGCCCCACGGACGCACCTCCGCACCGTCTCATGCGAATTCGGCTCTCCCATATAGCGTGGCGCCCACCCACATGACATGATCCTGGGGCTAGGAGACGCAAAACGTCACTCTCGTCTTGCGTCCGACCTTGCGCTGCACAAAATGGCGGCTCCCACTGGGTGTCGGAACACGCGTCTATGATTGGAATGGTGCTCGTCACCCACGGGCTGCTCGCCACCGAGTTCAAGGCTGCCCTTGAACACGTGGTCGGTCCGCAAAAGCAGATCGAGACGATCACGATCGGCCCCGACGACGATATGGAGCTTCGCAGGCTCGACATCGTCTCCGCCGTGGACCGGGTCGATACCGGCAAGGGCGTCGTCGTGCTCACCGACATGTTCGGCGGCACGCCCTCCAACCTCGCCTTGTCCTGCATGAATGGCGGGACCGTGGAGGTGGTGGCCGGAATCAACCTTCCGATGCTGATCAAGCTCGCCAGCGTGCGCGATGCCGAGCCCCTGGGGGATGCGGTGCTTCATGCCCAGGAGGCGGGCCGGAAGTACATCAACGTCGCCTCGCGCGTCCTCGCCGGCAAATAACACGTCCGCGAGACGAACGGACTTTCCCAAACATCCTCTGTCGGCTTATCAGGCAAGCGTGGCGATTTCGCGCGGCGTTGTCCCGGCTCGGCCGTGCCATCACTGGACGAGGATCGGGCCGGGCTCACCGTTGGCGCGCCGGGCACAGGGACGGGACAGGGACGGCACAGGCCCATGAGCGACGCTTACGACGACGACGATGTCGAGCCCGAGATCACGGTCCCGGAGGGCGGCCATTTGAGGATCCTTCCGGTCATCAACCGGCGCGGCCTGCACGCTCGGGCCTCGGCCAAGTTCGTGCAGACGGTGGAGAAGTTCGAGGCCGCGGTGACCGTCACACGCTCGGGCGAGACCGTGGGCGGACGCTCGATCATGGGCCTGCTCACCCTCGGCGCGGCACAGGGTACGTCCATCGCCGTGGTGGCCTCTGGCAGCGATGCCGAAGCCTGCCTCCAAGCCATCACCGACCTCCTCGCCAACAAGTTCGGCGAGGACGAATAGGCCGGGAGCGGCCTTCGATATCCGAAGCTTATGGGGGGGTCAGGCCGCCCGCGTCTCGGCTTGCCGCCATACGATCGAGCCCGGACCGGCGCCGAGGCGCAGGACCGCGGCGACGATGACGCCATCCTTGCGCGCGAAGTCGACGCTGGTCTGGCGCCTCTGGGCGAAGCGCCGCGTCACCACCCTGACCATGGACGAGGCGGACGGATCCCGCACGATCGGGTTTCCGGACACACGCGCATCGAACGAGAGATAGGTCTCGACGGCATCGCGGATGCGGAAGGGCTCGGTGATGCGCTCGATCTCGACGCCATCGCGGGTCCACTGTCCGGCAAGCCGCACGCCCACGCGATCCCGCGCCGGCACGACCTGGGCATCGGACGCATCCGAAAGAAGGACCGTCTCCTCCGGTAGGGGCACCGCGGGGGGCGGTATCATGATCAGCGTCGAGCGGGGATGGACCGCCTTGACCGCCGCACGCAACGCGCCCTCGACCTCATCGAGGAACCCGGGCTCGATGGTGGGCGCGACGACCGGACCGGGCGGGTACCAGCCCTGTGCCCGGCCATTGCCCCACAGGCCGTGCGGCATGGATAGGGGAATGACGCCGCGCAGGCGTGCGAGCTCGCCTTGGCCGCTCCATGCGAAGGCGAAGACGAGATCGCGACCGCCGGATTGGTGCACGGCCGCGGTGAGCAGGTAGTCCGGGTCGGCGTAGATCGGTTCCGGCCAGCGGATACGGGTGAGGAGCGCGCGCCACGCGTCGATCTCCACCGGCTCCACCACGTTGGGCCGCCTTAAGACGATGCGACACTCCTCCGCGTCGACACCCGTCCCGATTCGCCCCGCTTCGACGAACCGGCCACCCTCAATGATGCTCAGCCCCTGTCTCATTCGGCGATTCCGCTACCGATGTGTTCCGAAATGGAACATCATCCTCGGCCATAAGGCCAAGCATGGTATATAGAATCAAAATGAATGCCGCCCAGCTATTCTCAAAATAGGACGGCCGCTGCCGAAGAGACCGGTGAACTAGCCCCCGGGGATCGCCAGCGGATTGGCCGTCAGCGCGGCGGCATCGGGCGCATCGATCCTCGGACGCCCCAGAAAGGCATCCCACAGGCCGGTGACGAAGGCCGGATCGAGATCGCGCACGATCAGGACGAGGCGAGAGCGGTGATCGTCGTCGGGCCATGCGGCGAGCTGGACCGGCATATGGATCACGTGCTGGACGCCGTGGACCACCACGGGACGATCCGGTTCGTCGGCGAGCGCCACCAGCCCCTTCAGGCGCAGGAGCTTCGGGCCGTGGCCGGACCGCAGGAGATCGAGGAACATCTCGAGAGCGGCCCGCTTCACCGGCACGTCGCTGGTGAGGGTGAAGGCCCGGATCGCGGCGTCGTGCCGGTTCACGTCGTGATGGTGGTGGCCGTGATGATGATCGTGGTCCGGGAAGGCCTCGGCGCCGAGCCAGGCGCGGACATCCGCGCTCTTGCCGTCCAGACCGAAGAACCCGCCGAGAAGCTCGGCCGGCGCCACGTCGGGACCATGAATGGGCGCCGTGGGATTGAGAACCCGGAGGCGGTCGCGCAGGGCGTCGCTTCCCGTGTCGACGAGATCCTCCTTCGCCAGCACGATCCGGTCGGCCACGGCGGCCTGGCGCACGGCCTCGGGATGAGCGTCGAGGGTGGATGCGCCGTTGACCGCGTCCACCACGGTGACGACGGCCTGCAGCCGGTACCGCAGGGCGAGATAGGGATGGTAGATCAGTGCGTGGAGGATCGGGGCCGGGTCTGCGAGGCCCGTCGTCTCGATGACGACTCGCCGGAACGGCGTGA
This sequence comes from Methylobacterium sp. Leaf106, assembly GCF_001422895.1. Classification (NCBI taxonomy): domain Bacteria; kingdom Pseudomonadati; phylum Pseudomonadota; class Alphaproteobacteria; order Hyphomicrobiales; family Methylobacteriaceae; genus Methylobacterium; species Methylobacterium sp. Leaf106. The sequence continues at coordinate 340,199 of NZ_LMNB01000012.1, forward strand.
TGCGGCCGTTGTCGCGCTTGCGCAGCAGATCTTCGAGGGTGGCGATGAGGTCGCCGCGCACGGTGCAGCACAGGCACCCGGCGCCGAGCAGGATCATGTCCTCGTCCACCGTCTCGATCAGCAGGTGATCGAGGCCGATCTCGCCGAACTCGTTGACGATGACCACGGTGTCCGACAGGGCCGGATCGCGCAGCATCCGGTTGAGGAGCGTGGTCTTGCCGGCTCCGAGGAAGCCGGTGAGCACCGTGAGCGGGATCGGCTCCGGACGACGGGGATCGTCGTTGGGAGACGTGGGCTGGGAGGGATTGGGCATGGAACCGGCCTACCCCGCCGCCGCCGCCGGCTCAATCCTCGGCGGATCGCGCAGCGGAGGTCTTGCCGGTGCCTGATGCCTTGGCGGCGCTTTTTGAAGACTTGGCCGCAGGCTTGGCCGTGGACTTGTCCGCAGCCTTCGCCGCAGGCTTTTCCGGGGACTTGTGGGCCGGCTTCGTCGCGGCTTTCGCAACGGGCTTCTTGCCGGCATCGGCTTTGGCTGAGGATTTCGCGCCGCCCGCGATCACGGGCGTCGTCTCCACCGGAGCATAGGCGCTGGCGGTGGCCGGCACGGCGCCCTTGCCGTTCGCGGCCGGCTTGGCGAGCCTCGATGCCTCGCGCTTGGCGTTCGCGGCCTCGAGCTTCGTCTTGCGGGCCTCCGCGATCTTGGCGGCGCGTTCCGCCTTCTCGGCCTCGGCCTGCTCGTTCAGGGCGATGGCGCCTTCGGCCGGATCGCGGCCGATCCAGACCAGGATCGGCTGCAGGGGCGCGCGCGGTGGCAGGGCGCGGCCCTTCAGGGAGCCGTTGTTGAGGGTGGCGAAAGCGAGCGCCGAGCCCACGGGCGCGGCGGCGGCGAGGATCGAGGCATTCTCGCTGCCGGCCTGCGAGGCGATGGGACCGGGGCCTTCGTCGACCGGCAGGGCCTTGCGCTTGTCGCAGATATAGGGGCGCAGGTCCGGCGGCTCGGAGATGGCGGAAGCGGGCAGGGAATCGATGGTCTGCGCGGTCCATCCCGCCGATTGGCCAAAGCCGTAATCGAACAGGTCGGACGCTTTGAGGTCGCGCTCGCGGGCGCTCGGCTGGCCCATGACGATGGTGATGAGACGGCGGCCGTTGCGGGTGGCGCTGGCCACCACGTTGAAACCGCCCGAACAGATGAAGCCGGTCTTCATGCCGTCGGCCCCGGCATAGCGGCCGAGCAGGCCGTTATGGTTGGCCATGATCGACTTGCCGAACTGGATCGCGCTGATCGAGAACAGGGCGCGGTTGTCTGGAAAGTCGCGGATCAGTGCCCGGCCGAGCACCGCCATGTCGCGGGCCGAGGTCCATTGCCGGGCATCCGGAAGGCCGTTGGGATTGGTCCAGCGGCTCTCGCGCATGCCGATCCGGGCGGCGGTCTCGTTCATGAGGGCGGCGAAGCCTTCGACCGAGCCGCCGAGATTCTCGCCGATCGCCCAGGCGACATCGTTGGCCGACTTGACCATGATGATCTTCAGGGCGTTGTCGAGGGTCAGTTGCGTGCCCGGCCTGAAGCCCATCTTCGAGGGTGGCTCGGCGGCGGCGGCGGGCGAGATGGTGATGAGGGTGTCGAGCGAGACCTTGCCCTGCCGCACCATGTCGAGAGCGACGTAGGCGGTCATCAGCTTGGTGATGGAGGCGGGGAACCACGGGTCGGTGGCGCCCTGAGCGTAGATGACCTTGCCGGAATCGACCTCGACCACGAGGATCGGCGCCGTCACCGCGCCGGCCGCACCCGCTCCGAGCAATCCCGCGGCCGTGGCGAGACCAAGAACGAGGCGGCGCAACAATCGGTTCGACATCAGGCCCGTCTCGAAAGGGAACGCCCCGACGCCATCATGGTCGGTCCGTCCGAAGAAAAATAGCGCAACGGCCGAGCTTTGGCGAGGGATGCCAGCCTGCGGCCAACCCTGCGAGAGGGCTCGGCGCGAATGCCCATCAACGCCGTCTCCATGGCGAGACCATGGCGATGCGGCCGAACGATTGGTGCGATGCACAGGTCCGGACGGGCGGACGTTGCCGCGCGCGCATGGTTGCGTTGGGCTCCGCGCCATGGCCTCGGAGCGAGGAGGCGTCTATGGGCTGTCCCATCGCGTCGCGATGTCGGAAGCAGGCCGTTGCCCAGCGCGGGACGGGGTCTTCCGGGGAGATCGGCTGAGAGAGCGATGGGCTACGCGGTCAAGGAACTGTTCCACACCCTCCAGGGCGAGGGGGCCCAGGCGGGCCGGGCCGCGGTGTTCTGCCGGTTTTCCGGCTGCAATCTCTGGTCCGGCCGCGAGGAAGACCGCGCCACGGCCGCCTGCACGTTCTGCGATACGGATTTCATCGGCATGGACGGCGAGGGCGGCGGGCGCTTTTCGACGCCGGAGGCGCTCGCCGACGCCATCGCCGCCACCTGGGAGGGCGGCGCGTCTCACCATTACGTGGTCTTCACCGGCGGCGAGCCACTGCTGCAGCTCGACCCCGCACTGATCGCGGCGGTGCACGCGCGCGGCTTCGAGATCGCGGTGGAGACAAACGGTACCCTGGCGGCCCCCGAGGGGATCGACTGGATCTGCGTGAGCCCGAAGGCCGGCAATGCCCTGGTCCAGACCACCGGGCACGAGTTGAAGCTCGTCTACCCCCAGGACGACGCGCGTCCCGAGCGCTTCGCCACCCTCGACTTCCGCCACCACTGGCTCCAGCCCATGGACGGGCTGGACCGCCTTGCCCATACCCGAGCGGCGGTGGAGTATTGCCGCCGCGACGCGCGCTGGCGGCTCTCGCTGCAAACCCACAAGATCATCGGTATCCCGTGACCCCCTTCCGTGACCTTGTGCCGGTCAGTTCGGCGCGCGGAGAACCTCAGAGTCGACTCTCATGAAGATCACCCAGGCCTTCACCTTCGAGGCGGCGCATCGCCTGCCCAACGTGCCCGAGACGCATCGCTGCCACCGGATGCATGGGCATTCCTACCGGGTCGAGCTGACGATCTCCGGCGCCGTGGACCCGGCGACGGGCTGGGTGGTGGACTTCTTCGACGTGGAGCACGCCTTCGCGCCGATCCTGGCCCAGCTCGACCATTACTGCCTCAACGAGGTCGAGGGGCTGGAGAACCCCACCGCCGAGCATATCGCGGCCTGGATCTGGCATCGGACGAAGCCCGCCCTGCCCGGCCTGTCCTCGGTGAAGGTCATGGAGACTCCGATGTCCTGGGCCGAATACGAAGGCGAAGCCTGACCATGAGCGACGACGGTGCCCTGGTCCTGTTCTCCGGCGGACAGGATTCCACCACCTGCCTCGCCTGGGCGCTGGAGCGCTTTCCCAGGGTGGAGACCCTTGGCTTCGACTACAATCAGCGCCACCGGGTCGAGCTCGACGGGCGGGCGCCCCTGCGCGAGACGATGGCGGCCATGAACCCGGCCTGGTTCCGGCGTCTGGGCCGCGACCACACCATCGCCCTCGATGCCCTGGGCAAGGTCTCCGAGACCGCGCTCACCCGCAGCACCGAGATCGCCTTCGAGGCGGGCGGCCTGCCCAACACCTTCGTGCCCGGCCGCAACATCATCTTCCTGACCTTCGCCGCGGCCCTGGCCTACCGCCGGTCGCTGGGCCACATCGTCGGCGGCATGTGCGAGACGGATTACTCCGGTTATCCCGATTGCCGGGACGATACGATCAAGGCGCTCCAGGTGGCGCTGAACCTCGGCATGGACCGCCGCTTCGTCCTCCACACGCCGCTCATGTGGATCGACAAGGCCGAGACATGGAAGATGGCCAAGGACCTCGGCGGCCAGACCCTGGTGGACCTCATCGTCGAGGGCACCCACACCTGCTACCTCGGCACACGTGGGGAACGCCACGCCTGGGGTTACGGCTGCGGCACCTGCCCCGCCTGCGACCTGCGGGCGAAGGGCCATGCGAAGTTCGTGGCCGAGGCGGTGACGGAGTAGAGTGGGCGTCTGCGCCGTCGCGGACAGCGGGACCCCCTTCGCCGTGCCGGGCTCCCCACGCCATTTCTCGCACGAGACGATCAGCGACATCCGTCCTGTTTCAGGACTGGATTCAGGTTCAGCTCAAATATTCAATCAATAGATCGTAGAAGTCGTGGGATAATTGACAGCCGATTCTTCGTCGGCGAAAAAGGATTCGGCGCCATTGCACGACCGGAGGGTGCCGTGCTGGAAATCATATTTTGGATCTCTGCATTTGTTTCGATTTTTGGCAGCATAGGATTGATCGTTATATTCTTATGGCCTGAGAAGCGGCAGCATATCGAGTGGGACGACAATTCGATCGATTGAATGAAAACCATAAGAATGCTTGTCCCGTAGGATGGATCTTCGGGACAAGCACATCGATTCGGACGCCCGATTTCGTCGAATGGGTCTCGGTTCCAAGCGGACGCGTTGGTCGAGTGCGCCTGGGGCGCGATGTCCGCCTCGGTGACATCGGCCCATAGGATATCGCTGGTATTGCCCGTATCCTCGCTGGGCGAGTTGGTGACCGGCCCGCCGGCGGATCGGCTTGGCGAATGCGTCGACAATCATCCCTCGTCGCCCCGGATTGCCGGAGGTTACCGGGCGCCCTTGGCGCCCAGGACCGCCGAGACCGTTCCCATCAGGATGTAGAGGTCGAGCCACGGCGACCAGTTGCGGATATAGTAGGTGTCCTGGCTGCGTTGGACGTGGAGATCGCCGTCGCTTCTCGACGAGATCTGCCAAAGGCCGGTCAGGCCGGGCGGCACGCTGGTGCGAAGCGCACGGAAATCGGGATCGAACCCGTCCATGTGATAGGCCGGAAACGGCCTCGGGCCGACGAGGCTCATGTCGCCGCGCAGGACGTTCCAGAGCTGGGGCAGCTCGTCCAGGCTCGTGCGCCGGATGAAATGCCCGACCTTCGGCAGGATTCGCGGATCGGCGGAGAGCTTGAAGAAGCGCTGCCATTCCTCGCGGGCCGCCGGGCAGGATTCGAGGTGGGCGTGCAGCCGGCGCTCCGCGTCGGAATACATCGTCCGCAACTTCAGGACCCGGATCGGCCGTCCATGCCGCCCGACGCGGATCTGGACATAGAACGGGCTGCCCGGATCGAGGCTGCGGATCGTTACGGCGAGGATCGCGATCACCGGAAGGGCCACGATCAGGCCGAGGCCTGCGAAGGTGCAGTCGATCACGCGCTTGAGGGCGAGGTTGCGCGGCCGGTACAGTTCTCGCCGGATCTCGAGGCCGATGGCGCTGCCGAGGGGTTGCACCTGCACCCACATGTTCTGCAACTCGTGGATCTGCTGGGCGAGGACCGTGCGTGGAGCGGGAGCCCCGCCCGCCCCCTTGCCGTCATACAGGGCGAGGGTGGCGCAGGACGAGAACAGCAGCACCTCCACCGGCACCGCCGGCATCTCGTCGATCATGCCGAGGATGGGCAGTCCCTCTATCCGCACCGGCTCCTGCCCGCGCTCGGCGAGGAAGCCTACCGGCCGAAACCCGAGTTCCGGCTGGGCGAGGAGCGTGTCGGCCAGGCTGCGCCCGGCGGTGTCGGTCCCCACGATCACGGTGAGAGCCCCCCAGAGCCTCCACCGGATCAGGGCGCTTCGCAGCGCGGATTCGCCATAGAAGCCGATCACCACCAGGAGCGCCGATACCACCCCGATCTCGGCAACGCCCCGCGCCGACGGCCCTTGAGCGCTCACCACCAGCAGGCAACTGATCGCGTAGATGCAGACCCCGAGGACGCGCAATCGCAACCGCTCCGGGGGGCTCGGCCCATAGCTGGAATAGAGCCCGAACACCGCCAGGATGAGCACGACGCCGACAGGGGGAATCGGCACCGAGGTGGAGGGTCCCAACCAATCCGTCAGTGGCGGCCAGCCGGTCAGCAGCCAGGGCACGACGCCGGCAATGCCCGAGAAGAACAGGTCCCCCCCGACCAGAACCGTCGTGACGATGGCCCGCCGCCGTCCGGGCCGGAGTTCGACCTCCACCGGTTTGATCCGCTCGACCGCAGGGCTCGCGAGAATGATGCTGTCGGTGGTGCTCATGGGAAGCCATTCCGAAAGTTCGAGGCCATACCGGCCCTGGAACGAGAGAAGGCGGGACACCGTGGCCACGGGGGCGAGGCCCGGCACGGCCCGGGAGCGGGAATCACCCGGGCCGATGAGGCGGCGGGGCCGGCATCGCCGGAGAGGCCCCACCCCTGATGCGGGAGGCGAACCAGGTCCTGAGAAGCTGCCCGGCAGCGAGCAGCAGGAACAGGGGGACGATCTTCATGTAGCGGGCGAAGAGCCGTTTCGGTTCGCTCACGAGGCGGAACAGCCATTCGAGGCCTCGCTTCTGCATCCAGACCGGGGCCTGCCGCTTGGTGCCCGCCAGGAAATCGAAGGCTGCCCCGACGCCGATCATGACCGGCGCATCGATGCGTCCGAGATGGGAGGCCATCCAGTTTTCCTGCTTGGGGGTACTGAGGCCGACCCAGACGATGTCCGGCCGCGCGGCATTGATCTGTGCCACCACCGCCTCGTCCTCCTCCCGCGACAGGCTCCGGAACGGAGGGCAGCAGGTGCCGACCACGGACAGTCCCGGATTTGCATTCCGGAGGCTGGCGCTCAGCGCCTCGGCCACACCGGGCGCTCCGCCGTAGTAGAAATGGCGATAGCCGCGGGACGGCGACAGGCGCGTGATCGCGCGCATCAGGTCGGGGCCATAGACCCGCTCGGTCGAAGTGTGGCCAAGGAGCCGCGACATCCAGACGAGGGGCATGCCGTCCGGCGTCACGAGATCCGCCGCGTTGTGGATCGCGAGCAAGTGCGGATCGCTTCTGCTCTCGATCACCCCATGGGCCCCGGTGATGCAGACGTAATGCGGCTTGCCCGAGCGGACGAAGGCATCGATGGCCGCAATGGCGTCCGCGAAGGTGATGGCGCTGACGTCGAGCCCGAGAATCTCGGCGCGCGGCAGTTCCCAGCCCCCGGCAGGGGCAGGGGAAGCCCCCGCCGTTTCCGCGCCCGTCAGCTCGACCGCGTGGCGGCGGCGGGTTTCCGGGCGCACGGATCGCGCCCGGCGATTGAGATCGGCGCCACTCGGCGTGAGATCGTCGGTCATCCCGCGACCTGCGTCAGGGGTTCGGAGCGGGCCAGTTCGCGCAGGGCATGAATCGGCGAGCCCTTCTGGATGAGCCGCGCTTCGAAATACGCGATCGTCCGCACCAGACCGGTGTCGAGATCGACCCGCGGCGACCATCTCAGTTTCTCCCGGGCGCGGGAGATGTCGGGGCAGCGCCGCCTCGGGTCGTCCTGGGGCAAGGGCCGGCATTCGATGGTCGAGCGCGAATTGCACAACTGCACGATGCGTTCGGCCAGGGCGAGGACGTTGATCTCGGACGGGTTGCCGAGGTTGACCACGTCGCCGGGCTCCTCCTCCACCGCCATCAGCCGGAGCAAGCCTTCGACGAGATCGTCCACGTAGCAGAACGACCGGGTCTGGGAGCCGTCGCCGTAGATCGTGATCGGCTGATGCGTCAGCGCCTGGACGATGAAGTTCGAAATCACCCGGCCGTCCTGCGGATGCATGTTCGGCCCGTAGGTATTGAAGATCCGCGCCACGCGCACCGACATCCGATGCTGGCGGCGGTAGTCGTGGAACAGCGTCTCGGCGCAGCGCTTGCCCTCGTCGTAGCAGGCGCGCGGCCCGACGATGCTGACATGGCCGCAATAGCTCTCGGGCTGCGGGTGAACGTCCGGATCGCCATAGACCTCGCTGGTCGAGGCCTGGAGGATGCGGGCGTGAAGGCGCTTGGACAGGCCGAGCATGTTGATCGCCCCCATCACGCTGGTCTTCGTCGTCTGGACGGGGTCCCGCTGATAGTGAACTGGAGAGGCCGGGCAGGCGAGATTGTAGATCTCGTCGACCTCCACGTAGAGCGGGAACGTCACGTCGTGGCGAAGGAGCTCGAAGGATTGGTGCGTGAGCAGCTTATCCAGGTTCGAGCGCGCACCTGTCAGGAAATTGTCGACGCAGAGAACTTCGTTTCCCTGCTTGATCAGCCGTCCACAGAGATGAGACCCGATGAACCCGGCCCCACCCGTTACGAGGATGCGCTTCATTGTCGGTGCCCCTCCGGCTCATTCCCAGGACCGACGATCGTCGCGTCCGAGACTGGAACGAGCGTTCCGTCGGTGATCTCGCTCGACCGTCCCCTCGGGGAGGAACTCGGAGCGCCGCCGAACCATGGAGGACAATCATTGCACGCTACAAGTGGCGCATCCGGTGCATAGGGCAGGCTTCATGACCCAATAAGGAATAGTACCATCGAATATTACCGCGACTCGACGCCAAAAATCATCGATTAGATTTTATAGTATGGCCGATATTCGGAAGGATTAACTCCTTGTAGGGCCGGGATCGTCCGAAAGGCGATGCCGGAGCCGGAATTTCCGCGGTTTAGACTATTGGCAATCCTGCGAGATAGGCCTCACCAGACAAGCGGTCGGTTGATCCATGATGAGACAGCATCGACGGACGCGCCTGGCGCGCGTGCCCCACCGCATCGCGGCACTCGCCCTGTGGGTCGCCCTCGGCGGGGCGGCCGGCGCCCAGGATTCCGATTATCGACTCGCGCCCGGAGACCGGCTCGGCTTGTCGGTCTACGGCCAGGCCGAACTCTCGGGCGAGTTCGTGGTCAATGGCAGCGGCGCGTTGTTCCTGCCCCTAATCGGCGAAGTCTCCGTCTCGGCCATGACCTTGCCGGAGGCCCAGAAGCAGATCGTCAGCCATCTGGCCGACGGCTTTCTGCAGCAGCCGGTGGTGAGCCTGCGTATCACGGAGATGCGGCCGATCTACCTCCTGGGCGACGTGCGCGTCGCGGGGAGTTACCCGTTCCGCTACGGGGCCTCGGTTCTCAGCGGCATCGCCCTGGCCGGCGGCTTCGCCTTGCCCGAACAGGCGCAGATCTCCCAGCGCACGGAGTTCCTCAGTGCCGACGAACGGGTCCGGGTCCTGGAGGCGACCCTGCGCCTGCTCACGGTCCGGCGCGAGAGGCTGGAAGCGCAGCGGCAAGACCGTGAGGATTTCACCCCGCCGCGCGGCAGCGAACGCGACGAGGGCTTCACCCGTCTCCTCGCGGAGGAACGCGGGATCCTGAAGGCGCAGCGGAGCGCCTTCGCACAATCCGCCGAGATGCTCCGTGCGCAGAAGCCGCGGATCGAGGCGGAGATCGCCGGCGTCGAGGCGCAGCGCAAGGCGGAGGAGACGCAGCTCCGGCTGATCCAGTCCCATCTCGAGGATTACGAGAAGCTCATCAGCAACGGTCTGGCGCGACGGTACCAGGGGATCGAACTGCAGCGCGAGGAGGCCCGGAACAAGGGGACCATCGCGCGGCTGAACTCCGAACTCGCCCGGCTCGATCTGGCGATCGGCGACCTCGCCCTGCGCGCCCAGGAACTCACCGACACCTATCATCGCCGCCTCCTCGCCGAACTGCAGGACGTGACCACGCGCCTGACGGAAGTGGAGATGCAGTTGCCGAGCGCCCGCGAGATCCGGGAGGCGCGCCTCCAGTCCGGCGGCATGCTCGGTGCAGCCAGCCCCGGCACCCCGGCGCGGAAAGTCTTCATCACGCGCGCCGTGGGCGAGCGGACGGAGACCTTCGAGGCGAACGAGCGTGCGCTCCTCCAGCCGGGCGACATCATCGACGTCCGTCGCGAGCCGCCGACGAGTCCGATCCGGACAAGCCTGGCCCTGCCGGAACCGGGCTCCCTCCCGGCGCGCTGATACGGGAACCGGCACCTCTCCCACGGCCGGCCGCGGCAGACGCCGACGCGGCCCCGGCGTCGCGAGCCCGTCGACGTCCCAACGATCATCCGCCTCGCACTTGCAGGACGCATGTAGGCGCAGGCTCGCCCCCTTCCCCCGCCACGGGCGGACGCGGGAGCCGATCGCCTTGGACACGCCGCTCGGCCTCGGCACCCGGATCGCTCGGGCACATCGCGGAGGTTCAAATGTTACGAATTAAAATACACATCGAAGCCCAAGCTAGTACTTAATATTGTTCTATTTTACTGGAATTTTAATCAATATTCTGCAGAATGCGGCTCTTCGCCACTGTTAATTCCGAGTTCCTTGAAAGTATAGGCGAGATGCTTGCCGGAGCGTCACTAATGAACTCACGACTCCAGCCGCTCCAGGCGCCGTTGGTCGAGAACCGCCTCCTGCGGGCGCTTCCCATCGAAGTCTTCAGCCAGATGCTGCCGCAGCTCGAAGAGGTGGTGCTGACCGTCGGCGAGCGGATCGTCATGGCCAACGAGCCCATCCCGCACGCGTATTTCATCGAGAGTGGACTGGCCTCCGTGACCATGGCGATCGCCGAACGCGGCACCGTCGAGATCGCTGTCGTCGGGCGCGACGGAATGGTCAGCACCGCCCTCGTGCTCGGCATCGAGCACACGCCCCTCACCGTGGAGGTCCGCGTGGCGGGCCGGGCCCTCCGCATGGGCGCGGGCGCCCTGCGTCAGGCGATGGCCCAGAGCAGCGCCCTGCGCGACATCCTCCTGCGCTACGTCCAGGTCGTCATCCTCTGGACCAGCCAGATGGCCCTGGCCAACCGGCACCATTCGGTGGAGGAGCGCCTGGCGCTCTGCCTCCTCCTGGCCAGCGACAGGCTCGACGAGGGCCGCGTGGTCATGACCCACGAGATGCTGGCGCTGATGCTCGGCATGCATCGCCCGCGCGTCACCGTCGCCCTGCACGAGTTGGAGCGCACGCGGATGATCGTGATGCGGCGCGGGCAGATCACGATCCGTGACCGGCTCAAGCTCGTCGAACTTGCCGGCGACAGCTATGGCCTCGCCGAGGCCGAGTACGAGCGGCTGATCGGCCCCTTCATCTGAGACCGTACGGAGGTGAGGGAAACCCATCACCCTTCGCCCGTGCCATGGCGGGTGTCCGCCGAACGCGCCGAGGACGCATGAGTCGGACCCGATTGAAATCGAACCTTCGCGTAAGCGCGGACCCTGGACGACGCTATTCATAAAGCCGTCGAAACCATGAATTTCGAACAACCTCACAATCCATTGGCCAGCCGGAGAATCCCTGCTTAGGTGAAGCGAGGCCGCGTCCCATCGGTGCGCCCATCGACAAGGTAAGAGAGCGGTGCGCAGGCGCGGAGAGCGGGGGCAACACTCGGCGGTGGCGGCCATGATGGTCTTCGCCCTCGCCATCGCGCTTCCCCTCGTGGTGCTCGCCGTCGTTACCACCGACTGGTACGTGACGGCCGAGCGAGCCCGTCTGCAGACCATGGGACAGCTCACCGGAGACCATCTCCGCGAGCGCCTCGACCGCGATCTCTCCGAGATGAGCGCGATGGCCAGGACCCTGGCGACCTCGCCCTCCATCGATGCCGAGGACTGGGCGCGGTTCGATGCCCAGGGGCGGGCACTCGTGGACACCACCGAATTCACGGTGTCCCTCGTCCATGTCGATGGCCGCCAGATCGTCAACACGCGCGTGCCCGTCGGCACGGCCATGCCGTCCTCCCCCCGTCCCGCGCTCGCCGCGTCCCTGATCGCGACCCGGCGCCCGGTCATCTCTCCGGTGATCAAGAGCGTGGTCACCGGGGCCGATATCGTCCTGATCTGCGCGCCGGTCCTGCGCGGCGGCGTGCCGGAGATGTTCGTCTCCATCGCCGTGCGCACGGATCACTTCGCCCGCCTGATTGCACAGGCCGAGATCGACGACCCGTTCTCCGCCGTCTTCGTCGATGGCGCGAAGCGCATCGTCGCACAAACCGACGATGCGCCCGACTCGTCCGGCCTCTCCACGAAAGAGCCCTCCTCGTCTCCGCCCAGGCTCCAGCGTCTGGAGGATTGGGAGAAGGCGGAGGCCAGCGTCATGGAATTCCACCATCGCTCCGGCGTCTCCGACTGGACGGTGGTCACCGGCCTCGACCGGAATGCCTTCGAGGCCTCGCTCTATCGTTCGCTCGCGGTCCTGGCCTTCCTCGCCGTGACGCTGCTGGGCAGCGGCGGGATCGTCGCCTGGATCTATGCCCGGCAGGTGGCCAGGGCGGTGCGGAACCTGAAGCGGGCCGCCGGCGCGGTCGGGCGCGGCGACCCCGTCCACCTTCCCGCCAGCGAGATCCGCGAGGTGGAGCAGATCGGCCGGGCGCTCGTGACGGCGTCCCGCGTCTCGGCCGAGCACCACGCCGCCATCGCGGAGGCCAATGCCAACCTGGAGGTCCGGGTGGCCGAGCGCGGCCGCGAACTCGCGGCGAGCCAGGCGCATTACCAGCTCCTCGCCGAGACCATGACCGACGTGGTGATCCTGCGCCATGCCGACTGGCGCATCGCCTATGTCTCGCCTTCCGGCGCGGCGCTGTTCGGCACGGAAGGGTCGGATTTCGATCCGCGCACGCGCATCCACCTCGACGATCTCGCCGCCTTCTCCGCCGCGGATGCCCGCCTCGCCCCCGACCGGCCGAGCATCGTGTCCCTGTTCCGGATGCGCCATGCGGATGGCCGCTGCATCTGGATCGAGGCGGTCAACGACCTCCTGACCTCCGCCGCGCCTGGGGCGCCCAACGTGATATCGACCCTGCGGGACGTGACGAAGCGGCAGGATCAGGCCGACGAATTGCGCATGGCCCGCGACGCCGCCGAACTGGCCCAGGCCAAGGCCGAGAATGCGAGCCGGGCGAAATCGGAGTTCATGAACCTCATGAGCCACGAGATCCGGACGCCGCTGACGACGATCAAGGGCTTCACCGACCTCCTCGCGCACACGACCGGGCTCTCACCCGATCAGGTCCGCTATCTCGCCCTGGTGGGGGCGGCCACCGACACGCTTCTTGGCACGGTGGACGACGTCCTCGATTATGCCCGGGCCGGGGAGGGCAATCTGCGCCTCGATAGCATCCCCCTCGACCTGCCCGCCCTGGTGAGCGGGACGGCCGATCTCGTGAGGCCCATGGCCGAGGCGAGGGGGGTCGCCATCGACGTGGCCGTTCCCGGCGACGGCTCCCGCCATGTCCTGGGCGACGAGCGCCGCCTGAGGCAGATCCTCCTCAACCTGCTCAACGACGCCATCGGCACGTTGCGCCGGGGCACCGTCACCCTCGCGCTGCAGGGGCCGCGCGGCGCCGAGTCCGCCGAGCGCTGGCGCGTCTTCGTCACCGCCCATGCCGGCGAAGACCCGGAGCAGTCCGCAGCCCGCACCGTCGCCCTCGACGGCAGCGGCCTCGGCTTCATCATCGCCCAGCGCCTCGTCGGACTCATGGGGGGCGGGCGCATCGACCGGAGCACGCCGCTGGGCGAGACGGCGGCCTACCGGTTCTCCCTCTCCCTGGCGCCGGCGCCGGTGCTGACATGCGCGGCGCCGGCTCCGAGCCCGGACGCGCCCGGGGCCGGCCGCATCCTCGTGGTGGAGGACAACCCGATCAACCGGGAGGTCGTCCAGGCGATGCTGAAGCGCCTGGGTTACGGCGTCGACATGGTCACCGACGGAGAGGCGGCCATCCTGGCGGTGCAGGCCAGCGCCTACGACCTCGTCCTCATGGATGTGTCGATGCCCGGAATGGACGGGACCACGGCCATCCGGCGCATCCGCTCCCTCCAGCACCCGGCGCGCCGGGTGCCGATCGTGGCCATGAGCGCCAGCATGATGCCGGACCGGGTCCGGGCCCTCACGGAGGCCGGCGCCAACGGCCATCTCGGCAAGCCGTTCGATCTCCCGACCCTGTCGCGGGTGGTCGGCGACCAGATCTCCTCCATCGTCCTGCGGGAGAGCGACGCGGACGCGCCGATGCCGGAACGGCCGCCGATCTTCGACCGGAGCGCCTTCGATGCCCTGATCGCCCGGATGGGCGAGGAGGCGGCCCGCGAGGACGTGCGTGCCTTCGTCAGGCTCGTCGACCGTTTCGGACCCGACACGGACGGGGCGAGCGCGGAAACCCTCGCCGCCCGGGCCGACAGGACGGGATTCCGCGACCTCGCCAAGGCCTGCCGGACCTTCGGCGCGCTGCCCGCCGGTGCCGCGCGGGACGAGGCCCGCGGGCGCTGCCTCATCGCCCGCGACCTGATGAACCGCATGGTCCACGAGATCACGGGGCCGACCATGCCCGAAATCCGCCAGACTGTGGCCCTGCTCTGAGAGCCATCGCGCCCGGAACCGAGGGGCGCGACCACGTGCGGACGCGGCTCCGCTTGGCGTGCCGGTGCCGCACTGCTATCTCCCGACACGCGTCCACACACCGAAAAGCCGTGCGCCGGGCCCGTCCTTACGCCGACGGACCGCGACCGCGCCGGAGACAGACCCCTCGATGACCACCGTCCCCATCGACAACATCCGTAATTTCTCCATCGTCGCGCATATCGACCATGGCAAGTCGACGCTGGCCGACCGGCTGATCCAGACCACCGGCACGGTGGCGCTCCGCGACATGAGCGAGCAGATGCTCGACTCGATGGACATCGAGAAGGAGCGCGGGATCACCATCAAGGCCCAGACCGTGCGCCTCGAATACCGCGCAGAGGACGGCAAGGACTACATCCTCAACCTGATGGACACCCCCGGCCACGTGGACTTCGCCTACGAGGTGTCGCGCTCGCTCGCGGCCTGCGAGGGATCGCTCCTCGTGGTCGACGCCTCCCAGGGCGTGGAGGCGCAGACGCTCGCCAACGTCTACCAGGCGCTCGACGCCAACCACGAGATCGTCCCCGTCCTCAACAAGATCGACCTGCCGGCCGCCGAGCCCGAGCGCATCCGCGCCCAGATCGAGGAGGTGATCGGCATCGACGCCTCCGAGGCGGTGGCGATTTCGGCGAAAAGCGGCCTCAACATCGAGGCGGTGCTGGAGGCCATCGTCAAGCGTCTGCCGCCGCCCAAGGGAGACCGCGACGCGCCCCTCAAGGCCCTGCTGGTGGACAGCTGGTACGACGTCTATCTCGGCGTCGTCGTGCTGGTGCGCATCGTCGACGGCGTGCTCAAGAAGGGCATGAACATCCGCATGATGCGGGCCGACGCCGTGCACGGGGTCGACAAGATCGGCGTGTTCCGGCCGAAGATGGCCGATATCGGCGAGCTCGGCCCCGGCGAGGTCGGCTTCTTCACCGGCTCGATCAAGGAGGTCGCCGATACCCGCGTGGGCGACACGCTCACCGAGGACAAGCGCCCCTGCAAGGAGATGCTTCCGGGCTTCAAGGACGTGCAGTCGGTGGTGTTCTGCGGGCTCTTCCCCGTGGATGCCGCCGAGTTCGAGACCCTGCGTAGCGCCATGAGCAAGCTCCGGCTCAACGACGCCTCGTTCTCGTATGAAATGGAGACGAGCGCGGCGCTCGGCTTCGGCTTCCGCTGCGGCTTCCTCGGGCTGCTGCACCTCGAGATCATCCAGGAGCGCCTGGAGCGCGAGTTCAACCTCGACCTGATCTCCACCGCTCCTTCCGTGGTCTACCGCCTGCAGATGACGGACGGGACGTTGAAGGAGTTGCACAACCCGGCCGACATGCCGGACGTGATGAAGATCACCGCCATCGAGGAGCCGTGGATCCGCGCCACCATCCTCACCCCCGACGAGTATCTCGGCGGCGTCCTGAAGCTCTGCCAGGACCGGCGCGGCACCCAGGTCGACCTCAACTACGTCGGCAAGCGCGCCATGGTGGTCTACGACCTGCCGCTCAACGAGGTGGTGTTCGACTTCTACGACCGCCTGAAATCGATCTCGAAGGGCTACGCCTCGTTCGACTACCACATCTCGGATTACCGGGAGGGCGACCTCGTGAAGATGTCGATCCTCGTCAATGCCGAGCCCGTGGATGCCCTCTCCATGCTGGTCCACCGCAGCCGCGCCGAGCATCGCGGCCGGGCCATGTGCGAGAAGCTGAAGGACCTGATCCCCCGCCACCTGTTTCAGATCCCGGTCCAGGCGGCGTTGGGGGGCAAGATCATTGCCCGCGAGACCATCAAGGCCCTCTCCAAGGACGTGACCGCCAAGTGCTACGGCGGCGACATCTCTCGTAAGCGCAAACTCCTCGACAAGCAGAAGGAGGGCAAGAAGAAGATGCGCCAGTTCGGCCGCGTGGAAATCCCGCAGGAGGCGTTCATCGCCGCGCTGAAGATGGACGATTGAGCCGGAGCCGGAGCGGGAGCCTCCGTCTCCACCTCCGGTTGTGCTGCGGCATGTTTAACCCTGCATTAAGGCTTGTGGCTTAGACTCCGTGACATGCCCTGTCCCGGCCGGAGAGGCGGGCAACATGGTCTGAACCAGGCACCTCCGGGTGACCTGGGAGGAGATGCCGATGGTCCTGCCGCGCCGATTCGCTCGCAGGTTCCGCTCGGCGCGCACGTGGATCCTCTTCGGAATCCTGGCACCGGTGGGCATGCTCGTCGTGTCCGCCATCATGCTGCTCGACTTGCGCAAGGACGCTTGGGACAAGGCGGAGCAGACCTCGCAGAACTTGCTCCAGATCATCGAACGTGACATCGCCCGCAATATCGAGATCATCGATCTGTCGCTGCAGGGCGTCACCGAGAACCTGAAACTTCCCGCTCTCGCCGATCTGTCGCCGGAGCTGCGCCAGCTGATCCTGTTCGATCGGGCGATCTCGGCACAGGACATGGGCGTGATCCTCGTCCTCGACGAGCGAGGCGACAGCATTCTCGACGGCCATGCCATCCCGGCGCGCCGCACCAACAATGTCGACCGCGACTACTTCAAGGCCCACAAGGCCCGGGGCGGCGGTGGCTTGCTGATCAGCCAGCCGCTGATGTCGCGTCTGACGGGCGCACGCGTCATGGTGCTGAGCCGACGCGTCGACAAGCCGGACGGGTCGTTCGGCGGGGTGGTCCTGGGCACCCTGAAGCTGTCGTACTTCACGCGGTTGTTCGACCGCCTGGGCCTCGGGCGCGACGGCGCGATCAACTTGTACCTGCACGATGGGACGCGCGTCATGCGCTACCCGAACCGGGACTCCGATTTCGGGACGAGCCTCGCCGGAACGGCCAATTTCGAGCGGTTCGTCCGAGAGGGCAGCGGTAGCTTCGTCGGGACCTCCAGCCTTGACGGGGTGGACCGGCACTATGCCTTCACGCAGGTCGGGACCTTGCCGTTGATCCTCAACGTCGCCCTGGCGGTGAACGAGATCGAGGCCGAATGGCGCGCGAAGGCGATCGTCATCAGCGCCATCGTGGTGGTGCTGTGCGGCCTGACCATCGGCCTCTTGCTCCTGTTCGGACGGGAGCTGGAGCGGCGCGGCGCGATGCAGGTCGAACTCGCCCGGCAGTCGCTCACCGATGCGTTGACCGGCCTGCCGAATCGCCGCCGGTTCGAGGAGGCCCTGACCGCCCTGCGGGGGGATGCCGACCAGGCGGCCCGCCCCTTCGCGCTGCTGGTCATCGATGCCGATCACTTCAAGCGTTTCAACGACCGCTATGGGCATGCGGTGGGCGACGAGGTGCTGCGCGGCCTCGCCCGCTGCCTGTTGGAGAGCGTTCACCGTCCCGTCGATCTCGTCTGCCGGGTGGGCGGCGAGGAATTCGCGATCCTGATCCCGGATGGCGACGAGACGGCGGCCCTGCTCATCGCCGAGAGGGTTCATGCCAGGGTGGCGCTCCTGTCGGTGGACTCGGCCGGGATCGAACCCGGATCGGTCACGGTGAGCATCGGCGTCGCGACCATGGGCGCGCCGGGAGCCGACCCCCTCACGCCGTCGGACCTGTTCAGTCTCGCGGACGCCGCGCTCTACGAGGCCAAGGCCAACGGCCGCAATCAGACCCGGTTCGTCGAGCGCCGTCGCGGCGTGGTGGACCGGCGCCAGGCGAGCTTTCGTCTGGCGGGCGCCTGAAGGGCGCGCACCCACGCCTCGCGTACAACCTGTGCGTGGTCGCGTTCCGTGCTTGATGGGCAACCTCAGGTATATATAGTTCGCAGCCTCATGTGAGGGCTGGCGATGGCGATCGATGACGATGCTCTGACTGCGATCATCGCGGAACTCTCGATCCGTCCGGGACATGAGAAGGTCAGGGCGCTGCTCTATCGCCTGCTGATCGAGGCGCTGGGCGCCAAGAGCGAGCAGATCTTCTTCGAGAGAAAGATACCTGAGGTTAGAGGGCGCCTCGATGCCCTGCTCGGCAGGACGATCATCGAGATCAAGTCCGACCTGCGCCGGGAGGCCAGGGACGCCGAGGCTCAGCTCACCCGCTACCTGCCCGAACGCGAGAGTGCCACCGGCCAGCGTTACGTGGGGCTCGCCACAGACGGCGCCAGCTTCGTCGCCTACGAGATGCGGGACGGCGTCCTGGTGCGGCTCACCGAGCACGAGGTGAGGCTGGCGGACGCCCGTGGCCTCACCGCCTGGCTCGAAGGGGTCATCGCGGTCCTCGACTGGCTGCCGGCGGACGCGGCCGGGATCACCAACGAACTCGGCCGCCAGAGCGCCGCCTTCGCGCGGACCCTCGGCCTCCTCGCCAAGGCCTGGGAGGCGCTGGCGGCGGACCCGGAGGCGGTCCTGAAGCGGCAGCTATGGTCGCGCCATCTCGGCTTCGTCTACGGCAAGGCCATCGACGACGACACGCTCTGGCTCCAGCACACCTATCTCGTTATCCTCGCCAAGGCGATTGCCGCCGGAACCATGGGCGCCACCGGGCGCTCGCCCGAGGATCTGCTGTCGGGGCGCGCCTTCCACGAGGCGGGGGTCCACGGAGCGGTGGAGACGGATTTCTTCGGCTGGGTGATCCAGGCGCCGGGCGGGGAGTCCATCGTCGCCAGCCTGGCCGCGCATGCCGCCCGGTTCGACCTCGGCAGCGTCGATGTCGACCTTCTGAAAGTGCTCTACGAATCCCTCATCGATCCGGCGCAACGGCACGATCTCGGTGAATATTACACGCCCGATTGGCTCGCCCGGAAGGTGGTGCGGCGCGCCCTCGACCGGCCGGCCGAGCAGACCTGCCTCGATCCCGCCTGCGGCTCGGGCAGCTTCCTGTTCCACGCCGTGCGCCTCAAGCGTGAGGCCCTGATCGCGGCGGGCGTGCCGCTCACGGAGATCGCGTCGCGCTGCTGCGCTTCCGTCACGGGGCTGGACGTCCATCCGGTGGCCGTGATCTTCGCCCGCGTCACATACTTGTTGGCGCTCGGCGACGCCCTGCCGGGGCGAGGCGGCGACATCTCCCTGCCGGTCTATCTCGGCGATGCGCTGCAATGGAACGTGAAGCGCGACGCGTTCGAGAGCGACCTCGTGGTCGAGGTGCCGCGCGACCCCCGCGAGGGCCGCAAAGGCGCGCCGACCCTGCGTTTTCCCCTCGGCCTCTGTGCCGATCCGCCCCTGTTCGACCGCGTCGTCACCGCCATGCACGATGCCAGCGAGGCCGGCCGCACGGCGGACGCCTTCGCGCGTGGGCTCGCGGGGCTTGGCGTCGCGGCGGAGCAGCACGCGACGCTCGTCACCACCTTCACGATCTACGACCGCCTGCGCCGGGCCGGTCGCGACCATGTCTGGGGTTTCTTCGCCCGCAACCTCAGCCGCCCGGTGGCGCTCTCGGACGGCGCCAGGGTCGATGTCGTCATCGGCAACCCGCCCTGGCTGTCCTACCGCTACATGGCGCCCGCCCTGCAGGCCCTGTTCCGTGATACCGCGCGCCGGCTCGGCATCTGGGTCGGCCCCGACGAGGCGCGGCTGGTAACGCAGACCGATCTGTCGGGCCTGTTCTTCGCACGGGCGGCGGAACTCTATGTCCGGCCGCCGGAGGGCGACCGGCCGGGCGGGCGAGTCGCCATGGTGCTGCCGCTCGCCGCCCTGAGCCGGGGCCAGTTCCGAGCCTTCCGCACCGGGGACTGGACCGAGGTCCGTGTCGCGTTCTCGGACGCCTGGGTTCTCGACAATCAGGCCGTCTCGCCCCTGTTCAGGGTGCCCACCTGCGTCCTGTTCGCCGATGTCACGGCGGGGGAGGCCCGGCCGACGCCCATGCGGGTCACGGCTTTCGCCGGGCGGCTCCCCTTCAAGGACGTGCCCGAGGAGGTGGCGGATCGCTGCCTGCGGCTGGATCGGGCCGATGCACCGGTGCCTGCGAACTTCGAGGCCGGGTCGCCCTATCGCCCGCTCTTCCATCAAGGGGCGACCCTCGTTCCGCGCATGCTGTGTCTGGTGGATCGCGTTCAGTCAGGCCGTCTCGGCGGCAACGCCGCAGCACCTCTCTTGAGAAGCAGGAGGTCCCCACAGGAGAAAGTCCCCTGGCGAGACCTGCCCGCTCAGCAGGGGGCTGTCGAAAGCGAATACGTCCGGCCGGTCTATCTCGGCGAATCCATCGCGTCGTTTCGCGTTTTGAATCCGTTCGAGGGCATCGTGCCCATGACACCCGATGGGAATGTTCTCGACGCGAAACAGGCGAGCGATCATGGTGCGACCCGCCTCGGAGCCTGGATGCGACAGGCCGAGGCAAGCTGGGCGCAACACAGCGCCGGACGCATCACCCTAAAGCAGCGTTGGAATTTTCAACGCGGATTGTCCGCGCAGTTTCCGGTGCAGCCCATTCGCGTGGTCTTCACCAAGACAGGCTCCCGACTGGCTTCGTGCCTCCTCGGTCCCGAAGGAATCATCGACCACAGCCTTTATTGGGCAGCGGTCGAGTCGATGGCGGAAGCACGCTATCTGGAGGCTCTCTTCAACAGCGAAGCCGTGCGTCGCCGCATCGCTCACATGCAGGCACGAGGCGAGCAGGGGCCGCGACATTTCGACAAGCTGATGTTCACGCTTCCGATCCCCCGCTTCGACCCGCGCGAGGCTGTTCATGCGGGGCTGGCGGCGGAAGGCGCGGTGGCGGAGGAGGTGGCGGCCGCCGTCGCGCTGCCCATGGGGGTCTCGTTCCAAAAGGCGAGGGCCCTGGTGCGGGACGCCTTGCGGGAGGAGGGCGTGTCGGCCCGCATCGACGCTTTGGTGGAGACGCTCCTCGGGCCTGATCCGCGCCTCGCCCTGCCGGACGACGAAGCCGTTCCTGCCCGCGACGAGGAAGAGACCGTCGACGCCTGATACCAAGGCCCGGCGGACGAATACCGCCGCGCGGTCGCGCGGACAGGTCTTAGTGAGCCGGACCCGGCGAAGCTCGGTTCGAAGTCGCTACTCGGCCTTGTCGCCGGTTTCCGGGGCGGTCCTATCGGCGGCCGGTTCGGCGGTCGCCACGGCCGTGCGTTCCAGCATCGGCTGAAGGCGGATGGCGAGTTCGCCGCCGAGATGACGGGTATAGGCGACCTTGAAGTAGCGCTGGCCGGTGCCGTTGCCGAAGAGTTGGTCATGGGTGCGGATCATCGCATCCACCTCGGGGCGGCAGAGGAAGCCGATGATCCCCGCCGCCTCGTACCAGCGGCCCGCCCGGGCATGGCGCATGGCCGCTGGGTTGGCCATCACCGTCTCGGCGAAACACTCCGTGGCGGCGCGCTCCAGTGGCGCCATGGCCGCATGGGCGTGTCCGGGTGTGCGGGGCGCCGCGTTCGCGGCACCCGCCGTCGCGACAAGGATCAAGAAAGCGCCAAGCAGCCGAGCTTTCATCGCGCACATACCTCGAGGTCGATCGAAATCGATTCGCCCCAAGTATTCATCGAAGACTTGGACAGGAACAGGGCACGATGCGCCCCGAAACCTGCGATGCGCGATTTCGTGAGCCGACTGTGCCCGGCCGATCACAGAAGCCGGATCAGCCCCGCTTCTCGGCGTTCCAGCGGCCGGAACAGCGGATCATGCCGTTGCTCGACCAGGTGCCGCTGCCGTAGCCGCCGCGATCGAGTTGGCCGACCACGGTGGCACCATCGGAACCGCGCATGATCGTCGCCCGCACGGAGCCGTTGCCGGAGACGCGTCCCCGGATGTCGAAATCGCCGCCGGGATAACTCGCTTCGCCCTTGGCGATCCGGACGCCGTAGCGATAGGCGCGGTCGCAGGGGCCGTCCTGGGTGATGACCTCGATGCTCCAGGCGCCGTCGTAGCGGTTGGGCACCGAGACCTTCCGCGTGGCCGCGTCGGTGGTTCCGAGGGACGTCGTGAGGAGAGCGAGGGAGCCGGCGGCAAGGAGGAAGCGTCGCATCGTAGCCTGTTCTGCAAGGACGTGATCGGGGCTGGAAACGCCCCTGATCGCGTATCGGTTGCGGTTCACGCTCGTGTGGCTTCGCCCAAGGCGGCCTGAAGCAGCGTGAGGAGATCACCTCCCGCGTGCAGATAGGCATCGACCCCCGCGGCTTTGAGCCCCTCCGCGAGATCGCCGGGCTTGCCCGCGAGGTACACGGTGGTCGCGCCCGCTTTCTTCAGAGCCTCGGCCGCCGCGACGGCGTGGGTGGCGTAGAGGGCGTCCGACGAACAGAGGCAGGCGATGCGCGCGCCGGATGCGGCGAAAGCCTTGGCCAGCGCGTCGCTCTCCGAAAAACCCTCTTCGTTCACCGCCTCGATGCCGCCGGCCGCGAAGGCGTTGGCGGCGAAGGTCGAGCGGGCGTTGAAGACCGCGACCGTCCCGAGATTGGCCAGGAACACCCGTGGGCGCCGCCCGGTCTTGGCGAGATGGGCGTCGGACGCATCGCGCAGGGCCTCGTAGGGCTCGGCGAGGCGGAAGGAGGGCAGGGCCTCGCAGGTGGTCGTCCCGGCCCCGTCGAGGGCGAAGGCGGGCGCCACGACATCGGAGGGCGGCAGGTCGAGGACCGTCACCGGCTTCTCGGCGAGGAAGGGGAACTCGCTCGCCCCGGTGAGCGGCTCGCGGCGCGTGGCGACGTTCTTTGCGCGGGTGGCGCGGGTCTCGCCGATCCGGGCCTGGATCGCGCCGGCCTGCAGGCTGGCGACGATGCCGCCCTCCCGCTCGATCGCCTGGAAGGCGGCCCAGGCCGTGGTGGTGAGTTCCTCGGTGAGCGCCTCGAACCCGCCGGCCCCTGCCGCCGGGTCGGCGACACGGGCGAGGTTGGATTCCTCGATCAGGACGATCTGGCTGTTGCGGGCGACGCGCCGGGCGAAGGCGTCGGCGAGGCCCAGCGAGGCGGTGTAGGGGATGACGGTGACGGAATCGGCGCCGCCGAGCCCGGCCGAACAGGCGGCCATGCCGGTGCGCAGGATGTTCACGAACGGGTCGTTCCGGTTCATCATCCGCCACGCGGTCTCGGCATGCAGGCGCAGGGGCTTCGGGTCGAGCCCGCAGGCGGCCTCCACCCGCGCCCAGAGGCGGCGCATGGCGCGGAACTTGGCGATGGTCAGGAACTCGTCGGCATCGGCTACGAGGAGAATGGCGACGGCATCGCGGGCGCGGGCGAGGTCGTGCCCGCCGGCCTCCAGCATGCGCAGATAGGCGACGGCCGTGGCGAGGGTGGCGGCGAGTTCCGCCGCCTCGCTGGCGCCGGCCTCGTGATAGGGGCGCCCGTCGGCGAGCATCGCGCGGCCCGTGAAGCCGGCCCCGTCGAACTCCGACAGAAGCGCCGAGACCGCTGCGCCGATCTCAGGGATCGTCGCGTCGAGGCGGCCGGTGGCGGCGAGCGTCCCGATCGGGTCGAGGCCGAGATCGAGGTCGAGGCTGCCCAGATCCTCGTTGCGGTGCGCCGCCAAAGCCTTGACCAGACGGGCGGCCTCCAGCCCGCGCCCGCCGGCATCGAGCCGTGTCGCGATGAGGGACAGCATCACGCCCGACAGGGCGGTGTCGAGGGCCGGGACGTCGTCGACGGCGAGGCCGAAGCCGCGCGCCGAGACCGCGCCCGCGAAGACGAGGTTCAGCGCATCGGCGCCGCCTTCGAGATCGGCCATGGCGAGATCGTGGGCGGCCTGCGCGTCCGGGTGGTCCACCCGCTGGGCGATGCGCCAGGGGCCGGGCGCGCGCATGGGCTGCGCCACCGGCGCGGCGGGCTCATAGAGCGGTTCGATCCGGATGCCGTCCGCCGTCTTCGAGACCAGGCGCTTCTCGAAATCGCCGCCCTTGAGCACGCCCTCGACCAGGCCGAGCCACCGCTCGCGCGTGGGCGTGGGGAACAGGTCGGCGAGGGGGCGATTGTCCATCGTCAGGGCCTTGGCGCACGCTTCCGCCGGCCGCGCATGGCCGGACGCTGTCGGCGACAGCCCTCGCACGGCGAGGCTTGCCGGGCAACACGCCGGACTCATCAAAGAAATCAGCGCGGACTCAAAGAAAAACGAAGGCCGCCGCCGCGTCGCGAGCCCCGGCGTGCGAGGCGGGTCCGGGGCCGCGAGGCGGGTGCGTCAGCCGAACAGGATCAACCCCGCGAAGCCGAGCGAGCCGACGATGATGCGCCACCACGCGAACAGCCGGAAGCCGTGGGAGGAGACGTAGTCGAGCACGGTGCGGACCACGACGAAGGCCGAGAGGAAGGCCACGACGAAGCCGATGGCGATCAGGCCAAAATCGTCCTGCGAGAGGTTCTTGTAATTGTCGAGGAGGTCTTTGGCGAAGGCCCCGGCCATGGTGGGGATCGCGAGGTAGAACGAGAACTCGGTGGCCGAGCGCTTGTCCGCCCCCATCAGCATCGCGCCGACGATGGTGGCGCCGGAGCGCGACACGCCCGGGATCATCGCGATGCACTGGAACAGGCCGATCCTGAAATCCATCGGCAGGGTGAAGTCGAAGACGTCACGCTTCTTCACCTCGAGGTCGGTCTCGTCGAGGACGAGGAGGACGAGGCCGCCGGCCACCAGGGTGGCGCAGACGATCCACGGGTTGAACAGGTAGAACTTGATGTATTTCGAGAACAGGCCGCCGATGATCGCCGCCGGCAGGAAGGCGAGGAGGATGCCCAGGACGAAGCGTCTCGCGTTCGGATCGCTCGGAAACGCCACGGCGATTCCGAGGAGGCGGCGGAAATAGACGGCCAGGATCGCCAGGATCGCGCCGAGCTGGATCAGCACCTCGAACGTGTTGTTGGGCGATTGAAAGCCGATGAAGTGGCCGACCAGGAGCTGGTGGCCGGTGGAGGAGACCGGGATGAACTCGGTGGCGCCCTCGACGACGGCGAGCACGACCGCCTTCACGATGCTCATGGCATCCATCATGTCTCGCCTCGGTTGTTGTGGGGTGGGAGCGCGGGTCGCCGCACGGTGTCGGCGATCAGAGTTGACGAGCGGTTACCGGAACATGTCCAGCGTGTTAATGAGGCGGCAATGATCGGGCAATAAGTCTCGACCGGCGACCCTCACCCACCGGCGGTCCCGATACGGCGCGTCCCGCGGTTCCATCCCCTTCGAAACGGCCTCTATGGCGACGCTTCACCACTCCCCCTTCTGTCCGCATTCGCGCTTCATCCGTCTCGTGCTCAGCGAGATGGGCATGGAGCCCGCGCTCGTGGAAGAGCGGGTCTGGGACCGGCGCGAGGCCTTCCTCCTCATCAATCCGGCCGGGACGACGCCGGTCCTGGTGGAGGAGACCGGGCTCGCCGTGCCGGGGGCCGGCATCATCGCCGAGTATCTGGACGAGACCCGCGGCCTCGGCCTGTCCGGGCGCCGGCTGCTGCCGGAGGCCACCGCCGATCGCGTGGAGGTCCGCCGCCTGCTCGACTGGTTCCTGGTGAAGTTCGACGCAGAGGTGACCGGCTATCTCGTCACCGAGAAGATCTCGAAGCGCTTCATGACCAGCGCCAATGGCGGCGGTCCGCCGGACATGCATGCCATTCGTGCGGCGCGCACCAATGTGCGCTACCATATGAAGTATATCGGCTACCTGATGTCCCGCCGGAAATGGATCGCCGGCGACCATCTGACCTATGCGGATCTCGCGGCCGCGGCTCACCTCTCCTGCGTGGATTATCTCGGCGACGTGCCATGGGACGAGGACGAGACGGCGAGGGACTGGTACGCGCGGCTGAAATCGCGCCCCTCCTTCCGGACGCTGCTGGCGGACCGGGTTCCGGGCATGGCCCCGGCGGATCATTACGCGGATCTCGATTTCTGAACGCCCCTTCGGGCCAGTTCCGGGCAGAGGGCAAGCAGGCCGCCGGCCGCCGGGAGCAGCGCAAAATTCTCTCCGGCGATGCCCTGAGGCAGGCGCTCGAGGCCCGCGCCCGGCATCTCGGCTTCGACGCGGTGCGGGTGACCACCCCCGATGCGGTGCCGGCCCTGCGCGAGCGGCTGCCGGCCTGGCTCGCCGCCGGGCATCACGGCGAGATGGAGTGGATGGTGGAGCGCGCGGACCAGCGCGCCGATCCGTCGGTTCTCTGGCCGGGCGTTCGCAGCATCGTGATGCTGGGCATGAATTACGGCCCCGAGGCCGATCCGCTCTCGCTGCTGGCCCTGAAGGGTCGCGGCGCCATCGCGGCCTATGCCCAGCGCCGCGACTATCACGATGTGGTGAAGGGCAAGCTGAAGGAGCTCGGCGGCTACCTCTCCGCCAAGGGCGACGTGCGTGTGAAGGTCTTCGTCGATACCGCGCCGGTGATGGAGAAGCCGCTCGCCGCCGCCGCCGGCCTCGGCTGGCAGGGCAAGCACACGGTCCTCGTCTCGCGCGAGCACGGCAACTGGCTCCTGCTCGGGGCGATCTACACCTCCGCCGATCTCGTGCCGGACCTGCCCGAGGCCGACCGTTGCGGCTCGTGCCGGCGCTGCCTCGACATCTGCCCGACCGCCGCGTTTCCCGCCCCCTACCAGCTCGATGCGCGGCGCTGCATCTCCTACCTCACCATCGAGCATGAGGGGCCGATCGCGCCCGAATTCCGCGAGGCCATCGGCAACCGCGTCTTCGGCTGCGACGATTGCCTCGCGGTCTGCCCCTGGAACAAGTTCGCCGTCGCCGCCTCGGAGGCGCGCCTCGGCGCGCGGGCCGACCTCGCCGCGCCTCCCCTCGCCGAACTGGCGCGCCTCGACGATGCGGCCTTCCGGGCGCGGTTCGCCGGAACCCCGGTGAAGCGGACCGGGCGCGACCACTTCCTGCGCAACGTCCTCATCGCCATCGGCAATTCCGGCGATCCGGCGCTCGCTCGGGAAGCCGAACGCTGCCTCTCCGATCCGTCGCCCCTGGTGCGGGGCATGGCGGTCTGGGCATCGAGCCGCCTCACCGACGGGGCGGCGATGCGCGGCCTTTTCAACAGCCACGCCATCGGCGAAACCGATGCCGAGGTCGGCGCCGAATGGCGCGCGGCACTCGATCACGCGGGAAACACGTCGGCATGAACCTCTTCGTCTTCGGTCTGGGCTTCACGGCGCGCCGCTTCGTCGAACGCGCGGCGGAGCGGTTCGGCGAGATCCGCGCCACCGTCACCGACCCGGCCCGGCCGGGTGCCGGCCTCGGCGATGTCGCCCTGCGCGGCTTCGGTCCCGAGACGGATGACGCGCGGATCGCGGGCGACCTCGCCGATACGGACGTGCTGCTGGTGTCCGCCCCGCCGTCTCGCAATGGCGACACGGTGCTCGCCCGCTACCGGGACGCCATCGCCGACAGCCGGATCGGCTGGATCGGCTATCTCTCCACCATCGGCATCTACGGCGACCAGCAGGGCGCCTGGATCGACGAGACGACGCCGCCCAACCCCGCGAGCGGGCGCTCGCATGGCCGCATCGCCGTGGAGAAGGCCTGGCTCGCCTTCGGGCAGGAGACCGGCAAGGCCGTGCAGGTGTTCCGCCTGTCCGGCATCTACGGGCCGGGCCGCAACCCCATCGTGAAGCTGCGCGAAGGCAAGTCGCAGCGCATCATCAAGCCGGGTCAGGTGTTCAACCGCATCCATGTGGACGACATCGCCACGACCCTGCTCGCCTCCATCGACAGGCCGAGGGCGCAGGCGATCTACAACGTCACCGACGACGAGCCGACGCCGCCGCAGGTGGTGACCGAATACGCCGCCGGCCTCGCCAACCTGCCGCTGCCGCCCGAGATCGATTTCGAGACGGCGGATCTGAGCCCAATGGCGCGCAGCTTCTACGGCGAGAACAAGCGCGTGCGGAACCGCCTGATCCGCGAGGAGCTCGGCGTCGATCTCGCCTATCCGACCTACCGCGAGGGGCTGGCGGCGCTGGTGGCCGACGCCAGGGCCTGAGGCTCTGGCCCAGTCCCTTGGCGCGAAAAACGGCTTTTCGGTCTCTTCTTTCAGCTGCGATAGACGTGATGTGGCGGGATGCCGGTTATGTCAGTGGCATTTATACTTAAAACCATAAGTGATCTGAGTCGATAAAAGTTATTTTATAGTGATCGAGTGATTTTTTTGATCGCCAAAAAATGCGTTTCGGCGGAGATAGGCTATCGATTTCGGATGGATAGTGGCGAATGTTGTCAATAAGGGTAAAAAATAACTTATATGAATTTTAAAAACTGTATTTATACTAACTATAATTGAAACTACGTAGTGGAATCGTTCTGTTCGTGTCTTTGATTTCTCGGAGCCACATGTGCGTCTAGTCTGCGATCGATTCCGACGACATCGTCGCTGTACCAGCATACTTTCATCGTCGATGGATGGTGTCTCGACGATCTGGCCGGGAGACAAGGGTTAAAGGTCAAAAATGGTATATATGTACCGGTAAAATGCTGGTTTGTTGCGGTATCTCGCCATAAAGCGCGGTGCGGCAATTTGAATGCAGTTCGATCCGGTTTGCGCCTCTCACTCATTGACTTTCCATTAACGGACGCTTCGCATAACGATGCTTGAAGTCTGAGGTGTGCCGGCTGATTCTGGCGGTCTGCGCAAGTATCGCCATTCGAATGGGAAAGCGGGTCGTGACGGCAAACGGTTCACGGTCACTGCGGAATCCACTCAACCTGCAAGATCGCTGGCGATTGCAGCGCCCGCGTCGAGCCTGCCGATTATGAGCTGGGCGAGGTCGTCACTGAAGGTGGCCGCGTGGCTTCGAACGATCGTCAGGCGGATGGGCCTCGCCGCAACCGATGCCGGGGATCCGCGGACAGACATGCCCGGCCGGACTCAATCCAGCTTCCGTGTCTTCTCCGGCGCGGGTGCCGGACGAACCGGCGTCCGCATCGATCCGGGGGGCTGGTTGAAATCCGTGCGGGCGTCGCGCACGAGCGAGTCGAGAATGCGGCTGAGCGAGGAGCGTCTGACGCTCGCCCTCGATAGCGGCGTCGAGGGGGTCTGGGACTGCAACTTCGCCGACCGATCGATCTGGATCTCCGAGCGCTGGCTCGCCCGTCTCGGCTATGCCACCGACGCCATCGAGGCCAGGCAGCCGATGGATCACATCGTCGACGCGGAGCACCGCGAGCGCCTGACCCTCGCCATGGTCGCGCACGTCAAGGGCCTCGCCCCTTCTTACGAGTGCGAGCATCGCGTCGTCTGCCGCGACGGCACGTCGTTCTGGGTTCTGACCCGTGGGCGAGTCGTGGAACGAGACGGCGCGGGCCGGGCCGTGCGCGCGGTGGGGACCCAGATCGATATCACTCACCGCCGGGAAGCCGAGGCCCGTGTCGAGTACTTGGCCCTGCACGACGACCTGACGGGCCTGCCCAATCGCCGCTTGCTTCGCCAGCGCCTCGACCGGGCCGTGATGCGCGCTCGGGACGGCCGGTTCACCGCGGCGGTGCTCGCCTGCGACCTCGACGGCTTCAAGGCCGTCAACGATACGCTCGGCCATAGCGCCGGCGACCGTCTCCTTCGCATCGTCGCCGGTCGCCTGCTCGATGCCGTGGACGCCGGCGATACCGTGGCCCGGCTCGGGGGCGACGAGTTCGCGCTCGTGCTCGAAGGACTCGAGGGGCCGCACCAAGCGGACGCGGTAGCCAAGCTTGTGATCGCGGTTCTCGGTGCGCCCATCGAGATCGACGGCATGGTGGTCGAGATCGGTGTCGGTATCGGCGCGGTGATGGTGCCGAACGAAGGGATCACCGCCGACGACCTGCTCCGGCGTGCGGACATCGCGCTCTACGAGGCCAAGACGACCGGCCGTGACACGTATCGCCGGTTCGAGCCTGCTCTGGCCGCGCGCCATTCCGCGCGCCACCTCCTCGCCTTCGACATGAAGGACGCGATCCGGCGGGGCGACTTCTACCTCGTTTACCAGCCGGTCATCGACCTGGCGGCGGAGACGGTCACGAGCTTCGAGGCGCTGATGCGATGGCATCACCCCGAACGGGGCCTCATCTCGCCCATGGAATTCATTCCGGTGGCGGAGGAGACCGGGTTGATCGTGGCCCTCGGCGCCTGGGCCCTGGCCGAGGCGTGCCGCGAGGCGATGGCGTGGCCCGGCGAGATCCGCGTCGCCGTCAACGTCTCGACGTTGCAGTTCCAGCACGACCTCGAACGCTCGGTGTCGAGCGCACTCGACGGGGCGGGCCTGTCGGCGGATCGGCTCAAGCTCGAAGTGACCGAGAGCGCACTGATGCGGGACCCGGAGGGCGTCGTGGCGACGTTGCACCGCCTGCGGGCGCTGGGCGTCAAGATCGCGCTCGACGATTTCGGCACCGGATACTCGTCGCTGAGCTATCTCCGGCGGTTTCCCTTCGACAAGATCAAGATCGACCGCGCCTTCATCAAGGACATCGCCGAGCCGGATGCGGCGGCCATCGTGCGGGCGGTGGTGGGCCTCGGCGAGCGGCTCGGGATGGGCATCGTGGCCGAGGGTGTCGAGACCGCGGAACAGCTCGATCTCGTCAGGAGCGAGGGCTGCGACGAGGTCCAGGGGTTCCTGTTCAGCCGGCCGCTCCCCGCCCATGAGGTCCAGGCGTTCCTGCGCTCCCGCCGAGCGAGCGCGGCGGCATAAACGGGATCAGGCCGCGCGCTTGTTCGCGGCCGGGCCGAAATGGCCGATGTAACGGGCGGCGATGGCCGAGACCGGCAGGACCACGAACACGTCCGTGGTGCCGAACTGGTGGTCGATGACCGCGCCGTCGCCGAAAGTGGCGCCCACCCGCAGGTAGCCCTTGATCAGCGGCGGGAGCGACTGGAGCGCGGCCTTGGCATCCACCACCTCGCGCGGCAGACGGTCCATGGCCACGTGCCGTCCCGGCAGAGCCCTGGCGCACCAGGGCTCGGGCGCGCGGGCATGGTGGTGCAGGAAGCTTAAGCCCAGGGCGAGCCTGTCCGGGTCGGTTCCCTCCAGGCTGGCGCAGCCCAGCATCGCGTCGATGCGGTGGTGCTGGACATAGGCCCAAATCCCCGCCCAGAGCAGCTCCACCGTGCGCTTGGTCCGGTAGGGTTTCAGCACGCAGGACCGGCCGAGTTCGAGGAAGCGCTTGCCGGGATGCGCGGCGAGCAGGGGCGCGATGTCGTATTCGCCGGCGGTGTAGAAGCCGAAATTGCGGTCGGCCGCGTCCTGGCGCAGCAGGCGGTAGGTGCCCACCACCTTCGGCCTCGGGCGGCGGAAGGGTTTCGCCTCCGTCGCCGCATGGTCGATCACCAGGAGATGGTCGCAGACCGTGTCGTAATCGTCGATGTCCCGCCGGGACAGCAGGGACATGCCCGAGGCCACCGCCGACATCTCCTGGTAGAACACCCGGTAGCGCAGGCGCTGGGCGCGGCGGATCTCCGAGACGGTGGTGGCGAGGCGCACTTCGAGGTCGCCGATGCGGCCGAGCACCGGGTCGAGCCCCGGAGCGGCCAGGGGCTTCTTCAGGCGCGGCTTGAACCGGATCGGCGTTCCGCCCGGCGGGATCAGGGACCGGCCACCGGCGCCGGGAAGGCTCGCGAAGCCCGGCAGGCCGGAGAAGCCGGCATGTCCCGCCTCGAGGCGCTTCTGCTTGAACCGGGCGAAGGGCGCGTGGACATGGGCCTCCCAGCCGTTGAGCCAGGCCGTGGACGCATCACGCGCGAAGTTCGGGACCATCGTCCATTCCGCTCTGCCGGACCCGCGAGGCCGGCTCCCGATGGAGCCTGGAGCCTCATATCCGCGAGGCCACATCATCACGAAGCCCGAACGCTTTTATGACAGGCTTTTGCGTGAATCCAGAGACGGTTAGTGTCACGCCAAAATGGTTCGCCGGCGACCTGTCCATGGGTAGCCGCCGAACCTTTCCCATTCTCCTCTTTTCCGGCTCAGGCAACGGGGAAGAGAGGGCAGCCGGACCGGTCTCAGACGAACTGGTTCAGGCCGGGGATCGAACCGACGATCGGCCCCATCACGTCCTCGCCGGCCTTCTCGCGGCCGAAGGCGAACAGTTCGGCGCCCAGCGGCTGCATCTGTCCCATGGGAACGCCGGCCGCCATCAGCTTCTGGCCGAGCGCCATCACGCCCCCGCCCATCATGCCGCCGAGCATGCCCATGAGGCCGCCGCCGCCCTCGCCCTCGTTCGCCTGGGCCGCCGCCGCGTCCGCACCGGGCATCGCCGCGAAGAGCTGGGCGACCTCGGTGGCCGGGCCTTCCTTCTGCAGGAAGGCGAGGATGTGGCCGATGGCCGTCTGCGCCGTCGCGGCGTCGAGCCCGGTCTTGGTGGTGACGCGGGCGATCAACTCTTCCATGTAACGATGCTCCAACGCATGAGTGTGCGTAGTCCATCTGGTCTGTCCGCGATGAAATCAAGCGCCAGGTGCGGTGCTGCTGGAAAATGCGTCCCCCGGGCGTCATAACCCCAGGGTCGCTGCGCTGGGCGCGACGCGAAGCGGTGGATTCAGGCGATCATGCAGAGCGACGGCACCATCCTCGTCGGCAAGAGCGGCACCAAGCCGGAGGCGCTCACCCTCAGGCTCGCCGACCGCCATGGCCTCGTGGCCGGCGCCACCGGCACCGGCAAGACGGTGACGCTCCAGGTCCTGGCGGAGGGGTTCTCCAATGCCGGCGTCCCAGTCTTCGCCGCCGACATCAAGGGCGACCTCTCTGGGCTGGCGGCGGCGGGCGAATCGAAGCCGGTCTTCGTCAAGCGCGCGGAGGAACTCGGGATCGCCTACGAGCCCGACCGTTTCCCCACCGTGTTCTGGGACCTGTTCGGGGCGCAGGGGCACCCGATCCGCTGCACGGTGATCGAGATGGGGCCGCTGCTGCTGGCCAGGCTGCTCGAGCTCAACGACACGCAGGAAGGCGTGCTCAACATCGCCTTCCGGGTGGCGGACGACAACCAATGGCCGGTCCTCGACCTGAAGGACCTGCGCGCGCTGCTGCTCTACTGCACCGAGAACCTGAAGGAGATCTCGGCCAAGTACGGCAACGTCTCGGCCGCCTCCGTCGGGGCGATCCAGCGGCAATTGCTGATGCTGGAGAACCAGGGCGCGGACCAGTTCTTCGGCGAGCCGGCGCTCGACCTCAACGACTTCATGAAGCGGGACCGCGACGGGCGCGGCATCGTCAACATCCTGGCCGCCGACAAGCTGATGCAGCGGCCGCGCCTCTACGCCTCGTTCCTGCTCTGGATGCTGTCGGAACTGTTCGAGCAGCTGCCGGAGGTGGGCGACCTCGACAAGCCGAAGCTCGTCTTCTTCTTCGACGAGGCGCATCTCCTGTTCGACGACGCGCCAAAAGCCCTCCTCGACGCAGTGGAGCAGGTGGTCCGCCTGATCCGCTCCAAGGGCGTGGGTGTCTATTTCGTGACCCAGAACCCCCTCGACCTGCCGGAATCGGTGCTCGGCCAGCTCGGCAACCGTGTCCAGCACGCGCTGCGCGCCTTCACCCCCCGCGACCAGCGGGCGGTGAAGGCCGCCGCCGACACGTTCCGGCAGAATCCCGGCTTCGACGTCGCCTCCGCCATCACCGAACTCGCCGTCGGCGAGGCTCTGGTGAGCTTCCTCGAGGCAAAGGGCACGCCCTCGATCGTGGAGCGCGCCCTCATCGCCCCGCCGCAGGGGCGGGTCGGCCCGCTCACCGAGGCGGAGCGCGCCGAGCTGATCGCGAAAAGCCCGCTGCGGGGGAAGTACGACGAGGCGGTGGACAATGAGAGCGCCTACGAGATCCTGGCCCGGCGCAAGGGGCTCGATTCCGCCCCAGCCGAGGCGGCGCAGCAATCGGAAGGTGGCTTGAGCGGCATGCTCGGTGGGCTGCTGGGCGGCGTGCTCGGCTCGAAACCCGCCGCCAAGGGCGGTCGCCGCCCGCCGCAGAGTCTGGCCGAACAGGTCATCGGCAACGCCGCTCGCTCGATGGCGCGGACGGTGGGCACGCAGGTGGGGAATGCGATCCTGCGAAATGTACTCGGCGGGTTGATGAAGCGGTAGAGGCGTCTGAGCTTCAAGTAAACTGGAAAAATTCCGATTCTGTTGGGCTATTGCTTTGATCGTGACCATTGATGAACTTGATTTCGATAATGTCTGGATCGTTGTATCGTCGGCGAATTCATTTGATTCTGAAAATATAGAATAATTTTCTCTGGATTGATAATGCCGACCGGTGTTTCGCGAAAAAAACTGAATTAACGTGATGTTGATGTATGTAATCGAAATCTATCGCCCTCTCTCGAGGGCTGCGGGTCATGCTTGGACGTCTCAAAATCATCTACAAGTTGGGTCTCGCCATCGGGTTGGTCTGTGCCGTCCTCGGTACCTGCGTCTGGTACACGACCGGACGCCTCGTCGAGATCGGTGGGGATTATGGACGGTTCATCGCCCATGAAGCGAAGGGGGCGGCCAATGCGCGGCGCGCCAACCGGTTCGTTTTCGAGATGAACCATGCCCTCTTCCGGGCCATCACCGAGCCGGATGCCGAGGCCAAGAAGCGCTATCTGGCGCAGATGGATCAGGCGTATCCCAGGCTCAAGCAACTGATGATCGACCTGCCGAAGGAGACACCGGCTTTCGCGGCCCGCGTCCAGGCGATCGCCGCTCAGATCGACCGTCTGATCGCGGACAGTCTCAAGGTGCGTGCGCTGGTGGAGAAGGGCGAGACCGCCAAGGCCCTCGACCTGATGCACGAGGCGGTCGATCCGAACTTCAAGGAGATCTACACCGCCTGTGGCGCGCTCTCGAACGATGTCGCCAGCTACATGGATGCGGGGGCCGCCTCCCTGGCGTCGCTGACCGAGTCGACCCGGTCCGCCGCTTTGGTGGCGAGTGGGCTCGGCATCGTGCTGAGCCTGGTCTGCGCGGGACTGATCTCGATCTTCGGCATCACCCGGCCCATGGGCAACCTCGTCGCCGTGCTTCAGCGCATGGCCGGAGGCGCCACCGATATCCGCATCTCCGAGGCCGCGCGCGGTGACGAGATCGGCGCGATCGGCAGGGCCGTCGACGGGATCCGGACCATGGTCGCCGCCAAGGCCGCCGAGCAGACGGAGATCACGCGCATCGCCGACGAGGCCGCGGCCACCGAGCGCCGCCGCGGGATGATCGAACTCGCCGATGGTTTCGAACTGGCGGTGGGTGGAATCGTCGGCATGGTCTCGTCGTCCGCGACGGAACTGCAGGCCACCGCCTCCACCATGACGGCCACCGCCCATGAAACGGCCAGCCAGTCGACGACGGTCGCGGCGGCGGCCGAGCAGACCGCGACCAATGTCGGCACGGTCGCGGCGGCGGCGGAGGAGCTCGGTTCCTCCGTGCAGGAGATCAGCCGCCAGGTCGCTGGCTCCGCGACCCTCGCCCTCACGGCGGTCGGCGAGGCGGACCAGACCGCCCGCCTCGTGAACGAACTGAGCCTGGCGGCCAGCCGGATCGGCGACGTGGTGAGCCTGATCTCGACCATCGCTGGGCAGACCAACCTCCTCGCCCTGAACGCGACGATCGAGGCCGCGCGGGCCGGCGAAGCGGGTCGCGGCTTCGCGGTGGTCGCCACGGAGGTGAAGGAACTCGCCAGCCAGACGGCACGGGCGACCGAGGAGATCTCCAGCCAGATCACACGGATCCAGGGAGCGACCGGCGATGCGGTTCATGCCATCGGTGGAATCTCGACCCGCATCCGCGAGATCAACGCGGTGGCCGCCACGATTGCCGCGGCCGTCGAGGAACAAGGCGCGGCGACGCAGGAGATCGTTCGGACCGTCGCCCAGGCGGCCGTGGGCACCAACGAGGTGACGAGCAACATCTCCGGAGTGGCGGGCGCCGCTGAGGAGACCGGAGCGGCCGCCTCCCAGGTACTGTCGTCGGCCTTCGAGCTGTCGCGCCAGTCCGAACACCTGAGAGCCGAGGTCGGCCGGTTCCTGGCCAACGTGCGCGCCGCCTGAGCGGCGCTTGACGCAAAGGCCGGTCCATTCATTGACAGGCGGGCGAAACCCGACTAGCTGACATCCGCAACGCGCGGCTTCCTCGACGAAGTCCGCGCGTTTCGCGTTCGCAGCATCGCTCGAATCGGTGTCGCGGATGACCTGAACAAGAAGACGGTCCAGGCTCGCAAGGCTGGAGGCCGGCAGAGAACACGAAGAGAGAACGATGTTCGCAGTCATCAAGACGGGCGGCAAGCAGTATCGCGTTGCCGCCAACGACACCATCACGATCGCCACCGTCGAGGGCGAGCCCGGCTCGGCCGTGACCTTCGGCGAAGTCCTCCTGTTCGCGGACGACGCGGGCGCCACCCAGGTCGGCGCGCCGCTTCTGTCGGGCATCAGCGTCGCCGGCGAGATCGTCAGCCACGGCCGCGACGCGAAGGTCATCGCCTTCAAGAAGCGCCGCCGTCAGAACTCGCGTCGCAAGCGCGGTCATCGCCAGCACCACACCGTGGTGCGCATCACCGGCATCAGCGCCTGACGTTCTGATCGAGACATTCGGAGTCAACCACAATGGCCCATAAAAAAGCAGGCGGCTCGTCCCGCAACGGCCGTGATTCGGCCGGTCAGCGCCTCGGCGTGAAGAAGTTCGGTGCCGAAGCCGTCATCGCCGGCAACATCATCGTCCGTCAGCGCGGCACCAAGTTCCACCCCGGCGTCAATGTCGGCATCGGCACGGACCACACCCTGTTCGCCAAGGCGGACGGACGCGTGCTGTTCCAGGTGAAGCGCGGCCGCGCCTTCGTCGCCGTCGTGCCGCACCAGGAAGCCGCGGAGTAATCCACGGCCTCCCACCGCGAGGCGGCGCCCGCACCGGGCATCCCGTCATCGACGATCGTCGGACATCGAAGGGAGGATGGTGCGCCATCCTCCCTTTCGTCGTCTGCGCGGGGCTCCGTCGTCCGGACGGTGTCGCCCTCGGAAGCGGAGCCGCGATGACGCAACGCACGCTCGTTCTGGCGGCCCTCGCCGCGACCGGTTCGGTCGCGGTCGCCCTCGTGCTTCTGGGTGGCGGAGGGGAGCCTCCCGCGACCCCGGTCGCGGACATTCAAAGACCGTCGCCACGGAGCCCGACGCTCTACTGCGAATTCTACAACTTCGTCGGGCGAAGCCCCAAGGTCGGCTTCACCTTCGCGATCTCCGACCATGACGAGCGGCCGGTCTTCGCCCAGGTGAGCCAGTTCGAGATGGACGGGACACGGGCCGAGTTCGGCTCCGATTCCCGCCCGATCTGGGCCTTCGACGACGCGCAGGTACCGGCGACCCTCACCTCGCCGGACGGCGCCATCGTCATCAATCTCTACGCCTACGACCGGACGAAGTCGGGTGGGGCGTGGTTCGAGGCGGGCCTGCGCAGCGTGCAGTACCTGAACCTCGACGGGAAGTGCCGACAAGGCGCAGCCTGAACCCGAACCCGCATGTGATTCGCCAAGGTCCGGAGCCGGTAGGCCCCGCGCTCGGCGAATGAACGACAGAGACGAGAACACCCGTGAAATTTCTCGACGAAGCCAAGGTCTATGTGCGCTCCGGTGACGGCGGCGCCGGCTGCGTCGCGTTCCGGCGCGAAAAGTTCATCGAGTTCGGCGGCCCCAACGGCGGCGATGGCGGCCGGGGCGGCGATGTCTGGGTCGAGTGTGTCGACGGCCTCAACACGCTGATCGACTACCGCTACCAGCAGCATTTCAAGGCCAAGAAGGGCGAGCACGGCATGGGCTCGAACCGCCACGGCGCCAATGGGGCGGATGTGGTGCTGAAGGTGCCCGCCGGAACCGAGATCATCGCCGAGGATGGTGAGACCCTGATCGCCGACATGACCCATATCGGGCAGCGCGTGCGCTTGGCCAAGGGCGGCAATGGCGGCTTCGGCAACGCCTATTTCACCACCTCGACGAACCGCGCGCCAAAACACGCCAATCCGGGCCTCGAAGGCCATGAGCAGTGGATCTGGCTGCGCCTGAAACTCATCGCCGATGCCGGCCTCGTCGGCCTGCCCAATGCCGGCAAGTCGACCTTCCTCGCGACGGTGACGGCGGCCAGGCCCAAGATCGCCGATTATCCCTTCACCACCCTGCATCCGGGCCTCGGCGTGGTCCGCTCGGACGAGCGTGAATTCGTGCTCGCCGACATTCCCGGCCTGATCGAGGGCGCGCATGACGGCGTCGGCCTCGGCGACAAGTTCCTCGCCCATGTGGAACGCTGCCGCGTGCTGCTCCACCTCGTGGAAGCCACGAGCGAGCATGCCGGCAAGACCTACAAGCTGGTGCGGAAGGAACTGGAGGCCTATGGCAACGGCCTAGCCGACAAGCACGAGATCGTGGCCCTGTCGAAGTCCGATGCCGTCGATCCCGATACGCTGAAGGAACAGGTGGCGCGACTGAAGCGGGCCTCCAAGTCCAAACCGCTGATCCTGTCTTCGGCTACCGGCCTCGGCGTGCAGGATGCTCTGCGCGCGATCACCCGCGAGATGATGGAAGCCAAGGCCGCCGAGGCCGAGGCCCAGCCGGCGGAGGCTTGGCAGCCTTGAGGGCATGGGCATGTAGCGCTAAGCTACGTGCTGCCGTCGGTGGAGTTCGAGGATGACGAAGCAACTGAATGTGAGGAGCGACGTCGCCTACGAGATCGCACATTCCCTGGCTCGCTCCAGCAGGACATCCATCGCCGATGTGGTCGAAACAGCCTTGAGGGAATTCAAGGATCGCCGGTCCCAGGCTTGGGACGTGCTGGCCCCCGAGGAAGTGGAGCGGAGATATCAGGAATTGCGGGCCTTGTCGGCTCGGAGCGCGGCCACCAAGCTGCCCGGCGCGACGTCTGACCATTCCGACATGTACGACGAGAACGGCCTGCCGATTTGATGACTGCGGCGGATCATACGATCGCCGTCGACACCTCGGCCCTCGTGGCGATCTTCTTGCGCGAAGACGGCCCCGTCGATTACGGCCGCGTTCTCCACCGTTCCATCTGCCTGATCGGCACGCCGACTCTTGCGGAGCTTCACCGTGTCATGACGGTGAAGACAGGACGCGACGATCAGTGGACACTCGTCGAGTATCTCGATGAGCAGCCCAACATCCGCGTCGTGGCCTTCGATGCGATGCACCTCCGACTGGCCACGGAGGCCTTCCTGCGCTTCGGCAAGGGACGCCATCCCGCGGCCCTCAACTATGGCGACTGTTTCGCGTATGCCGTCGCGAAGGCGGCGGGCGTGCCGCTCCTGTTCAAGGGCAACGATTTTTCACGAACGGACCTCGCCTGCGCCGTGCAAAGCTCCCGATGATGACCTCTTCTCACCAAAACGCTTCTTCGCAGATCCCCTCCCTTCAGGATTTCCGCCGCGTCGTCATCAAGGTCGGCTCGGCGCTGCTCGTCGACCGTGCGCGCGGTCGCCTGCGCCATGCCTGGCTGGCGGCGCTCGCCGAGGACATCGCCGATCTGCATGCGCGGGGCGTCGACGTCCTCGTCGTCTCGTCGGGTGCCATCGCCCTGGGGCGGACGGTGCTCGGCTACGCGCCCGGCACGCTCCGGCTGGAGGAGAGCCAGGCCGCCGCCGCCGTGGGGCAGATCGCGCTCGCGCGCTACTGGGCCGAGGCGCTCGGCCATCACGGCATCGCGGCGGGCCAGATCCTGGTGACGCCGCAGGACACCGAGGAGCGCCGCCGCTACCTCAATGCCCGCGCCACCGTGCTGAAGCTCCTCGAAGTCCGTGCCGTACCGGTGGTCAACGAGAACGACACGGTGGCCACCAGCGAGATCCGCTACGGCGACAACGACCGTCTCGCCGCCCGTGTCGCCACCATGATCGGGGCCGACGTGCTGGTGCTGTTCTCCGATATCGACGGTCTCTACACGGCGCCCCCCGCAAGCGACCCGAACGCGCGTCATCTGCCCCTCATCGAGCGGATCACGCCGGAGATCGAGGCCATGGCGGGCGGGCCGGCCTCGGAACTATCGCGGGGCGGCATGCGCACCAAGGTCGAGGCGGGCAAGATCGCCGCGAGCGGCGGCACCCACATGATCATCGCCGACGGGCGCGAGAAGAACCCCCTGCGCACCATCCTGCAGGGGGGGCGCTGCACCTGGTTCCTGTCCGGCTCGAACCCCGTCGCCGCGCGCAAGGCCTGGATCGCCGGTTCGCTCGAGCCGCGCGGTATCCTCGTGGTCGATGCCGGGGCGGCCCGCGCCCTGCAGGGCGGCGCGAGCCTGCTGCCCGTCGGTGTCACCGGACTGTCGGGAAACTTCGGGCGCGGGGACGCTGTGATCATCCGGGACGTGCAGGGCCGCACCCTCGGGCGTGGCCTCGTGGCTTATGACAGTGCACAGGCGGCACAGATCATCGGTCGCCCGAGTCGGGAGATCGCAGAATTGCTTACTCATCCCGGTCGCGCTGAAATGGTGCATCGCGATGACCTCGCAATGGCGGGAGAATAGGCTCGACTATTATGCAATGTGCTTGTTTTGCCGCCTCGACGCATGGCATGAGGGCACAATCGATATGCCGCCATCGCCTTGAACGGTGAGCTGCGAGGAAACAGACCGTGCCCGTTCTGAACCTGAGATCCGATTTCGCCGCCGCCCCCGATCTCACCGAGCAGATGCAGGAGATCGGCCACCGCGCCCGCGCGGCCGCCCGCAAAATCGCCCAGGCCTCGGCCCAGGCGAAGGATGTCGCCCTGCGCCAGGTGGCCGAGTGCCTGAGGGCGAGCCGGGACGCGATCCTGGCCGAGAACGCGCGCGACGTCGCCGCCGCGAAGGACAGCGGACAGACCCAGGCGCTGATCGACCGTCTCACCCTCGACGAGGGCCGGCTCGCCGCCATGGCCGATGCGGTGGCCAAGATCGGCGCGCTGCCCGACCCCGTCGGTCGCCAGCTCGCGGCGTTCGAGCGCCCGAACGGGCTGCTGATCGAGCGGATCGCCGTGCCGCTCGGCGTCGTCGGCGTCATCTTCGAGAGCCGTCCCAACGTCACCGCCGATGCGGGGGCCCTGTGCCTCAAGGCCGGCAATGCCGCTATCCTGCGCGCCGGGTCGGACAGCCACCGCACCGCCATGGCCATCGCGCGTGCCATGCGCGAGGGGCTGGAGGCCGCCGGTCTGCCGGCGGACGCGGTGCAGATCGTCCCCACCCGTGACCGCGCGGCGGTGGGCGCCATGCTGTCGGGCCTCGACGGCTGCATCGACGTCATCGTGCCCCGTGGCGGGCGCGGCCTCGTGGAGCGCGTCCAGTCCGAGGCCAAGGTCCCGGTCTTCGCCCATCTCGACGGCATCTGCCACGTCTACGTGGCGGCCGGCGCGGATCTCGACATGGCCCGCACCCTGGTGATCAACAGCAAGATGCGCCGCACCGGCATCTGCGGCGCCGCCGAGACCCTGCTCGTCGATGCCGCCGTGGCGGAGACCCACCTCGCCCCCCTGGTCACGGCGCTGATCGAGGCCGGCTGCAGCGTCCGCGGCGATGAGGCGACGCAGGCGGTGGATGCGCGGGTCACCGCCGCCACCGAGATCGACTGGCGCACCGAGTATCTCGACGCCATCATCGCCGTGAAGGTGGTGGACGGGCTCGACGCGGCGATCGCCCATATCGAGGCAAACGGCTCGCACCATACCGACGCCATCGTCACGGCCGACGCCGCCGAGGCGACGCGCTTCCTCGCGGAAGTCGATTCGGCCATCGTCACCCACAACGCCTCGACGCAATTCGCCGATGGCGGCGAGTTCGGCTTCGGCGCCGAGATCGGTATCGCCACCGGGCGCATGCATGCGCGCGGTCCGGTGGGCGTCGAGCAGCTGACGACCTTCAAGTACCGGGTCCATGGCCGCGGGCAGACGCGTCCTTGACGCGGCCTGCCTGATGCGGCGTGTCGGCTCCACCCGTGCGGCTTGAGGCGGAGGGGCTCGTCCGGCTGCCTCCCGCCGTACCAGGTCTGCGGATCGGCCTTTATGGCGGGTCCTTCAATCCGGCCCATCTCGGCCATCGCCACGTGAGCCTCGTGGCGCTGAAACGGCTGCGGCTCGACCGCATCTGGTGGATGGTCACCCCCGGCAACCCGCTCAAGGACCGCACGGCTCTTGCCCCCCTCGAGACGCGGATCGCGGTGGCATCCGCCGTCGCCGACCATCCGCGCATCGCCATCACCGGTTTCGAAACGCAGATCGGCGCCTGCTACACCCGCCAGAGCCTCGCATACCTCCAGGCCCGCCACCCCGCCGTGCGCTTCGTCTGGATCATGGGGGCCGACTCTCTCGCGGCATTTCACCGCTGGCGCGATTTTCGTGCTATCGCCGCCACGATGCCGATTGCCATCATCGATAGGCCGGGCTTCACCCTGACGGCGCCGAGCGCCCGAGGGGCGCAGGCGATGGGACGATGGCGCATCGACGAATCGGATGCGGGTCTCCTCGCCGATCTCGAACCCCCGGCCTGGGTGTTTCTCCATGGCCCGCGCTCGACCCTGTCGTCCACGGCCCTCCGGGCCGGACGATGACGAGCGCGTCGCGACTCTTGAAAACGGAGAGTGATCGTTCCACTCTCTCCAGACTATAGATTGTTCAGGTAAAATGACCGCCGTCACTTCGGGAATCGAGACACTGACCGATTCGCACCCTTCCGGGACCACAGGTTCCGACCACGCCACCGATCAGCGCATCGGCGATCTCAAGGCGCTCGCGCTCGATTGTCTCGAGGACATGAAGGCCGAGGAAACCATCGAGATCGATCTCGCCGGTCGGACCTCGCTCGCCGACACGATGATCATCACCTCTGGCCGCTCGCAGCGCCATGTCAGCGCCATCGCCGACCGGATCCTGCAGGAAATGAAGTCCAAGGGCTTCGGAACGGCCCGTGTCGAGGGCTTGCCCGCATGTGATTGGGTGCTGATCGATACGGGCGACATCATCGTCCATATCTTCCGCCCGGAAGTCCGCGGCTTCTACAATCTCGAAAAGATGTGGGGCGCCGATCGTCCCACCACCGACCTCATGGCCGGCTGAGCACCGGCCCGATGGCGCGGGGCGCCTGACGCGTGCGTCTGCTCGTGACGGCGGTGGGCCGCCTCAAGCCCGGTCCCGAGCGGGATCTGGCTTCGCGCTATCGTGAACGGGCGGTCCAGCTCGGTCGCGGATTGGGTCTCACCGCCTGCGACGTGGTCGAAATCCCGGAGAGCCGGGCCCGGCGCGCGATCGACCGCAGCGTGGAGGAGGGGGCAATGATCCTGTCCCATGCCCCGGCGGCGTCGAGCGTGCTGCTGGTCTATGACGAGCGCGGGCGCTCCGACTGGACCAGCGAGCGCATCGCCGAGCGGATCGCGTCCTGGCGCGACGCGGCCACGGCGACCCTGGTCGTCGCCATCGGCGGCGCCGACGGGCTGGCGCCTGCGGTGCGCACGCGCGCCGACCTCTCCCTC
The DNA here is from genome assembly GCF_001422895.1 of Methylobacterium sp. Leaf106. Lineage (NCBI taxonomy): Bacteria > Pseudomonadati > Pseudomonadota > Alphaproteobacteria > Hyphomicrobiales > Methylobacteriaceae > Methylobacterium > Methylobacterium sp. Leaf106. Next base: position 383,609 of record NZ_LMNB01000012.1, read on the forward strand.
GCCTTCGGGGCGGCCACCCTGCCTCACGGCCTTGTGCGCGTGCTGGCCCTGGAGCAGGTGTACAGAACGCTGACGATCCTTGCGGGACATCCCTATCACCGGGGCGACATCGACGCATGAGGGGCGGATACGCGCGGCGCGGGCCTGACGGCGGAGCGATCCGCATCGCTGCCTTCGCGGCGATGGCGGTGCTGGCGCTCGGTCGTGCCCAGGCCCAGGACAGCGCGAAACAACAGGACGCGCCGAAACCGCAGGATGCCGCCGCCGCCGACGCGGTGCAGCGCGCCATCGACGAGAAGGCCCGCCGCGCCGAGAACCTGAAGCGGATCGAGGAGCAGCTTGCCGCCTCCACCGGCGCGCGGGCCAAGCTCGAGGCGGAGATCGCCTCGGTCGCCGGAGACCGGGCCAAGCTGAATGCCGCCCTCCTCGATGCCACACGCCAGGCCCAGGCGACGGAGGACCGGATGAGCCGGCTGGAGGAGCGCCTGAAGACGCTCACCGCCAGCGAATCCGGCATCCGCCGCTCCCTGGAAGCCCGCCGGGGCGTCATCGCCGAAATCCTCGCCGCCCTGCAGCGCATGGGCCGGAGGCCGCCCCCGGCCGTCTTGGTCCAGCCGGAGGACGTGCTCGCCGTGATCCGCACCTCGATGCTGCTCGGGGCCGTGGTGCCCGAACTGCGCGGCGAGGCCGAGACCCTGGCCGCCGACCTCACCGAGATGGTGCGGCTGAAGGGGCTCATCGCCGCCGATCGCGAGGGCCTGCAGAACGACCTCACCGGCTGGGCCAGGGAGCAGCAGCGGATCAACGCCCTCATCTCGGCCCGCCGCACCCGCCTCGCCGAGGTGGAGAGCGGGCTCGTCACCGAGCGCGCGCGCACGGCCGAGCTCGGCGTCCAGGCGAAAAGCCTGAAGGAGCTCCTCGACCGGATGGAGAACGAGGTCGCCTCGGCCCGCCGGGCGGCGGAGGAGGCCCGCGCCGCCGAGACGAAGGAGGCGCGCGCGACCCAGGAGCGCTTCGCGGCGGCCGGCACGCGCGATCCCGCGCGGCTCGCCCCCAAGATTCGCTTCGTCGACACCCGCGGCGAGGTGCCCAAGCCCGTGAGCGGCGCGACCCTGCGCGGCTTCAACCAGCCCGACGGCAATGGCGGAACGACCCGCGGCATATCGCTCGCGACCCGCCCGAAGGCGGTGGTCTCGTCTCCGTCCGATGGGTGGGTGTCGTTCGCCGGGCAGTTTCGCTCGTATGGACGACTCTTGATCATCAATGCCGGCGATGGCTACTATCTGCTGCTGGCCGGTATGGATCAGATCAGCGTCGAGGTCGGACAGTTCGTGCTTGCGGGGGAACCGGTGGCGGCCATGGGTGAGGGCGGCCAGGGCACCGCTCCGGGCGACCGTGACGGGCCGGTTCTATATGTCGAGTTCAGGAAAGACGGCGGCTCCATCGATCCGGAGCCGTGGTGGGCGAAGAGCCCCAGCGAGAAGGTTCGCGGATAATGCGCAAGATTTCCCTAGTCCTGGCCGGCGCGTTTCTTGGCGTCGGTTCCTCCCTTCTCGCGACCCAGACGCATCTGCTCTCCGGGACCAGCGCGGTGGCGGCCTCCGCGGAGACCTATCGCCAACTCAGCCTGTTCGGCGACGTGTTCGAGAAGGTGCGGACCGACTATGTCGAGAAGCCCGACGAGGCCAAGCTGATCGAGGCGGCCGTCAACGGCATGCTCACCTCGCTGGACCCGCATTCGAGCTACATGGACTCGAAGAGCTTCCGTGATATGCAGGTGCAGACCAAGGGCGAGTTCGGCGGCCTCGGCATCGAGGTCACGATGGAGGACGGCCTGATCAAGGTGGTCAGCCCCATCGACGACACCCCCGCCTCCAAGGCCGGCATCCTCACCAACGACATCATCACGCAGATCGACGAGGACCAGGTTCAGGGTCTGACCCTGAACCAGGCCGTCGACAAGATGCGCGGTCCGGTGAACTCGCCGGTGAAGCTCAAGATCTCCCGCAAGGAGTCCAAGGATCCCATCGACGTCGTGCTCAACCGCGACGTCATCAAGATCAAGCCGGTGCGCTCGCGGGCCGAGGGCGGCGATGTCGGCTACATCCGCCTGACGCAGTTCACCGAGCAGACCTATGACGGCCTGCGCAACGCCATCGACAAGCTCTCCACGGAAGTGGGCCAGGACAAGCTGAAGGGCTACGTCCTCGACCTGCGCAACAATCCGGGCGGCCTCCTCGATCAGGCGGTTTCGGTCTCCGACGCGTTCCTCGACCGGGGCGAGATCGTCTCCACCCGAGGCCGCAACCCGGACGAGACCCAGCGCTTCTCGGCCAAGTCCGGCGACCTCACCAAGGGCAAGCCCATCGTCGTCCTGGTGAATGGCGGCTCGGCCTCGGCCTCGGAGATCGTGGCCGGCGCCCTGCAGGATCACAAGCGCGCCACGGTGCTCGGCACGCGCTCCTTCGGCAAGGGCTCGGTCCAGTCGATCATCCCGCTGGGCGGCAGCGGCGCCCTGCGCCTCACCACGGCGCGCTACTACACGCCGTCGGGCCGCTCCATCCAGGCCAAGGGCATCGAGCCGGACCAGGAGGTCCTGCAGGAGATCCCCGACGAGCTGAAGGGCAAGGACGAGACCAAGGGCGAGGCCGGCCTGAAGGGGCACCTCAAGCAGAAGGATGTCGAGGAGCGCGGCGGTTCGTCGGCTTACGTCCCGCCGGACCCGGCCAAGGACAAGCAGCTCATCGCCGCCGTCGACTTCATCCGCGGCATCCAGAAGGGCGCGGCCAACACGCCGAAGGCCGCCGTTCCGAACTGACGGTCCCGGCACTGTCCTGAAACGCGACTCGTGTCGCCGGATTTAAACAAACATTAACCAGCGCGGCCCGCAATGTCGGTGAGAACCGACTCTGCGGGCCGCTTCGTTTCTCGCATCGTGCGCGCCCAGCATCCGTCGGTCGCGAGCCTTCAGGGAAACGGCTGACCGTGGCCACCGACGACATCCTGACCCGTCCGCTGGGGACCAAGAGTGCTGCGGCGTCCCGCACGCTCGGCCAGCGGTTGCGCGGCGTCTCGATGCCCCGGATGAGCCCGGCGGCCGTGGTCGCCATGGCGGTGGCGGGCCTCGCCATCGGCCTCACCATCCTGGCGATGGTTGGCGACCCCCAGGGCGGCGAGCCGTCCGCCGTCGCGACGATCACCCTGCGCGAACCGGCGGCTCCTCCCCCCGTGGCGAAGGCCCCCGAGCCCCCGCCATCGGCCCCGCGCTCGGCCGGCGAGGTCGAGACGGCATCGGGCGTCCGTGTGGTGCGGCCCGCCGGCACGGAAGCCCCCACCGAGGCGGTGATCATCCGCGTGCCCGATAGCGAACCCGTGCGCCTCGCCGGTCCCGATCCCCGGCTGATGGAACGAGGCCGTCACGGCAACGTGCCGAAGATCGGCGACGGTCGCCGCCGGCCCCTCGACGTCTATGCCCGCCCCGATCCCGGCGCGGGGGCGCCGGGCGCGCGCATCGCCATTCTCGTCACCGGCCTCGGCGTCGGGCAGGCCGCCACGGCGGGCGCCATCGCCAAGCTGCCGCCCGCGATCAGCCTCGCCTTCTCGCCCTATGGCGGCGACCTCGAACGCAGCGTTGCCCGCGCCCGCGATTTCGGCCACGAGATCCTGGTCCAGGCGCCGATGGAGCCGTTCGACTATCCCGACAGCGATCCCGGCCCGCAGACCATGCTGACGAGTTCGCGACCGCCGGAAAATCTCGACCGGCTGTCCTGGGTGATGAGCCGGTTCGGGGGCTATGTCGGCCTCGTGACCTTCATGGGAGCCAAGCTCGAGGGCGATGCGGCCGCCTTCGAACCGGTGCTGCGCGAGATCGGCGCCAGGGGGCTCGGCTTCGTGGATGACGGCACCTCGTCGCGCTCCCTGGCGACGTCTCTCGGCGGCAAGCTGAAGATTCCCGTCGCCCGCGCCGAAATCGTCCTCGACGCCATGCCCCAGGCCGAGGCGATCGACCGCGAACTCGCCCGGCTCGAAGCCCAGGCCAAGGCCAATGGGTTCGCGCTGGCCTCGGCCGGGGCGATGCCCATGACGATCGAGCGGATCGCCCGCTGGTCGCGCGACCTCGAAACCCGTGGCATCCGCCTCGTCCCCGTCAGCACCGCCCTGCGAGGGACGCCGCCCGCGCGCCTGTCGAGCGCGGGGCCGTGAGAGGGGCGGCGGCTGAGTTATTCGGCTGAGCTGAGCGACCGCGTGCGGTCCGGGCGTGAGCATCACCTCGCCCCGCCTGCGGGGAGAGGGACGCGTCTCCCTCTCGTCGGGGAGCGCGTCGAGGCGGTAGCCGAAGGTGAGGGGGCTCGTCCGGGGTGAGGCTCATTCGGAACCGCCCCCTCACCCTCGCTCCGCTCATCACAGGCACGACAAGGTGCCTGTGATCCTCTCCCCGCGCGCGGGGGGAGGGGAACCCGCTCATCCGTATGCGCTAGCGCTGCGCCAGAGTCTCTATGATGGCCGGCGGGGTCGGGGCCGGCATTTGTCCGGTGAGAGAGGCCGAGAGGATCGTCGGCAGGGTCTGATCGTAGCGCGTGACGAGGACGGCGAAGCGCGACGGCGCCTGCTCGTAGGCCGGCTTGAACCCGCGCACCCGCATGAGCGCGGGAACCGAGGCCGCCACCATCCAGCGCGACCAGACCGCCTCGGCGACGAGAATCGGGCGGCGCTGGGCCGGGATCACGATCACGTCCTGGCCGGCATAGGCCAGGGCCTCGGGCCGGCTCACATCGCCGAGGGAGACGCCCTTGGCGGAGAGGGCGGCCCAGAACGGATGCTGCGCGCCGTCGGAATAGGTGGTGCGCACGGCGGCACTCCCTTCCTCCACGAGGCTGGCGATGCGCGCCTCCTCCTGCACCCGGCGCGCCGTCACCAGGGATTCGAGGGCAGGGTCCTTGTAGGGGAGGAAGGCGTAGCGGCCGGCGGTGACGGTGACGTTGGGCTCCTCGCCCGTCGCCTCGAACCGGTCCGAGCCTTCCTTGAGCTGGCGCCAGAAGGCGATGTTCGGGTCCGTCCGGTAGCGGGCCATGTTCGCCGCATTCATCCGGAACGGGTAGGACTGGAACTGGAACGCCGCCTGACCGCCGGCGAAGGCGTCGCGGGCGATGGCGTAGATCTCGCCGACCACCTGATCGGTCATGGCGAAACACCCCATGGACGAGCAGACGCCGTGGACCATCACGGCCGAGCCGGTGGAGCCCTGCGCACGGTCGTAGGCGTTGGGGTAGCCGACATCGAAGGAAAGATAGTAGCTCGAATTCGGGTTCATCTGGCGCGGGGGCACCGAATAGAACCCTTCCGGCGTCTGCCGGTCGCCGGTCTTGCGCTTGGGGCCGAGCTGGCCCGACCAGCGGCAGATCGGAAAGGTCTTGATATGGACGAAGCGCCCGCCGGCGGCCTTCTTCCAGACCTCGATCTCGGATTCCTTCTTGTAGGCCCTGAACAGGACCGGCGCCGAGGCGCTGGTGCCCTTCTGGCTCATCAGCGCGAGGGTCGCCGCCGGGATCGGCGCGGTGGCCTTAGCCGATTGCGCCCGCGCGATGCCGGGCACGGCGAGCGCCAGGGCGAACAGAAGAAGCCAGGCGGCGCGGCGCTGTACGACTGGCGAGGGTAGAACGACCATGCCCGGCCCTGGAGAGGGATGCACCGACCGACCGCCGGCACCGTGCAACAGGGTGCACGAAGCCTTGCTTATCCCATCCCAATGGGGCGGCAATAGGGGAAGCGCCCCCGCCTTCCTTCTTTGGTCGACCGACGATCACTGACGCCGATGGAAATGCGGAGTTCTGCGGCTCGAGGGATGCTCTGTCGCGAAGATCACATCGGAGAGACGTATCGTCGGCCTGGCATTCGTGGGCCGTCGCCCCATGCCGGCAATGGAGAAGCGAGATGCTGCGACCCATCAATCCGCCCGGTCCCTCGATACCCGGCATCTCGCAGGCGATGCTGGTTTCAGAAGGCCGATTGCTCATCCTCTCGGGCCATGTCCCCTTCGACGGCACCGGCGAAGTGGTCAGCGGGGATCTGGCAACCCAGCTCGATCGGGTGTTCCAGAACATGCAGGCGACGCTTCAGGCGGCGGGTGCCGATTTCAGCGCCGTGGCGCGTCTCACGATCTATGTCCGGGACTATGATCCAAGCCAGCTACCGGTCATCCGGGCGGTGCGCGATCGCTGGATCAACGCCGAATGCCCCCCGGCCAGCGCATTGATCGGCGTTGCGGCGCTGGCATTCCCCGACATGTTGGTCGAGGTGGATGCGATGGCGTTCCTGCCCGCCTAGCCACGCCACTGTTGAGCGGCAGCGGCAGCGGCGTGGCGAAGCGGACCAACTGGGAAAAGCGGCGACGAGGAGGGGCGTCTCACGGCCCGGTCAGGCGGCCAGTACCGTGTTGCGTTCCACATGCAGCACCGCGCCGAAGGGATCGTTCGCGTCGAGGGTGTCGGCACTCGGCAGGCAGACGATGAGGCCGCGACCGGCCCTCGCCGCGCGCAGGCTGGCGAGGCGCTCCCGGATCTCGGCGGACTTGCCGTCGTCGAGGGCGATGGCGACGACGACGATGTCCGGCTTGCGCACGAGGCAGCGGGCGAGGTCGATGCCGATGCGCTCGCGCGAGCCGATGGCGTTCTCCCCGAGGCTCGCCCCGCCGCCGCCCATGCCCGGCTCCACACGGCTGGCGAGGCCGAGCCGGTAGACGGCGGATTCAAGATGCTGCTGGACGAGGACGCGGCGCACCAGCGCCCGCACACGCTGTTCGGCCCCCGCCTCCTCGCCGTTGATCCGGCCGAACAGCAGGTTCTCCTCCAGGCTGGCGGCCGGGTTGAGCCGGGTGGGATCGTAGAACTCGACGCTCGCGCGCAGGCTCTGCGGCATCAGCCGGGCGAAGGAATGGCGCGCGGCGACGATGCGGTCCTCGAAGGCGGCGTCGATCAGGCCGAACCGGTGCCGGGTCTCGCTGTAGCGGAGCGCCAGCCCGATCAGGCGCTTGCGGTCGCGCTGGCCCGCCGGTCCCCGGCGCCAGCCCTTCGCTTCGGGCTGGCGGCTGACGAGATCCTCGAAGAATCCGCGCTCGGCCGCGGGAAACAGTGAGAACGCATCGAAGAGGGGGTGATCGTCCGGAAGGTCGGCGAAGATCTCGATGGTGCTGCGCGCCACCTGCAGCCCGATCTCGGTGAAGGGCCGGGTCAGGTCCTCGGCCTCCAGCACCGCGCGCAGGTAGGGATGGGCGGCGATATGGCTGCCGGAGAAGGCGGAACCCACGGCCTCGCCGAACAGGATGTTCTCGCCCACCGTCGCCTGATGGTTGTAGCGGGCGGGATCGAACGGCTCCACCAGCCGCGCCGCCTTGTCCGCCACCAAGGCCTCGCGCACGGCGTGGCGGGCGGCGACGATCGTCTTCGCGACGGCCGGCTCGGCCGCCGGATCCACGGTGCCTTCGAGGCCGCGCGCATAGACGAAGGCGTCGAGCCCGGTCAGGCGCAGCACCTCGATGAGGTCCGTCTCCGAGGGACGCTCTTGCCGCGCCGCGCCGTAGAGGATGTTCTGCTCCAGCGTGCCCTCGATCAGGATCGCCTCGGCGCCCGCCAGGGCGATGTGGCTGGCCCGCTCGGCCGGATCGAGGCTGCGCAGGTCGATCCCGTCATAGGTCACCGACCCCGCCGTGGGTTCGAGCTGGCCGGCCAGCAGGGCGGCCAGCGCCCGCGCGCCGCTGCCGCGTTCGCCCACGATGGCGAGATGAGAGGGCATCGCCACGGTGACGTCGACACCGGTGAGGCGCTCCCCGCTGGCGGGATCGTAGACGCCGACCCCGGACGCGGCGAGCGTCCCGCCCTTCGGCAAGGCGGCGAAGGGCCCGGGCCTGTAGCCGCCGCGACTTTCGAGGGAGACGAGGGTCGCTGCGAGATCGCGGAAGACCGGGGACACCCCCTCGTGGATCGAGCGCAGGCGCAGGGTCACCGCCAGGGCGAGGACGGCGAGGGCGAAGCCACCGCCGGCCGCCACCAGGGCGCCGGGCGCCACGGGAGGCGCCGTGCCGCTCTCGCCGCGCCACAGAGCCACGGCCAGCATGATGGCGGGCAGCAGGACGCCGAGGGCGAGGGAGGGCGCCCGCGCGAAGGCGAGGGAGGATTCGGCGGACGCGAGGGCATCGCGGATCGCCGCCCCCCTGGCCGCGAGACGGTCGCGCTCGAACGCCTCGGCCCCATGGGCACGCACCGCCGGGACCCGCCGGATGAGGTCGGAGAGGAACCGTTCCGCCGAGACGCCGGAACTGAGGCGCAGGATCGTCCGCTTGCGGGTGCGGCGGAGGATCAGGAGGCGGGCGAGGGCGGCGGCGAGAAGACCCACCGCCACCGTCGGCACCAGCCTCGGGGCAGCGAGGCCGGCCATGGCGAGGGCCAGGATGATGGTCGCCAGAGCGGTGACCGGGACGACGATGCCGAGGCCGAACAGGGTGTCGAGCCGCGCCAGCATCGCGCCCACATGCTGCGCCAGGCTGCGGGCCTCGTCCCGTGCGGCCGTGGGGGCGTGCAGGATCGCCGTGGTCACCCGTTCGTTGAGGAGACGGATCGTCCGGGACTGGGCGGAGAAGCACAGGCGCGCCACGATCCAGCCCAGGGCCGCCGCGAGCATGGCGACGGCGGCGAGGCCGGTCAGCGCCCACAGGATCACGTCGACGGGCGGAAGGGGCCAGCCGGAGACGGCCACCAGGGCCGGCTCACCGGCCGCGTTCCAGGGCCGTTCCATGGCGATCCGGAGGAAGGGAACGGTCTGCGCCGGTGCCTGGACCAGGACGCTCACGAGATCGCGCAGGCAGAGCAGGGCGAACAAAGCGAGGGGAAGGCCGATCCCCAAGGTCAGGGCGATGGCGGAAACCTGGAGTGTCCGCGCCGACTTCCAGGCGAAGGCGATCGGATCACGATCCATCGACGTTTCCCTCCGGCGGCCCGCGCCGGGTACGGTCCATCATCCGAGGTCGGCTTAGAGGATCGCCGCCGGGCAGGGAAGGCGCGAGTCCGCCGGTGAGGAATCTTGTCGTGTCGCCCGGCACATGCGCCTCCGCGGTTGTCGGCCGTGCCAAACACTCCTAGGTTTGTGTCTCCCCGGCGTCCTCGGCGCCCGCTCCCCCCACAGCCCGCTTTCTCGTCGCAAGCGCATCGCCAGAAGCTGCAAGATTTTCCATGTGCGAATTGCTCGGCATGAGCGCGAACGTGCCCACCGACATCCGTTTCTCCTTCGCGGGCCTCGCCCGGCGCGGCGGGGAGACCGGGCCTCACGCCGATGGATGGGGCATCACCTTCTACGAGGGGCGGGGGGCGCGCGCCTTCCACGAGCCCGAGCCGAGCGCGCGCTCGGTTCTGGCCAAGCTCCTGCGCGACTACGCGATCAAGAGCCGGATCGTGATCGCGCATGTGCGCAAAGCCAATCGCGGCCGGGTCGGGCTCGAGAACACCCATCCGTTCAGCCGCGAGCTCTGGGGACGGCGCTGGACCTTCGCCCATAACGGCCAGCTCAAGGGCGTGAAGAAGTGGCCGCTGACCTGGTTCAAGCCGGTGGGCTCCACCGACAGCGAATACGCTTTCTGCTGGATGCTTGACAGGCTGCAGGCCCGCTATCCGAGCCTGCCGAGCCCGGCGCGGCTCGACAACGCCGTCGCTGAACTCTGCGCCGAGTTGCACGGGCTCGGCGTGTTCAACATGCTGCTCAGCGACAGCCGGACGCTCTATGCCCATTGCGGCAAGCGCCTGTGCTACCTCACCCGCTGCGCGCCCTTCGGCACCGCGACCCTGATCGACGAGGATTGGCACGTGGATTTCGCGCAGGAGACGCGGACCGACGACGTGGTGACCGTCATCGCCACCAAGGCGCTCACCCGCGACGAGTGCTGGACCGATGTGGAGCGCGGCCACATGCTCTCCCTGCGCGACGGCATCGTCCGCATCGTCAAGCCGGGCGCGCAAAAGCCGGTGCGGGTTCCGCCGCCGTGCTCCGGCGTCGGGCGTCCCGACGGTCAGACCGGCCAGGCCGCCTCGCGGTAGGCCCCGTCCCAGAACATCCATTCGAGCTGGGTCGCACGCGTGAAGGCGCGGTGCATCCGCTCTCGCAGCGAGGGCGAGACATCCCGCGCGGCGGCGTCCGTGGCCGCGATCATCTCGGCGACGGCGGCGCCGAATTCCTCGCCCGCGTAGGTGTCGATCCAGGCGGCGTAGGGATTGCCGGCGCTCGCCCGCGACAGGATGTCGGTGCCGATTTCGGCATAGATCCAGAAGCATGGCAGCAGGGCCGCGACCAGCACTTCGTAGGGTTCGCCGTAGGCCGTGGCGAGGAGATACGAGACGTAGTGGTCGCAAGGGGGCGACAGCGGCGTGGCGGCGAAGGTCTCCGCCGAGATGCCGTAATCCCGGAAGAAGCCGCCATGGAGGGAGCGCTCGACCACGATGGCCGTCTCGGCGGCTTTTGCGAACTGCACGATGCCCTCGGGCTCGGGCGATTTCGCCGCGGCCAGTGCCAGCGCCCGGCCGAAGCCGATGAGGTAATGCGCGTCTTGCAGGATGTAGTGGCGAAAGCGGGCCTCGCCGAGGGTGCCGGCGGCGAGTTCGGCATTGAATGGCATCGTCCGGATGGCCTCGTAGGCCGCCGCGTTCCGTGTCCAGGCTTCGGCCGAGAAGCCGTTCTCGTCGACGGGGCGGATCATGAGCGCGGACCTTCCAGGGTGAGGCTGACCCCGTGGCGGGCACGCTGGCCGGGGGCGATGAGGCGCTGCGAATCCCGGCGGGTCAGGTCGCCGTCGAAGCCGGCCCAGTCGGCGTAACCGGTCCAGCATTCCAGGGACAGGAACGGCGCGGTGGGCTTCGTCCAGATGGCGAGGTGCGGGAAGTCCGAGACGTTCATGCGGATGGCGCTGCCATCGGGCGCGGTGAAGCGCATCCGCGCGCTCGCCGCATCGCGCAGGACGATGGCCTCGGCGAAGAGATCGGGATCGAGGGGCAGGATGCGACCTTCGAGGGGGAACGGGCGTTCCTGGCGCAGGAGCAGGCCGCCATCCCCCACCTCGGGCGCCATCGCCCGTTCGGGGTGCTCGAACTCCACCGCGTAGCCGCCTCCGGCCTTGCGCTCCCCGCCGGCGAAGGGCCAGGGGAAGGCCGGGTGGAAGCCCAGGGCGTAGGGCAGGGCCGTCTCGCCGGTATTCTCGATCCAGATCTCGAAATCGAGATGGGCCGGGCCGACCCGCGTGGTGATGTCGAGCTGGAACGGATAGGGGTAGCGGGCGCGCGTCGCCTCGCTCTCGGTGAGGCGCAGGGTGACGGTGTCGTCGCTCTGCGAAACGATGGCGAAGGGCAGGTCGCGGGCAAAACCGTGCTGGCCCATCGGATAGGCCGTGCCGTCCACCCGGGCCACGCCGCCGGACGAGGCGCCCACCACCGGGAAGAGCCAGGGCGCGTGCCGGTTCCAGTGCGCCGGATCGCCGTTCCAGAGATACTCCCGGCCGCTCACCTGCCAGGAGACGGGCTCGGCACCGGACGACGAGATCACCGCCACGGTGCCGTCGCCGGCCTTGAGAGTGATGCGGTCGCTCATGTGGTCTTCCTCGCTGCTGTCACGCTCGGGGCTTTCACGCTGACGCGGTTGTGGCCGCAGGCTGAGCGCCGGTCCAGCCTCAACCGGGACGATTGAGCGTTCACTGTCGCGGAGAAATCCCTGCGCCGTGCGAAATTACCGATACGACCGCCCCGGCAAGTCAGGCATACAGTATTACGGTCAAGCTGATTCGGTCGGCCAAACCGGTTCCGTCTGGCTGAAACGTTCCCCATGGCCGACCTCCCGTCATGACGCTCACATCCCGTATCGTCGCGCTGGTCGTGCTCGCCCTCGTCCCCGCCATCGCGGTCCAGAGCTTCAACGAGCACGCGCTGCGCAGCGCCCGCGAGGATGCCGTGACGGCCTCGGCCCTGCGCAACGCCCGCGCGGTGGCGGAAGACCTCACTCAATTCGCCGGCGGCATGCGCCAGCTCCTCGACATCCTCGCGGAGGCTCCGTTCATCCGCGACCAGGAGGCGGTGGGGTGCACCAGCTTCCTGCGCTCCATCATCCGCAAGCTGTCGGGGGCGACGATCCTCATCCTCGCGGATGCCGAGGGTCGTCTGGTCTGCAACAGCCGCGGGATGGAACGGGGCGCCTATTCCATCGGCGACCGGACCTATTTTCAGAAGGCCATGGTGTCGGGCGTGCCGGTGATCGGCGAGTACGTGCTCGGTCGCGGCAGCGGGGTTCCCACCATTCAGTTCGCCTATCCGATCCGGGATTCCGACGCCAAATCCTCCGGCCTGCTCATCTTCGGCTTCGATCCCGCCTGGCTCGGTGACCGCCTGGCCCATGCCGGCCTGCCGAAGGACGCCGCCGTCACGGTGGCCGACCGGAGCGGCACCATCATCGTCCAGAATCCCGACCTCGGCACCTGGGTCGGCAAGGCGCTGCCGGCGGCCTTCGCGTCCAACCTGAGCAAGGCGGATTCCGAAGGCAGCGTTGGGGAGATGCCCGGTCTCGATGGCGTGCGCCGCATCACCGGCGTGGTCCATCCCGGCGGCGCCCTCGACGGGATGACCGTCGCCGTGGGCCTCGCCCGCGACACCGCCTTCGCCGATATCGACGCGGCGACCCGGCGTGGGGTGATCCTGATCTTCCTCGGGACGCTGGTTGCCATCGTGGCAGCCCTGATCGGCGGTCGCGTCTTCATCCGCAAGCCGGTGCGGCGGCTGTTGAAGGCGTCCCGCGCCTGGCGTTCGGGCCAGCTCTTCGCCCGGTCGGGCCTGACGGGCCGCTCTGAATTCGGCCAGCTCGGCCAGGCCTTCGACGCCATGGCCGCTGGGCTGGAGAAGCACGAGGACGGCCTGCGGGCCGAACTCGAACGCACGCGCAGCCTGCAGGAGCAGCAGGTGACGATGATGCACGAGCTGAACCACCGGGTGAAGAACACCCTCGCCACGGTGCAGTCCCTCGCCCGGCAATCGCGCGGCGGCGAGGAGCAGGCGGCGCAGCTGGAGGGCCGTATCCTCGCTTTGTCGAAGACCCACGATCTCCTGACCCGCGACGACTGGACCGGCGCGCCGCTCCGCGCCGTGCTCGAGAACGAGCTCAGCCCCTACCGTAGCTCGGCAGACCACATGGAACTCGTCGGCCCCGATATCGACCTGCCGCCGCGCTACGTCCTGGCCCTGGGGATGACCGCCCACGAACTGACCACCAACGCGGCGAAGTACGGTGCCCTCTCCGGTACTCAGGGCCGCCTGTCGGTGATCTGGCGCGTCACCGAGGACGGAATGGGCGGTCGCCGCCTGGAGATCGAGTGGCGGGAGCGCGGCGGCCCGGCCGTGGCGCAGCCCAAGCGCCGCGGCTTCGGCACCCGGCTCATCACCGGTGGCATCGCGCGCGAACTCGCGGGCTCGGTCGAGCTCGATTTCCAAGCCGAAGGCCTGCGCTGCCGCATCGACGTCCCCATCGAGACCGCGCCGATCACCCGCTTCCACTGAACTTTCGAGACCAAGCCTCGATGCGCCCAACCCATGGATGGGGCTCATAGAATCCCCGTTAACAGAGCTTGCTTGATCGGATTTCTCGGCGGATGCTCATGCCGGAGTCGATCATCCAATCAGCCCCCTCATCCTGAGGCGCCCGCGTCAGCGGGCCTCGAAGGAGCCCTCCAGTTATCGTGCGATCCCTGGAGCCCTCCTTCGAGGCCGCTACGCGGCACATGAGGATGAGGTAAGGCCTTGGACAAACACTGCAAACAGACTTTTGGCGAACCCTACTTGGCGGCGTTGGGGATGCCCTCGATCGGGCATTCCGGCGTGCCGAGATCGGGGCGGGTGATGGCGCGGACCGCCTCGCGGGTGCCGGCCGGGTCCTCGATCCAGCGGCGATAGAAATCGTAGGGACAATCGGCCTTGCCGGGCTCGTTTTCTTTCGAGTTGATCATGCCCGTATAGCCACGGTGCAGCAGCTTGAAGAGGTGGTTCTCCGACTGCATGTTGGCGCGGGCATCGCGGATGAGGAACTTCGAGAGGGCGGCATATTGCACGCCCATCTCCTCGGTGCCGCATTCGCCGAGCGTCCGGCCGTCGAAGCCGATGATCGCCGAATGGCCGAAATAGCTATAGACGCCGTCGAAGCCGGCCGCATTGGCCACGGCGACATAGGTGTTGTTGGCGAACGCCATCGCCTTCGACATCAGGATCTGCTGTTCCTTGGCCGGATACATGTAGCCCTGGCAGCGGATGATGAGCTCGGCGCCGCGCATGGCGCAGTCGCGCCAGATCTCGGGGTAATTGCCGTCGTCGCAGATGATAAGGCTGATCTTGAGGCCCTTCGGCCCGTCCGAGACATAGGTGCAATCGCCCGGATACCAGCCCTCGATCGGAGTCCAGGGCATGATCTTGCGGTATTTCTGCACGATCTCGCCCTGATCGTTCATGAGGATGAGGGTGTTGTAGGGCGCCTTGTTCGGATGCTCCTCGTGGCGCTCGCCGGTCAGCGAGAACACGCCCCAGACCCCCGCCTTCCGGCAGGCCTCGGCGAAGATCGCCGTCTCCTCGCCGGGCACGGCGGAGGCGGTCTCGTACATTTCCTTGCCGTCATACATGATCCCGTGGGTCGAATATTCGGGGAAGATCACGAGGTCCATGCCGGGCAGGCCGGACTTCATGCCCACCACCATGTCGGCGATCTTCCGCGCGTTCTCCAGAACTTCTACCTTCGTGTGCAGACGCGGCATCTTGTAGTTGACGACCGCGACGCCGACGCTGTCGTTGCTCGAGGAAATGTCGCCGTGCATCATGGGTGGGTTCTCCTGTTGTGTGCGTCGCCTCTCCCCGCTCGCGGGAAGAGGGCTCGGCGACCAGCCCTTAGTGGCTGATCATCCAAGGCCGCGCGTTGGGGAAGCTCTTCGCGGCCGCGGGTTGCTTGGTCTTCGAAGTCCCCGAGCAGCAGCCGCAGCCGCCCCCATGCCCGGAC
Source organism: Methylobacterium sp. Leaf106 (assembly GCF_001422895.1). NCBI lineage: Bacteria > Pseudomonadati > Pseudomonadota > Alphaproteobacteria > Hyphomicrobiales > Methylobacteriaceae > Methylobacterium > Methylobacterium sp. Leaf106. The sequence continues at coordinate 398,657 of NZ_LMNB01000012.1, forward strand.
GACTTGCGGGGCGCGTGGGCGCTCCGCTCATTGACCGCATGCGCCTTGCGCCGGCCCGCATCCATGGAGGCGAGGTTGGGCGCCGTGAGGAAGGCGCGGCCGCAGGACGAGCCGCAATCGGGGCAGTCATGCGGGTCCTTGAACTGAGCCATGGGGCGCAGCACCGTGAAGGGCCCGCAGGCGTCGCAGGCATAATCGTAGACGGGCATGGGGGCCTCTCGAAGGATCGACAATGGGCGACGCGACGGGGGCGACGTACTTCCCCCTCAAGGGCAGTCGGTTACACACGTCGCGCGCCTACCCCCCCCCTTGTGGGGAGGGATCGAGGGTGGGGGTTGTTGGGTGACCCTCGACCTCTGGAGGCTGGCGGAGCCACCCCCACCCCCACCCCTAACCCCTCCCCACAAGGGGGAGGGGGACGCGCTCGACTGAAGGGCAGAACCGCCTCTCACAGATCCGGCGAGAGCGGCATCTGGATCGAGCCGTCGATGTGCTTGATCGGCCCGTCGGCGCCGGGGTTGATGTCGAAGTCGAAGATCTTCGTGGGAATCCAGAGCGTGGCGCAGGCGTTCGGGATGTCGACGACGCCGGAGATGTGGCCCTGGACCGGGGCGGTGCCGAGGATCGAATAGGCCTGGGCGCCCGAATAGCCGAACTTCTTCAGGTATTCGATGGCGTTGAGGCAGGCCTGACGGTAGGCCACGGTCACGTCGAGGTAATGCTGCTTGCCGTATTCATCGACCGAGACACCCTCGAAGATCAGGTGGTCGTCGAATTTCGGCGTCATCGGCGACGGCTTGAAGATCGGGTTCTTGATCCCGTATTTCGACATGCCGTCCTTGATGAGGCTCACCTTGAGATGGACCCAGCCCGCCATCTCGATGGCGCCGCAGAAGGTGATCTCACCGTCGCCCTGGCTGAAATGCAGGTCGCCCATGGAGAGGCCGGCGCCCGGCACGTAGACGGGGAAGTAGATCTTCGAGCCGCGCGACAGATCCTTGATGTCGCAATTGCCGCCATGCTCGCGGCCCGGCACCGTGCGGGCGCCTTCCGCCGCGGCCTTGTCCTTCGCCTCGCCCTTGAGCCGGCCCATATGGGCGGTGGGACCGAAGGGCAGCGTGGCGAGTGCCGGCACCCGGCCGGGATTGGTGTCGTAGAGCGCCTTCTCGCGGGTGTTCCAGGTCTCCAGCATCTTCGGATCGGGCAGGCAGCCGATCAGGCCGGGATGGATCAGGCCGGGGAAGCGCACGCCGGGGATGTGGCGCGACTTGGTGAACATGCCCTCGAAGTCCCAGATCGACTTCTGGGCCTGGGGGAAGTGTTCGTCGAGGAAGCCGCCGCCGTTCTTCTTGGAGAAGAAGCCGTTGAAGCCCCACTGGCTCTCGGGCTTGGCGCCGATATCGAGGAGATCGACCACCAGGAGATCGCCGGGCTCCGCGCCCTCGACGCCGATGGGGCCGGACAGGAAGTGGACGATCGACAGGTCGATGTCGCGCACGTCGTCGGCGGAATCGTTGTTCTTGATGAAGCCGCCGGTCCAGTCATAGGTTTCGACGATGAAGTCGTCGCCGGGCTTGACCATGGCCACCATCGGGATGTCCGGGTGCCAGCGATTGTGGACCATGTCGTTGTCGTAGGCCGACTGCGTCAGGTCGACCTTGATCAGGGTCTCAGCCATCTTTTGCGCTCCTCCAGAAAGTGGACGGCCGCTCGCATCGCGTATCCGGCGTTGCCCGGCCGCTCTCGTGAAAGCCTCAAGTTCCGCGCGTGCCGGAACGTGCTCTCCTCCCCCTTGCGGGGAGGAGCCGGAGGTGGGGGTGGTGCAGGATCGAGCGTCACGGTGCCTTCTGCACCACCCCCACCCCTACCCCTCCCCGCAAGGGGGAGGGGAAACAGCGCCCCTTCTTCAGACCGAGAGGAAGCGGGCGACCTGCGCCTCGTCGATATCCGCCCGCATCGCCTCGTGGACGATGTTGCCGTTCTCGATGACGAGGACCCGGTCGGCGACGTCGAGGGCGAAGCTCAGCACCTGCTCGGAGACGACGATGGAGAGGCCGCGCTCGTCGCGGATCTTCTTCAGGGTCCGTCCCATCTCGCGGATGATCGAGGGCTGAATACCTTCGGTGGGCTCGTCGAGGAGGAGCACCTTCGGCCGGCTCGCCAGCGCCCGTGCGATGGCGAGTTGCTGCTGCTGGCCGCCGGAGAGGTTGCCGCCGCGCCGGCCCTTCATCTCCAGCAGCACCGGGAACATCGTGTAGAGGTCCTGCGGGACCTTGCGTTCCTTGGTGACGGTCAGGCCCGTCTCGATGTTCTCCTGCACCGTCATGGCCGAGAAGATCATCCGGCCCTGCGGCACGTAGGCGAGGCCGCCCGCCACGCGCTGGTGGCTCTTGAGGGCGGTGATGTCCCGGCCGTCGACCGTGATGGTGCCGGACTTCACCGGGACGATCCCCATCAGGGTCTTCATCAGCGTGGTCTTGCCCATGCCGTTGCGGCCCATCACGGCGACGATCTCGCCCGGCGCGATGCTGATGTCGAGGCCGTGCAGCACCTCGCTCTGGCCGTAGGCCGAGTGGAGGTCGCGGATCGCCAGCATGGGCTGAGCCCCGAGGGCGGGCGCCGGCTGGAGGGTGGCCGAGGCGGAACTGGTCTGAAGCATGGCGCCGGTCCTGTTCAGTGGCCGAGATAGACTTCGATGACCTTCGGGTCGTTCTTCACCCGCTCCATCGAGCCTTCGGAGAGCACCTTGCCCTGGTGCAGCACGGTGACCCGGTGGGCGATGTCCTCGACGAACTTCATGTCGTGCTCGATCACCAGCACCGAGCGGCCGACGATGATCTGGTTGAGGAGTTCGGCGGTCTTGATGCGCTCGCCGACGCTCATGCCGGCCACCGGCTCGTCGAGCATCAGGAGTTCGGGGTCCTGGATCAGCAGCATGCCGATCTCGAGCCATTGCTTCTGGCCATGGCTCAGGAATTCGGCCCGCTCTTTGAGCTGATCTTTCAGGAAGATCATGGTCGCGACTTCGTGGATGCGGTCGCGGACCTCGGCATCGCGTTTGAAGGTCAGCGCGCCCCACACCGTGCGACCGCGGGGGAAGGAGATCTCCAGATTCTCGAACACCGTGAGATCGTCATAGATCGACGGAGTCTGGAACTTGCGGCCGACGCCGGCCTGGACGATGGCGCTCTCCGAGATCTTGGTGAGTTCCTGGCCCTTGAACTTGATCGAGCCGGCGCTGGCCTTGGTGCGCCCGCAGATCAGGTCGAGCACCGTGGTCTTGCCGGCGCCGTTGGGGCCGATGATGACGCGGATCTCGTTGGGATCGACGTAGAACGACACGTCGTTCACCGCCTTGAAGCCGTCGAAGGAGACGGTGAGGGCTTCCACCGAGAGGAGGAAGTCCTTCGCGTCGGGGGATTCACCGATGATCGGCGAGCTCAGGATGGCGGCGTTCATCGTCAGTCTCGCTCCTATTCGGCGGGGGTGCCGTGGGGGACGGGTCCGCCCGCCGGCGCCAGTGCCTTGACCTTGCGGGTCAGGCGCGGCTCGACGTAGCTGCGGTAGATGCCGGCGAGACCATTGGGGAAGGCGAGCACGACGGCGATGAACAGGGCGCCGAGGCCGAAGAGCCAGAGTTCGGGGAAGCTCTCCGAGAAGGTGGTCTTGGCCCAATTGACCAGAAGCGTGCCCCAGACCGCGCCGAACAGGGACAGGCGCCCGCCGACGGCGGCGTAGATCACCATTTCGATGGAGGGCACGATGCCGACGAAGGACGGCGACATGAACCCGACCTGCAGGGTGAACATCGCGCCCCCGATGGCGGCGAAGCCGGCCGCGAGGCAAAAGGCGAAGACCTTGAATCCGGCCACGGAATAGCCCGAGAACCGGACCCGGTCCTCCTTGTCGCGCATGGCGAGGAGGATGCGCCCGAGCTTGGCCTTCTTCACGTATTGCGCCGCCAGGATGCAGCCGAGGAGCAGGCCGCCATTGACGAAGTAGAGGATGAACTTCGCGCTGTCGGTGCGGATGTCCCAGCCGTGCAGGGTCCGAAGGTCGGTGATGCCGTTGATGCCGCCGGTATAGCCCTGCTGGCCGACGATGAGGATCGTCAGGATGGCGGCGATGGCCTGGGTGATGATGGCGAAGTAGGTGCCGCCGACCCGGCGGGTGAACATCGCGAAGCCGATGATGAAGGCGAAGAACACCGGCACGGCCACGACGAGGATCAGCGTCAGCGGCAGGCTCTGGAACGGCTTCCACATCAGGGGAAGTTCGGTGATCTGGTTCCAGTCCATGAAGTCCGGGATGCCGGGCGTGGACTGGATCTTGGTGTTCTCGACGCTCGAGGCTTCGAGCTTCAGGTACATGGCCATGCAATAGCCGCCGAGCCCGAAGAACACGCCCTGCCCGAGGGACAGGATGCCGGCATAGCCCCAGCACATGACGAGGCCCAGCGCCACGAAGGCGTAGGTCAGGTACTTGCCGACGAGGTTGAGGCGGAACGCGTCGAGGGTCGCCGGCAGGACGAAGAGGATGAGGCCGGCGAGCAGCGCGAGGCTCACCCACTCCATCGGCTTCATGAAGGGATTGTCGTTCACGGTGAGCGACTTCGACAGGGTCTGGACGGGGCTTGTCATCGGGATGGCCTCCTCAGCGCCGGACCTTGAGGGTGAACAGACCCTGCGGGCGAACCATCAGGATCCCGACGACGGCGAGCAGCGTCAGAACCTTGGCGGTGGAGCCGGACAGGAAGAATTCGAGGGTCGACTGAGTCTGCGAGATCGAGAAGGCCGAGGCGATGGTGCCGAGGAGGCTCGCCGCGCCGCCGAAGACGACGATCAGGAAGGTGTCGACGATGTAGAGCTGGCCCGAGGTCGGCCCGGTGGAGCCGATCATGGTGAAGGCCGAGCCCGCCACACCGGCGATGCCGCAGCCGAGGCCGAACGTGTAGCGATCCACCTTCTCGGTATCGATGCCGACCGCGCCCGCCATGGGGCGGTTCTGCATCACCGCGCGGACCTGCTGGCCGAAGCGCGAGCGGTACATCAGCAGGCCGACGCCGACGGTAATGAGGGTGGTGATCGCCATCACGAACAGGCCGTTGATCGGCACCTCGATCGTGTCGGTGACCTGGACCGAGCCGATGAGCCAGGAGGGCAACTCGACGCCGACTTCGCGCGCGCCAAAGATGGTGCGGTAGGCCTGCTGCAGGATCAGCGAGAGGCCCCAGGTGGCGAGCAGCGTATCGAGGGGGCGCTTGTAGAGATGGCGGATGAGCGTCCATTCGACGATCATCCCCAGGGCTCCCGAGGCCAGGAAGGCCAGGATCATCGCCACGAAGAAGTAGACCCCGAACAGGCCGGGCAGGTGGGTCTGGAAGAAGGTCGAACACAGATAGGTGACGTAGGCGCCGAGGATCATGAACTCCCCGTGCGCCATGTTGATCACGCCCATCTGGCCGAAGATGACCGCGAGGCCGAGCGCCATCAGCACGTAGACCGAGAACAGGATCAGGCCGGCGAAACCCTGCATCGCGAAGATCGCGCCGAGATCTCCGAGGGAATAGTCACCGAGCATGTTTTCGACCTTCCGAAGAATCCGACGTCTGCTTTGCAAGCATTGGGCCGATCGGGCGTGGCGCGGTGCGACCCTGAAAGGGCAGGCTCTCTCCCCCCTCGCGGGGAGGGCCGGGGTGGGGGTGGCTCCGCTGGTCTCCGCACCGGGAGGGTCACCCAACCACTCCCACCCCTAATCCCTCCCCACAAGGGGGAGGGGGGCGCAGTGCTACTGGTAGCCCTTCGGGAAGGGGTTCGGCTCGATGAGCGCGGGGCTCTCGTAGACGATCTCGAACTGGCCGCTCGGCAGAGCCTTGGCGACGCGGGTCTTCGACCAGAGGTGGTGGTTCGGGTGGATCTTGACGTAGCCCTCGGGGGCTTCCTTGAACTCGATGTCGGCGGAGGCCGCGACCACCTTGTCGACGTCGAAGGAGCCGGCCTTCTCGCAGGCCATCTTCCACAGGAACGGGCCGAGATAGGCGGCCTGGGTCACGTCGCCGATGACGGTCTTCTCGCCCCACATCTTGTGGAAGGCGGCCACGAACTTCTCGTTGTTGGCGTTCTTGAGCGACTGGAAGTACTTCATGCAGGAATAGGCTCCCGCGATGTTGTCGCCGCCGATGCCGTCGATCTCGTCTTCCGTGACCGAGATGGTCAGCAGGGTCTGCTTGTTGAGGTCGATGCCGGCCGCCTTGAGCTGCTTGTAGAACGCCACGTTGGAGCCGCCGACGACGTCGGTGAAGATCACGTCGGGCTTGGTCAGCTTGATCTTGTTGATGACCGAGTTGAACTGGGTGTGGCCCAGCGGGAAGTATTCCTCGCCGACGACCTTGGTCTTCAGTACGTTCTCGATGTGCTTGCGGGCGATCTTGTTCGAGGTGCGCGGCCAGATGTAGTCCGAGCCGATGAAGAAGAACGTCTTCGCGCCCTTCTCCTTGGTCACCCAGTTCAGCGATTCGAGGATCTGCTGCGTGGCTTCCTGGCCGGTATAGATCACGTTCTTGGACTGCTCCAGGCCCTCGTAGAAGGTCGGGTAGTAGAGCAGGCCGTTATACTGTTCGAACACCGGCAGCGCGGCCTTGCGCGAGGCGGAGGTCCAGCAGCCCATCACGGCGGCGCAATGGTCGTTGACGAGGAGCTTCTTGGCCTTCTCGGCGAAGGTCGGCCAGTCGGAGGCGCCGTCCTCCTGGATGATCTTGATCTTGCGGCCCAGCACGCCGCCCATCTCGTTGATCTGGGCGATGGCGAGCTTCTCCGCCTGGATCGACCCGGTCTCGGAGATCGCCATCGTGCCGGTGGCGGAATGGAGGATGCCGACGGTGACTTCGGTATCGGTCACCGCGAGGCCGGTGGTGTTCACCGCCGAGGTCGGAGGGGCCGCAGCGAAGGCGCTGCGCGGCATCATGGCCATGGCCGGAATGCTCGCCAGACCCATGAGAAGTTTGCGACGGAGGGTCGAGTGCGGTCCGTGCTCGTTGTCGGCTGCCATCCTGCGTGAACCCCTTCCAGGAAATGTCCCGCCGGCTCCTGCATAAGGCGGGCCGTTGCGGATGGCGGAAGCTAGGCGTGATGGCGCGGCGCAGCATATACGCTGTTTTGCGTAGGGAGGGAGGTTGTGCGCCCCGCCTCTCGCCCCCTTCGGAGTATCGTCTTCCCTGTGCGAGGCATGCCTTCCCTGTGGAGCAGGGCCTCGACGCGGCTCTCCTGGTGTACCAATGTCTTCCGGCCCCGCGGCACGGGGATTGCTGATCGACCGCCGTTTGCCCGTGACCCCATGCGGGCCGGCCCTTCCCCCCACGTGACGCCGACCGGGCAGACTGAACGACCCCATGAGCGGCCGCCAGCAGATTCCCCCGATCCGGCGGGCCTATAACCGCTTCGTCGCGGACGAGACCCTCGAGGATTACGCCCTTCGCTTCACCGCCAAGAAGGCGCGGCGCTGGTCGAGCCTGCGGGTGGCGCAGACGGCGCTGGGGTCGCTGTCGTTCCTGGCGCTGGAGGCGATCGGCGGTACGCTCGTCCTGGCCACGGGCTTCACCAACACGGCGGCGGCTGTGCTGTTCGTGGGCGTACTGATCTTCGCCACCGCCGTGCCGATCAGCCTCTACGCCGCCCGCTACGGCGTCGACATCGATCTCCTCACCCGTGGGGCCGGCTTCGGCTATCTCGGCTCCACCATCACCTCGCTGATCTATGCGAGCTTCACCTTCCTGTTCTTCGCCATCGAGGCGTCGATCATGGCGCTGGCGCTGCAACTCTGCCTCGGCCTGCCGCTCTGGATCGGCTATATCGTCAGCGCGGTCGTGGTGATTCCACTGGTCGTCTACGGGATCAGCCTGATCAGCCGGTTCCAGATCTGGACCCAGCCGCTCTGGATCGGGCTCAACCTCCTGCCGCTGGGCTTCATCGCGTGGAAGGGCGGCCCCGCCCTCAGTAACCTCCTGTCCTATCCGGGAGCGTCGGAAGCGGTCGGCCCGATCTCCACATTCATGGGCTACCCGATCTCCGGCTTCGACCTCGCCCAGTTCGGCCTCGCCTCCGGCATCCTCCTCGCATTGCTGGCGCAGATCGGCGAGCAGGTGGATTTCCTCCGCTTCGTGCCGCCGGCCGAGACGTCCGAATCGGGGAGTAATCCGCGCTGGTGGCTCGCCGTGCTCGGGGCCGGGGCGGGCTGGATCCTGCCCGGCATGTTCAAGATCATGCTCGGGGCCTTCCTGGCGGTGTTGGCCCTGGGACAGGGCGTGCCGCACGAACAAGCGGCCGAGCCGACGCAGATGTACGTGGTCGCCTTCGGCCACGTCATGCCCTCGCGGGAGGGGGCGGTGCTCCTCACCGGCCTGTTCGTGGTGATCTCGCAGCTCAAGATCAACGTCACCAACGCCTATGCCGGCTCCATCGCCTGGTCGAATTTCTTCTCGCGCCTGACCCACAGCCATCCCGGCCGCGTGGTCTGGCTCGTCTTCAACGTGGCCATCGCGCTGCTGCTGATGGAGCTCGGCATCGACAAGACCCTCGCCAGCACGCTCTCGCTCTATGCGGTGGTGGTCTCGGCCTGGGTCGGCGCGCTCTCGGCGGATCTGGCCGTCAATAAGCCCCTCGGCCTGTCGCCGCCGGGCATCGAGTTCAAACGCGCGCATCTCTACGCCGTGAACCCGGTCGGCACGGGCGCCTCGGCCCTGGCGCTGCTCGCCGGCTTCCTCGCTCATGCGGGCCTGCTCGGCGCGGGACTCCAGAACTTCGCGCCGCTACTCTCCCTCGTCACCGCTTTCGCGGCGGCGCCCGCCATCGCCTTCGCCACCGGCGGGCGCTACTATCTGGCCAGGCCCGCCATCGCCGATTGGGGCGGCCGTGGGGAGATCCAGTGCACCGTCTGCGAGCATCCGTTCGAAGGCGAGGACATGGCCCATTGCCCTGCCTATGCCGGGCCGATCTGCTCGCTCTGCTGCTCGCTGGACGCTCGCTGCGGCGATCTGTGCAAGCCGCATGGCCGTCTGGAGGCACAGGCCCAGAGCGCGCTGACCCGGATCATGCCGGCCAAGACCGCCGCCTGGATCGGGGCGCCTCTCGGGCGCTACCTCGCCCTGATGCTCACGCTGGTCTCGGTGATCGGGCTGATCCTCGGCATCGTCCATGCGGGCATCGCCACCGCCCAGCCCGAGCATGGCGAGACCCTGCGCGCCGCGCTGACCAGCGTGTTCTTCATCCTCGTGGTCATCCTCGGCATCGTCGCCTGGCTGTTCGTCCTCGCCCAGGAGAGCCGCCGCGTGGCGCAGGAGGAGACCGCCCGCCAGACCGCCCTCTACGAGGCCGAGATCGAGGCCCACAAAATCACCGACGCCAAGCTGCAGCAGGCCAAGGAGACGGCCGAGGCCGCCAACCTCGCCAAGAGCCGCTACGTGGTGGGCATGAGCCACGAACTGCGCACGCCGCTCAACGCCGTCCTCGGCTACGCGCAGCTGCTCGAGGGCGACGACGACATCCCGGCCCCGCGCCGCAACGGCATCCGCGTCATCCGGCGCAGCGCCCAGCACCTGTCGGGCCTGATCGACGGGCTCCTCGACATCTCCCGCATGGAGGCGGGGCGCCTCCAGATTCACCGCAACGAGTTCCGCCTCGCCGAATTCTTGGACCAGATCGTCGACATGGTCCGGCTCCAGGCCAACGCCGCCGGCCTCGAATTCCGATTCTCGCGCCCGCCCACGCTGCCGGCCGTGGTGGCGGCGGACGAGAAGCGCCTGCGCCAGATCCTGCTCAACCTCCTCTCCAACGCGATCAAGTTCACGGAAACAGGCTGGGTCGCCCTGGAGATGACCTATCGCAGCCAGGTCGCGGTGTTCTCGATCCGCGACAGCGGCCTCGGCATTCCCGAAAGCGATCTGCAGCGGATCTTCGGACCCTTCGAACGCGGCTCGCTGCCCGCCGCCCGCAACACGCCGGGAACCGGGCTCGGCCTCACCATCGCGCATCTCCTCGCCCAGGTGATGGGCGGCGAGGTCACCGTGGAGAGCGAAGTCGGTCGCGGCACCTGCTTCAGCCTCCGGCTCATGCTGGCCTCGGTGCACCGCCCGGCCGGTCCCAAGCCCGCCGAGCTATCCGAGCGCGCCGTGGGCAGCCGGCGGGAGAGGCCGGTCCATGACGGGCCGCCGCGCGTGGTGCTGGTGGCCGACGACGATGCCGCGCACCGCGCCCTCATGCGCGAGGTGCTCGAACCGCTCGGCCTCGTCGTGCTGGAATCCCCCGACGGGCCGCATTGCCTGAACCTGGCGATGGAGCGGCGGCCCGACATCATCCTCCTCGACATCGCCATGCCGGGGATGAGCGGCTGGGCCGTGGCCAAGGCCCTGCGCGACGGCGGGCTCACCTCCCGCATCGCCATCATGTCCGCCAACGTCCACGAGATCAGCCCGATCCGGGGCGACGACGCCCCGCATGACGAGATCATCCCGAAGCCCTTCGATCTGCGCGACTTCCTGGAGCGGATCGACCGGCTGCTGGCCCTGGGCCAGCCCGCCCCGCCCGCGCCCGCCTTGGCCGAGGCTCCGCCCCGGAGCGGACAAGGCGGCGAATCCCTGCGCCAGGACCATATCGCCGAGCTGATCCGCCTCGGCCGGATCGGCCATGTCCGCGGGATCGAGGCCAAGCTGACGGAGCTCGAAGGCCAGTCGGCCATGCCCGCCGAGATCGCCGCGCAGATGCGCGGGCTCGTCGCCTCCTACGACCTCCGGCGCTACGTGCGCGTCCTCGAAGGGATGCGCGATGGCTGAGATGCAGCGCGACATCGTCCTCGTCGTGGACGATTCCCCCGAGACCCTGAGCTTCCTCACCGAGGCGATCGAGCGCTCCGGCGCCACCGTCCTGGTGGCGGTGGCCGGCGACCTTGCCTTGGCGCTGGTGGAAGAGATCACCCCCGACATCATCCTGCTCGATGCGATGATGCCCGGCATGGACGGGTTCGAGACCTGCCGCCGCCTGAAGGCGCGCAGCGACCTCGCCCTCGTGCCCGTGATCTTCATGACCGGCCTGTCCGAGACCGAGCATATCGTGAAGGGCCTGGAGGCGGGCGGCAGCGACTACGTCACCAAGCCCATCGCTCCCGACGAGATCCTGGCCCGCATCCGCGTGCATCTGGCGAGCGCGCGGGCCGCGCAGAGCGCCCGGGCCGCCCTCGACACCACCGGCCGCACGCTCTTCGCGGTGGACCGCCAGGGCACCGTCCTGTGGAGCACGCCGCAGGCCGCCCGCGTGCTGGCCAAGCTCGGCGACGGGGGCTCGCGCCTGCCCGAGGCCGGCCGTTCCTGGCTCGCCGAACAGCTGAAGGGCGGCAACGCGGCCTCCGTCACGCTCCCCGATATGGAGGGCGCCGCCCATAGCCTCAGCTTCATCGGAACGACCGGTGACGAGGTGCTGCTGCGCCTCTCCCGCGATGCTTCCGCCAGCGGCATCGAGCGCCTGCGCGCCAACCTGCCGATCACCGCCCGCGAGGCCGACGTGCTGTTCTGGTTGTCGCGGGGCAAGGCGAGCCGCGATATCGGCGACATCCTCGGCCTGTCACCGCGCACGGTGACGAAGCATCTGGAGAGCATCTACGCCAAGCTCGGCGTCGAGAACCGCACAGCCGCCTCGATGATCGCCTCCCGCTACATCGACGATCAGGCCTGACGTCAGCGCGCCGCTTCCGTCCTCGCGGATCGCGGCGGCGTCTCGGCGACGATGTGGAACGCCGCCGGGCGGCGGAACAGGAAGACGAGAGGCGTGTGGCGCACCACCCGTTCGATGGCGAGGGGGACGAGCACGGCGATGAGGGTCACGACGAGGCTGGCCAACCCGATATCGGCGATGGCGCCGGTCTTCACGATCAGCGTCCGGGTCGCCGCCATGGGCAGGAAGAACGCGAGGTAGATGACGATCGAGCGCTCGCCGCAGGCTCTGAGCGCCGCCGTCAAAGGCCCCCCGGCGAGGGTGAGCAATGCGCCGACGGCCACGATGGCGAGCGCCCCGGCCCCGCCGAGGGCGAGGCTGACGAGGGGCAGGCTCGCCAGGGTGGGATAAGTCTCGTGGCCGGTGCCGGTGAAGGCGAAGAGGCCGTTCACCACGGCCCAGGCCGCGAGACCGCCGAGCGCGGCGCGGGGGCGGCGACGGACGAGGTCGGCGAACCGGAAGATCCGGGCCGCGAACAGGTAGCCGGCGACGAACCAGACGTAGCGGCCGCAGAATTCGGTGACGAGATCCGAATATCCGTCGAGGGGAAGGCTCTGGAGCAGAGCGGCCCCGCCGAGGAGCAGCGCCGGATGCAGGCCCCGCAGCAGCTTCGTCAGCACCGAGAACACGGCGAGCAGGTAGATGAACCAGAGGGTGGAATAGGGCTCCACCAGAGCGTGGGCGAGATGGGCGAGAAAAGCCCCCGGCCCGGCGCCATCGACGATCTGGCCGTATTTCACCGCCGATTGGATGAGGACCCAGAGCAGATAGAAATAGGCGAAATGCACCACCCGCCGGTCGGCGAAGAGACGCCAGTCCCGGTCGATCACGCGGCCGACGAACAGACCCGACAGGAGGAAGAAATCGGGGATGCGGAACGGCTTGGCGAAGGCGACCACATTGTGGAGGAAGCCCTCGCCACCCATCTCGTTGCCGGTGCCGAGGGTCGAGTGCATCATCACCACGAGGACGATGCACAGGCCCTTGGCGACATCGACCCAGGCGAGTCTCAGGGCCTCCTCGGCGCCGGGGCCTGGGATCTGGGTCGCTGGGGCCAAAGCTGCACTCCGTCGCAATCCGGGGACGAGCATGGCCGATCCGGGGTCAAGGCCGGCTGCCTGTGATGCAGCTTTCCTTGATCGATGCCGGATGCACGGTCAACGCGACGGTTCGGATGCCGGGCAGTCCGCGGCGGACCCTCGAAGCGAGCGAGGCGCCGGGGGGCGGGGCGTCAGGAAACCTTGCGGCGCGAGAGCTTGCGAGCCCGCGTCATCCGCGTGGCGGCGTGGAAATCGTCCGGCTTGGTGCGCACCCAGGCCAGGAAGCCGCTGATTTCGGGGTCGGCCCGCAGGACCTCGATATCGGCCAGACGCCGGGCGATCTCGGCCTCGCTGTAGCGGGCGTGGATCGCCGAATGGCAGATCTGATGCAGGCGGACGGTGCCGGCCTTGGCGCCGCCCTTCAGCTTGGGCGTGAGGTGGTGCAGGCTCGATTTGGCGCGCGGCGGGATCGGCCGTTCGCAGAGCGGGCAGATCGCGGGGCCGGACGAGCGGTTGCCGGTCTCCTCGTCCTCCCGCCATTGCCGGGCGCGTCGTCCCAAATTCCCGTCTCCCATCCTGCCGGTATCAACGCGGCATTGTCGGAATGGGCTCGGCACTCAGGACGGGACGGAACGTCGCTTCCGCCTCCGCGTCGCGTTGGCCGAGGAGCGAGACGTGATCGCCCGGTACCGCGACGAACCGCGCCCTGGTGCCGGCGAGGGCCGCGAGGTCGCGCCCATGGGCCGCCGGAATGACGGGATCGTCGGTGCCGTGGACGATGAGGATGAGCCCCGCCGCCGCACCGATGCGGCGATCCGAGCGCCAGGTATCGCGCAGGAGCAGCCGGGGCAGCAGAGGGAAGTGTTCGCCGACGAGGCGGGTGAGGGAGACGAACGGGGCTTCGAGATAGAGGCCGAGATGCGGCTCGCGTGCGGCCACGGCGACGGCCACCGCCGCCCCCATGGAATGGCCGTGGAGCAGGATCGGCGCGTCCGGGGCGCGGTCGCGCACGAAGCGGTAAGCGGCCAGCCCGTCCTCGATGAGGCCCGCCTCGCTCGGTGATCCGGTGGAGCCCGGATAGCCGCGATAGGCGATGGCGAGGGTGCCCCAGCCGGCGGCGCGCCAGACCCCGTTCGAGAACCGCGCGGCATGCGGCTCGGGAAACGAGCCGTTGCCGTGGAAGGTCAGCACCACGCCGCGTCCGGGTTCCGGCGCCCGCCACAGGCCGTAGAGGCGGTGGCCGTCGGACGTGGTCAGCGTGACCGCCTCCGTCCCGGCCGGCACCCCGCGCTCGCCCTCGCCGAAACCGGCCCCGAAAGCGCCGGGATAGATGAGATGACGCTGGAACAGGAAAAGGGCGCCGAGGGCCGAGGCGGTAAGCCCGAGGGCGAGGAACAGGAGGACGCGGAGCAGGGTCATGCGGGGCGGGCTTGGCTCACGGAAGAGTGGATGAGAAGCGCCGTCGGGGACGGTGCGCTGTTGAGACCACCACTTTATCGTGTCATGCGCACGAAGCATCCCGCGTTGCGACGGTGCCGCGCGGGGGTGCGCGCGGAGGGAAGGCCGGGATCGTCACCGGCCGCCGCCCGTCCGAGGCTCCATCGGGGGTGAGATGTCGTCAGAGCTTCCGCCAAGCCAAGTTCGCGCCGCGACCCTTCCGGTCGGCCCGAGCGCGAACTTCCTGCTGATCGCCCTGATCTTCCTCGGGACCGGCCTCGCCATCGGCACCGGCGTCGTGGAGGGGTCCGGCGCGGCCTTCGTCTTCGTGATGGCGGGCTGGCTGCTCAGCCTGTGCCTGCACGAATTCGGCCATGCCTTCGTCGCCTGGAAAGGGGGCGATGCGGACATCCCGCGCAGCGGCTACCTCACCCTGGACCCGCGGCTCTACGCCGACGCCCTCTCCTCCATCGTCCTGCCGCTGCTGTTCACGATCCTCGGCGGGATCGGGTTTCCCGGCGGACGCGTATTCGTGAACACCCATCTCCTGCGCAGCAAGGTCTGGATCTCCGCCGTGTCGGCGGCCGGCCCGGCGATGAACGGCCTCGTCCTCCTCGCGCTGGCCCTGCTCTATTCCCTCACGGGCGAGGAGTCCGACACGCTGCGGGCGGTGCTGGCCGTCTCCGCCCTGTTCCAGGGCACCGCCATCATCCTCAACCTGATGCCGCTGCCGGGCCTCGACGGCTACGGCATCCTTCAGCCCTGGCTCCCCGAGCCGGTGCGCCGCGTCGCCGACCAGGCGGCCCTGCACGTCAACCTGATCCTGGCGGGCCTCTTCCTGTTCTCCAGCGCCTTCGGCCCGGCGGTGTTCCGCGCCAGCCTCTCGATCATCGGCCTCCTCGGCATCGCGATCGTGGATGCGCGCGTCGGCTACGGCCTGATCCGTCTCTGGTAAGGCGTCCGCGCCCGGCCTATGAGGCAGGGAGGGCGGTGCGGCCCACGGAGACGGCAATGGCCCTGAAGACGACGTTCGTGGTCCAGACCTTCGTGATCAAGCGCAAGCGCCTCGTGCCCGGCGACCGCGAGGTCGCGCCCACCGAGAGCGGCGCCCTGAAGAAGGCGGAGGCCATGTCCGGCCGCATGCCCGGCACCGCCGCCCTGAAGGTGGTGGCCGACGACGAGACCGGCGAGCTTGAGAGCGCGACGATCCTCGGCCAGTTCGGCGAGGTGCCCGACGATTTCGCCGAGAGTCTCACCGGAGGCTGACAGGCTCACGGGCGGGTGAGGGGCGGGCGCGCGTGAAAACCGCGCAGGCCGGCGCTGCCGGCAACGCACTCCCGGCTCACGCGTAGGTTTGGAGGTTGTTTCCAACCCCTGCAGCGACCGGGAGCCCTCGCCGATGAGACATAAACCCCTGCGCGAGCAGGTGATCGTGATCACGGGGGCATCGAGCGGCATCGGCCTCGCCACCGCCCGCATTGCCTCCGCGCGGGGCGCACGTGTCGTCCTCGCCGCACGGAGCGGGGATGTCCTCGCCGGACTCTGCGAGGAACTCGGAGGCCCCGGCCGGGCCGTCTCCGTCGTGGCCGATGTGGGGTCCCGCGAGGATGTCCAGGCCATCGCCGACGCTGCCATCGCCACCTTCGGCGGTTTCGACACCTGGGTGAACGTCGCCGGCCTCACCGTCTACGGGCCGCTCTCGGCAATCGCCCAGGAGGACCACGAGCGGCTCATCCGGACGAACCTCTGGGGCACGGTGAACGGCTCCCTGATCGCGGTCGAGCATCTGCGCCGGCGCGGGGGAGCGGTCGTCAATGTCGGCAGCATCGCCTCCGACCTCGCTTTCCCGTTCCAGGGCCTCTACGCGACCTCGAAACACGCGGTGAAGGGCTTCACCGACACGCTGCGCATGGAGCTGATCGCGGAGGATGCGCCGGTCACCGTGACGCTGATCAAGCCCGCTTCCATCGACACCCCGCTCCCCGACCGCGCCCGCAACTACATGGACCGGCGCCCGACCCTGCCGCCGCCGATCTACCCGCCGGAAGAGGTCGCCAACGCGATCCTTCATGCGGCGGAGCATGGCCAGCGCGACATCATCGTGGGTGGCGGCGGCAAGCTGTTCGTCATGGGCAAGGACTTCGCGCCCGGCGCCTACGACCGGTTGGCCTCCGCCATCATCGCGCTCCAGCAGCGATCCGAGCCGGCGGAGCATTCCGAGGGAGCCTTGCACGCTCCGCGTGGTGCCGGCGCGGTCAGGGGCTCGCCGCCGTTTCCCGTCATGCGATCGAGCGCCTATACCCGGGCGACACTCCATCCCCTCGTGACCCTGAGCGCGGTGGCGGGCCTGGCCGCCACCGCCGCCCTTCTCCTCGGCCGCAAGCCGTCCCCGCGAAGGCGGTCCTGAGATGGTGGGCGTGATCGACGGCCGGTCCCGGCGGGATGAATCGTCCTCCACGGCGCCGGTCCGGGCGGACAGGCCGCCACGCCGCTTCCTCGACATCCCGGCCGGGCCGAGGATCGCCTACGTGGAAGCGGGGTCGGGGCCGGACCTGATCCTCGTCCACGGCGCAGTGATGACCCTGGACGACATGTGGCTCGGCCCGATGGAGGCGCTGTCGCGGCATTTCCGCGTGGTCGCCATCGACCGCCCCGGCCACGGCGAGAGCGAGCATATCCCCTTCAGCGATGCGTCGGTCTGGCGGCAGGCCGAGATCGTCCGTGAGGTCGCACGGGGCCTGGGGCTCCGGCGTCCGGTCCTCGTCGGCCATTCCTTCGGCGGGGCCGTCTGCCTCGCCTTCGGCATGGCCTATCCCGAGGAGGCGGCCGGCGTGGTCGCCATCTCACCCATCTGCTTTCCCGAGCCTCGCCTCGAGCAGGTCCTGTTCGGGCCGCGCGCCAGCCCGATGGGCGGGGACGCGCTGTCCAAGATGCTCGCCGGCAGCGACGCTCTCCTGATGCCGTTGCTGTGGCGGGCCATGTTCCTGCCGCAGCCGATGCCGGCGCGTTTCGCCGCCGAATTCCCCTTCGGCCTCGCGGGCCAGTCCCGGCGCTTGGTCGCCGATGGCGAGAACGCCAACATGCTGTGGAGCGACCTCTCCCGCAGCGCGCTCGGCTACGCCACCTGCCGCGTGCCCGTGGCCATCCTGTGCGGCAGCGCCGACATCGTCACCAACCCGCTGATGCACGGGCGCCAAGCCGCGCGCCTGATCCCGGACGCGACCTTCCGATGGCTGCATGGCCTCGGCCACATGCTGCACCATTTCGAGGTCGACGCGGTGGTGGAGGCGGCGCTGGACATCCAGCGCAGACGTGGAGACGAGGCGTGAACGGTGCCGCTGGGGAGCGTTGCCCGATCATCGGCCCCCAGCCGCGACCGTCTCCCGGTCGAGGGCGTCGAGGTACGGCGCGGCCGCTTTCTCCGCCGCCGCCTCGATGGCGCGGTAATCGCGGACCAGAACCGTCCCGAAGGCCGTGAGCCGCGCGCCGCCGCCGCTCCTGCCGCCGATCTGCGCTTCGACCACCGGTCGGCCGAAGCCGGTGTTCACCGCTTCGATCAGCGTCCAGGCGCGCCGGTAGGACATGCCGAGGGCCCGGCCCGCCGCGGAGATCGAACCGTGCTCGGCGACCATTTCGAGGAGGCGGATCTTGCCGGGTCCGAGGCGGTTCCCGGGGCCGAGATCGATCCGGATGCTCAACGTCGCCATCTCACCGCCCCTCGCCGGGCCACACCCTGGAATCGTTCCGGTGAGGATCGACGATAGGCCAGGCCGTCGGGCGATCAATCCTTGAGCGACCGGTATGTTCAGATGTATATAGCGGCATGCCGGGACTTTCGTCGATGACGAGGTCGGGCGAGGATGGGGCGGGGTGGCACCGGGCCGCCTCGGCCAGCAGATCGCGGAGAGACGAGCATGTTCACCTGCACCGGCTACGCATCCACCAGCGCGGAAGCGCCGCTCTCGCCCTTCACCTTCCAGCGTCGCGACCCGGGCCCCTCCGACATCGAGATCGAGATTCTGTATTGCGGGGTCTGCCACTCGGACCTGCACACCGCCCGCAACGAATGGGGCGGCACGCTCTACCCCTGCGTTCCCGGCCACGAGATCGTCGGCCGGGTGACGCGGGTCGGCGCGGAGGTCTCGGCCTTCAAGGCGGGCGACCTCGCCGGCGTCGGATGCATGGTCGCCTCCTGTCGCGAATGCGACAGCTGCAAAGAAGGGCTGGAGCAGTATTGCGTGCCCGGCTTCACCGGCACCTATAACGGCCCCGAGCCGCAGACCGGCGGACACACGTTCGGCGGCTATTCGAGCCATATCGTGGTCGACGGCCACTTCGTGCTGCGCATCCCCGAAAACCTGGATCTCGCCGCCGTCGCCCCCCTTCTCTGCGCGGGCATCACCACCTATTCGCCCCTGCGCCACTGGGGCGTGAAGGCCGGGCAGAAGGTCGGCGTGGTGGGGCTCGGCGGCCTTGGCCATATGGGCGTCAAGCTCGCCCACGCCATGGGCGCGCATGTGGTCCTGTTCACCACCTCGCCCGGCAAGGAGGCCGATGCCCGGCGGCTCGGCGCCTCCGAGGTGGTGATCTCGAAGGATCCCGACGCCATGGCGGCACAGGGCGAGACATTCGACTTCATCCTCGACACCGTGGCGGCCGACCACGACATCAACGCCTATCTCGGCCTGCTCAAGCGCGAGGGCACCCTCGTGCAGGTGGGCGCTCCGGAGAAGCCGCTCTCGGTCAACGTGTTCAGCGTGATCTGGCGGCGGCGCAACTTCGCCGGCTCGCTCATCGGCGGCATCGCCGAGACGCAGGAGATGCTCGATTTCTGCGCCGCGCATGGAATCACCTCCGACATCGAGATCATCCCCATCGACCAAATCGAGACGGCCTATGGCCGCATGCTCAAGAGCGACGTGAAATACCGCTTCGTCATCGACATGGCGTCCCTGCCCAAAGCCGCCTGACGATCCGTCCCTGCCTGTCTTCGGGAAGCTCCCCTTCATGCGCCACGCCTTCCGTGCCCTCGTGCTCGCCGGTCTCGTCGTTCTGGCGCCTGCCGCCAGGGCGGCCGAGACGGCCACGGTCTTCGCCGCCGCGAGCCTGAAGAACGCCCTCGACAATGCCGGCAAGGCCTTCACCGCCAGGAGCGGCGTCGAGGTGAAGGCGAGCTATGCCGCCTCCTCGGCCCTGGCGCGGCAGATCGAATCCGGTGCGCCGGCCGATCTGTTCGCCTCGGCCGATCTCGAATGGATGGATTATCTCGGCAAGAAGACCCTGATCCGCCCCGAGAGCCGGGTGAACCTGCTCGGCAACCGCATCGTCGTCATCGCGCCGAAGGATGCCGCGACCGCCGACGTGCCGTTCACCGCGGAGGGCTTCGCCGCCGCGCTCGGACCCGACGGTCGTCTCGCCACCGGAGAGGTCAATTCGGTGCCCATCGGCAAGTACGCGAAAGCCGCCTTCGAGACGCTCGGCCTGTGGGGAGGCCTGCAGCCGCGCCTCGCCCAGGCCGACAACGTGCGGGCCGCTCTGCTGCTGGTCTCGCGCGGGGAGGCGCCGCTGGGCGTGGTCTACGAGAGCGATGCCAAGTCCGATCCGGGGGTGAAGGTGGTGGGCGTGTTTCCGGCGGACAGCCATCCCCCGGTGGTGTACCCGTTCGCCGTCACGGCCGAGGCCAGGGGAGAGGGGGCCGCCAAGTTCCTCGACTTCCTGAAGAGCGCCGAGGCGAGGCCCTTCTTCGAGGCCCAAGGCTTCACCATCCTCGGCCCCAATTCCGCACGGTAAAAGGGAAACACCATGAAGATCAGCGCGCGCAACACCCTCAAGGGCAAGATCGTCGCCGTCGAGAAGGGCGCCACCACCGCCCATGTGAAGATCGAGATCGCCGACGGCACCGTCGTCACCGCCTCGATCACCAACGAGTCGGTGGATGCGCTCGGCCTCACCGTGGGCGGCGAGGCCTATGCCGTCGTCAAATCCTCCGACGTGATGATCGCCGTCGACTGAGCGATCCCATCCGCCTCATCCTGGCCGGCACCTTCGTTCCGCAGGGAGAGGCGGTCCCCGCAGGGGCGGGGGAGGGGAGGTGACGCCGTGGCCTTGAACTTCACCCAGATGGGACCGGCAACCTGGGTCACGCGGATCGATGGCATCCCCTTCTACCTGAGCGACGAGAGCGGCGCGGTGGACCGCGCCCAGGCCGATCTGGCGGCCAAGGTCGCCGCCTCGCTCCCGGCCGTGCGGGACGCGGCCTCGGCCTATCTCGACCTGTTCGTGGACAGGGAGAAAGCCTGCGCCCGCGCGGATGAACCGTGGTGGCTGGACGAGATCGAGTTCCGCGACCCTGCCGGTAAGGGCCGTGCCGCCTACGCGCTCCATTTCACCCTGGACGGTGACGATGGCGGGCTGTGGACGGTCGGGATGCGGGCCTTCGAGGACCAGCACCGCCCTTTCCAGTTCGAGCGACGGCAGGGGTGAGGGGCGGGCCTGTGAACCCCGACAGCCGCGCTTCGGCTAATCCTCGGCGGTCTTGGCCGCGTTCCGCCGGGCGATGAGCCATGTCCCGCCCTCGCCGAGGGCGATGGCCAGGAAGCCGCCGACCCAGAGCGGGACGAGATGCGGACCGAGGGTGTCGCGGAAGGCGAACAGGCCGACGAGGCCGATGGTCGTGGCCGTCGATCCCGCCAGGGTGAGGATCTTCAGCGCCAGCATGGCGATCAGGACGTTCATCGGGCCTCCGTTCGACGAGGATACGACGGGCGGCATCCATGGGCAGATGGACGACACGGCCCGCCCGACATTCCGAGGGGTGGGACTTCCCAAAGTGCAGGACCATGGCCCGTCCGCTCTGTCCAGGCCGGAGCGGCGCGCCGGCGTTAAAGAAGCACGAGGCTGAAACCGCGGAAGAGAGTCCCGGCCGGTGGCAGGTGGGCCAATGTGAGGGAAGGAACGGTCTCTTCCCCCTCTCGCCCCTGCCGCCGAAGACTTTGTGTCGATCGATCTCGAAAATCGAAATTCCATTTCGTTGACATGGGCGGCGCGTGTCTCATGATACGGATGTCATCTTGATTAGTCGCCAAGCGGCATAGTCGAGGGCCGGAACAGACTTCATCGTCGACGGAACTGTAGTTCCGATCATTCCGCTCGATGCCGGGATCACGCCGCTTCTGCGAAGCGGTGATCGATATCCCTTGGCCGATGCCCCGCCCCGTTCCCTTTTCCGGAGCCACCCCATGTCGAACCAGAACACGCCGAACTCGCCCCGGCCCGCCTCGCTTCACCCCGAGACGCTCGCCCTGCATGCGGGCTGGCGCGCCGATCCGACCACGGGCTCGGTGGCGGTGCCGATCCACCAGACCACCTCGTTCCAGTTCCGCGACACGGCCCATGCCGAGAACCTATTCGCCCTGAAGGAACTCGGCCACCTCTATACCCGCGTGACCAATCCCACCGTCGACGTGCTGGAGCAGCGCCTCGCCGCCCTCGAAGGCGGGGCGGCGGCCCTGGCCCTGGCCTCGGGTCAGGCGGCCTCCGCCCTGTCGGTGCAGAACCTCGCGCGGGTGGGCGACAACATCGTCGCCTCCACCGATCTCTATGGCGGCACCTGGAACCTCTTCGCCAACACGCTGGCCGAGCAGGGGATCGAGGTCCGCTTCGTCGATCCGGCCGACCCGGAGAATTTCCGCCGCGCTACCGACGACCGCACCCGCGCCTATTACGGCGAGACGCTGGCCAACCCGAAACTCGCGGTCTTCCCCATCGCGGAGGTGGCCGAGATCGGCCGGGGCTTCGGCATCCCGCTCATCGTCGACAATACGGCCGCGCCGCTCCTGGCGCGCCCGTTCGACCATGGCGCGGCCATCGTGGTCTATTCCACCACCAAGTATCTCGGCGGCCACGGCATCGCCATCGGCGGGGCGATCATCGATGGCGGGCGGTTCGACTGGGCGGCCAACCCCCAGCGCCAGCCCGCCCTCAACACCCCCGATCCGAGCTATCACGGTGCGGTCTGGACGGAGGCGGCCAAGCCCCTTGGGCCCATCGCCTACATCCTGCGTGGCCGGGTCCGGCTGCTGCGCGACCTCGGCCCGTCGGTCTCGCCGTTCAACGCCTTCCTAACCCTGCAGGGGCTGGAGACCCTGGCCCTGCGCATCGAACGCCACAGCCGCAACGCGCAGGCCGTGGTCGATTACCTCGCGGCCCGGCCGGAGATCGAGCGGGTCATCCATCCCTCGCACGCCACCGGCAAGGCGCGCGAGCGGGCGGAACGCTACCTCAAGGGCGGCTATGGCGGCCTCGTCGGGTTCGAGCTCGCCGCCGGGCGCGAGGCCGGCCGTCGCTTCATCGAGGCCCTGTCGCTGTTCTATCACGTGGCCAATATCGGCGATGCCCGCAGCCTCGCCATCCATCCGGCCACCACCACCCACGCGCAGCTCACGCCCGAGGACCAGCGCGCCACCGGCGTGTCCGACGGCTATGTCCGCCTCTCCGTCGGCCTCGAGCACATCGACGACATCCTGGCCGATCTCGACCAGGCCCTGGCCTCGGTCGGGTCCTTCGCGAAGGCCGCTTGACCGTGGCGGCCTCCCCGCTGGCTTCGTGGGCGGCACCGGAATCCTCTGCTCCCGCCGCCTCGATCCCCCGTCTCGACCTGCGCCGGCTGGATGCCGGGCCGGCCGAGCGGGAGGCCTTCCTGGCCGAACTGCGTGATGCCGCCCGCGATGTCGGCTTCTTCCACCTCGTCGGCCACGGCATTCCGGCGGCGGAGATCACGCAGGTCCAGGCCCTGGCCCGGCGCTTCTTCGCCCTGCCTCTTCCGGAGAAGCAGGCGGTGGCGATGGTGCGCTCACCGCATTTTCGCGGCTACACGGCGGCCGGACGCGAGATCACGCGGGGCGCGCCGGATTGGCGCGAGCAATTCGATGTCGGCGCCGAGCGCGAGGCCCTGGCGCAGACCGCTGCCTCGCCCCCCTGGAGCCGGCTGCAGGGGCCGAACCAATGGCCGGTCGGCCTGCCCGACCTCCGCGTCGGCCTGCTGCGCTGGCAGGCGGCGGTGACGCAGCTCGGCATCCGCCTGCTGCGCGCCTTCGCCCTCGCCTTGGGCCAGCCCGAGGACGTGTTCGCCCCGATCTACCAGGGCGCGCCGAACCAGCACATCAAGATCATCCGCTATCCCGGCCGCGAGGCCACGCAGGGAGAGCAGGGCGTCGGCGCCCACAAGGACAGCGGCTTCCTCACCCTCCTGGTCCAGGACGGGCAGAGCGGCCTCGAAGTCGATGGGCCTGACGGTTGGATCGCGGCCGAGCCGGTGGAGGGGAGCTTCGTCGTCAATATCGGCGAACTGCTCGAACTCGCCTCCAACGGCTACCTGCGGGCCACGATCCACCGGGTCGTCACCCCGCCGGCGGGGCGCGACCGTCTCTCCGTCGCGTTCTTCCTCGGCGCCCGCCACGACGCCACGGTGCCCCTCCTCGACCTGCCGGCCGACCTCGCTTCGGAGGCGCGCGGACCGGCGAGCGACCCCGACAACCCGCTCTTCCACGAGGTCGGCCGCAACTACCTCAAGGGGCGCCTGCGCTCCCATCCCGACGTGGCGGCGCGGTTCTACGGCGATCTCGCCGAAACGGCCCCCGCATGATCGGCGCTGCGTGGAAAGCCGTCTCCGATCTGCTTCGCGCGCCGCCGTCGCTTGGCGGGGTTTGCTTTGCCAGGCTTCGGCCCGGTGAGATCCGGCACGGGATCCCGGACGCTGCCCATCTCGGCGGGGTCGCCGCCATGTTCAGCCACGTCGTCTTCCGCACCGAGGTTTCCGAACCATGCTCGCCCCCTTCGCCGCCGAGCCCGACGCCTACCGAGAGGTCCGCACGGCCGACGACCGCTCTGCGGAGAGCTTCGACATAGGCACCCTCGCCCTTCTCCCGTCCCGCCGCTTCGCCATCCATGCAGGCCTGAGTGAGGCCGGCCCGCCCACGCCATCGCTGCGGATCGGGGAGGGGGACATCATGCGACGTGCCTTGTGGCCGATCCGCTCCCGCTCCCGCCGGATGCTGAAACGCAGGCTGCGGAGGGCGAGGGCGTTCCACCCGGCCCTGCTTCGCGAAAGAAATCGGCTCGCGGCCGATGCGTCTGCCGACGAAACGGCTTCTGATTAAATGCGTCCCGCTCAGAGCGCTTTTGATCGGATGCCTCAGCGGATGCTCATGCCAAAGTCGATCGTCTGCGAAATTCGATCATCCAAGCAGACCTCCTCATCCTGAGGCGCCCGCGTCAGCGGGCCTCGAAGGAGGCCTCCAGTTGTCGCGCGATCCCTGGAACCCTCCTTCGAGGCCGCTACGCGGCACCTCAGGATGAGGTAACGCCCTGGACAACAACTCAAACAAGCTCTCAGCCGGGCGCGCCCGCCGCCGGGATCGCCGCGATACCGGCCGAGGCGGCCCAGGCGGTGAGGTCGGATTTCCGGATCGCCGCCGCCATCAGGTCGGGGAACAGGTCCGGCGTGCAGGCGAAGGCGGGCACACCCAAGGCGGCGAGCCGGCCCGCCAGCGCCCGGTCGTAGGAGGGCGCGCCCTCGTCGGACAGGGCCAGCAGCGCCACCACCTGCACGCCCGACGCCACCATCCGCTGCGCGCGCGCCAGGAGCCCGGCCTCGACGCCGCCCTCGTAGAGGTCGGAAATCAGGACCAGGATCGTGTCCTCGGGCCGGGTGATGCGGGATTCGCAATAGCCCATCGCCCGGTTGATGTCGGTGCCGCCGCCGAGCTGGACCGAGAACAGCACCTCCACCGGGTCTTCCAACTCGTCGGAGAGGTCCACCACCTCGGTGTCGAACACGACGAGGCGGGTGGTCACCGCCGGGAGCGAGGCCATCACCGCGCCGAAAATGCTCGAATAGACGACTGAACTCGCCATCGAGCCGGATTGGTCGATGCACAGGATCACGTCCTTGAGGCTGGCGCGCTGGCGCCGGCCGTGGCCGAACCGGGTCTCGGGGATGATGGTGCGGTACTCGGCCTGATAATGGCGCAGGTTGGCCCGGATGGTCCGGTTCCAGTCGATCTCCGCATGGCGCGGGCGCCGGTTCACGCTGGCACGGTCGATGGCTCCGGTCACCGCCTGACGCAGGGGCTCTTCGAGCTTGCGCATCAAAGCGTCCACGACCTTGCGCACCACGAGGCGGGCGGTGTCCTTGGTCTTGCCGCCCAGCAGCCCGCGCATGGAGATGAGGGTCGAGACGAGGGCGACGTCGGGGACCACCGCCTCCAGCATCTCGGGTTCGGTGAGCATGCGCTTGAGGTCGAGGCGCTCGAAGGCGTCGCGCTGCATCACCTGCACCACCGAGGCCGGGAAATAATCGCGGATGTCGCCGAGCCAGCGGGGCACGGAGGGGGACGAGGCGCCGAGCCCGCCCTTCCGGTCGGAATCGTAGAGGGCGCCGAGCGCCCGGTCGATGCCGACATCGCGGCCCGACAGGCCGCAGCCGGTGCCGTCCGCCGCGCCCCCGCCGAGGACGAGGCGCCAGCGGCGCAGGCGCTCGGTGTCGCTCATGGCGTGTCCTCCGTCGTCTCGCTCTCCACAGGCGCCAGGAGGAGGCGCAGGATCGGCAGCACCCTGGCGGCGCGTTCGGCATGGAGGATGCGGCCCGATCCCTCTCCCTCGGAAACACCCGTCCCATGGCGGTTCAAAGCCTCGCCGATGGCGCGTCGCTCGCCCTGCGAGATCGTCGCGAAGGTGCGTCGCAGCAGGGGGAGCAATTCGGCAAAGAGCGTCCCGTCGAGGCCGGCGAGCCATTCGTCGATGACCGCGAGCAGGGTGCCGCCGTGGATCAAGGCCGTGCCGCTCTCCTCCAAAAACCCCTCGATCCAGGCGGCCGCCGCCATCGTGCCCGAGGCGCGGGACAGAGCGAGGCGAAGCCGGTCGCCGGCCTGTTCCGCATCGAGGGCCCGATCATCGAACAGCAGTCGCACGGCGCGTCCGACGACGCGGCCATGCACATGGCTCTGGTCGGCAAGGCCGCGAAGGGCCTCCCGCCAGACGGCCTTCAGGTCGGGCTCCTCCAGGAGGGAGATCGCGGCGTGGACGCCGACGATCCGCGCCTTGGCGGCACTCGCTGCGTCGTCGTCGAGGCTCTGGCAGGCCGCCGTCAGTCCTGCGGCGGCGCGCGGCACGAGCCCGCGCACCACGCCGAGCACCGGCTCCGTATCGGAGGAGCGCACCGAGCCGTAGCGCGCCAGTTCGGCGAGCGGTGGCAGCGCCTCCATCAGGTCGAACACGTCCGCCGAGACGGCGGCGCGGTCGTTGAGGGCGCGGATCACATCCTCCCCGGCTCCGGCGAGATCGGCGTCGAGGAGCGTGCCGATGAGGCCCGACAGTTCCGCGACGCGGGTCGCTTCGTGCGCCCGCCTGCGCACCCGGCTGGCGGCGGCCTCCGCCACCGTGCCGCCATCGGCGGAGGCGGCGACCAGATCCACCACCCATTCGGGCTGCCAGGACAGGAACCACGCCTCCTTGAAGGTGCCGCGCCCGCGTGCCTGCTGACGCCGGCCCCAGGGGATGCCGATGAGATGGAGCCGGTTGAGGAAATGGCTGCGGGCGAGGTCGTTCTCCTTGCGCAGGTCGAGGACGAGGTCGCCCGCGACCGCCTCCGGCTTGAGGCGCAGGCTCTTGCAGGTCGCGGCGAAATCAGCCTCCACCGGCGTGCCGGGACTGTCCGGCGGCGTCGCGCCCAGGCGCTCGCCGATGACGAGCTTGCGCCGGATCAGCGCCATCGGGGCCGGATCGGCAAAGCACAGGGTCGCCTGCGCGGCCTCGTGCAGGTCGTCGAGGGAGGGGCGCGCCCGCCCCCGGAACCCTGCCAGCGCCTCGGCGAGGCGGGCGGCCTCGATCACGGAGGCCGGCGAGGCGTCGAGGTCTTCCGCGCGGAGCAGGGCCGCCGCGCGGGCGAGCCAGCGGGCGGCGACGCGGCCCTCGTGGTTCCACAGCGTGTCGTACCATTCGGGCGAGAGCACCCCGGCCCGGTAGCCGCTGGCGGTGGCGAGGCGCTCGTAGGACCAGGGCGCCCAGGCTGCGGCGACCTTGGTCCGGGGCAGCCCTTTCAAAGTCGCCGCATCGAGGCCGACCTGTCCCTTGGCATCGTGGCGCGCCAGCGCCGGGGCGTGCCAGGCCCCGCAGATCACGGCGATGCGGGCGAAATCCTCACGCGCCGCCTTGCGGAGGCAGGTGCGCATATGCGCCTCGCGCGCCTCCTCGCGAAACGCCTCCCCATCGGTGTCCTGGCCGGGAGCGGTCTCCGCGCCCTCGCGCAGGGCCGTCATGGCCTCCTGGATCGCCGCGAACACGTCGCCGTCCTCGCCCGCGCGGCTCTCGACGAAGGCGTCCCACCAGCGCTCGCCGTCGGGAAAACCCGCGACCTCGGCCAGTTCGCCGAGGGGATCGCGCCGAACGGCGACGGAGGGCGCCTCGGCGGGCGCGGGCGTATCGAGCCCTGTCGGCGCCGTCTCGCCTTCGGGCGCCTCTCCCCTCGTTTCGAACCCGTCGGCGAGTTGGATCGCGTGCGGCAGGTCGATGAAGCGCAGGGTCGCCCCATGGTCGAGTCCATGCCGCATGGCCACCCATTCGGGCGAGAAGGCCGCGAAGGGGAAGAAGGCGCAGGTCTGCGGCCGGTCCGCCCGGTAGACGAGCAGGGCCACCGGCGGCGCCATCGCCGGGTCGGCGACGAGGGGGATCAGGGCGTCGGCATCCGGCGGCCCCTCGATGAGCAGGCAATCGGGCCGGAAGGCGTCGAGGGCCGCGCGCAGCGAGCGGGCCGATCCCGGCCCGTGATGGCGGATGCCGAAGATCCGAACCTCAGGCATCGCGGCCGGGGGTGGTGGGGCGAAGGCTCATGGCACGAACGGTCTCGTGGGTGGAATGATGAGGCAGCGAGGGACGGGCGCCGCCGAGTGAAGACGGGCCACGCCTCTCCCCGCTTGCGGGGAGAGGATCACAGGCACCTCGTCGTGCCTGTGATGAGCGGAGCGAGGGTGAGGGGGCGGCTCAGGATGAGGCACTTTCGGAATCGCCCCCTCACCCTCGGCTGCCGCCTCGCCGCGCCGACGACGGGGTCGTCGCGGCCCTCTCCCCGCGCGCGGGGAGAGGGATGCTCACCCCGCGTCTCGACGCGCGGGTCACGCGCTCTCGCGGGCGGCGCGGTAGAAGTCCTTCCACTCCGGCCGTTCCTTCACGACGGTTTCGAGATATTCGCGCCAGACGATGGCGTCCTGCACCGGATCCTTGATCACCGCGCCACTGATCCCGGAGACGAGGTCGTGGGCCGAGAGGTGGCCGTTGCCGAAATGGGCGGCCAGCGCCAGCCCGCTGCCGACGACGCTGATCGCCTCGGCCGTGGAGAGCGTGCCGGACGGCTGCTTGACCTTGCTCTTGCCGTCCGCGGTCACACCCTCCCGCAACTCGCGGAAGATGGTGACGACGCGGCGGATCTGGTCGGCGCCGGGCGGTTCGGCCGGGATCTCGAAGGCGCGCCCGAGGGCGGCCACGCGGGATTCGACGATGGCGATCTCGGCCTCGATCGTGGCCGGCGAGGGCAGCACCACGGTGTTGAAGCGGCGCTTCAACGCGCTCGATAATTCGTTGACGCCGCGATCCCGGTTGTTGGCGGTGGCGATGAGGTTGAAGCCCCGGGCGGCGGTGATCTCCTCGTTGAGTTCGGGGATCGGCAGGGTCTTCTCGGAAAGGATCGTGATGAAGCTGTCCTGCGTCTCGGAGGGGATGCGGGTCAGTTCCTCCACGCGGGCGATTCTGCCTTCCTCCATGGCGCGCACGATCGGGCTCGCCACCACGGCCTCGCGGCTCGGCCCCTTGGCCAGCAGCAGAGCGTAGTTCCAGCCGTAGCGTATGGATTCCTCGCTGGTGCCGGCGGTGCCCTGCACGATGAGGCGCGAGGTGCCGCAGATCGCGGCGGCCAGATGCTCGCTGACCCAGCTCTTGGCGGTGCCCGGCGTGCCGAGGAGGAGGAGCGCCCGGTCGGTGGCCAGCGTCGCCACCGCCACCTCCATCAGGCGCCGGTCGCCGATGTATTTCGGCGTGACCTCGAAACCGGAGTCGAGCCGCCCGCCCATGAGGTAGGTGACGACCGCCTGCGGCGAGAGCAGCCAGTTCGGCGGACGCGGCCTGTCATCGGCTCCGCGCAGCGCCTCCAGCTCCTCGGCGAAGGCATCCTCGGCGGCCCGGCGCAGCTGCGTCGTCTTGGTTCCGTTGGTCTGGCTCATGCCTCAGGCGAACTCCCGTCGGATGGTGGCGCGCAGCGCGAGGGTTTCGGCGAAATTCTCGATCTGCCGGCGCAGGTTGTCCTCGGCCTCGTCCGGCAGCCGGGCAAGGATGGCGGCGGCGGAGGCCGCATGGTCCTCGTCGGGCCAGGCCCGTTCGGCGAGGCGGGTGAGCAGGTAAGCGGAGGCGAGGTCCTTACGGTCGGATTGCGAGGTCCGCGTCACCGAGGCGAGCCAATCGAGGAGGGCCGCCGTGAAGGCCTCGGACAGGGAGGAGGGCGGCTGCCTCAGAAGGGTCAGGATCGTATCGATCTCCCCCTTGGCGAGCATCTGCGTCACCGTCGCCTCCCATTCCGCAGCGGGAAGCGACCGCACGGCGCTGGCCCAGGTCTCACGGAGGGCATCGCCCGGCTCGATGCCGGCGAGGCGCCCGGCGGCCGCCTCGCCCAGCACCGACACCATCGTCCGTACCCAGTCGAGGTCGCGCTCGCGGCGCGCGGCGGTGAGAAGGCCATCGACGATCTGGATCGGCCATTCGCTGCGCAGGGCCAGTTCGATCCAGAGCCTCGGCGGATGTTCGGCGAAGGCGTGGAGGGGAGCGGCGGCGATGACGCTCTCGAGCAGACCGGCCCTCGCGCCGCCGCGCCTCCGCTCGTAGGCGTTCGGCTCGATCCCGTCCCGGGCGAGCGTCGGCGATTCCTCCGGCAGCGTCACCACCAGAGTGTGTTTCGTCCCGCCGAGGAGCTTCTCGCTGCTCTCGACCATGAGGGCGGTTCGCGCCCTCGCCGCCATGCGGGAGGCGAGGAGCGAGTGGGTGAGGCGCGGCAACAGACTCCTCGCCGCCGCGCGCACGCCGCCCGCGCGGTCGTCCAGGCAGGTTTCGAGAAAGGGCGCATCCGCCTCCGACAGGCCGATCTCCAGGATGTGGACGAGGCGCTCACGCATGTCCGCCTTCTCGGCGCGGAACCCAGCCTCCAGTTCGGCGCGGGCTCCCGCCGGATCGCGCTGGCGGAAGTCGGCGAAGGCGGCGTGGCGTTCGGCGGGGCTCTCCTCCGCGCCGTCCGGGGCCGAAGTCGCCGCCTCGGCGCTTCGGGCGGAACAGGCCGCTTCCAGCCAGGCGAGCTCCTCGCCCGCGACCGCGTCGATGATCTCTTCCCACTCGCGCCGGTAGGGCGCGAGGGCCGGAAGCAGCCACGGCGGCGCGCGCATCCCTGCCGCAGCGGCGAGCTCACACCACTCCCTCAGGCGGCCCCGCGCCTCTGTGCCCCCGGCGAGGAGCAGCCCGAGCCGCGCCGCCGCTGCAGGCGGGCAGGGACGGCCCTTCGCCTCGTAGGGGGGCGCCGGCGTGAAGGCGTCGGGCGGAAAGCCGCTGCCGGCGAGATGGTGGATGCCCGCGACCGCGACCCGCGCCAGCAGGGCCATGCCCGGCTCCGCGCGCGGAAGCACGCCGGCGACCGTCTCGAGGTCGGCGGGGGCGGGAGAGCTGTCGGCCCCCAGCAGGACGGAGACGAGGGCCGACTCCCAATCGTCGGGAGCGGATGCGTCGAGGCTCATCAGGCCGCCCTCACCAGGATCGGCCGGGAATCCTGGGCGGGAACGGCGTAGAGGTGCCCTTCGGCCACCATGGCCAGGGGCGTGAGCGCGAACCCGTCATAGAGCCCGAAAAGATCGACAGGGCCGCCCGCCGCCACCGCCATCAGAGGGGGGAAATGTGCGGAATCGGCGAGGGTGAAACAGCCGGTGGCGTCACCCGCGCCCATGGCGCCATCCGCGAGATGTCCGAGGCGCAGGCCGGACAGCCTGACCGGCCAGCGGTCGATCCATGGCGCCCGCGCCAGGGCCTCGGCGAAACCGTCGAGGGCCTCGGCGACGCTCGTCGCGCCGGGCAGGGCGCCGGACTGCGCCGGTCCGGCGCGCCCCTCGCGAAACACGGCCCTGAGCGGCGGATCGCCGGGATGGAAGGCGAGCGCGCCCGAGAAATCCTGCCCCGCCGCCGGGACCGGCGGCAGCGGCGAGCCGGAGGTGCCGTAATCGACCACCTGGGCCATGGCGCCACTCGTGCGTCCGGCGAGCCAGACGGTGCGGGCGGTGAGCTTGTCCTCGTCCTCCACCGCATGGGCGAGGACGGCCCACTCGTCGACGAGACCCGGACGTGCCGCCATCTCCTCGGCGGTCACGGGATAGCCGATGGCCGCGCGGACGCCCGCTGCCTGTTCGGGCGCGAGCCGGTCCAGACGCCGGGCGGCCCGGGCCAGCAGGGACAGGCGGCCGAGGGCGAGGGCAAGGGTCGCCTCCGGACGTGCGGCAGAGCCGGGCGCGGCCGCGACGAGGCCCGGCATGGCCCGGACCCTGCGGGCGAGGCCCGGGGCCTGTCCATCGACGAGGCGTCCCGCCATGCGGTCCCAGAAGGCATAGGGCTCGCGCCGCACCGTCGCGAGGCCGCGCCGCATCAGGTCGCCGAGCCAGAGGTCGAGTTCGCCGAGGGCCGCCGAGACCTTGTCCTCGCGGGCCTGGCGGCGCTTGGCCTGCCCCTTCTCGTCGACGGGGGCGGAGGCTTGCTGGGACCGCGTTTCGGCCGAGACGGCGCGGCTCTCGCGGCCCCGGATCCAGGCGGCGACCCAATCCGGCGGTTCGGCCTCGGAGATCGGCGCGGCGGCATCCACCAGCATCAGGCCGATTGCGTGCTTGCAGGGAAATTTCCGGCTCGGGCAGGTGCATTTCGAGGCTGGACCGGAGAGATCGGCCACCGTGCGATAGGGGTTCGCTCCGCTTCCCTTGATCTCGCCCCAGACGACGTCGCCCGCACGCCCGAGCCCGCTCCACTTGGCCGCCTTTGCCTGATCCGGCCCGGCCTTGCGGCTCGACGCATCGGGAGCGAGGTCGAGGATTTGCGCGGAGGTGAGGCTCATGCGGCGATGGGACAGCGATTCCGAAGCGGGATGATTCGCCGAAGCCTAACCCGCCGAGGCGGCAATGCAAGCATAAATCGCCAGATCAAATATCTATTAAGAAAATTCTGAGAAATTATATCGAATAACAAGCCTGTACAAATTTCAGACAAGGCTAAAACGCCAGAAATCATAGATTCTCATGGACCATGAGCGTGGTCGAAATTTCGCTCATCCGCGATCGCCGGGCGCGCTGACATCGTTCGACCTCGACAGTTGCTCTCGTTATTCCTGCGGCACGCTCGCTCGATGGTCATCGGCACAACAGGGATGGCAGTTCGGCGCCTCCCACGAAACTCCCGCTGCGGCTTTCTCATCGACAAGAGCGCGGACTTCTGCCCGGAGATGCCCTCGCCCGAGGCTGCCTGTGCCGCGAAGGGACTCATGTCCAGGGCGCCCGGTCTCTCCGCCGGAGGGAGACCATTCCCCATGAGCCGCGACATATGAACCTATCGTCGGCCTTCGCGTTTACAGTCTTCGTGTCAGAGAGGGAGTTGGGATGCGCATCGAGGAATACCGCGAGCCCAGTTGGCCCAGGCCCCGTGCCACGGATCTGAACAGCGCATTGACCGAGACGACCCGGCGGCGTCTCGGCGAGGAATTGCAGGCCCTCTATGAGCCGGTCATCGACGAGCCGCTGGACCCGCGCCTTGCCGAACTCATGAAGCAGCTTGAGGCGGATCGGGACCGGTAGGGCCGGGTCTGATCGAAGGATCGCGGGCGATCCACTCGGCGTGGCGAGGGGCGGATCGTAAAGGCGAGCTGCTCGGTTATTGACTCGGAGCGGCCTTCGATCTCGGCGGGTCACTCCGCTGACTGATCCTACCGATCGACCGTCGATCGTATAGGGCCGGCTGAGGACATCACGAGGATGGGGACACGACGATCCCCGGCGTGGGTTCAATGAATGTCCAGACAGCCCATGTGGGACGGCGATGCCGGTCCGTCGCCCTGGAAATCAGGCGACTACAGTGATCGTCGAGTCATTGTAGAATGACTTTCGCCTTGTCTTGCCGGTGGTCCGCCTCGCATTCATTCCGCGCCGTCGGTCGCATCGCCCCACTCATGCGACACGATCTGCATAGCAGCCCGGCACGCGCGATGGGCGACGGGCGGAGCGAAGGGGAAGACGCCCTGCTCCAAGCGAGCCATCAGCACGCTATCAGGGCCATGCAGATGCGGGCCAAGAGGGCGGCACGTCTCGCTCAATACGGGCTGTCATAGCCCAAGGTTACGCGGCGCATTCCTCAGGCACCGCTACGGGCTCTGCCAGACCTCGGGCATAGAGCTTGGCGACGGCTGCCCAGAAGCTGACCCCGTCTTCGCCTGGAGACATCTGCAAGCGGAGGTCGATGGCCTCCCTCGCCGCCTGCGCCATGGCGGTCAACTCGTCTTCGGCGGCTTCAAGCAACGACGGCATCGCGGCATCCTCATGCTGTGTCGCACCATGTGCAACGTCGGCATTGAACGAAACGATCCATCGGCTGCGCGAAGCGCGTCCGGCGGCCTCACAATTTGCGCGACGACCCAGAGGGTCAGATCAGGCACACCATAAGATAGTACTTAATCGAGCCGCGCTTTTTCTATTCCTGGCGTCTCAGACCTCATTGTATCCCGGCCTTCGCAAAGGCATGTCTGCCAGCCATTGAGCTGAGCCTTGATTGTCGGATGGCAATCCGTGCTCACCTCTCAAACGAATGTCAGGGTAGGCGTCTAGTGTAAATCCAGCCATGATATGTTTTAGGTATTTGATTAAATTTTTGCATTGAAATCGCTCTGAAACAGGAGTTTATACTATGAGTTATGCAGGATTGGCAATTTTTGATGACGGCCGCATCAATGGCGTGATTTTTTTGAGCAATAACGCCGATCCGAACTCAAACAAAGACGCGCCTCTCAAGGTGGGCTTCGCCGGCGGGTTCCTGGGCCTGTCCTTAGGGGGAGCCCCTTCGGTAAAATATACGTATCTAAGTGGTGGCGCCCAAATGAATGTCGCCGATGGGGCCGGACCGTTAATTCTCGCCTATGACGACAGGACTGGCGATTCCGTTCTGCAGGGTGGTAAACTTGGTGACTTCCTATACGGCGGCTCGGGCAATGACGTCTTGAATGGCGGTGGCGGCGACGACACCTTGATAGGCAATCTGGGTACCAATATCATCCGAGGCGGTTCCGGAAACAATACCGCCAGTTATGTGGGATACAGCGGACCAAACGCTCCGGATACTTTGGGCGTTCAGGTTTTTCTTGACGAGCGCGAGGCCTACAACAGGGACGGCTTCGGATTTCATGACACGCTCATCGACATTCAGAATGTTGTCGGCACTCGTTTCCTCGATATCTTGGTCGGTGATGCGGGTGACAATATCCTGGAAGGACACGATGGCGCCGACGTTATCCGAGGTGGCGCAGGTAACGACACGTCGAGCTACGAGACGTCAGCCTTTTCTGTCGATGTGAACCTGACGACCAAGGTCAACGATGGTGGGGCGGCGTGGGGGGATATTCTCGAGAGCATCGAGAACGTTCGCGGAAGTGACTACGCGGATTCTCTGACGGGCGATGCAAAAGCCAATGTGCTCGAAGGCGGCGCGGAAGCCGACCAGCTTTTCGGCGCGGGTGGCAGCGACACGGCGAGCTACGAGCATTCTCTCTTCGGTGTGACCGTCAATCTGACGACGGGGGCCAACACCGGTGGCGACGCTGAAGGTGATATCCTGACCGATATCGAGAACCTTCGCGGCAGTCGATACGAAGACGTTCTGACAGGCGATGCGACGGCCAATGTGCTCGAAGGCGGCGCGAAAGCCGACCAGCTTTTCGGCGCGGGTGGCAGCGATACGGCGAGCTACGAGCATTCCCTCCTCGGTGTGACCGTCAATCTAGCGACGGGCTCCTACAGTGGCGGTGACGCGCAAGGCGATATCCTGACCAGTATCGAGAACCTTGCCGGCAGCCAGAACGCCGATACGCTGACGGGCGATGCGGCGGCCAACGTCCTTGCTGGCGGCGCGGGAAACGACCGGCTTTTCGGAGGTGAGGGCAACGATACCCTGCGCGGGGACGCTGGCTCCGACACGCTGGTCGGGGGAGACGGCGACGATAGGCTGGTGGTTATCGAGGCGCCGACGCTGGTCCAGGGGGATGCCGGCAACGACAAGCTCTTCCTTCAGGGGGCGGAAACCTTCACGTTCATCGACATGAACTTCAAGGAGGTCGAGGCGGTCTATGTGCGCGATTCGCTGACCCTCGATATGTCTGGTGTGAGCACGAAAGTCGCGATCACCGTACAGAATGCCGCAGCGACGCTCGCTACGGTGACGGGCACCAAGGGCAACGACACCATCACGGCCGGTGCGGGTGACACGGTCCTTGACGGTAGCACCGGGAGCGACAAACTCTCTGCCGGCGCAGGGGCTGATACCTTCACTTTCAAAGCGAACTTTGGACGCGACAATGTCTATGGCTTCGAGTCAGGTGCAGACCATTTTGACGTGTCCGCCCTCGGCAACAGCTTCAATGACATCAACATCAGCGGACTGAATGGCGGAGCGAATACGCTCATCACATTCGAGGGCGCTGGGTCAGGCAACAAGATCATCCTTCATGATGTTGCCGCTTCGTCGCTGGATGCGAGCGATTTCGGGTTTCTCCTCACCTAAGTTCAGTTCCCATCCCCTAGCCCGAGACCGGCCGGATCACTCCGTGCCGGGCTTTTTTCTGGCGTGATGCCGGCCGCTGTGCGGCACGTCCCAACGGGCGCGCTCGGAGTCTCACCGGGGATCCGTCGAAGGTACCTGTGGACCTCGCCCGCCAGCGCCGGTGTTCGTCGTCGCGACGGTGAGCGGCGCAATCAGGCAGGTAGGGGCGCCGCAGAAACCACAGAATGACGGGGCGGCGTCCCCACTTCCGTAAACCGGTGCGGGCGAGAAGGCCCAACGATCTCAATGCGGAAATGGCATAAAAGGAAATGGTGCCCAGGGACGGAGTCGAACCGCCGACACTGCGATTTTCAGTCGCATGCTCTACCAACTGAGCTACCTGGGCCTCCGCCGAAGCGCTTGGCGCCGTCGACTGGAGCGGGGGTATAGTGAGGTCGTGTGGCCCTGTCCAGCCTCCTTCTCATGCATCCTGCAATCGGATCGATTCAGGATGAGTGCGGCGGGGCCTCGTCCTCGGTTTCGTCATCGTCGGTGGGGATCGCATAGCGGTCGGTGAGCCAGCGGCCGAGGTCGATATCGGCGCAGCGGGTCGAGCAGAAGGGCTGGAACCCCGCCTGCGCGGGCTTGGCGCAGACCGGGCATGGCTCCGGCTTGCGCTTGGGGGGAACGGTCCCGCTCATGCCATCGCCCCCCAGGCCTGCCGCACGGGAAAGCCCTCGCCGTCGAGGAGGCTGATCGTCTCGTAGAGCGGCAGGCCGACCACGGCGCTATACGAGCCGACGAGCTTGACCACGAAGGAACCGGCAAGGCCCTGGATGGCGTACCCGCCGGCCTTGCCCCGCCACTCGTCCGAGGCGATGTAGCCTTCGATGTCGCGGCCGGAGAGGCGCTTGAACCGCACCCGCGTCTCTACCACGCGCTCGCGGCGGTTGCCCTTGGGGGAGAGCACGCACACGGCCGTATAGACGCGATGCTGGCGCCCGGAGAGCAGGCGCAGGCAATCCGTGGCCTCGTCGGCCAGTTCCGCCTTCGGCAGGACGCGCCGGCCCACGGCCACCACCGTATCGGCCGAGACGATGTAGCTGTCGCGCATGTCGTCGCGACGTCGGGCGGCGTCCCCCGCCACGTCGAGCTTGGTCCGGGCGAGGCGACGGGCGAGTTCGCGCGGTGCTTCGGACCTGTTGGGGGTTTCGTCGATATCGGCGGGCAGCAGGGCGTCGGGTTCGAGGCCCGCCTGCTGCAGCAGCGCCAGCCGGCGCGGCGAGGCCGAGGCGAGAACGAGACGAGGGCCGAGGCGGGGCGACCCGCCGGAGGCGTCGTTCATCGTGGCGTGCGTGCCGCCCTGCGCGGAGGAGATATCCATCGGTGCTTTTTGACAATCCGCATGCTGGGGATGGGCGCCGTGCCGAAGGGGCGAGCCGACCCGGTCGCGCGATGGGCCGGATCAATGGGCCGGACCGGCCATACGCTATCGGAAAGCCCGCCCCTTGGGAACGTGAACCCGCGCGGCACGCCGCGACGAGACCGTGGACAAAGCGGGCCGCTCTGATATGGTCCGCCCCGCTGAAGGGCCGGAACTCGCCTGTCGAGACCGTTTCCGTCTGTCGGCACGCGGGCGTAGTTCAGTGGTAGAACGTCAGCTTCCCAAGCTGAATGTCGTCGGTTCGATCCCGATCGCCCGCTCCATTCCTTTTTCCAGCGTAGACAGGCGCTTGGGCTCTCAGGCTGGTATCGTTCGAACCCCTTGATCCAGCTTGATACCAGCCCAAGGCCGCATTAGGCGCCTCGCGAGGCAGGAAAACGCCCCCGA
Source organism: Methylobacterium sp. Leaf106 (assembly GCF_001422895.1). Taxonomy (NCBI): domain Bacteria; kingdom Pseudomonadati; phylum Pseudomonadota; class Alphaproteobacteria; order Hyphomicrobiales; family Methylobacteriaceae; genus Methylobacterium; species Methylobacterium sp. Leaf106. The sequence continues at coordinate 436,576 of NZ_LMNB01000012.1, forward strand.
CGTGTCAAACGATTCCCGGATCGGACATCTTGAATCGTTTTACATGTTGGCCGGCCGGAGCGGCCCTTTCGCTTTCAGGCCCCAGCTGGCAGCCTTCCGGTAAGGACGACACCCTTCTCTGTCGACGGCGCGCTGCCCGGGCGGCCGGCTGGCCCGATCCGATGGCGGCGCTGCACAGCGTCGAGCGGGCAATTGGCGGCCAGCCGTCACCGCTACCGCCGGGCCGCCGGATCGCCGCGGTCGGGTATACGACGGACATCGATTGCGGCCTGCCGCATGAGCAGGTGCAAGGGGTCGAGACGGCACGTCCGGAAATCGAGAGCTGCCTGCCACGTTCGCCCGCGATGGCAAACCGGGGGGCTTGCAGGGTGTGAACGTGACGCGGGGCCTGTTCTGGCTCGTGGCGACGGCCGTCTGGATCGCGCTCGTTGCCTGGATGACCTGGGCGAACGTGTCGGACACGGTGCGGGGGCGTTACCAGTTCACCGTCGAGATGCAGGAAGGCGTCTCCAATCCTTTCGAGACGGAGAACATGTCCAAGCCGTTCTTGGAGGTCTTCCGGAAGCCATCCGAGGGTAAGCATCCGCCGCGGTTCGACCGGATCGAGTACCGATACCAGGACGGATTCGATGCGTCGGTGAAGTCGGGTCCCATGCTCTTCGTCGACTTTCCCGACGACACTCTTCTCTACGCGAACACGGCCTTCGACAAGGCGGAGCAGGATCTGGTTGCCAGGAACTTCCGGGGCCGGCGCTGGCCGCGGCGGCTGGATGCCCTCGGCGGGCAGGCGGGTCTCCTACGGCTCGCCCTGGTGCCGCCGCTCCTGCTCCTGGCGATCTGGTTCGCCGGCCGGTGGATCGTGTCCGGGTTCAGGCGAGCGGCCTAGGGAAGGCCTCCGCCTTCACCTTGTGGAGGAGATCCATCGCCAGGTGCATGGCGGCGCGGCCGTCCTGGTGCTTGCCCCCCATTGCAGGAACCAGCGCTCCACACCGGCCTGGATGTCGGCGGTGATGACGTCGGATCCCCGGAGCGCGATCAAGGGCATGCCGCCGTCGAAGGACGCATGGAACATCGCGATCATGGCCTTGGCCAGGGCCACAAGCCCACACCGCTACAGACTTCTGCAGATCATTTCTTGTCGACACAGGTCGAGCCGCATGAGGAATCGTACTTTTCCAGCATCGCTTTCAACAATTCGCCCTGCGAGAGGCCATGTTCGATTGCGACCCGGTTGACGAGGCGAAGCGCTCGCTGGGTCGGAGACCGATCCGCTGCCATGAAGCTCTCAAAATCCCGGCCGATGCGATAGCCGATGAGCGCGCCGATCCCCCCGCTGACGCCGACGGCTATCAGGATGCCGATCTTGAGGTTGATCGACCAGGTCGTGAGGATCGCGCTCATGAACGAGGAGCCTTTGGTTGGTGGAGCGTGACATGCCGTTCCGGGTGCAACGACGTCGGCGTGCTGCGAAAGGCCTTGAGAGATCGGACAATCGAGCGCGTCACGTCTTTGGACGGTATGGTCAGGAGACCGGCGGCTCTTCGCCGGCCAGACGCTCAGACCCAAGAATGTCCGGATCTTTTGAGCGTTTCTCACCGAACTCCTGCAGCACCGTCGAGATCGGATGGGTAGGCCCGGCGATCGACAGTTTTGCGAGATGCACCAAACCGGCATCGGTTCGGCCATGCGGCGCAGGAATACGCGCCTACAATTTCGAGATCAGGGCGCGAAGGCGCTCCTGCGCGAGTTTGAGACGACTTTCGGCCTTGGATCGAGCCTCGCCGAGGCTGGTGAATTCGTCTTCCTGCGTGCTCAAATGAGCGAGATACCTCCGGGCAAGTTCGCTGTCTTCGGGAACTGCACCGAGGTTGCTGCGAATGCGCTCCTGCTCTGTGCTCACTTTCGCGATCCGGTCATTGATCTCCGTGATCTCACGGGCAACGGCTTCGCTGTCGGAGTGGGCATTTGAAAGCGTTTTCAAGGTGTCCGCCAGCTTCGCGTCGCCGGCAAGGGAACTCCAATGCAGGAGCATCGACGCGTCGGCGTCGACGAGCGCGTAAGTCTCGACGTGGAGGCGTTCCAGCACCGCCTGAATCTCGGCCGTACCCGCGGCGGGAACCGAGACCTTCAACCGATAGGCCGTCGGGGTCTCGGTATCGAGCGCCGCGGACGTGAAGGTCCAGCCGCTGCGGCGTGGATGCTCGATCACGACGGTGCGCGGTGCGTCCTGAGCGCCTTTCACCGTGTAGCTCGTCACTTCGCGCGATCGTGTCTTGGCCCGGACCGCGCCGTCGACGACCGTAATCTCCGTCAGCACCTGGTTCGGCTGCGTTTCGGCCTGGACGCGGACTTTCCGATCGACGGCGAAGGCGGCGAAACGCTGTTCGCCGACGGGAGTCGCGGGCAGCCGCGCATCGCCGACATAGCCGAGCTTGCCGTCGTAGATCGTCATGATGCCCGGCGGCAGCGTCGCCGCGGATCCGTTGCGGATCATCAGAACTGCGGTCGGGTGGACGCCCTGTCCTGGTTTCCAGAGCGCGATCCGCGCGGCCTCGATCTCGGTGTCGAGGATGGGCACGGACAATGTGCGGCCGACTCCCAGATCGACGGGGTGGGGGAGCGTGAAGTTCGCCGCCACATCCCCTTCCGTCGCGTCGGCAGCCGCCGCGGCCGGCGCGGCCTCGTAGCGCGCATCCGGTAATGACAGTCGGTCCATTCGCGAAATCGGAGCCGGGCGGGGAGGCGAGGGGGCAGCGATCCCGTCGTCCTGGAACGCCCGCGCGGCGGCCCTGGGCGCGACCGTACCGGGATCGAGGTCGGGCAAACCGACCTCGTCGATGGGAAGCGGGGCCTCCGGACGCTGGCGCCAATAGCGGCGATGCAGACGCTGCCGGAGCGCCACCGGCGATCCGGACGAGAGGGTGACGGCAACCCCCTTCCAATCCTCGCCCAGGGCGTTCTCGATGATCGCCCAGGCCTGAAGGTTCGCCCGCCCGCTTCCGCCATCGACGAGCCGATAGCTCGTCTTCCACACGGGCGCGGGAACCACATAGGTGAGACGCACCTCGCGCTTGCCGGTGCCGACCAGGGCGATCTCGACGCGGCGGGCACCGTCGGCCTTGGCCTTACCGGCCACGTCGACCACCTTCGCGATCCTGTCGACCATGGCGGGATCCCGGATCGTCACCGTGACGCCGTCCTCGACCTTCACGGATTCCAAGGTGCCGGCCTCCGTCAGGACGGAGAGCACGCGCACCGTTCCGGTGTCGGATCCGGCGTCCCGCGTGGACAGGCCGAGCACGCGCCCTTCCAGCACCCGCCCGGAACTCTCGATCCTGATCTTGACCCCCTGCAGCTTGCCCGCGAGCTGCGCGGACGACGAGAGATCGTCTGCGGTGAAGGGCGCGGAGCGCAGGATCTCCTCAACCTGATCCTCCGCGTCCAGCCGAATGGCGCCGACCGAGCCTGCGGGGTCGCGCACCACGAGGCTCTTGAGGATGTCGTCGATCTGATCGGCCTGGACGTCGATCGCGACCGTGGTGTCGCCCTCGACGGACCGGGCCACGGTGACCTCGGCGAGTCCACCGCTCGACAGCGTGACGTCCCGAATGCCGCCCGCCGCCGCCATGAGAGGCGGTGCCGTGGCGAGCATGAGCATCAGGCTTCCGGCCAGCATCAATTGATAGGTCACCATCGCTACCTCCCTTATCCGGTCACGGGCTCCCGCAGGCCCGCCTCGTTCGAATACCGTCTTGTCGTCGGCGTTCCGCGTGACGGTGCCGGAGTCGTTGCTCCAGGTTCCGGCAAGGCCGTCCTCGGGGGGATGCGCAGACTGCGCAAGACGGTCACGCGCCCTGCGATCTCTCCCAGCAGCAGCGCCGCCGGATCCTTGGCACCGAAGCCGAAGACGCGCTCCTGGGCGGCGAGAAAGCGCTTCTCGTCCGTGGTGAGGCGCGCCGCCGCCGTCGCGCTCAAGGTGCGGCGGCGGTCCTGATAGACGTCTGTGAGCTCGGCGTCGGCCTGCGCCGGCGGGACGCTCGCGCAGATCGCTTTCTCGACCTGGGAGGCGGCCTTCGTGCAATCGAAGGACGGTTTCGCGGGCGCCGCCAAGGCCACGGATGGCGCCGACACGGCCAAGGCCGCACCGACGGCAAGGGCCTTCGTTCCGATCGACATCTCCTTCAGGCGCATACTCGTCTGGTCTCTTTCCGGAACGGGAATCGGCCTACGATCCCTTAGAGCTGAGGCATGGCGGGCGGGCGGGGCGGCCGGGGCGGGCGGGCAGGGGCCATCTCGCGCGGCGCGGGCGGGGTGTCCACGCGGGGTGGCGGAACGTCGTTGGGTGCGGAGGCCGGCTGCTCCGTCCGAACCATGGCCTTCGGGGGCTCGGCGGCGGGCGCCCGCCGGTTCGCGGGTGCCGCTTCGCGGACCGTGTCACGAAGGAAATCCTCCGTGGTGGCGGCCCGACCGGTCGGGGCGACGCCGGCCGTTTCGGCCGGCCGGCCGCTGCCGCCGTCGCGCGGAGCCGGTGCCTGCGAGACCGCGGGGGCTTCTCGGCGCCTGCCCTCCGGCACCGTGATCCGGAAGGTGTAGGGGACCGTCGTGCTGTCGCTGAAGGTCACGTCGACGGACAGCGTATCGAGACCGGAAAAATCGGGCCGGGCCGTATAATAGAGGGACATCGTGTCCATCTTCACGTCCTCGCAGCCATCCACCTTCCGGATCGTGGCGCCTCGCTCGTCGATGTTGTTGCCGAGGACTCTCAGCTCCCGCCGTGTTTCGGTGCGTCCGCCGCGCGGTGGGGAGACGAGGCTGACCGAAGCTGCCTTGGAACGGCACCCCTGTTGGGGAAAGTAATACGTGAAGCCCTGGAGGAAGATCCGCTGGCCCGGGCGGGCGGTCTTGTTCTCGGTCTCCGCCTGCGCCGGCAGCACGAAGCATGCCCGAAGAGGCCGGCCAAGCCGGCGAGCGCCAAGGATCGCAAGGCCAAGGATCGCAAGGCCAAGTTCGGGAGACGGTGTTTCATGGGGCTTCTCCTCGGCTTCGGGAGGGCATGTCGTGGCGGACACTCAGCCGGGGCTGGGCCGCTCCAGGACCAGCTTGCCGCCATCCGTGCGGAAGCGGACGGTGTCGGTGCTGTTGGCCGATTGGGCGCTGCAGGTGATGGCCACGGGGCCGGCCATGGGGTTGGGCAACTCGTAGAGACCCTTGGCCTTTCCGACGTCAGGGGCTCGGCGGCCTTCTCGATGTCGACCTTCTTGACGAGATTGAGAGCCGGGCGATCCACGGTTCCCACCGTTTCGCCGCCGGCCGCCACCACGCCGCCGCCGAGGGCAAAGAGAGCCGGACACAAACCCGGCTTCGCACCGGCCGCGACAGGCGCTGCCGACTTCTCGCGGGACCCGGCAGTGTTTGCCTGCGCTTGGCGCTCAGCATCCAAAATCATTAATCTCTCTGGAAACTATTGCCACAAGTTCTGTGCCTATATCAATATATTTTGCAATAATATCTGAGGGTAGATAATTCTTATTATGAAAAGAAACGGATTTTTCCTGCCGCTAGGCATGAGCAAACTTCTAGTCAGGCCTCGGAATTCGATCTAGTAGTGCATATGAGCTATGCCGCGCCCGGCCCGTGATGGGCATGCCGGCCATCAAACGCTTGGCACGGAACGATGGAAGGTGCTCCCAGTGACATGAGCGTACGCGAGATGACGGATCGAGGAGCCGAGACCGTCATCGTCGCTGACGACCATCCGCTGTTCCGCGAAGGGATGAGGCACGTCGCCGAACGCCTCTTTCCGGAAGCGCTCATTCAGGAGGCCGCCACGATGGAGCAGGTTCTGGCGCTCGCCCGCGCCGGGCGGCCGCCGAAGACCTTCATCCTCGACCTGCTGTTTCCCGGCCTCGATCCTCGCTGTTCGATCCGCAGCCTGCGTGAGGAGTTCGAAAAGGCGTCGATCGTCGTCGTCTCGATGATCGACGACGAGGAGCTGATCCGTACCGTGATGGCCGAAGGGGCGGACGGGTTCATCGGCAAGGCGCTGCCCGCCAGCGAAATCGCGCTGGCGATCACGGCGATCGACGAGGGTGAGTTCGTGATCCGGCGAGCCGCGACCTCGGAGATCGCCGTGACGCACAGCCCCCTTCCGTCCCTGACGCAGCGTCAGCGGGACGTTCTGCGCCTCGTCGCGAAGGGACGCACGAACAAGGAGATCGCCAGGGAACTGGACATCTCTCCCTTCACCGTCCGCATCCACGTCTCGGCCCTGTTGCGCGCCCTCAACGTTCCGTCTCGTTCGGCCGCTGCCGCGAAGGCGGCCCATGCCGGGATCTGGAGATGACCGGCCGCGGCCGGGCCGGAACCTGATCGTACACGTGCCCTATGTAGGCTTGGCCGGGATTGTGGCAAAGCCCGATGCCATGATGCGATCCGGTCAAATCGCTGGGCGTTCAGCGCGTCGAAACATGGCGGCTGCCGTGGCCCTGGTGGGATCCGCCGCCGTGACATACGCCCTCGAGCCCCCTCGCTGGCAGCTGAAGGGCGTGGAAACGCTGACTTCACGGATCGGGACGGGAAACGGGAACGGGGATGCACAGGAGGTCGACGAAGCCCGCGGGTCGGTGGTCAGGACGATCAGCCGGAAGGCCTGCTGATGGGACTTCGCCTCAAGTCCTACGGGACGGCAGGGGCGAACGGCTTCTCCTTCCTTCTCCTTCTCCTTCGGTTCCGGGAGATCCCCCTGCATTGGGCGTTCGTCGGCGAGGTTCCAGCCGGTTCCGACGAGATGGCCAACTGCCCGCCTGAGGACGAGGGGGCCTGCCGGTTCGGTGCGAGCAAGGGCCTCCTCGACATCCCGCCGGAGTATTCTGCGGGGCTCCTGTCCTGGCCGCCGATCCGCGTCGCGCTCACGGGCACGGTGAGGGGACAGGATGGAAAGGTGCGCAACGCTACGGACGCGGATGCCCGCGTCTACCGGATCGACGAGGCCGTGGGCGCATACCGCTAAGATGGGCAGGAGGCCGCGGACATCAAAATGCGCCAAACGCTCGTGTCCCGTCTCGTCGAGGAGATTCCAATGCCGAATGGCGAGCCCCCGGCCGCTCATCGCTCTCGAACGACCTTCCGCATGAGCGGATCCCAGATGGGCGCCCCGACGAGGCCGGTCCACCGGTGAGCGCCATGAACCGCGAGCGGGACGAGGATTCCGGTAACGAGAAGGCGCAGGCGTTCATCCGGATCGTCGTGATGGGATGCGTCGACCTGTACGTTCTGACCCGTGTCCTCGCCGGGATCGCCGGCCCCGACCTGAAGATCATCGCCGTTCTCCTGACGGTCCACTGGCTTCTCGCGGTCGCGATGTATCTTTGGATCTCGCGACATCCGGGCAGCAGTCCAAGACGGCGCGGCCTCGCCTTCGCCCTCGACATCGGTGGGATCACCTACACGATGGCCTACGGTGGCGCGCCGTTCCTCCCGCTTTACGTCATCGTCCTGCGTATGATCGTCGGGAACGGGTTGCGGTTCGGTCTGACGGCTCTGAAGATCTCGACGGTCGCCGGGCTCGTCTCGATCGCGGTGACGACCTCCGTCAACGCGTACTGGCGCGACAACCCCTTCCTCGTTCTCACGTTTGTCCTCACCACCATCTTGGTGCCGACCTACATCTATGATCTGCTGAAACGCCTGCGCGGCGCCTACGAACGCGAGCAGGAGGCGAGCCTGTCAAAGTCGCGCTTCCTGGCTCAGGCGAGCCACGATCTGCGTCAGCCGATTCACGCCATCAGTCTGTTCACCGCCTGTCTGCGCAGCGCGAAGCTTGGTGCCGGGGAACTGCAGATGGTCGACAACATCGAGCGGTCTCTGCAAAGCGTATCCCGGCTGTTCAAATCGCTCCTGGACATCTCGACGCTCGACAGCGGCAAGGTGCAGCCTCGCCTCGAACCGGTCGAGATCAACGAGATCATTGACGAGGTTCTGCGCCAGAATTCGCAGGCCGCTCAGATCAACGGGATCGAACTGCGCAGCGTGCCCTGCAACGTCGTCGTCGGGACCGATCGGGCGCTGTTCACGACGATGCTTCAGAACATCGTCAACAACGCGATCAAGTATGCGCCGGGCGGCGCGGTTCTCGTCGCCTGCCGGCGGCGCCGGAATGGCCGGCTCGCCGTCCAGGTCTACGATCGCGGGCCCGGCATCCCCGTCGAACATCAGGCCAAGGTCTTCGAAGAATTCTACCAGGTTCGCCGACGGGGCGATTCTGACATCGAGGGCGTCGGCCTGGGGTTGCCGATCGTCCAGCGCCTCGGCCGACTCCTGGGCGTGGAGGTCGAGCTCCGCTCGATACCGGGGCGCGGAACCTGCGTGACCTTCGACAATCTCCCGATCATCCCCGATCCGGTTGCCGCGAAGGCTTGGCACGCGCTCGATCCGCCTGCGACGCTGCGGGGCTTGCGGGTGCTGCTGGTGGAAGATGACGAGGCCGTCTTGATCGCGACGGCGAGCCTCCTGCGCAGATGGGGGTGCCAGGTGCGAACCGAACTCGCGATCCCGGGCGCCGTCGCCGATCTGGATCTCCTGATCACCGATTTCGATCTCGGACATGGCGTGACGGGAACGGACTGCATCGCGGCGATCCGGACTCTCTCAGGCCGCGACGTGCCGGCCCTGGTGATGACCGGCCACGACCAGGCGTGCGTACGCGAGGATCTGGGGGCGCCGGACATTCCGATCCTGTCGAAGCCGGTGCGGCCCGCCGAATTACGGTCGGTCATCGTTTCGCAACGGATCAGGATGCGTGCGTGAAGGGGCCGGCTGTTCCAGCCAAATGTGAGAAGGAATAGGATATGATCGATAGAGGGTATCTGATCGCCGCGGCGTTTGCATTCGGCTTCGTTCTTTCCGCTCCGGCGTGGGCTCAGAATGCTCCGAAAGGCTATTACGAAGCCATGGCCGAGGCGGGCGGTCAGCTCGATGCCTTAGGAGTGGCATGTGGCAAAATCGATCGGATCACAGCAACGACACATCGCTCCAAACTGCAGCAGGATTTCGCCACCAAGGGGCTGTCGGCGGTGGAATTTGCCCGGATCTATGACAAGGCGTTCGACGCGATGACCGTAGAGACACAATCGAATCCCGCTTCTCTGAAGGCGAGTTGCGACAAGATTTCTAAGATCGTCACCCCCCCGAAGTGATCGCGGTTCGTCTGATGTCATGGCGTCCGGCGGTCGTGCGCTTCCAACGGTGCGGCCGTGCCTATCGGATCTGATCCATGTCGATTGCCGGAGGCCGGCAGGTACGCTCCCAGATCGGAGACCATCGTCGGCAAGAGCAGTGCGACGGCAGGTTCCTTGAGGTCGCGTACAAAATTCTGCGCCGTGCACGTGGTCACAATCGCCCTGCTCAGCCCGGTTTCGTCGCCGGCCTCAGAAGTGGATCGGCCTTGAAGCGTGACCCCGCCTCGAAGTGTGATTCAATGTATAGATCAATGCTTTAAGCTATTTCGCGAGAAGCAAGATCTTTCAGCGCTTATTCTCGCCGGGCGTCCTCGTTGGACAGCCTGCGCCGGTGGGCCACTTCTCAAACCCGCAGGTTCGTCTTCGACGGAACCCGCCCCTGGCGCAGGTCGATGCGGGATCGTTGGGCCGCTTCCCGGGCCGCAGCGACTGGAAGGTCCATGCCCTCCGAGGCGGACCGTCCGGGTCTCCGTCTTGAGGTACCAGGCCCCCCTTGCTTGCCCACGCGCAGCACCAGGCCGCGCTCCCGCTCGTCGGCCCGCTCGTGACCGCGCCCCTCCAACCGGCCTGACGCCACAAGTTTCCGTGCGGCCTCGACGTGGCGTGCGATGAGTTTGGCGCGCTCGCGTGTCCGGGCGTTCGGGGAGGGCATGCGGGCTCCGGGGTCTGATACCAGTCACGCCAAAGCACCCGCGGCAAGGCTCTATGCCTACCCGGTCCAGGGATTTTCCCAGCTCACACAGGGGCTTGGCGAACGGTGGAGAGGATCAGGAAAGGGGGTCGAAAAGGCGCGTCTCAGCTTCCCAAGCTGAATGTCGTCGGTTCGATCCTGATCGCCCGCTCCAGTCCGACGATGTGAAGCCTCGGGCTTTTCTCCGGTACGCTCGACTTTTCGTTCTCCTCTCGGGCCAGCGACCGATCCGTGATCGGCCCCGACTCGGGTCTGTTCCCGAGGATCGAAGGCGACTACACCCGGCTTCCGGCACCGTCACGCACGTGTGGCGGACCAACCCCGACGTCGCGGATTTGGGGGCGGGGCCTTCGACAGGAATCATCGCATGCGGTCCAGCCGAAGATTGTCCGAACGCTGGTTGACGCTCGGGCTCTGGCTCATCGCCTTCCTCTTTGCCTGGTTCCTCATCGGCCTCGGCTCCCTCGTCGTCGGCGACCTGCCGCAGGTGGAGCACCGCCAGACCCTCGAACAGTTCCTCGACGGGCCGACGGACGAGGCGGCGGCCGAGTCCCTGAAGCGGATCCGGCGGGAGCAGGACGACAACCGACGCCGGACCGAGCAGGAGCAACTCGCCCTCGATGCCGCGCGCTCGGCCTCGGAGGCGGCCCGCGAGACCTTCGCCAATTGGCTGAGGACCCGCGACGCGACGCAGCGCGTCGATCAGGATCCCGACCTGATCGCGCGCACGCAGGCGCTCGATGCCTTGAAGGGGGCCGAGCGGACTATCGAGGAGCGGCTGGAAGCGTTGGCCAAGGCCCGGCTCGATCTCTCCGAGGAGGAGGAGCCGCTTATGCGGGCGGAGAGCGAACGGCGTAGGGCGGCCGAGGTCAAGCTCGGCGCTGCGGAGCGGGAGCAGGAGTTGCGCGTCTTCGGATACCGCCTCGCCCTGACGCTGCCGCTTCTGGCGCTGGCCGGTTGGCTGCTGCTCAAGCGACGGCGGAGCCGCAACTGGCCCTTCGTCTGGGGCTTCGCCTTCGCGGCGACCTTCGCGTTCTTCGTGGAGCTCGTCCCCTATCTGCCGAGCTATGGCGGCTACGTCCAATACGGTGTCGGCGTCCTCGTGACCCTCATCGCCGGCCGCGCCGCGATCGGTGCCCTGCAATCCTACAACGAGCGGCAGAAACTCGCGGAAACGCGCCCGACAGAGGAGCGCCGGGGCGAGATCGCCACGGACCAGGCGCTGGAGCGGCTTGCCAAGAAATCCTGCCCGGGCTGCGAGCGGCCCATCGCCCTCGACGATCCGAGCCTGAATTTCTGCCCGCATTGCGGCCTCGGCGCCTTCGAGCGCTGCCCCGCCTGCGACCACCGCAAGAGCACCTTCGAGCGTTTCTGCCGGGCCTGCGGAACACCCTCTGCCCCCGTGGCGCATCCGGTCGCCACGTGACGACAGAGGGCCACCCGCGGTGCGCCCCGGCCTCGGGAAAGGCCGGGGCGCACCGGCGAAAAAATCCCGCTCGGTTCGAAACCCCTCAACGATTGCAACCCACTAACCGTCGAGCTTAAAGGATTTTTTAACGCTGATCGGTATGTTTGATCTCGGCCCGACAGTCTGGAACGCTCTCTCGGCGTGATGTCGAGAACCATCAGCGTGAGATGAGATGAAGAAGTCCGGCTTGAGCCTGATGTCGCTGAAGTCGCTCTATGCCCTGGTGGCGGGAGGCTCCGCGCTCGTCGGCATCGCCGTCGTCGTGGGCAGCATGACGATCTTCGGCCCGGGCCGGACCGACGCGCGCAAGCCCCTCGATGCCGCGCAGACCTCCCAGCGCTTCGCCGCCGCGGTTGATCGCGGGGTCTATGACGTCGTCCAGGATCTCAAGACCCTCGCGATCACCCTGAAGCAGGCGTCCCCGCGCCTCGATGCGGATGAACTGCAGCCGGTGATGAGCGCATGGCTCAGGTTGCGCCCCGATTATGCCGAACTCAACCTCGTGGGCTCGAATGGCCGCGTGAAGGTCGCCGGCAACGATCTCGGATTCGGCCGGGACGTGTCCGGCCGGTCCTGGTTCCTGCGGGCCAGGACCTCCCAGGCCATCGTCGCCGTCCCGTCCCCGGGGGGCAGTGGCCAGACCGTCTTCGACATCGCGCTCCCGGTTTCGGCGACGGTGTCCGGAGGCGACGATGTCCTCGTCGCGCGCCTCAACGAGGCGTGGCTCGGCGATATCGGGGACAAGGTGCTCGGGCCGTCTCGCGGCGCGGGCGGTGCCATGAGCCTGTTCGTCCTCGGCGCCGACGCGCGGCCCGGTTCGGGCCTCATGGCGCAACAGGCGGCCGGTGCACGGGAGGTGGTGGAACAGGCCACGCCGAGCGCTGGATTCCGCGACCTCGGCCCATCGGGCTGGCTCGCCGTGGCGCGGGTGCCGAATGCCGGGCTGCCGCGGAGCCTCGAGGCGGCCCTGCCCGACAACGGCAGCCTGGCGCTGTGGCTGGCGGCGTGCGTTCTCACGGCCTGCGCCGGCTGGGTCGTCGGCGATCGCATCGTGCGGCGGCTCAAGCTGATCGGGGAAAGTGAGCAGGGCGTCTCGTCACCCTCGCGCATCGCCGAACTGGTGGAACACGAGGAGCGTCTCGTCGCGCGGGAGCGCAGCGGCGTCCGCGCCCTGCAGGAGACGCGCTCGGCCCTCTCGCGCATCCGGGAGCGCTTCCGCACCTTCGAGGCCATGTCGGGCTGGACCTACTGGGAGATCGACATCGATGCCGGCAGCGTCACCTGGTCCGATCCCGCCACGCGTTCGGCCCATGCGGTCCCGGACCGCGCCGTCGCCCTCACCGACCTGAAGAGCGGCATCGCCCCGGACGACCGCGACCTCATGGATTTCACGATGCAGGCGGCGCTGGATCAGCCCGGCCCGCACGACGTCGTTCTGCGCACCACCGGGAACCTGGCGGAGAATGGCCAGCGTCGCCTCTTCGTTCGCTTCATCCGCGCCGAGGGCGACACGCAGACGGCCAAGCCCACGATCCTGCATGCGCTGAGCCGCGAATTCGTCGGCGAGGCCGTGAAGGACGTGGATCGCGTCGGCGGTTCACCGGCGGAGGGCAGCGCGTCCCCGATCGATCGTCGTCGCCGGGAGAGCGACGCTCCCGCAGAATCCCGCACCGGTACCGTCCTGCGCAAGGTGGTGGACGGGGTGATCCACGATTTCAACAACGTCCTCACCATCGTCATCGCCAATCTCGCGACCCTTCAACGGCGTCATGACCTTCCCTCGGATCAGGGGCGCCTGATCGATGCCGCCCTGTCGGGCGCGCAACGCGGGTCGAGCCTGACCCGGCGGCTCGTCAACTTCGTGCGCCGTGACGATACCGGCCTTCAGGAGACCGATGTCGGTGTGACGCTGGCTGCCTTCGGCCCGTTCCTCGGCGCCAACGTGCTGCACCAGACCACGGTCGAGACCCGCGTCCGCCCGGGGCTGGCCAAGGTGCTGTGCAGCGAGAAGGTCCTGGAGGCCGTCCTCCTCAATCTCGCCTTCCATGTCCGCGACATCGGGTCGGAAGGGTTCGCCATCGGCGCCGACGAGAAGGTGTTGACGGACGACGAGGGCATCGCCCTCGCCTCCGGCCGCTACGTGCGGATCGTCCTGGCCAGCGGAACGCCGGGTCGCCATGCCGCCGAGATGCCCTCGAGCGACAGCGAGGCGACCAAGGCGGTGTCGGCCCTCCTCACCCAGGTCGGCGGCGGCTTCCGGCTCCTCTCGGATGGGAGCGGCGGCACGGGCTTCCTCGCGGAGCTCTGGCTCCGGGCCGGAGAGGCGTCCTCGGAAACCGAGGCGTCCGAGGACGGTGCGCGGATGCCCGCCCTTCGGGTCCTCCTCGTCGACAGCGACAGCCTCGTGCGCCAGAGCTTCGCCGATGCCCTCGTCGATCTCGGTCACGTCGTCGTCCAGGCCGGCTCGGCCGAGCACGCCCTGGCGCTCATCGACGAGGCGAAGGATTACGACGTGATGATCGCCGACTGGGCCATGCCCGTGGTGAGCGGCCTCCAGCTCGCGGTGACCATGACCAACCGTCATCCCCAGATCCGCGTCATTCTCGCGAGCCCGGGGGGCCAGTTGCCGGCGAGCGCCCGCGCCTTCCTGCATATCGAGAAGCCGTTCCGCTATCCCGCACTCGCTGCCGTCATGCGCGAGGCTGCCCGGAAGGCCCCCTCGGCCGCCGCCTGAGACGGGCCGGCGCCCGCATCGTCCCGTGAGCGCCGGTCGGAGACATCGGCCGGCGTCGATCCGAGGGACGCTTGCCGAGGAAGAGATGGGCCGATGGTCGCCCCCGTCCGGAGCGCGTCGTGCGGATCGCCCGTGCCGAACACCCGGTCCCCGGCCTGCCACCATGTCGACCGGCCGTTCCTGGTGACGCGCGCCATTCGGGGCTGCCGTGAGGCGACGGCGCCCGGTTCGGGGATCGGCCGCCCTGCAACGGATATGTCCGAGTCCGATTGCGGCACGAAATGAAGTCAAGCCGCGCAAGATTTCGGTAAGGTTTCCAGGGGCCGTAAATTCTCGGATTCTGTTAGGTTCCAGTTAACGTTGACGCAACATAAAGGAACCAGCGTCGATGGTAACGGTACCCGCTGAGGGATGCATCCGGGCGCGTCGGGACAACAGGGTCGTGCCGCCATGAACCGCTTTGCAGGTCTTACCGCTGTCCTCATCCCCGCCTTCCTCGGTGGGATGCAGGCGCAGGCTGCGGATTGGTACACGGGTGCCGAGCCGGTCGCCCGCGACGATGCCTGGACGACGGCCGTGGATGCCTCGGCGGCGGTGACCTCGAACAGCTCGGCCTTCGGCTCGGTCACCGGCACCTTCGCGACGGAAGGCACCCTGCTTCAGAGCGGCCCGCGCGTCCGGGTCGAGGCCGTGGCCGGAACCTACAGCTATCCCGGTCAGGGGGTGGGCCAGCGGGTCGACGGCTACCAGCAGGAAGCCGCTCTCAGCGCCGGCTACGAGTGGATCTGGCGCGATGCCGCCCTGGCCGGCTTCGTCGGCTTCAACGTGCGGAGCAACCAGCTCTCGATCCTCGATCCGGGCAACCCGGTGGTCGGAACCGGCGTCGGTGCCAAGCTCGCCGCGAATTTCTATGCCAGACCCTCGGAAAACACGATGGTCTCGGCCTACGGCTCCTACTCGACGCAGTTCAGCGCCTATTACACGCGCTTCCGCGCCGGATACATGGTCGCGGACGGGGTGTATATCGGCCCCGAGGTGATGTTCCTGGGCGACAATTTCTTCACCCAGTATCGCATCGGCGCCCATGTCACCGGCTTCTCCATCGGCCCGATCAAGATGGCCGTCGGCGTCGGCTACGTGAAGGACCGGATCCAGGGCGCCGGCTATTACTCCAGCGTGGAAGCCCGGGCAGCGTTCTGACGTCGCACAGGCGGTGTTCCGTTTTGGTGCACCGCACTCTCGTGCATGGCCGCGGCGTCGCAGCTGGCCGGTCCTGTCCAAAACGACACATTAAAAACGCGATTTCTCTATTTCGAGCCTGGCAAGATAATCGCAACCGGTTAGCCGCACTCTGTGCGCGCGGCCCGCCGGGCTCTGTCGTGTTTCGGGATTTGCGAAGTTAAGCATCCTTCCTCACGACAGCTTCATCCAGCCGCGCGATACTTGCCTACGTCGACCCATTGCCCGCCCCCAGAGGGATACTCGTTTTGAGATCTGCATTGCGCTGGACCGTGTGGCTGGTGTCCACGGTCGCCGTACTCGCTCTGCTGAGTCAGCCGATCAGCACGCAGGATCAGCTCGCCATGAGCCTGTGCGCCATGGCGGCGATGATCGTGCTGTGGATCTTCTTCGACAACCCGCCGGCGCGGTTCGTCTTCCTGGCCCTCGGGAGCCTGGTGGTCCTGCGCTACATGTTCTGGCGCGTCACGAACACGCTGCCGTCCCCATCCGATCCGGTGAGTTTCGGGTTCGGCCTCGTCCTGCTGCTGGGCGAACTCTACTGCGTCTTCATCCTCTTCATCAGCCTCATCATCAACGCCGATCCCCTGCGCCGCAGCACGCCGCCCATGGGCGCGCCCGAGGACCTGCCCACCGTCGACATCTTCGTGCCGAGCTACAATGAGGATGCGGGGATCCTCTCGACCACCCTGTCGGCGGCCAAGCTCATCGACTACCCGGCCGACAAGCTCCACGTCTGGCTGCTCGACGACGGCGGCACCGACCAGAAATGCGCCGATCCCGACCCGGCCAAGGCGCAGGAGGCGATCCAGCGGCGGAGCGAGCTTCAGGCCCTGTGCATGGCGCTCGGCGTCACCTACCTGACCCGCTCGCGCAACCAGCACGCCAAGGCGGGCAACCTCAACAACGGCCTCAAGCATTCCCAGGGCGAGATCATCGTCGTCCTCGATGCGGACCACGTTCCGTTCCGCTCCTTCCTGCGGGAGACGATCGGGCATTTCGCCGCCGATCCGCGCCTGTTCCTGGTCCAGACCCCGCACGCCTTCCTCAATCCGGACCCGATCGAGCGGAACCTGCGCACCTTCGACCGCATGCCATCCGAGAACGAGATGTTCTACTCGGTGACGCAGCGCGGCCTCGACAAGTGGAACGGGTCGTTCTTCTGCGGCTCGGCCGCCCTCCTGCGCCGGCGCGCCCTGGACGAGGCCGGCGGATTCTCCGGCGTGACGATCACCGAGGATTGCGAGACCGCCTTCGAGCTGCATTCCCGCGGCTGGAACAGCATCTACGTGGACACGCCCCTCATCGCCGGCCTGCAGCCCGACACGCTGGTGGCCTTCATCGGCCAGCGCTCGCGCTGGTGCCAGGGCATGTTCCAGATCCTGATGCTCAAGAACCCGCTGTTCAAGCGTGGGCTCCACCCGATCCAGAAGCTCGCCTACCTGTCGAGCATGACGTTCTGGTTCTTCCCGGTGCCGCGCATGATCTTCATGTTCGCGCCCATGCTGCACATCTTCTTCGACCTGAAGATCTTCGTGGCCAGCGTCGACGAGTCGATCGCCTACACGGCGACCTACATCGTC
The DNA here is from genome assembly GCF_001422895.1 of Methylobacterium sp. Leaf106. Taxonomy (NCBI): domain Bacteria; kingdom Pseudomonadati; phylum Pseudomonadota; class Alphaproteobacteria; order Hyphomicrobiales; family Methylobacteriaceae; genus Methylobacterium; species Methylobacterium sp. Leaf106. Next base: position 453,527 of record NZ_LMNB01000012.1, read on the forward strand.
ATCAACCTGATGATGCAGAACTATGTCTACGGCAAGTTCCGCTGGCCGTTCGTCTCGGAGCTCTACGAATACGTCCAGGGCCTCTATCTCTTCCGCGCGATCATTTCGGTGATCGTGTCGCCGCGCAAGCCGACCTTCAACGTCACGGCCAAGGGCGCCGCCCTCGACCAGGACCATCTCTCGCCCATGGCCTGGCCCTATTTCGCGGTCTACTTCATCCTGCTCATCGGCTGCGGCACGGCCCTCTACCGCTACCTGTTCGAGCCCGGCGTCACTAACCTGATGCTGGTCGTGGGCCTGTGGAACTTCTTCAACCTCCTCACCGCCGGCGTGGCCCTCGGCGTGGCAGCCGAACGCCGGACCACCGAGGCGAGCCCTTCGCTGGCGATCGACCGGCAAGGACGCCTCGTCTTCGGGGGGCGTGCCCTCGATGTGGCCATCGAGCGCGCCTCGGCGCTCGGCTGCACCATCCGTTTCGGAGCCGAGGGCCTGCCGCCGGGGGCCGGGAGCACCCACCGCATGGGCCAGCTCTCCGTGGTTCCCATCGACGGCGCGCCCGTGCAGGTCCCGCTGCCGGTGGAGATCGGCGAGATCACGCAATCGGGCGATGAGGTGGTGGTCACCCTGCAGTTCCAGCCCCTCGATCCCAAGGGTTACGGGGCGCTGGCGAGCCTGATGTACGGCGATGCCGGCGCTCTCCTGCGCTTCCAGCAGAGCCGCCGCAGGCACAAGAACATCCTTTCCGGCACGCTGCAGCTGATCTGGTGGGGCCTGGTCGAGCCGTTCCGCGCGGCGAGCTATGCCTTCAAGGCCGGGCATGCCTCGACGGAGGAGGCCGCATCCACGGCCGCGAAGGCACCCGCCGTCCTGCCGAAACCGGAGGCGAAGGCCCCCCTCCTGGCCCAGCGCCCGGCGCCCTTCACCGCTCCCGGAGACACGCCTCCCACCCCCCCGCCCGGCCCGTCCGACAATCCCCTCGTCGTCCGCCAGGGATCGAGCCGCATTCCCGGCAGCGAGGCCGCGACGGACTGGGTCCGGCTGATGCTGGAATTCGAGAACGACCGCCTTCTCGAAGGAGCAGGAAAGCAGGCGAACCGCGGGTCCAGCGACCCACTCGTGCGGACGTGAGGGAGATCGCCATGCAGTCCGTTCGCATTCTCGCCTGCCTCACCGCCCTCGGCCTCGTCGTGTCGACGCCTGAGAGCCGGGCCCAGAGTTTTCTCGGATCGGGGCCGACCGAGCGCTTCTCGGTCCCCCCCGTGGGTGATGCCATGCGTCGCCCGGAGGCCCCGCCGCCGCCCCGCGCCAGTCCCCCGCCGGAGGAGGCCCGGCGCGACACGCCCGCCGCCAGGATCGCGCCGGCGCGGCGCTTGGCGGCCACCACCGACGGGTTCCGGATGGAAGGCGAGGAGGCGACGCTGCGCTTTCCCGTCTATCTGACGGAAGCTCAGACGCGGGGCCGCCCGCGCCTGCGCATCTCCTACCTTTCGGCCATCTCGGTGGCGCCGGAAGCCTCGGAACTGACCGTGAGCGTCAACGGCGCCGTGGTCGGCCGCACCAGCATCCAGGCGCCGGGCGCGGTGAAGGTGGTGGAGTTCGAGATACCCGAGGGAAGCCTCAAGCTCGGCTACAATTCCGTCTCCCTGCAGGCGAGCCAGCGCCACCGGGTCGATTGCTCGCTCAACGCCACATACGAGCTCTGGACGCAGATCGACCCGTCGCGCTCAGGCCTCGTGATCGCGCCGGTCGCCGCCGCCAGCCTCGAACTCAAGGATCTCCCCGCCCTCGAACCAGATGACAGCGGTGCCCTGCCGGTCCGGGTGGTGGCGAACGACAAGCCGAACCTGCCCCGGCTCGAACGCATGATCCACGCCGTGGAAGCGGTGGGCCTCATCGGCCGCATCGCTCGCCCCGTGGTCGAGTTCGGGCCGCCCATGACGGGTCGGGCCGGCCTCAACCTCATCGTCGGGACGGCGGCGGAGCTGCGGGAGATGCCCGATCTCGAATCGATCGGCGCCACCGGCGGACCGAGGCTGGTGGTCCTGCCGCCGCGCCCGGACCGGGCGCCGACCCTGGTCGTCAGCGGCACCAGCTATGCCGAGATCGAAGAGGCCATCGCGTCCCTGGCGCGGGGAGGCGAGGTCTACGGCACCCCGGCCGGCCTGAAGGCCGCCTCCCTGGCGCGCGGCACCGTCATGGAGGGCGACGAGACGGTCTCGCTGCAGAGCCTCGGCGTCTCGACCCGCGAATTCTCGGGTCGGCTCCTGCGCACCGCCTTCGACGTCTACCTGCCGGCCGACTTCCTGCCGGCCGACTACGGCAAGGTCATGCTGAACCTGGCGGGCGCCTACGCGTCCGGCCTGACCTCGGAAGCCCGCATCCTCGTGGATCTCAACGGCAGCAATGCCGCCAGCGTGCCCCTGGCCCAGACCCGCGGCGAGGTGTTCGAGAACAACACGATCCCGCTGCCCCTCGCCCGGTGGCGTCCGGGCCTCAACCGGGTCGCGATCATGGCCCAGGTTCCCACCCCGGCGGACGAGACCTGCGGCCTCAACGCCACGGATTCGAAGCGGGAGCGGTTCCTGATCCTCGACCGTGCCAGCCTGTCGATCCCCACCCTTGCACGCGCGGCCAGGATCCCGGACCTCGCCGCGACGACGAGCGGAGCCCTGGCCTTCGTCAAGTCGGAGCGCCGGCCGCGGCTCGTCCTGCCGACCCTCGACAAGGATACGGTGGCCGCCGCCGCGACCCTCGCCGCCAGATTGGCGGGGGCCGCCGGGCGGATGATCGATTTCGAACTCGCCGGCGACCTGCAGGGCGGCTCGTCCGGTCCGACCCTCGTCGTCGGCCCGGTGCGCTCCCTGTCACCCGCGACCCTGTCGGGGCTGGGCCTCGACCCGGACCAGATCAAGTCGATCTGGCAGGCGCGGGCGGAAACGGCGCGGGCTCCCGGTCAGTCGGGCTCGGTGCCGGCGCCGACCCTGGACCGGCTTCGCCGCAACCTGCCGCCGCGCTGCAGCCTTCCCGAACTGATCCTGCGCCCGGCGCCGGTATCGCCCCCTCCCGTGGCCTCGGCCGGAGAGACGCGGCGTGCGCCCCAGGCCAGGCTGTCGGATGGGGATCTCGTGACCAAATGGGACGAGACCCTGCGCGCGCGCCATCCCCTCCTCGAGGCGGCGGACGGCGTCGTCGAGCGGGCGGGGGCCTTGGTCAATTCCCTCGTTGGCGATCCCCGCGCGTTGTTCAGCGCGGCACCGTCGACGCCCGCCACCGTCACCGTCCCCCCCGGCGCCAGCCTGCTCATGGCCCAGGGCTTTCCCTCAAAGGCGGCGGTGCCGAGCGGCTTCGACGGGTCGGTCACCGTGGTCACCGCCCCCAACGCCCTGCTGCTCAAGGCCTCGATGGCCTGCCTCGTGGATCCCGAGGTCTGGTCGCGGATCGACGGGCGCTTCGCGTTCCTCGATGCGTCCGACGGCTCCCTGGAGACGGTGGGAGCCAGGAACGTGGACCTCATCGAGACGAAGACCCGCTCCCTCTCCAACATCCGCCTCGTCACCGCCGGGTGGCTGTCGATGAACCCGGCGATCTACGTGGCCCTCACCCTCGGTCTCGCCCTGCTCCTCGGCCTGACGACGACATCGCTGGTGCGCAATATCGGCCGGAAGAACGGATGACCCGCACCATGCGTCCCCTCCCAGGCCTGGCGCTCTGCGCCGCGCTGACCGTCGTGAGTTCCTGGATCGGTCCCGCGAGGGCGCAGGACGGCGCCTCGCCGGTCCCGCCCGCCACCGCGATCCCCGGCGCCCCCAGCGCGAAAGGCGATGCCATGCCCGGAGCCGCCAAGGCGACAGTTCTCGTCGACTCGCTCAAGAACCCCGATCTCTGGCGCTCCTACCGGTCCCGCTTCGTCACCGAGGCGGGCCGCGTCGTGGACACCGCCAACGGCCTGATCAGCCACAGCGAAGGGCAGGGCTACGGCATGCTCCTCGCCGTGGCCGCCAATGACCGGGTCACCTTCGAACGGCTGTGGGGATGGACCCGCGCCAACCTGATGGTCCGCTCCGACGAGCTGATGGCCTGGCGCTGGGAGCCCGGCAAACGGCCGGCCGTGGCCGATCTCAACAATGCCTCCGACGGCGATGTCCTCGTCGCCTGGGCCCTCACGGAGGCGGCCGAGGCCTGGGACGAGCCCTCGTACCGGGTGGCCGCGCGGCGCATGGCCGTGGAGGTCGCGCGCAAGACCATCCTGTTCAAGGACAAGAACGGGGCGCTGCTGCTGCCGGCGGTCTCCGGCTTCTCCGCCGCGGAGCGCGCGGACGGGCCGCTGATCAACCTCTCCTACTGGGTGTTCCCGGCCTTCGCCCGTCTCCCCATCGTGGCTCCCGAATTCGACTGGGCGGCCCTGACCGCCAGCGGCCTCAACCTGATCCGCCGCTCCCGCTTCGGCACGGCGAAGCTGCCGACCGAATGGATCTCCCTGAAGGGCGACGAGCCGCGTCCGGCGGACGGCTTCCCGCCGCTGTTTTCCTACAACGCCATCCGTATCCCGCTCTACATGGTCTGGGCGGGGGTCGGGCGCCCCAGCGATTACGAACCCTTCGTCGCCCTCTGGTCGGGTCCCGACCGCGAACGTCTGCCCATCGTCGATACCGCCGACGGCCGGACGGTCGAGTCCTTGAGCGAGAGCGGCTACACTGCACTGTCGGCGCTGCTCTTGTGCGACAGGAAGGGCACGCCGCTGCCCGACGGGTTCGGACGGCCGCAGGGGAACGAGAACTATTACCCGACGACGCTGCACCTCCTGTCGATGGTGGCGCTGCAGATGAGGAACCTGTCATGTCCGGCACGGTGATCCGCGTGAGGGAAAGGCCGGTCACCGCTTCCTCGACGGCGCGCGCGCGCCGGCTGGCGCTGCTATGCGGCGCCGGTCTCTTCCTCGTCACCCCGGCGGCGGCGCAGACGGAGAACCCGGACGAGGCGGCGCGCGCGCCCGCGATCATCGCCGCGCCCGGCAGTTCCGGGGCCGCCGGCATGGTCGACGAGAGCGCCCTGCGCTATTATGCGTCGCAGAAGCAGACGGCACGGATGAAGGCCGAGGCCGCCCGGCTGAAGCAGCTCTATCCCGGCTGGGTCGAGCCCACCGATCTCGACACCCTTCAGCCGAGCCCGCCGGAAGAGGCGCCGCTCTGGGACCTGTTCACCGCCGGGCGTTTCGACGACCTCGACGCGGCGATCGCGGCAAGGCGCGCGGCGGACCCGAACTGGCGCCCGTCCGACGAGCTGTCGCGCAAGCTCCTGCGCGCCAGTTTCCGCAGTCGCCTGAAGGCCCTGACCTCCGCGCGCAAGACGGCGGACATCGTGGCCCTCTACCGGGCCGACCCCTCCGCCCTCGATCCCAGCGACGTGGAGAGCTACTGGACGACCGCCGAGGCCCTGGCCTCCGAGGGGGGCACCGCCGAGGCTCTGGCTCTCTACAAGTCCGTGCTCGACACCAGCAACGACACCGGCGTGCGGTTGGCCACGATCCAGAAGGCGATGGCCACCCTGCCGATGACCATGGCGGAGAAGCTCATCGCCATGGGGCGCGGCGATGCCGAGGGAGGTTCCGAGTTCAAGGCGATCGCCAACGACATCACCCGCGCCCGCATCGTCGCCGATCTCCACGGTGCACCGGCACAGGAGCCGAGCCCGGCGGATATGGCCGCGTTCCAGGCCTATGCCCGCGCCTCCGGCGATTCGAGCCAGACCGGGCTGCTCGGCTGGTACACCTACAACCACCGCCAGTTCCGGGCGGCCCTCGACTGGTTCAAGCTCGCCATCAGCCGTGGCGGCGATGCCATGATCGCCCACGGCCTCGCTCATACCCTGCGCGAACTCGGGATGCTGCGGGAGGCTGAGGAGGTCGCCTATGCGTGGCGGGACAAATATGTCGGCAACAGCATCCTGTTCATCGACCTCATGGGCCGCAAGCTCACACAGGCCAATCCGAGCTTCATCGACCTCGACCGGATCAACCGCTACGCCAAGGTGACCCTGGCCACGGCGTCGGGGGAGGGGGCCGAGGCGCTGGGCTGGTACGCCTACAATTCCTGCCAGTTCGAGGCCGCGCTCGAGTGGTTCCAGCACGCGGTGGCCTGGCTTCCGAGCGAATCCGCCGTGACCGGCTATGCCCTGTCGCTGCAGCGCCTCAAGCGGAAGCAGGACTACCTCACGATCGTCAACCGCTATGACGGCCTGTTCCCGAAGGTGGTGGATCTGCTGTTCCGCGAGGGACCGGCCGGACCGCCCCTGGCCTGCGCGGCCACGGCGGACGCATCCCCGCCCCAGGGCGGGCGCCCGGCACCGGGGGCGCCCGCCCCCGCCTCCGCCCCGGCCGCGCCTGCGCGGAACACCGCCGCCTATGGCCGGGTGCCCAAACCGGATTCGTCGGGGGACGGCCAGGCCAAGCCCCTGCCGGTCCAGCGCAGCGAGTTCCCCCTCGCGGTGCCGGCGGAGAACCCCCTGCGCTACGCTCCCCCGTCCCTGGCGCGGGTGGTGGCGGATCGGCAGGACGGGGCCTTCCTCGCCGAGCCGCCCGTATCGAAGACCATGCCGCTGGTGGCGCGCCGGGTATCCGGAGCGGGGCCGATGCCCTACGAGAGCTATGGTTTCAACCTGATGCCGGGCTATGATGGCTCGGAGCGGTCCTCCACCCTGTCGGAGCCGGGCGAGGGCACGATGTGGCGAGCCCAGCAGGCCGCGCGAACCCGTGCCCCGCAGGAACGGGCGGCGTCGGAGACGGACCGCTTCACCTTGCCCAACTCTCCGGCCGCCAACCGCGGCTACGATAACCCCGACACCGCGCCGAGTTCGATGCAACGTCCATGATCCGCTCCAATCGGTCCGCAGCCGCCCCGCGATCCGGCGTTTTCACCGCCCTGATCCTCCTGCCGTTGGTGCTCACGACACGGGCGGCGCTGGCGGAGTCCGTGGTCGAGATCCCCGGCGCGGGCCGCATCGCGGATGTGGCGCAGACCGCGTTTCGCGATGGCTACGCCCAGCGCGTCACCTATGCCGGGGGGGCGCGCAACTACGCCGAGATCAGCGTTCGCAACGGCACCGATACCGGCTCCCGCTTCGGCCCGGCTCTGTCCATGGGAAAGCCGACGCGCCTCGGGATCGCCGCGGAGCTTCTGGCGCGGTTTCCCGGTGAAGTGATGCGCGTCTCCACCGTGCCCAAGCGGAACGCCTACGGCCCCGTAGGCCTCGCGGTGGGCAGCAATTGCCTTTACGCGTGGCAATGGATCGACCTCGCCCCGCGATCGGGCGGGCGATCGGCTCCAGATAGCCTGTTCGGTGGTAGCACCGAGCGCGCGGCGTCCTTGCGGGTCAGCCTGTGCCGGACGGCCACCGCGACCCTGGCGGATCTCGTCTCCGGCGTCGAACGCATGCACCTCTCCATCGGCGCCGGACGCGATGGCGGCGGAGCGCGCGTGTCGACCCGGCCAGCACCAAAGACACGGCGCGAGCGTCCCTCCGCCCAGGCCGCGAAAGCGGTCGAGAAACCCTCAAAGGCGGATCCGCAGCCTCCCGGAGCCATGGAGCGGCCGAACGCGCGGGCTCAGAAGGCCGAGGACAACCGGCGGGTGCCCCTGTCGCCCGCCGTGGAGCGCAGCGTCCCGACCGTTCCACAGCCTGCCGTCGGCACCGCCACCGTGCCCCTGCCGGCCGGTCCCGCCGCCGGGGCACCGCGGTACATTACTGATACCGCGCCCGCCCTCGCGCCCACGGTTCCCGTCGCCGCACCCAAACCCGCGCCCAGAAGCGAGGAAACGGAAGACCGTCTGTCTCCCGACCTACCCCTGCGAGCCTATCGTCCGCCGCCGTAACGATAGTCACACGGATAGATCTCGCCCCGATAGCCCTATCCGCAGTCAATGCCGGACCGGCAGCCTCTTGCCGCATCATATCGACGAGCCTGAACCGATCGTTCTTCGCTCGTGGGGTGCGCGCATGCATCGCTGCCGAATCGTCCCGACCTGATGATGTGCTTTGACCGGCCGCTTGCTGTACCTGTCGTGGGTATAATAGTAAATAGAGGGTCGAATAGCCATTCTATCTATCGTGTTATGAATGAGTGACCGCCTGCATCCAGTGTTCGCCTGGTCATATTCGTGGTGGTCCGACGATACGAGCAGTGAAATAGCCTCGTCATGAGGTGTCGCCATACACCAATACGATCTATTATCAATATATTCAACCTAGGCGTGCATCGGCGCCGGGTCTTTAAAAGGGTACAGAATGGTTTATGGATTGTTGAAATTTAGTCGGTAATTTTGCGTCGGGGCAATATTGGCAATGCAGCATTTCGACAAGGGGCATTTGCCCGAGCCGAGTCGTCATTTTGCCGATCACTTAACCATCCAAGCCATCTTGGTCTGTCGCGTTGCGATGGAAGTCGTTCTGATCGGGGCAGTGGTCTTTGGGGTCATGTCCTTGGTTTAATCTTAGGATCTGACCTCCTGTATATCTTGATGGATCTATAAATTGGATATTTATATTATTCATATGAATTCAATATTTGTTTCTAATAACATAGAAGCTGTGGGCGCATGTTAAAATGACGATCAATCGATAGTGATTATTCATCGAGGCTGCGGCAGCCGAGCGTCATCCGACCGGTCTACCTGAGGCTGGTCGACCGTTCTACACCTCTCGACGACGGCAAGCGTCGCCGGCTTGTCGGCAAGAACCTGGAAAACATTCGTCCGCGAAAGCACTGAAATTCAAAAAACCATTTTCTTGCGAACGGCTAACTCATCTCGCTAAGACATGGGACGTCAACGTGGTTCCTCATCGGACTGGTTGACGATCCGCAGTCGAGACCAAGCTTTCGTCGTGGCTTGAGCCGGGTCTCGTTTCGCGCCGGACCTTTTTCCGTTCTGGAGACGATGATGACCGACGACACGCCGCGCGTCAGGCTGGACGCCGATTGGCCGCCGCCGGTCCACGCCTTCGTCCGTCGGAGCGACCGGCGTTGTACGATTCCGCCGGTCGAGCGGGTGAGGCGAGGCCCATGAGTGACGCACCCCGTTTCGGGATCTGGGCGGCCGTCCACGGCTCGCGCGCGTCCCACCACGATCCGGACGAGCCGGACGATGCCAGCTGGACGCGCAACCGGGCTCTGGTGCTGGAAGCCGAGGCACTGGGCTTCGACTCGGTCCTGGTGGCCCAGCACACGGCGAACCCTTACGACGACGAGCGCGACCAGCTGGAAGCCTGGACGGCCTCCGCTGCGCTCGCCGCCCTGACCCGTCGCATCGAGATCATCGCGGCGATCAAGCCCGGGCTCTACCATCCGGTCGTGCTCGCCAAGATGGCCCTGCAGATCGAGCATGTGAGCGAGGGTCGCTTCGCCCTCAACCTCGTGAATGCCTGGAACAAGGCCGAGTTCGAGCGGGCGGGCCTGCCCTTCCCGCCCCATGACGACCGCTACGCCTGTGGCCAGGAATGGATCGGCCTCGTGGACCGCCTGATGCGGGGCGAGCGCGTGACCCACGCAGGCCGGCATTTCCAGATCGAGGATTACCAGTTGCGCCCGGCCGGCACCTTCCGGCCCCGGCCGACGATCTATCTCGGCGGCGAATCCGAGCCGGCCCGTGCCCTGGCGGCGGAGCGGGCGGATGTCTGGTTCATCAACGGACAGCCTCTCGACGACGTCAAAGCGCTGATCGCGGACGTGGCGCGCCGGCCCGCCGCCAACGCGCCCCTGCGCTACGGCCTCTCCGCCTTCGTGATCGCCCGCGAGACGGATTCCGAGGCGCAGGCCGAGCATGCCCGGCTCCTCGCCCTGGCCCGGCGCGACGAGGGATTACGGAATGCCACGAGAGCCCGGACCGACGCCGCGAGCGTGATGTTCGCCAAGACCGATGCGGCAGCGGCCCAGCATGTCGGCACCAATGGCGGCACGGCGGCCGGGCTCGTGGGCAGCTACGAGACCGTCGCCGCGCGCATCCGCGCCTTTCATGACGCCGGCATCGACCTGTTCATGCTGCAGTTCCAGCCGTTCGAGGCCGAGATGCGGCGCTTTGCGAAGGAGATCCTGCCGCGCGTGCGGTGAGCCCGTGGGACGGCGGATGAGGTGCGACTTTCATCCTCCGCCCCGGGGTTGCATCGTGATGTCCCTTTTGCATGAGGCCGAACATCTATATGTCGGAGGGTCAAGCAGGAGGATCTGACGATGCCGAAGGTGTCACAGGCGCAGGCCAAGCTGAACCGGCAACGGGTCGTCGAGGTCGCCGCCGCCCTGTTCCGCGAGCGTGGGCTGCACGGCGTCGGCGTCGCCGACATCATGGCCTCGGCGGGCCTGACGCATGGCGGCTTCTACGGCCAATTCGCCAGCAAGGAGGCGCTGGCGGTCGAGGCGTTCGATCTGGCCGCCAATCAGAACTGGCGCCCCGACGATCTCGACGGATGGATGGCGAGTTACCTGACCCTCGGTCACGTTCGAAATCCGGGCGTCGGCTGTCCGCTGGCGGCCATGGTCAACGACGTGTCGCGCGAGGCGCCCGGTTCTCCGTTGCGGGCGCGGTTCCTCCATGGTGCACGCGACCTGATCGAGCGCATGACGGGCCTCCTTCCCGCGGCCCTGGCGAAACGGCGGCGGCAGCGGGCCCTGGCGAGCCTGTCGCTCATGATCGGAGCCGTCGCCCTGGCCCGCGCCATCGACGACGACGCGCTCAGCGAGGAGGTGCTGGCGGCGGCCCGCGGCGTCCTCACCACGGGCAAGGTCGGCTGAAGAGGCGCGGGCTCAGCCCTTCCAGGCCTTGAGCGCCGCGAAGGGGCTGGAGGCCGGATCGGGCTGGGGCGGGTTGAGCACCGGCTCCACCTGGGAGACGGCATCGGCCAGGGAGAAGGCCGATCCGGCATTCAGCTTGCCGCCGGCCGCATCCTTATGGCCGCCGCCACGGAACTTGCGCGCGCCGTCCAGCGCCGTTTCGTTGTTCGAGCGGAACGACAGCGAACCCGTGCGCTGGACATTGACCACACGGGTCGCCCTGCCGCCCTCCATCACGAGGTCGGACACGCGCTGGAACATGCCGGAATCGAGGCCGAAGGAGAGCAGCGTCCCATCCGAGAGCCGCTGGAACAGGGCATCCGACCGGGCCAGCGCCCGGGCCATCCGCATGCGGGTGGTGAGGGACGGGTCGTCCTGAGGCTCGTCGGCCAGGAGCGCATCCACGAGGCGACGCCGGGTCGCGGCGATCTCGGCCTCGACGCGGGCCGGCGATGCCCCTTCGCGCAACAGGGCGGAGACCGCCCGCAGCAGCGCGCTGATGAAGCGGTCATGCCAGGGATGGCCCACGGGGATCAGGGTCGCGACGTTGTCCCAGAAGATCTCGTCCAGGGCGAGGCCGCCCCGGAAGGTCGGGCGCTCCTTCTTCCACAGGTCGAGGGCATCGACGGCGGCGACAAGCGTCTCGAGTTCCTCGGTCGTCTCGCCCTCGACGTCGCGTGAGGCGTAGAGCTCCCGATGCTCGTAGGCGAGGCGGGTGGCGCAGCGGTCCTCGTCGATGAGGACGATCACGTTCGGGTCGGGGAGTTCGACCCGCGTCAGGCCGGGTCTTTCCGGCACGGACGCGAGGGTGAGGCCCTGCTCGCGCAGCTGGTCGAGGGAGGAGGCATGGTGGTCGAGCACGATCAGCCGGTGCCGCGCGGCCTCGTCGCGACGCAGGTTCATGGAAGTGAACCGGGTGATGAAGGTGACGGCGACGGCCTCCAGGCCGAGATCCGTCATGATCAGGCATTCGGGCGCCTGGGCGCGGGAGAGCCGCTTCAGTTCCGCATCGACCACCGGGCCGACATCGGCATAGCGCGGGATATGGACGATCCGCGACACGTCGAGGAAGGCACCGACGATGGTCGAGGCTCCGTAGCCGTCGAGGTCGTGGTGGGTCAGCTGGGTGACGGTCAAGGTTCGTCCTCGTGGCTCGGGTCTTCCGCTCGCCTTATGGGGCAGACGGACGGCCTCGGCGAGCCATACCACCGGGGATCGGGTGAAATTCCCCGGCGGCGGCGCGTTACGCCGCGCGACGCGGCCCCTCCGGTTCCTGCTGCGTGAGCGAGTGTTTGGCATGGCAAGCGGCTGGAGCATGCGTCCGGGGACGTCGCGGGCTTTTGCGCTCACGCTTCGAGACAACACGATCGACCCAGCTTTCCTCCTCACGGTACACGCAGGAGTCACCGTCTTCGTTCAGCCCCTGTCCAGCTTCGCAAATATAATGTCATTCAACGGCTCAGCTTGTCCGCGCATGACATCTCAAATAGATCTCTATTGACGATGTGATTCCGAGGGGAGACGCTGCTTGTGCAAGCTTAAAGGTTTCTGAATACATTTTTCAGAACGCGTTAAAGCGCTCGTCACTAGGACCGACACCGACATAACGGTGGAGAACCATGACGATCGACGCCAGCGATATCCACGGCCCTTTCGAGGTGCTGGACGCGGGGAAGCGGGCCTCCGGCTCCCACGCCACCGGCGGCGAAGCGTCGTCTTCCGAAGCAGCGTCCTTGGCCTGCCCCGCCGCGGCCGGAGCGCGAGCCGGCATGGATACGGAATCCCGGCGCCGGATCGGACGAAACCTCCGCATCCTCTACGGCGACGTCCTGAATCTGCCGCTGCCCGACCGGTTCGAGGCCCTCCTCACCGAACTCTCGGCCAAGCCTGCTTCGCGGGAGACCTCATGATGACCAGCCTCCTTCATCCCGTCGGAACGCCCGCCGGCGCCGATTCCGAGATGCGCGATCTCCTGCTCGGCGCGATCCCGGCCCTCAGGGCCTTCGCCTATTCGCTGACCTACGATCTCGACCGCAGCGACGACCTGGTTCAGGACACGCTGGTGCGCGCCTGGACCAAGGCGGACAGCTTCGCTCGCGGCACGAACCTGACGGCGTGGCTGTTCACCATCCTGCGCAACCTGTTCTATTCCGAGCAGCGCAAGCGCAAGCGCGAGGTCGAGGATGCCGACGGGGCCCATGCCGGCCGACTGACCAGCCTGCCCGAGCAGGAGATCCGGGTGGAGATGCGGGAGTTCCAGGCCGCCCTAGACCTGCTGCCGCTTAGCCAGCGCGAGGCCCTCGTCCTCGTGGGCGCGCAGAGCTTCACCTACGAGGAGGCCGCCGAGATCTGCGGCGTCGCCGTGGGCACGATGAAGAGCCGCGTGAGCCGCGCCCGTGGCCGGCTGATCGAGACTTTGGGCATGAACGGCACCCAGGATATCGGGGCCGACGCGTTCACGCGGGCGGCGCTGGGCGGCGCCTGACGCCGCCGCGCCGGCCTCCTGGGACGGCGGCTCGGCGTATCGCGGAAGGTGCCCTTACTTGCACTCCTCGCGGGCGCGCTTCATCGCGTCACCGAATCCCGCCAGCGCGTATTCGTCGCTGGTGGAGGTGCCGCGCATGGACACCGTCTTGACTTGGACCTTGGCCAGTTTGGCCATCTCGCCGACGAGGCGGGCTTCCTCGGACGGGTTCTGCAGCCAGGCGTTCTCGTCCTTCACCACCAAGCCGTACTGCGAGGTGCCGAGGCTCAGGGTCGGATCGGAGGCTGCGGTGGCGTTGGCCTTTGCCTGGCTGGCGGCGGGCTTGGGCGGGAAGCCGAACATCACCGCGACCTCGTTCTGGACGTTGTCACCCTTGCGGATGGTCACGAACAGGTAGGCGGTGTCGCGCTTGAGGGTCTTCGGCGACCGGGCCTGGGGCTGGGCGATGGCGTAGCAGGTGCGCGACTTGCCCTGGCCGTTGGCGAAGACGTTCCAGTCGCCGAAAATGGCCACCGGCGTCGCCTGCTGCATGCCCGGCGCGCTCACCGCCTTCTTCCTCTCCCGCCCGCGTCCCCGGGATTTCGCCGGAGCCTCGGTCTCCGCGGCGGCCTCCTGCTGCGCCATGGCCGGCGACGGACCGGTGAAATGGGCTGGGCCGAGGATCGGCAGGACAGCCGCCGTGGCGCTGACGACGAGGAGGCGGCGGAGAGGATGCGGCATCGTGTTCAGGTTCTCGAATACGAAAGAAAAGCCGCCGGCAGCGCGCGCGGCGGACCTGCGTCATCGGCGGCGTTCGTCGTGGTGTCGACACATGCTGCCAAATTGTCCGGAATTGCGGCGGGACGGCATCCCGTCGGACCGGATCGAGCATCGGGTTCGCGCAAGAGCCCCGCAGTCCCGGAGGATTCAGGCCGGGTGTGCCTCCGGTCCGAAGGTCGATCCCGCGAGGATGGCACCCATCGCCATCTCCACTCGAGGCGGCTCGGCGACCGCCACGCCGACCGTCGACAGATCGGCGATGGAGGCCGCCAGATGCGGTGCGGTGGCCGTCGCTTCCATCACGTCGCGGACGGGCAGGGCGCGGGGCTTCGGGTCGTTGTAGGGCGTGTTGTAGCATTTGCGGATCGATGCCCAGAAGGCGGAGCTGTCCGCCTCGGGCAGGCGGGCCAGAACGGCATCGATCAGCGTGGTGGCTTCCGCCGCGAGGGCGGCGGTGTCTTCGGGATTCATCCAACTCTCGACGGGCATCGACATCTCCGGCGTGCTTGGTCCGAGCTTTAGGCAGGATCACATAGCTCGACCGTGAACGCATCCGCTCCGGCCGAGCTTTTTTGTCGCCCTGTGAATCACGCTGTCGCGGCTGGCGCGTCGAGCAGCGCCAGCCAGCGTGTGGCCTGCGCCCTCACGTTGTCCGGCGCGGTGCCGCCATAGCTGGTGCGGCTGGTGACGGAATTCTCCACGCCCAGCACCGCATAGACCGCATCGGTGATCCTGGGCTCCGCTTCCTGCATCTCGGAGAGGGACAGTTCCTCCAGCCCGATCCCCTTGGCGGAGGCGGCGCCGACGAGGCGGCCCGTGACGTGGTGCGCCTCGCGGAACGGCAGGCCGAGCTCGCGCACGAGCCAGTCGGCGAGGTCCGTGGCGGTGGCGTAGCCGGAGCCGGCGGCGCGGGCGAGCACCTCGGCATTGGGCTCCAGATCGCGGACCATGCCGGTCATGGCGGCCAGACACAGGGAGAGCGCCTGGAGCGCGTCGAACGTGCCCTCCTTGTCCTCCTGCATGTCCTTCGAATAGGCCAGCGGCAGGCCCTTCATCACGATGAGCAGGCCGGTCAGCGCGCCGATGACGCGGCCGGACTTGGCGCGAACGAGCTCGGCCGCATCCGGGTTGCGCTTCTGCGGCATGATCGACGAGCCGGTGGTGTAGCCGTCCGACAGTTTCACGAAGTTGAACTGGGCCGAGGTCCAGACCACCAGTTCCTCGGCGAAGCGCGACAGGTGCACGGCGCAGATCGAGGCGGCGGAGAGCGATTCCAGGGCGAAGTCGCGGTCGGCCACGGAATCGAGGGAGTTGGCGGTGGGCCGGTCGAACCCGAGCGCTTGCGCCGTGGCGTGACGGTCGATGGGGAAAGAGGTGCCGGCCAGCGCCGCGGCCCCGAGCGGACATTCGTTGAGCCGCGCGCGGGCATCGCGGAACCGGCTACGGTCGCGGGCCAGCATCTCCACATAGGCGAGGCAATGGTGCCCGAACGTCACGGGCTGGGCCGATTGCAGATGGGTGAAGCCCGGCATCACGGTCGACGCATGGGCAAGGGCCTTCTCGGCCAGGGCCCGCTGCAGGCCGGCGGCCTGCTCGTCGAGGCTGTCGAGGGTGTCGCGCACCCAGAGCTTCATGTCGGTGGCGACTTGGTCGTTGCGCGAACGCGCGGTATGCAGCCGCCCGGCCGTGGGGCCGACGATCTCGGTGAGACGGCTCTCGACGGACATGTGGATGTCCTCGAGCTCACGCTTGAACACGAAGCCGCCGCCCTCGATTTCCGCGCGCACGGCCTTGAGACCGTCCTCGATCGCTGCCACATCGGCCGATGGCAGGATGCCCGCCTTGCCCAGCATCGCCACATGCGCCAGCGAGCCGCGGATGTCCTGGGGTGCGAGGCGCTTGTCGAATCCGATGGAGGCGTTGATCTCCTCCATGATCTCGGCGGGGCCGCTCGCGAAGCGCCCGCCCCACATCCGGTTGCTCATGTCGACACTGTTCCTCTCGGCCGCCCCATCCACCCGTCGGGCGACGCAACGATGATGCCCGGAGCCAAGGCGACCCTGGCTGCGGGAGCCGTCGTCGCCGTCCTGATCGCGGGCGGTCTCGCCGTATACGGGACGCGTCCGACCGGCGGCAACAGCGAGGCTGTGGCCGAGCCGTGCCGCGGCGCTGTGGAGACGATCGCGCGCCTCGCGCCCCACGCCCGTGGCGAGGTGGCGGCCATGGAAATCTCCAAGGTTCCCCGCCCCTCGCCGGACCTCGTGTTCAAGGGGCCGGACGGCTCCGACCGGACCCTGGCCCAGTTGCAGGGCCGCCTCGCGCTGGTGAACCTATGGGCGACCTGGTGCGCCCCCTGCAAGGCCGAGATGCCGGCCCTCGACCGGCTCGAGCAGACGCTGGGGGGGACGGACTTCACCGTCGCGGCGATCAATGTGGACACGCGCAATCTCGAGAAGCCGCCGCAATGGCTGAAGGAGAATGGGATCACGAACCTCGCCTACTATGCCGATCCCGGCGGGCGGGTCCTGCCGGCCATGCAGAAGGCGACAGGTTCGCTCGGCCTGCCCACGACGATGCTGGTGGACGCCAAGGGCTGTATCCTCGGCGTGATGAAGGGACCGGCCGATTGGGGCAGCGAGGATGCCATGCGGCTGATACGAGGGGCGCTCGGCCGCGCGCCGGATTGAATCCAAGCCCAGGTGAGACCGGACCTCGCGCCCGATCATGGCGGCGGCCGATGCTCGCTCTTATCAGTGTTCGCGCCATTCAGCCTCGGTTGTGTTCAGTCTAGGAATGGACGCGACACGAATTTGTTTCTGCCGCTCAGGGCGTGGCAAGTGACGATCTGCGACGTTACGGGATCTTAAGACGATCGGTGTTCCATCCGAAATTCGGATTTCGAGGTCACCGCTTCCATGTTTCCTAAGTCTTTTTCTGTTCGAGCAAAGCTCGTCGCCAGCTTCGGAATCATGTTCTTGTTGTCGGCTGCACTTGCAGGGGCATCGCTGTATTTCCTTCGGGCGGTCAATGACATCGCGCGGGAAATGCGGGACGATCACCTGCCAAACACCGAGATGCTCGGCAGGATCCAGGTTCTCGCCCTGCGGCAGCGGGTGAGTGGCGGGCGCCTGATCAACGCGGATACGCCGGAGTTGCGCGCCAGCGCCGCCGCCACGCTCAAATTGCGGGCCGATGAGATGCGCGACGTCCAGGCCGCCTACACGCCTCGCCTGGACACGGCCGAGGAGAAGGCACTGTACAAGGCGTTCGAGACCCAATGGGTTGCCTACCTTGCGTTGCAGGACGGCATCGTCATGGAGGCGCAGGCCGGCAATCTCGCCCAGGCCCAGCGCACTTACAACACGACCATGTCGACGGGGATCAGTGCGGTGCTGACCGAGCTTCAGAAGCTCGTCACCTACGAAGCACGCGTGGCGCGCGAAAGCGGCGCCCAAGCGCAGGCGACCTATGACGGTGCGGTGATCGCGACCATGGTCCTCGTCGCCATCGCGGCGCTCATGGCTTCAGGCGCCGCCATCATGCTGGCACTCACCGTGAGCCGCCCCTTGCGCCGGATGACCTCGGCGATGGAGCTTCTGGCGGGGGGAGACACGGATATCGACGTCCCCGGCATCGATCGCATGGACGAAGTGGGCGCGATGGCGAAATCCGTCATGGTGTTCAAGGACAACATCATTCGCACACGTGCCCTGGAGGCGGAAACCGAAGCCGCGCGCGCCGGCTCCGAGGCCCAGCGCAGGGCGGTCATGCTCGACATGGCCGATCGGTTCGAGGCCGCGGTCGGCGGCATCGCCACTCAGGTCAGCGCCGCCGCCACGGAGTTGCAGGCCACGGCGGGCAGCATGAGCGCCACCGCCGCGATGACCGCCCGACGCTCCGGCAATGCCGCGACCGCTGCGGACACCGCCGCCGCCAACGTCACCACGGTGGCCTCTGCCGCCGAGGAACTCGGCTCGTCGGTCCAGGAGATCGGCCGCCAGATGCAAGGCTCCGCCAGCCTCTCCCAACGTGCCGTCATCGAGGCGGCCGAGACCGCCGCGCTCGTTCGCGATCTCAGCGAGTCCACCGCCCGCATAGGCGATGTGGTGTCCCTGATCTCGACGATCGCGGGCCAGACCAACCTGCTGGCGCTGAATGCCACCATCGAGGCCGCGCGCGCGGGCGAGGCGGGGAGGGGCTTTGCCGTGGTCGCCTCCGAAGTGAAGGCACTGGCGAGCCAGACCGCCAAGGCGACCGAGGAGATCACCGGCCAGATCGCGCGCGTCCAGGCTTCCACCGGCATGGCGGTCTCGGCGATTGCCGGCATCACCCAGCGTATCCGTGAGATCGACGACGTGTCCGCTTCCATCGCCGCGGCCGTGGAGGAGCAGGGCGCGGCGACCCAGGAGATCGTCCGCAACGTCACCGAAGCCTCGGCCGGGACCAGGGAGGTCACGCAGAACGTCAGTGCCGTGGCCTCGGCCGCCGAGGAGACGGGGGCCGCCTCGGCCCAGGTTCTCGCCTCGGCCTCGGAATTGTCACTGCAGTTCAACCAACTCGATGCCGCGATGTCGCAGTTCCTCTCCACGGTCCGGGCCGCATGACAGCGGGCGCCTGATCCGCCGTAAACCTTTCCGGTCCTGGATCATTATGCCTTCGTCGCATCGGGATCGGCAGGTGCGATGGCACGGCGGCTCTCGTCCGCGACGGCTGGGAGTGAGAACGATGCGCCTCGTGGGAATCTTGATGGCGGGGCTCCTCGGCCTCGCGCCCGCCTGCGCCGTCGAGGCGCCGGCCTATCTCCTCGTCGGGCTCGACGGAAAGACCTTCTTCCTGCCCGAGGGCGGCCGGAACGGTCCCAACGGCCGCGATGCGCTGGCCATCGTCGATGTGAGCGACGAGGCTCGCCCCCGCCTCGCTCATGTCCTGCCCCTCGACAATTCCGTCTACGGGCCGCCCACCAACCTGCAGATCACCCCGGACGGACGGCTCGGGCTGGTGGCGAGTTCGGTGCTCATGCGGCAGGAGGGCGAGGCCTGGTACGCGCAGGCGGACGACCGGCTCCACGTGATCGACCTCCTCGCGGACCCGCCGCGTCTGGTGGAGACCATCCGCGTCGGGCGCCAGCCCTCGGGCCTCGCCATCGCACGGACAGGCGATGTCGCCCTCGTGGCCAACCGCGAGGGCCGCAGCGTCACGATCCTGTCGATCGCGGGGACGAGCGTGCGCGCCGTGTCCACCGTGGATGTCGGCGACGAGGCGGCGGCTTTGGCCATCGCCCCGGACGGGCGCCGCGCGTTCGTGGCCAAGAACAAGGCGGCCAAGGTGGGTGTCCTCGCCCTCGACGGCGCCAAAGCCACCTACGATCCGGCCCTCGACCTTCCCGTCGGCCCCGGCATCTATGGCCTCGAGGTCACGCCCGACGGGCGTTTGGCACTCGCCGCCAATACCGGCCCCGAGCCCAGCGACGGGCACGCCGACAGCGTCAGCGTGATCCGGGCCGATGCGCCGCGCCCGGTGGTGATCGATCATCTCGGCATCGGCGATACGCCCGAAACCCTGACGATCTCGCCCGATGGCCGGCACGCGGCGGTGGCCGTGGTGCGCGGATCGAGCGCTCCGGCGAGCGGCCCCGGCTACACCCCGACCGGGGCGGTGGCGCTGCTCACCATCGATCTGTCGGGGCTCGTCCGCCGCACGGGAGAGGCCGAGGCGGGGGCGGTGACGCAAGGCATCGCCTTCAGTCCATCGGGATCGCATATCTATATCGGCAATTACGTGGACCGAACCATCGGCGTCTACCGCATTGACGGAGATGCAGTTCACGATACGGGGTTTCGGCTGAGCTTGCCCGGCCAACCGGCCTCGATGCGGGGGCGGGCCGGACAGTAACACCGGGACCTGCCGTGTGCGGCTCACCTTGCCTGTGCGACCCGATACGGAGAACCAGCCGGTCGGACGAGATTAATCCCCGTATCGCCGGTGATTTAATTCTGGAACCCGTCTGATTTGTCACCGGTTTTTCGGTTTCGATACAGAGAGAGGCGCGCAAGCCGAAAGCATAGGCTGTGCTGGCACGCCGCCGACACGATGCGGGGAGGAATGATGCGAGATCGATACGAGGGTTCAGAGCGATCGAGACGTCACGGTCGCATCATCGCCGTTGCTCTCGGTCTGTCGTTCCTTGTCGGCCTGTCTGGAGCACGGGCCGCCGTCACCGGAACGGGGGGCGGACCTGAAACCACCGTCACGGCGCCTCATACGTCGACCACGGGCCAGACCGTTCCGCCGGGTGCGGCCGGCGCCCCCATCGTCGATCCGAACGAGCGGACCAACCGGCAGAAGCAGCTGGACCGCGTCCTGAACGGGATCTGTCGGGGCTGTTGATCCGAGAGGATCAGGCCCGGCGCAGGCGCAGGCCGAAGGCCCGTAGGGTCCCGAGCAACAGGGCGGCGTAAATGAGGGCGCCGAGAAGCCCGAGAAGCCCGAGCACCACGATCTCGCGGAAATGCGGCAGGGCCGGTACCGACCGTTCCACAATCGGCAGGCCGTAGATCGCCGTGGCGGCGAGGGCGGCGCAGGCGACGACCACGCCGATGATCGTTACGCCGAGGCCCCGGCTCGGTGCCGTCCAGCCCCGACGCCAGGCAAGCCCCACGAGGAGCGCGAGGTTCAGCCATTGGCCGATGGCGGTGGCGAGCGCCAGGCCGGTCACGCCGTAGGGGCCGGTGAGCACGATCTTGAGCGCGACGTTGAGGGCGATGGAAGCGAGCGAGGCGATGAGCGGTGTCATCGTGTCCTGGCGTGCGTAGAAACTCGCCACCGCGCTGCGCACCAGCACTACGGCGGGGAGCGCGAGGCCGTAGGCGGCGAGTACCGAAGCGGCGCGGGCGGCATCCTCGGCGCTGAACGCTCCGCGCTGGAACAGCGCCGTCATCATCAGGCCCGGCAGGGTGAGGAAGGCGATGGTGAAGGGGGCCGATAAAGCGAGCGAGAAGCCCGCCGCCCGGTTCTGCGCCGCATGCGCCCCCGCAACGTCGCCCTTGGCGATCCGCCGGCTCATCTCCGGAAGCAGCACCGTTCCCGCCGCGATGGCGATGACGCCGAAGGGCAGCTGGTACAGCCGGTCGGCGTAGTAGAGAGCCGAGACCGCTCCGGTGGGCAGGAAACTCGCGATGATCGTGTCGGCGAAGGAGGCGATCTGAAATCCGGCCGCGCCAATCACCGCCGGACCGAGCACCTTGAAGAACCGCGTCATCGCCGGATCGCGCAAGGTCGGCCTCCCCAATTCCGGCGCGATGCCCGCGCGCTGGCAGCCGAGCCAGACGAGGCCGAATTGCAGCACGCCCGAGACGGAGACGCCCCAGGCGGCGGCATAGGCGGCGTTCGGAAAGAACCCCGCCAGCGCCAGGGCCACCAGCATCGACAGGTTGAGGAGAACCGGTGCTCCCGCCGCCACGGCGAAGCGGCGATGGGCATTGAGGATGCCCGACAGCAGGGTCACCAGGGTGATGAAGAGGAGGTAGGGAAAGGTGATCCGTGTCAGCGCGACGGCGAGATCGAAGCGCAGGGGATCGTCCGAGAAGCCCGGTGCCAGGGCCCGCACCACCCAGGGCATCGCCGACCACGCAAGGGCGAGCAGCACGATCTGCGTCAGTAGCAGAAGGGTGAAGACGCGGGTCGCGAAGCGCCTGGCCGCGCCTTCCTCGCCGGTCTCCGAAAGGCCGGCATAGCTCGGGACGAAGGCGGTGTTGAACGCCCCCTCGCCGAAGATGGCGCGGAAATGGTTCGGCAGCCGGAATGCGACCACGAAGGCATCGGCCACCGGACCGGCACCGAGCACGGCCGCCATCACCACGTCGCGGGCAAAGCCGGTGACGCGGGACACCAGCGTCCAGCCGCCGACGGAGAGGATGCTGCGGATCATGATGGGATCGATCTCGACGTCGCGATCCCTCCCCCCTTTGCGGGGGAGGGTGGCCCGCGAAGCGGGTCGGGAGAGGGGAACGCGTTATCCGGAGGGGCCGACCCCTCACCCGCCTGCTCCGCAGGCACCCTCTCCCGCAGAGGGGAGAGGGATCGGACGCACGTCCGACAAGGTGGACACGACAGCGCCGCAGATCGGGAGACCCGCGGCGCCGGAATCGAAAAGACTTACTTGGACGCTTCGCCGTAGAGCTTCTCGACGTATTCCCAGTTCACCAGGTTCTCGATGAACGCCTTGAGGTAGTCGGGGCGGCGGTTGCGGTAGTCGATGTAGTAGGAGTGCTCCCACACGTCGACGCCGAGGATGG
This sequence comes from Methylobacterium sp. Leaf106, assembly GCF_001422895.1. Lineage (NCBI taxonomy): Bacteria > Pseudomonadati > Pseudomonadota > Alphaproteobacteria > Hyphomicrobiales > Methylobacteriaceae > Methylobacterium > Methylobacterium sp. Leaf106. The sequence continues at coordinate 475,881 of NZ_LMNB01000012.1, forward strand.
GCTTCGCGCCATGCACCAGCGGGTTCTCGCCGTTGGGGGTCTTCAGGATCGCGAGCTTGCCGTCCTTGACCGCGAGCCACGCCCAGCCCGAGCCGAACTGGCTGACGCCAGCCTGGATGAAGTCCGCCTTGAACTTGTCGAAGCCGCCGAGATCCTCATCGATCTTCGCGGCCAGGGCCGCCGGGGCCGCGCCGCCGCCATTGGGCTTCATCCAGTTCCAGAAATGGAGGTGGTTGAAGTGCTGGCCGGCATTGTTGAACAGCGGCTGGTTGGTGCCGTAGGACGCCGTGACGATCTCCTCGACGGTCTTGCCTTCGAGACCCGTGCCTTCGAGCAGCTTGTTGCCGGTGTCGACATAGGCCTTGTGGTGCTTGTCGTGGTGGAACTCGAGGGTCTCCTTCGACATGTAGGGGCCGAGCGCGTCGTAGGCGTAGGGCAGTTCGGGCAGGGTGAAGGTCATCGGCAGGTCTCCCGGGTCTGGTGGCACAGGATGGCGGGTCTCGCTCCGAGGGATGCGAGGGTCGCGCCGTCATCCGGCCAACGCGCTCGTACCTAAGTCGCTCCTCCGCCAAGGGCAACGGGCGTCCGGTATCGAACGGTGAACGGGGATTTCCTTGCCGATCGATTTTGCAAAACCCGGGCCGGGCCTTACTGTGCGCGCCGCACTTCCTACGTGCAGGCGTCATCTAGAGAGTTCCATGATCCTCGCGCTGTTCGCGCTCGCCGTCGTCATGATCGTCGGCGGCATTGCCTCCGTCGTCCAGGGCTTCCCCTATGTCAGGCTGGAAAGCGGATGGACGATGACCATCGCGGGGGCCGCCACGGCCTCGTCCGGCGCGCTCCTCCTCGGCCTTGCCGTGGTCGCCACCTACCTGAAGCGTCTGGAGCGGGTCCTGCTGGAGCAGGGGGCCGGGCTCGGCGTCGATCCTTCGGTGTTCGAGGCACGGGGCCGGATCGAGCCGCCGGAGCTCGGCGCGGCCGATGGGGCGGAGGAGGCGGTCTCCCCCGGGCGGCAGCGCCCGAGCGCGGTGGGGCTCGCCGAGCCGAGGCCCCCGTCGCCGCCCCGTTTCGCTGACGATGCCGCGCCCGCATTGCCCCTCGGCAGCGACCCGGCATCGCCCCTCCTGCCGGATCTCCTGCCCGATCCGCCGCCGCCCCCCGTCGAGGACGCCCGGCAGAGCCCGATCCGCGCGGTCGAGCCCGATTCCGAGGCGGCACCGGCGCGCCGGATCAAGCCGAACAAGCCGCCGCGGGCGGTCAAGCCGACGGCCATGGTCGATACGGTCATTCCGGCACCGGAGCCCGCGCCCATTGTCGCGGACGCCCCCCCGGCGCCAGTCGCGGTGCCTCCATCGCCGCCCCGCGAGGCCGATCGGGAGGAGCCCCTGGGCCTGCGATCGTCCGTCGTGGATGAGCCGGAGACTGCGCCGGAGCCCGTGCCCGCCCCGCCGCCGCCGCCGCCCGAGGAAGCCGATCCGGCCGCGAGCCCCGCCAAGGGCGGTCTTGCGGTGGTGGGCACTTACGCCTCCGGTGGCAACACCTACGTGATGTACTCGAACGGCTCCATCGAGGCGGATACGCCGCGCGGCCAGTTCACCTTCGATTCCCTCGACGAGCTCAAGGCCTTCGTCGAGGCGGGCGGCGAAGAGGGGGCCGCCCGCGGCGCGGCGTGACGCTCCGTCAGGCCAGCGGGTTCAGCCCCTCGGTCCGGGCGGGCAGCGGCGCCGTCATGGTCAGGCGAAACCCTTCGGGCGGATAGCTCGTGGCGATGTCGGCACGGACCTGGGCCGTGAGCACGCGCTGCAGCAGGCGTGAGCCGAAACCCTGGCGGGTCGGCGGTCGCACCGGGGGCCCCTCGGATTCCGACCATTCGAGATGCAGCGTCTTGCCGCCCGCATTCTCCGTGACGTTCCAGGTGATGGTGACCCGTCCCTCCTGCGTCGAGAGCGCGCCGTGTTTCGCCGCGTTGGTGGTCAGTTCGTGGATCGCCATGCCGATCGGAACCGCGATCTCGGAGGCGAGGTCCACCGGTGGCCCGTCGAGGACGATCCGCCTCGCGCCCGGACCGTCCGAGGCACCGTCGCCATAGGGTCTGAGTTCGTTCTCCAGGAGGTTGCGCAGGGAGGCGGTCTGCCAGGTATCCTCGGTGAGGACCGAATGGGTATGGGCGAGCGACATGATCCGCCCGACGAAAGCCTCGTAGAAACTCTCGATGCTCGACGCCGTGCGGGCGGTGGAGCCGACGATGGCCTGGACGGTCGCCAGAGTGTTCTTCACCCGGTGGTGCAATTCGCGGATCAGCAGGGCCTGCCGCTCTTCGGCGATCCTGCGTTCGGTCACGTCGGCGACGACGCCAATGAGCCTGCGGGGGAGGCGGTCGGGGGCGTCGCTCTCGAAACGCCCGGCCATGTCGATGATGCGCCACGCGCCGTCATGCGCGCGTTGGATGCGGCCGCTGGCCTGAAGGGTGGAATCCTCGCGCAGAGCCGTCGAGATCGCCCGGCGGAACGCGGGGCGGTCGTCGGGATGGAGGACGGTACTCAGGAATTCGCGCTTGCCGAGTGCCCCCTCCTCGGGGCGACGCCCGAAGATCGCGAACATGCGCTCGTTCTCCCAGACGGCCTGATCGTCCAGCATGTGCCATTCGAAGATGCCGAGTTCGGCCAGCGACGTGGCGATGCGCAGGCGCTCCTCGCTCTCGCGGAGGGCGTCGCGCGCGCCCACCCGCGTCGTCACGTCCTGCAGCACGCCCACCACGATTCCGGACCGGTCGCCCACGGCACCGATCGCCTGCCCCCTGGCACTGACCCGGATCTCGATGTCGTCGCCCGCGCGACGCAGGCGGGCTTCGATGGCGAAGGGGGTGTCGGCGCGCATCGCCGCACGGGCGGTCGCCTTCACCCTCTCCACCTCGGGTGCCTCCATCAGGCCAGCGACCTGCGGCCAGGTCAGTGACGTACCGGGAGGGAAGCCGAGGATATGGGCCGCCCGCCGCGACACTCTGAGGAGCCCGTCCGCGAGATCGATCCGCCATTCTCCGAGCCCGGCGGCGGTGAGGGCGGCGCGGTTCTCCTCCGAGCGCACGATGTCGTCGGCGTCGACCCGTTCCACTACGAAGGTTCGAAGGTGGCCCTCATCCGTGGCCGCCGAAGGTCGGATGCGGACGTCCAGTGGCGTGCCGCTCGTGGTGGTCCAGCGCCGGATGCCGGCGGAGAGCACGTCGGGATCGTCTCCGAACACGGTGACGGGTTGGCCCGGTAGGCTTCCGGCTTCGTATCCGAGCAGGGTCGTCAGGAACCGGTTGGCATCGTAGATGCGATTCGTGGCGGGATCGACGATCACCAGGCCGATCCCGGCCTCCTCGAAGCCGCGCCGATAGGGGTCGGCCGGGGAGCGCGCATCCCCTGGCACTGGCGATCCTCGATCAGATCCGCTGCCCACTCCGCACCCTCACTCGGCGGCGCCCCGGACTCGTATGGGGCATCATCGCTCGATCCGGTAACCCCGGATGCTCGTTGCCTCGGCATCTGAGGTCGCAACGCTCTGCGCCGCAAGGGCTTACGACGAAAAAGCAGTGCTGGACCGCACCCGTTCAGCCGAGGCGGCGGAACTCCAGGTAGGTCGGACCACGGCCGGCCGCGATCGCCTTGGCCTCGTAGCGGGTGCCCGGCCATTCCGGGAAGGGTCGCGTCCAATCGGCCGCCGCTTCGGCGGTCCAGTCGAGGGCGTCGCACCGGGCCGCCCGCACCAGGGTCCAGCCCGCATAATCGTCGATGTCGCTGGCAAAACGGAAGACGCCGCCGGGCTTCAGGACCCGGGCGATCTCGGCCAGTGTCTCGTCCGAGACGAACCGCCGCTTGCGCTGGCGGCGCTTGGGCCAGGGATCGGGATAGAGCAGGTAGACGCGGGCGAGGCTCGCATCCGGAATGGCGGCGAGGAGTTGCGTGGCGTCCTCGTCCCAGATCCGGACATTGGCGAGGTCGCCGTCATCCACGGCCCGCAGCAGCTTGACGACGCCGTTGACGAAAGGCTCGGCGCCGATGATGCCGACCTGTGGGTGGCGCGTAGCCTGGGCGGCCAGATGCTCGCCGCCGCCGAACCCGATCTCGAGCCAGACCTCGTCCACCGGATGCGGGAAAAGCGTGGGCAGGTCGAGCCGCGCACCTTCCGCCGGCAGCGCGACGCGCAGGCGCGGCAGCAGATCGGCCAGACGTTGCTCCTGTCCGGCCCGCAGGCGCTTGCCCTTGCGCCGGCCGTAGAAGGCACGGTCCGCGCCCTCGATTGCCGTCCCGCCCTCGTCGGGCGGGAGTTCATCCCGCCCGTACGCCACGGGTCAGGACAGGGCCGACTTGAGCTTGTCGGCGAGGTCGGTGCGCTCCCACGAGAAGCCGCCGTCATCCTCGGGCTTGCGGCCGAAATGGCCGTAGGCGGATGTGCGGGCGTAGATCGGCTTGTTGAGGCCGAGGGCGAGGCGGATGCCGCGGGGCGAGAGGTCGAGCGCGTCCATCAGCACGGTCTCGAGCTTGGCCTCGTCGACGGTCCCGGTGCCGTGCAGGTCCACGTAGATCGAGAGCGGCTTGGCGACGCCGATGGCGTAGGCGAGCTGGATCGTGGCGCGGGTGGCGAGGCCGGCGGCCACCACGTTCTTGGCGAGGTAGCGCGCGGCGTAGGCCGCCGAACGGTCGACCTTGGTCGGATCCTTGCCCGAGAAGGCGCCGCCGCCATGCGGTGCCGCGCCGCCATAGGTGTCGACGATGATCTTGCGGCCGGTGAGGCCGGCATCCCCATCCGGGCCGCCGATGACGAACTTGCCGGTGGGATTGACGTGCCAGACGGTCTCCTCGCCGACCCAGCCCTGGGGCAGGGCCGCCAGGATGTAGGGCTCGACGATGGCGCGCACGTCGGCGGAATCGAGGGTTTCGTCGATGTGCTGGGTGGACAGCACGATCTGGGTGACGCCGACCGGACGGCCGTTCTCGTAGCGGACGGTGACCTGGCTCTTGGCATCGGGGCCGAGCTTGGCCGCATCGCCCTGCTTACCCTTGCGGGCGTCGGCCAGATCCTTGAGGATCTTGTGGGCGTAGTAGATCGGCGCCGGCATCAGCTCGGGCGTCTCGTCCGAGGCGTAGCCGAACATGATGCCCTGGTCGCCGGCACCCTCGTCCTTGTTGCCGGACGAATCCACGCCCTGCGCGATATCGGCGGACTGGGCGTGGAGGTGGATGGCGATGTCGTTGTTCTTCCAGTGGAAGCCCGACTGCTCGTAGCCGATGTCCTTCACCGCTTCACGGGTGAGGTGCTCCAGGTGCTCGAAGGTCACGGAATCCGGGCCGCGCACCTCGCCCGCGATGACGATGCGGTTGGTGGTGGCCAGGGTCTCGACCCCGAGGCGAGCTTCCGGCATCGCGGAAATATAGGCATCCACGATGGTGTCCGAGATCCGGTCGCAGACCTTGTCCGGATGGCCTTCGGAGACCGACTCGCTGGTGAACAGGTAGTTGGAACGCGGCATCTGAGGCCCCCCGGTTTCGGGTTCGCCTCGGCAGCGTTCGACCCGGTCTTCGGAACGGAGAGCTTCTGGCACTCCCTCCTCAGGCGGTCAAGATGACAAACCGAACGTATCCGCTAAAACGAACGAATCATACTGTAGATCAGCCGTTCAGCTTCTCGTCGAGGGCATGGATGGCAGCGGCGAACTCGCGGCGGTTGGCGTCCGAGAAATGCTCCGTCACGTGCTTGGCCACGACATCGACGAGACCGCTCCACGCGGCCTGCGCTCCATCCTGGGGTACGAAGGCCTGCTGGGGTGCCTCGCTCAGTCCGCGGGGCGGGGCGTCGTCGCTACGGTTCATGCCATCGAAGAAGTAATCGATCGGCATGCCGGTCATGCGGCTCAGAATCTCGAGATGGATCGCGCTGATGCGGTTGATGCCCTTCTCGTACTTCTGGAGTTGTGCCGCAGACATGCCAAAGCTCTGGGCGACACGTTTCTGGGTCAGGGCCGATTTCTTCCTTTGCTCGGCGATGCGCATGCCGACATGGACATCGCGTGCATCGGTCTTTTGCCCAGCCATGTCAGATCCCGTCCAGTCTCATGAGCTTTGCCGCGCACCTTGCCCTCGGGCGGATCCTCGACGCTCATGCTTCTTATGGTCGCTGTTTCTTCCACGTTCCCTTGTTCAACCCAACCCGAAAAAGACGGCACGGCCGCACTATTCCACGCCCTTGCCCGGCATTCGGCCGGGAGACGCGCGATCGGTCGAGGATGGGGTGATGGTGGCGTCCCCGGCAGGTCTCGAACCTGCGACCCCAGGTTTCATCCCACTTCGGCTTCCGCCGCCGCCCCTTGCCGGAGCGTTCGTGGTCTGGACTATCCCTTCGCCATGGATCGATCGGGAATGACCCTTCGCGATCTTTAGGCGCCGCCCGTCTAGTCTCTACACCTTCCCCGGATGGCTCCGGGGCTTGGCTCGGGATCGGCCGGACCAGCAAGCGTGCGGGCCGTGGGCGTTCCCCGAATTTGAGCGGATCCGCCGCGTGGTTTCCCCTCGCGACGCCCAATTGAAGTTTAGGAAACCTGTGCTCTGTCCAGCTGAGCTACGGAGACTCACCAAGCGTTTCCCTAGCATCATCGGACGGGGAGGCCAACCGGCGCTTGGAGCGGCAGTTTCAGGCCACCTTGCGCCGCAGCCACCGGCGCGCCTTCTGCGCGCGGGCGAACCATTCCGGATGGCTGCGCAGCCAGACCTTCGAGGCCTCGGCTCCCGCGATCGCGTGCTTCACCAGGCGGCCGCGCAGGGTCACGACCTCGTAGAGCTCGCTCAGGTCACGGGTCTGAACGCCGAAATCGGATTTGTAGGGCATCACGCCGACGGTGAAATCGAAATAGCCGAGCCCCTCGGCGCGGGCCCAGCGCAGGGTTTCGGCGACGATGTGCAGGCCCGGCGAGGTGTTGCGCCAGGCCTCTCCCGCCATGGTCAGCAGGATGCCATGGAAGGTCCCGCCATGGACGAGGCCGTAGGCGCAGGCGATCCATTCCCCATCGACCGCCAGTCCGAACAGGCGGACCGGTCCGCCGACGAGGCCCCGATGGGCGCACTCACGGTAGAACGCCTCCACATCGGGCCGCGAGAGCAGGTTGAACCGGCCGATCTCGGCGAAGCGCGAGCGGCGCTGCTCCACCAGCGCATCGAAGATCCGGTCGATCTCCTCGGCGCTTCGCGCCTCCACGAAGGTGACGGTGCCCGCCCGCTCCAGGCGCCGGCGCAGCTTGGCCATGTCCTTCAGGGTGCTGGGACGGCACAGGCGCGCGAGCAGCGTCTCGGCGTCGCCCTCGATGGCGACGCCCGAGGCCTGCATGTCCATCCGGCTGCAGCCGGGCAGGGTGGCGAAGGGATTCGGCCGGCCGGTCACGTCGTCGGGGATGCGGCTGATCTGGATCAGGTCGGCCCGGGGGAGCACGTCGCGGATCGCCCTCCAGGCCTGGGCCATCTCGTCGGCGGAGAGGTCGATGCAGGGGGCGAGGATCGGTGCCGCATAGTCGCAGACGCCGAGATCGAGCCAGGTGATCGTCCGGTAGCCGCGAAGGCGCAGACGTGCCAGCGGCACCAGCATGACCGAACGCCCGTTGGCGTCGGTCACCTCGACGATGACCGGCTCGGCCTTGGAGGCGGTGCCCAGGCGCTCGACGACGGCCGTCGCCCAGTCGAGGCGCTGATAGGCCGTGGCGGTGCCATCGGATTCGAGCCTGCTCCAGAGATGGGCGACCGTCGCCATCGTCGTGTGGAGGCGCGCCTGGTAACCGCCGAGGGAGGTGGGGCGCGTCGGTGCGGGGACGTCTTGGATCACGCTCATGACTGGGATGTCCTGGCTGTCGCTGCGCGGCGAGACACACCCGCGCGCGCATCCGACGTGTCGGGATGGATGGTGCGAGGAGCCTCGCGGAAGGGGAGGCGGGTCATCGGCCGACCCCCGCCTCGGTATCGCGGCCGAGGTCGGACCGCATCCGAGGCAGGACGGAGCGCCAGGGCTTCAGCATCCACAGGCAACCCGCCAGGACCACGACTTCCGAACACAGGACGCCGAAGAGCGACCAGGCCGGCTGAGCCACCAGCAGCAGGCCGATCACGGCGACGGCGCCGATTCCCACGCTCACGCCCGCGATGACCGAGAGGGGACGGAAGTCCTGCATCGTCTCCATCAGCACCCGCATCGGCGCGTGGATGAGCGAGACCGTGACGATGGCCCAGGCCGCCACCGCGATCAGCGTCATCGGCGCCGCCGTGAACTGGCCGGCGAACAGCTTGTGCTCGATGAGTTCGAGCGCCCAGAGGATGATGGCGCCGTAGGCGATGCAGCCGAGCCCGAGGAGGCCGGAGCAGATGAAGGCGAAGCGGCGGGCGAGGGTGAATTCGCCCCGGGCGAGATGGCCCGCCACCTCGGGCTGGACCATGTTGATGAGGGCGGATGCCGAGAGCCGCAGGGGTGAGAACAGCACGAAGGTGGCGGCCATCGGCGCATAGGCGGCCGGCCCCGCGATGGCGGCCACGAGAAGGCTCTGCCCCTGGCCCTGGACATTGGCGGTGGTGACGTTGACCAGCGACCACGACAGGGTCGGGATCATGGCCCCGTAGCGGCGGCGCACCGAGCGGCCGAGGCTGAGCCGGATCGGTTCCCGCAGCAGGGCCAGCGATGCGACGATGCCGAGGCCGTTGGCGCAGGCCAGGGCGAACAGGGTCTCGTCGAGGCTGGGCGCGCCCTGGAAATGGATCATCGCCACGGTGAAGGCGGTGCCCGAGAGGGCGAAGACCACGTCTCCCAGCCCCGAGATCGCCGGCCGGTGCTTGGCGAAGAGCGCGAGGCGGAGATAGCTGCGGAGCGACCAGAGGCCGACGAAAAGGCTCCCCGCGAGGGCATTGATGTCCGAGGTCGCTATCAGCGCCGCGCAGACCCCGGCCCCGATCGTCGCGGAGAGGATGACCGCCACCGTACCGAAGGTCACGTCGAACCCGCGCGCCGCGCGTCGTCCGGCGCGCGGCGGAATCGCGATGGTGGCCGGCACGCCGGCCAGCGACCGGATGTAGGTGAGCGCCAGCCCTCCCACGAGGAAGAGGATGGCGAAGCGTCCGTAATCGTGCGGGCTCAGGCTTCGCGCGAGGACGATGTTGATCCCGAAATGGAAGGCGCTCTGGGTGACTTCGCCCCCCAGCATGAGGATGAAGCGGCGCGCGAGGCGGTTCAGACCGTGCATGACGATTCAGCTCGCCGCGACGGCGCTGGCATCGACGCCCGCGCGACCGCCGATGCGGGCATGGATCATTGCCACCAGCCCTTCCGCTGCGGCGGCCTCGCCGAACAGAGCCGCGTAGCGAGCGCGGGCGGCCGCCGGAAAGTCCTGCCATGAAGCCGGATCGGTCACGATCCGCTCCAGGGCGGAGGCGAGGCTCGGCGCATCGTCGGGCGTGACGACCCAGCCGCTCGACCCCTCCTCGACCACCTCCGTCAGCCCGCCGATGCGGGACACGACGGGGGGGCGGCCATAGGCCATGGCCTCGATCGCCACGCGGCCGAGGGATTCCGGCAGGCGCGACGGCACCGTGACCACGTCGGCCCAGCGATAGAGATCGGATGGATCGTCGACGAAGGGAGACAGGCGGATGATCGAGCCGAGTCCCGCATCCGCGATCTGGCGGCCGAGCGCCTCTTCGCGCGCCGTATCCTCGAAGGCGCTGCCGACGATGCGGACCTCGAGCCGCGCGCGCACCTCCGGCGGCAGCGAGCGGATCGCCTCGACCAGGATCTCCTGGCCCTTGATGCGGCTGATCCGGCCCAGCATCAGCAGGCGCAGGCGACGCGAGCCGTCATAGGTCGAGGCCGGTGGCGTCTCGGGACCCGCAATGCCGTTATAGACCACCCGCATGGCGACCTTGGAGGTCAGCGAGAAGGCCTTCGCGGTGGCGCGGGAGTTGAACACGATATCGGCCCCGCTCCAGCGGATCAGCCCGCGCAGCAGCTTCAGGGTGGCGCCCTGAGGGATCTCGTGGACATGCACGATGGCACGGCCGGGGCAGAGCCGGGCGGCCAGGAGATAATCCGCCACCACCGAGGTGTTGATGTAGACGAGGTCGCTCGCGCGCAGCCGCCGCCAGGCGCGCAGCATCGCCACCGGCAGCGTGAGCAGGCCGAGGGTGGCGAGGCGCGGCAGGTCGCGCCGCCGGAGAATCCAGAGCGGCTCGAACACGATCCGCGAGGCAACGCCTTCGAGGGCGGCCACGATGGGGCCGGTGCGGGGCAGGACGACGTCGATGACGGCGGCGGGATAGGCCGCGCGAAAGATCCGCACGCTCTCAACGAAGCTGCGGTCGGACCCGTAGAGTTCGTATCCCTGGTGGACGCAGGTGATGCGCATGCCGACTCGACCCTAATCCCGACCTGAACTGCCCCAAGATGACATGCCACGATGTTTTCAATCGTTACCGGGCAAGAACCTCACCCAGTGTAATCATGGGGCATGGTTGCCTGGAGATGTTTCTCGTGTCCCGTCGCGGGACGGTTGGGGGCTAAAGGAGACTCGGATGCCGTCGCACAAGCCCTCTCTGCTGATCCTGGGGACGCGTGGCATTCCCGCATCCCATGGCGGCTTTGAAACCTTCGCCGAGAAGCTCGCGCTCTTTCTCGTGAAGCGCGGCTGGCATGTGGCGGTCTATTGCCAGGACGAGGTCGAGGCGGTGAGCGAGCGTTTCCGCACGACCACCTGGCAAGGCGTCGAGCTCATCCATGTGGCCGTCTCCACCAGCGGCCCGCGGGCGACCCTGGATTTCGACTGGCATTGCGTGCGCGATGCCGCCAGGCGGGGCGGCGTCAGCCTCGTCCTCGGCTATAACGGGGCGGTCTTCCTGCCGTATCTGCGCCTCTCCGGCGCGAAGATTATCACCAATATGGACGGCATCGAGTGGAAGCGGCCGAAATGGTCCATGGCGGTGCGCGCCTGGTTCTGGACCAATGAGTGGATCGCCGCCTGGTCTTCGCACCGCCTCGTGGCCGACCACCCCGCCATCGCCGACCATGTGGCCACGCGCCGTCCGCGATCCGCCATCGCCACCATCCCGTATGGCGGCGATCCGATCTCGGCGGCGCCGACCGGGCCCATCGAGGCCATGGGCCTGAAGCCGGGGCGGTACATGACGTCGATCGCCCGGATCGAGCCCGACAACAACATCCTCACCATGGTCGATGCCTTCTCGCGCAAGGTGCGGGGCATGCGGCTCGTGGTCCTCGGCACGCTCTCCGACAGCAATCCCTATCATCGCGCCGTGAGGGAGGCGGCCAGCGACGAGGTGCTCTTTCCCGGCGCCATCTATGAATCCGAGACGATCAGATCCCTGCGCTTCCATGCGCGGGCCTATCTGCACGGGCATACGGTGGGCGGCACCAACCCGTCCCTTGTGGAGGCTCTGTGGGCCGGCAACGCGGTGGTCGCCCACGACAATCCGTTCAACCGGGGGACGGCGGGCGAGGAGCAGTTCTACTTCGCCGATGCGGATGCCTGCGAGCGGCACATCGAAACCCTGATCGCGGACGATGGCGCGGCGAGACGGGCGGGGGTCGCCTCGCTCGCCCGTGCTGCCGACCGCTTCGAATGGTCGGAGATCCTGAAGCAGTACGAGGCCGAGGCGACGGCGCTCGGGGGCTTCGCCGCGCCGGCGGGCCAGGAGTCGAAGCACTCCGGCACCTCGTCCGCCCATCTCCCCCCGGCCCCGATGGCGATGGGAGGCCAGAGCCGAGATCGCGCTTCGTGAGGCCAGTGCCCACGCGCAGGGCGATCCTCGCGGCCGCGGCATTGACGGCGGCACGGGTCCCGGCCGCCGCCGCCACGCCGCCGCTCCGCCTGAAGCACGGCGTCAATACCTGGCCGTGGTTCTCCCTGACGCGGGAATTTCCGGCCCCCCGCACGGATTACGGGACGCCGCCGTTCCAGGAGGGCCGGCCCGTCCCGACCGGCCGCGACCTCGCCCGTCTGCGAGCGGCCGGGTTCGACTTCCTGCGCCTGCCCGTCGATCCCGGTCCCTTCGCCGCCGCCGTGCCGGAGGAGCGCGAGCGTCTCATGGCCGACCTCAGGGCCGCGGTGGAGGCGGCGTTGCGCGCGGATCTCGCGGTCCTCGTCAACGTGCAGGCCAATGGCGCGACCCATCACTGGAACCCGCAGAATTTCTACGGCGATCCCGGCGCGCCGCTGTTTCCCGCCTATCGCCGCTTCGTCTCCGACCTCGCCCGACTGCTGGAGGGGATCGCCCCGGAGCGGCTGGCTCTGGAGCCCGTCAACGAGCCGCCGCAGGGATGCGGCGCGGCATCGTGGCTGACGATCCAGGACGACCTCCTTGGCGAGGCCCGCCGGGTCGCCCCGCGCCTGACCCTCGTGGCCTGCGGCGCCTGCGGCAGCATGATCACCGGGCTCACCGCCCTCGACCCCGCGCCGCTGGCCCGCTTCGCGCCGTTGCTGTTCACCTTCCACTATTACGAGCCCTACCTGTTCAGCCATCAGGGGGCGCCCTGGATGCGGGAGCCGGTCTACCGCGCGCTCAACGCAGTGCCCTGGCCCGCCTCCGCCGGCAGCCTCGAGTCGACGCTGTCCGCCGTGAAGGCCAGGATGGCCGGTGATGCCGGCCTGTCGGCTGAGGCGAAGCATGACGCCTACACCCTGACCGAGGCCAAGCTCGGCGAGTACTTCGCCGCCCAGCCGGACAAACGATACCTCGCCCGCCACCTCGCCATGGTTGGGGAATGGGCCCGCCGCCACGGCATAGCGCCGGCGAATATCGTCCTCGGAGAGTTCGGCGCCCTGCGCAGCGATGCGCGCTACGTCGCCTCCCATGCGGAGGACCGGGCGCGCTACGTCCGCGACGTGCGGGAGGCGGCCGAGGCCGAGGGTTTCCCCTGGGCGTTCTGGAACCTGTTCGACGGGATGGGGCTGATGGACGATGCAACCAAGCGGCTCGATCCGGCCATCGTCACCGCCCTTGGTCTGCGCCTCCCGGCGGACGATCGCTGACCGCGTGGAACAGGCCGAGGAGGAGGATGGCGAATTTGGCGAGCAGCGTGGTCTTGCCGCCGATCCCCTCGAACGTGTTCACCAGGATGACGAAGGCGATGACGGGCAGGAACGTGCCGGGGCGGCAGTGGCGGACCAGCTCGATCATGTAGAGCGTCACCGCTACGGTGAGCAGCACCGTCATGAAGATGCCCTGGTAGACGAGGGTCCGGACGATGGGGTTCTCGATGCCCCATTCGAGCCCGCTCACGCGCCGTAGCGAATCCACGAGGCTCATATCCGGGCCGACCAGCAATTCGCGGAAGGGGATGCTGGCGACGAGGTCGAGCATTTCCACGCGAGCATTGGCGCTGCCGCCATCGGCCATGAACCGGCTGAGCAGCGCGTCGAAGAACCCGCCGGCCGCGAGGCCGCCGATGCCGAGGGGCACGAGGGTGAACAGGAAGATCCCCGCCGCCGCCGCCAGGAGCGGGATCCGGCCCGCGCTCAGCACCTTGTGCAGGGCGAAGAGACCGTAGCCTCCGCCGAAGATCAGCGTCACCACCATGGCCGAGCGCCCGCCGAAGGCCACGAGGGCGGCGAGTTGCAGCCCGATCATCGCGAGCCGTTGCGGAACCGTCATGCGTCCGCCTCCCCCGATGAGGGCGAGGACGTAGCAGGCCGTGAGGGTGGCGTTGCCGAGGGGGTGTCCCTGAAGTGCGGCCGAGCGCGTATCGGTTGCGAAGACCTGACCGTCGAGCCGGTATGGGAAGAACAGGGTCTTCGTCGCGAATTCCGTGAGGCCGAGCAGGGCGTTGACCAGCAGCACCGCATGAACCGTCAGTTCGAGGCGCCTCCAGGTGAGCGCGTCGCGGTCGGCCAGCAGGACGACGAAGAGGCCCGGCAGCAGGAACGTGTCCAGCGCCCCCGCCATGCCGGGGCCGCTGCGCAGGACGATGTGCAGGAACAGCCCGATGCTGCACGCGGCCAGCAGCATTCCTGCCGGCCGCACCTGCACGGCATAGACGAGGTAGCCCGCCGGGTTGCCCGACTTCAGCGCGGCCCAGCCGAACAGGACGATGACCAGATAGGTCGAGGGATGGATCTTCTGCGGCGCCGCGCCGGTGAGCCCGTCGTAATTGATCCCGACATTCCACAACATGCCGCCCGACACGCCGAGGATCAGCACGGTGAGGGCGATCAGGCCGAACGGCATCGGGCTGCGCGACGCCGCTCCGGCTTCCTTCCGTCCTCGGGCCGGGGAATGAACCGCGCTCCTCATGGTCCGCCCGTCACGCCGCCGCCGCGTAGCGATCGACGAACAGGCTGCCCGAGACCGGCCGGCCGAGCACTTCCGAGATGTCGAGGATATCGAGGAGGTCGCGCTGGCGCGTGGCGCCGTTTTTCGCCACGATCAGCAGCCGGTCGCTGGCAGCGGCGAGGGGCCCGATCCGCAGGTTGCCGGTCAGCACGCCGCCATCGATGAGGATGAGGTCGAAGCTCGATTTGGCGGCTGCGAGGAACTGCTCGATATTGGCCCGGCTCAGGGCCTCGCGCGAGGCCTTGGCGAGATCGCCGATGCCGATCCGCGCGGCACCGCTCTCCGCATCCGCCTTGGCCGCCGCCGCCATCCCGACCTCGCCGCGCAGGACCTCGATGAGGCCGGGGCCGGAGGCGTTCTCCTCCGGTGTCGCTTCGAGGTCCGCCTCGACCACGAGCACGCGCTCGCCGCGCGCCGTGGCCACCGCCGCGAGGAGATGGATCGTCGAGCGCCGGTCCGCCGTATCCGAGGCCGCCGAGGTGACGAGCACGCTCAACGCCTGGCCCGGCGGGTGGATCTGGCCGCGCACGCTGGCCAGCCGGTCGAGGGTCAGGCTCGCGGCGACGCTGGCCGGACGCTCGCTTCCCGCCTTGAACTCCGGATAGGTGGCGACCACGGAGGTGTGGGAGAGCCGCTCCATCTGGCGCCGGGACAGGACGGTGGGATCGAGATATTCGCGCACGAAGGCGAGGCCGGCCCCGAGGCCGAGGCCGCTGACGAGGCCGCCGACGAACAGCAGGAGGCGCAGGGGCCAGCTCCGCTCGGCGGGCGGACGGGCCCAGCTGATGACGCGGGCATTGGTGGTGTCGATGCCGGTCTGTTCCTGGATCTCGCGCGAGCGGTTGAGGAAGTTGCTGTAGACGGCCCGGCTGGTATCCACCTCACGTTCGAGCTCACGCAGGCGCACGGAGGCTTCGCCGGTGACGATGGAGCCCCGCTTCAGCTCGTCGAGATTCGCGGTCAGCGCTTTCTCGTTGGCGACGGCGCGCTGGTAATCCGTCTCGGCGGAGCGGGCGATGCGGGTCAGCTCCGTCTCGGTCAGGCGTTTGACGTCCTGCATCTGGGTCCGCACCGCCTCGATGAAGGGGTGGCGGTTGCCGAGCTGGGTGCGCAGATCCGCTTCCTTGCTCGCGAGTTCCGCATATTGGCTGCGCAAGCGCTCGATCACCGCCGACTGGATCGCCTCCGGGGCCGTGTCCGGTCCGAATGCAGTACTTCCACGCGCGTCCTTGATCTGCTGCAGCCGGGTGCGCGCCTCCGCCGTGCGGGCGCGGGCGGCCACGATGCGGTTGTTGCTCTCGGCCAGTTGCTGCTCGCTGATGAGCTGGCCGCTCGCCGTGATCAACCCGTTCTCGGCCTTGAACGTCTCGACCTTGTTCTCGGCGACGTTGACGCGCTTGCGCAGGTCGTCGAGGCGCGACGCCATCTCGGACGAGGCCCGCGAGGCCGCGTCGGCGCGGGCGGAGGTCTGGTCCTTGAGGTAGGCGGCGGCGATGGCGTTGACGATCCTGGCCGCCTTGTCCGGGTTGCCCGCGGTGACCACGACATCCACCACGAAGACCTTGTCGGCGCGCTTCACCGCGAGCCTGCGCCGCAGGGCGCGGACGGCCCGGGCCTCGGCGGCGGCATCGGTGGCGGGTGCGGCGCCTTCGCCCTGGAGGGTGCGCAGCGTCCAGCTGAGGAAGCCGGTGCCGACGCCGCCGAAATCCGGGTCGTCGAGCAATCCGGCATCGCGGGCGGCACGGGTCAGGACCGAATCCGATTCGATCACCCGCGCCTGGCTCTCTACCTGCATCACACCGCCATCCGGCGCCATGGCGACGGGATTGACGTCGTTGGTGACGATCTGCTTGTCGCGCGGGTCGATCAGGATCTGGGCCGTGGCCGCGTAGAGCGGCGGTGCGAGGAAGCCGTAGGCCACCGCGATGAAGGTGAGCAGCGCGGCGGTTCCGAGCACCCAGGCCCGGCGCACGGTGAGGATGCGCCAGAGATCGCCGATCTCGGCGCTCTTGTCGGGCTCGGAGGAGGGCGGCCGGTCGATGCTGGATCGACCGATCCAATCCGCCGCCGCGATATGTCTGTCGATCTGTGCCATCGGATGCTCGGGCCGTGGCCGGGATACAGCCCGTCCTTCGGATACAGGCATGATCCGACTTTACTGACGATTCACCAACACCGGGGGATTTCCCCGATCTCGGCCCCCTTCGTGTCGGGCATGGTTAGCGAACCATTAAAGTAATCCCGCCGCCGGTGCTTATGCCGAGGGCGATGAAGGGTTTCTCAATCGTGATGGTGTAGCGGGAAGACATGAGGGGGCGTCCTGCGTCGGACCGATCCCGCCATTCCGTGGCTTTCGGCCTCGGCTTTCGACTGTCCGGGGACCGACGACGATGCGCCTGCGACTGAGGCTCGATGGACGCGCTCCCCGCCGCTGGCATCTCCGCCTTCTGGAACGGCTCGCAGCACTTCCCGGGCTGGACGTTGAGGTCGACCGCTCGCCGGGGCCGGGGGGCCTACCGGACAATGCCGCGCTGCTGTTCCGCCTGGAAGCTCTGCTGAACCGGCTGTCCCTCGGCGGTCTGTCCGCCCCCGTCCCGGTGAGCGCATTCGCTGCTTATCCCGAACCCACGGCGGGGGCGTCATGCATCCTCGATCTCTGTGGCGATGCGGAGGGCGGCCCGGACCTTCCGGTCTGGCGCCTCGGCTTCGACGGCGTGGCGGGAGAGGGCGCGCTTCTCGCCGCGCTTCTCGCCGGCCGCTCTCCCGTGGCGGCCCTTTCCACGGATGGGAGGATCATCGCCTCCGGGCGCTTCGGCGCCGAGGATCGCGGCACCATGCTCACCGCGTTCGAGGACGGGCTGATCCGCAGCATGACGCTCATCGTCGGCGCGCTCTCGGGCGCCCGGCCGCTTCTCCGGGACGGCGTCCCGGTGGCGCCGGAGGCGCCCGCCCTGACCGTGAAGACGATCGGGACCCGCGCCGCGAAGATGGCGGCGCGGCTCGTCGTCCGGCGCCTCTACTACCTCTGCTATCGCGCGCCCCATTGGCGCGTCGGCTGGCGCCGGCTGGCCGGCCCGGATCTCGTGGACCTGCATGCGCATCCTTCGTCCGGCTGGCACAACCTGGCGGATGACGGCCTGCGCTTCTACGCCGATCCGTTCGGGATCGAGCACGAGGGCCGTACCATCCTCTTCGTCGAGGACTTCCCGCACGCGACGGGCAAGGCGCTGATCTCGGCTGTGGCCTTCGATGGGAACGGACCCATCGGAACGCCGGTCCCCGTGCTGGAGGAGCCGTATCACCTGTCCTATCCGTTCGTATTCGAGCGCGACGGGTCGTTCTGGATGATTCCGGAGAGCTGCGCCAACGGCACGGTCGACCTCTACCGGGCCACGGCCTTTCCAGGCGGCTGGGTTAGGGAAGCGACGCTGCTCAGCGGCATCACGGCCAGCGATCCGACCCTGCTGGAGCGGGACGGCCGCTGGTGGATGTTCGCGACGGTGCGCGATCAGGCCGCCGATGTCGGCGGAGGGACGGTGCTCGGCTCCTACCACGACAGCCTGCATCTCTGGTCGGCGCCGGACTTCCGAGGTCCCTGGACGCCGCACGCTCGCAATCCGGTCCTCATCGACATCGCCTCCGCGCGGCCGGCGGGACGCATCGTCGAGCGGGATGGGGTCTTGATCCGCCCGGTCCAGGATTGCCGCCTGGGTTATGGCGAGGCCCTGGCGCTGGCGCGGATCGACCGTCTCGACGACGAGGGTTACGCGCAGACCGTGGAGACGATCCTGCGCTCGGGTCCGCTCTTTCCCGGCACCCGTCTTCACACCCTCAACCGGACCTCGGCCTACGAGTTCATCGACGGCTCGGCCCGCTCCCCCCGTTGGCGCAGGGGGCGATAGCCCGGCTCAGACGGTCTTGGTGCGCCCGATCGCCGGTCCACGCGGCCTGGCGAAGGCCGTGCGCAGCAGGTGGAGGGCGTGCAAGCCGTAGCGGCCGACGCGGTTGCGCAGGCGCCGCAGGGTCCATACCGCACCGCTGCCGACCGTGATCTGGCGGGCATAGAGGCTCGCCTGAAGGCATTGCCGGTCGGAGGTCTGCTTGATCGGGTCGGCGTAGAATTCGGCGATCTTGTCCTTGCCCATTCCCGGGGTGGCGAACCAGCGCGGCAGGTGCTCGGAGCAGAGCCGGTCGACATCGGTGAGCACCTTTCCGATCCCGGTCCCGGGGATCGGGCAGGGGGTGAGGAAGGCGTCGCCGAGGAGCACGACCCCATCGCGCTCCGCATCGGCGGCCTGGACGACATCGATGGGGCGCATCTCCACGGGGTCCGTGACGGTGAGGTCCGGGCAGAGGCGGGCGAGGCCGGGCATGGCCTGCCGCATCAGCGCCTCGGGCGATTTGCGGAACTCCTTCACCCAGGGATCGGAGAGCGCGCGGTAGACGAAGAGATTGGCCCGCATCGTCGCGCCGATGGGAAAGAGCGTGACATAGGCCACCGTCTTGTCCGCGCTCTCGCCGTAATAGGTGAGGGATTCGAAGCCGAAGGACGAGGGCGGGGCCGCCATGTCGAAGCCGAAGCACAGGGAGTGCTTCTCGCTGATCATGGTCCTGCCGATGCCGACCTTGCGCCGAAGCACGTCGCCGAGGCCGGTGGCCAGGAGAACCAGCCGCGCGGTGCGCACGCTGCCATCGGCGAGGGTGACCGTCTGCCGTTCCGGGCCGGTCTCGATCTCCGCCACGCGCCCGATGACCAGGGGCGAGGAGGCGGGCAGGGCGCCGCGCAGGTCGTTGATGAGGGGCGTGTAATGGACGCCGTATTCGCGCACGGCATGCCGCGAGACCAGATGGCCGAAGCGCGTGACGCAGACCTCGTCCACCGGCGTCGTCACGGCCCGCGCCAGTTCGCCGAAGCCGAGCTTCTCGAACAGGTCCATCTGCGGCACGCCGAGCTTTTCCGCCCGGAAGTCGGGGGGATAGACCGCGTGAGTGTCGATGATCGCCGTGTCGTAACCGGCCCTGGTGAGCGCAATGGTCGCGGTAGTCCCGGCGAGGCCTGCTCCGATGACGATGACGTCGTGATGGATCTCAGACATCCAGAACCTCCCGCCCGAGCCCGAATGGGCCGCCTCTCCTCCGCCCCGTGCGTCTGCCGTGCCATCTTGGCACGCATTCGCGGCGCAGGCGGGTCCAGACAACCCCTCGCAGCAGGGCATATGCCGCCCGCTCCGTCCCGATCAAGGTGCGCCGTCAGCCTAAAGAATCCGTGCGGTTAACACTGCCGTTTCGAGCCGGGCCGGCAAGTTACGTCGGCGAGTTACCTCGGCAAGTCGAGCCGCGCGCGAAGACCATGGAAGCTTCCGCGGTCGAGACGAAGCGTGCCGCCATAGAGTTCGGCCAGTTCCGTGGTGATCGACAGGCCGAACCCGTGGCCGGGCACGGTCTCGTCCAGGCGTTTGCCGCGCCCGAGAACCCCGGCGGCTGCGTCCGCGTCGAGGCCCGGCCCGTCATCCTCGACCGTGATGGTGACGCCCCGTTGGTTGAGCGCGGCAGCGATCCGGACCCGCGCCCGGCACCAGCGGCAGGCATTGTCGATGAGGTTGCCGAGCATCTCGTCGACGTCCTGGCCGTCGCAGGCCACCGCGATGCCGTCCGCCACCTCCACCGAAAAGGCGATGCCCTTCTCGGCATAGAGCCGCGCGAAGGTGGAGCGGAGATCGGACACGGGCGCCTCCAGCGCCGTCCTCTCGCGGGTGGCCCCGCCCAGGGCCGCCGAGCGGGCGCGGCGCAGATGATGGCGGATCTGCCCGTCCATGCCCGAAACCAGAGTCGTGAGCCGGCAGTCGGGATCGCGCTCCCCGTCCCGCAGCGCCATGGTCAGGGTCGCGAGCGGCGTCTTCAACCCGTGGGCGAGGTTGGCCACATGGGTGCGTGCCCGTTCGAGATTCGCCGCGTTTTCGCCGAGCAGCGCGTTCACCTCGCGGACCAGGGGGCGGATCTCCGCCGGCTGCGTCTCCGGCACCTGTGCGCGCTTGCCGGCGCGAATCTCGGCGAGGTCCCGGCGCAGGCGTTCCAGCGGTCGGAGGCCCAGGCGCACCTGCGCGACGAGGCCGGCGAGAAGACAGAGGCCGAGCACGGCGAGGATCAGCGCCAGGGTGAGGCTCGCCTCGCGGACGGGGCCGCGCAGGGCCGCCATGGGCGCGGAGGCGACGATCGTCGCCGGGCCGATCCCCGCCGCATCCGGCAGGGCGAGGATGCGCAGGATCACGGGGTTGCCCCATGGATCGACGGCGTCGGCCGGGCGTGGGCGGTCGCGGTGCCGGCCTCCGCCATCCGGCCGGTCGTCTTCGGGGACGGTGAGGTCGCGGCCTTCGAGGGAGCCGGAGCGGAGGACCGTGTCTCCCTGCCGGACCTGCCAGGACCAGCCCGACCGGTCGCGGTCGAAGGGCGGGCCGTCGAGGTTGCGCCCGAGGGCGAGGCGGCCGTCGCGGCCTCGCTCGAGGCTCGATGCGATGGCGACGATCTGGCTGTCGAGGCGGCTGTCGAGCTGGCCGCGCACGAAGCGGTGCAGGATGAAGCCGATGGCGATTCCCGCCACAACGAGGGCGACGGTGACGAGGACGAGGGCGGCGAGGATCAGCCGCCGCTGCAGGGAGCCGCGATGCGGACGAGGCGGCCCGTGGGGAGCCGGTCCGTGGGGAGGTCGCGGCCGGGTCACGCCGCCTCCCCCGGCACCAGCTGGTAGCCGTGGCCGCGCACGCCCTCGATCCGGGCCGGCGCGATCTTGCGGCGCAGGCGCGTGATGATGACCTCCACGGAGTTGGAATCGACCTCCGCGTCGCCGTCATAGACCCGCTCGATCAGCTGGCCACGGGGCACCACCCCGTCCTTGCGCAGGATCAGGCAGGAGAGCACCCGCCATTCGAGCCCGGTCAGCTTGAGGGGCAGGCCATCCCGCTCGAACGTGCCGAGGCCGGCATCGTAGGTGAGAGGTCCGCAGACGATCCGGTTGGCCCCGTGCGCCGAGGCGCGGCGCACCAGAGCGCGCAGGCGGATGACGAGTTCCTCCACCCGGAACGGCTTCACGAGGTAATCGTCCGCCCCCGCCTTGAAGCCCGCGACCTTGTCGCTCCAGCCGTCCCGCGCGGTGAGGATCAGCACCGGCACGGTCCGCCCGGCGGCCCGCCAGGCCTGGAGCACCGAGACGCCGTCGCGCTTGGGCAGGCCGAGATCGAGCACCACGGCGTCGTAGGTCTCCGTTTCGCCGAGATGCTGGCCGTCCTCGCCGTTGACCGCGTGGTCGAGGGCGAAGTTCTCGGCGCGCAGGGCCTTGGCGATCTCGGCGGCGAGCGCCGCATCGTCCTCCACCAGAAGGAGCTTCATCGGAATCCATATCCTTGGGGATGCAGGGGCAGCCCCGGCGCCTACGCGCCGCGCTTTAACCGGGGCTGAACCGCGCGGTTCAGATCGGGTTGGAGGGGCGAGCCTAGAACGGCGTCAACCCGAGAGGGGATCCGCTTTTCCAGGACATCGACACCATGACGACCGAGACAACCATCGACGGAACCGCCACCGAGATGCCGAGCCCCGCCGCCGCCCCGCGTCGCTCGCGCCGCGGCTGGATCGTCGGCGCCATCGCCGCTCCCCTGGCCCTCGGGGCCGTCGGCCTTTCCCTGGCGCAGAATTCCGGCGTGACCCTCACCCCCGTCGCACCGGTCACCATTGCACAGCTCGCTCCTTCGGCCGCCATCGCCGCCAAGGGTGACGTCGCCGAGATCTTCGGCAACAAGTTCATCCTGCAGGACGGCTCCGGCCGTGCCCTGGTCGAGACCGGCAAGCAGGGCGAGGGCGGCACGCTCGTCACCAAGGGAGAGGCAGTCACGGTGCAGGGCCGCTTCGAGAACGGCTTCCTCCACGCCACCCTCCTCACCCGGGCCGATGGCAAGACCGTGGTGCTCGGTCCGGCGCGCGGCCCGAAGCCCGGTGGCCTCGACTGGGCGAAGGACAAGGTCGGCCTCGGCCCAGAGATCGATGCACCCGCGCTCACCGCGAAGGTCGAGGCGGCCGGCTATACCGACATCCGCGTCACCGGGCGCGGTCCGCGCCATCTCGACATGGCGGCCAAGGGCCAGGACGGGCGCGAGCGCCTGCTCCATGCCGGGTTCGACGGCGACATTCGCGAGAAGCGCAGCTTCTGACGATGACATTTCCCTCCCTCGGACCTCCGGGGGAGGGCTTGAGGCCTTCTCCATCATCGGGATCGACGACAATGCCAAAGACCGCGACCGCCACTGGAATCGTCTGGGCCGTCTTCGGCCATCGCCTCGCGCTGGAGGGGAACGGCACGAGGAGTCTCGCCGATCTCGGTCCCAAAGCGGTGTCGGAAGGGATGCCGAGGGTCGGAGACACCGTCACCGTCGAGGGCGAGGTCACGCCCTGCGAGATCAAGGTGTCCCGCCTCGTCCTCGCCGACGGTGCGGTGCGCATCATCGCGCGGCCGGAAAAGGGGCACGGCAAGGGCGATCCGGACACGGCGCTGCGCCTCGTCCGCGATGCCGGCTACCGCGTCGAAGGACCGCCGATCCGCAAGCCGAGGCATTTCGAGATTCGCGGCATCCGGGACGGAGAGACCTTCGACGTCCATGTCCATGACGACGATGGGATCCGGAAAGAAAAGCGTATCGCGGTCTAGAGGCCGAGTATTCCACATACCGAATACACGGCTGATCTTGTCTGCCGTGTCGGGGCTTCGACGCTCACGCAGAATTCAATCCCCGCCGAGGAACCTTCATTTCGGGCTGGGGTTTGCCGCTCCGATCGACCCGAGGCCTTGGCTCCCGAGCCAGTGACACGCGCCGATCGGTCCCCTTCATGACCTGCTTCGAAAGATCGATCGGATGACGAGCGTGCCCGCCGCCGACCAGGATCGGGGTCGCGCCCCGTCGCAGCGGACGCTGCGCGGGCTCGATGCCCTCAACTTCTTCCTCGCCGACGTCCGTGACGGGCTCGGCCCCTATCTCGCCATCTATCTCATCGCCGTGCGCGGTCCCGACCAGGGCTGGAACGAGGCGACGACCGGAATGATCATGACGATCGCCGGCATTGCCGGGCTGATCGCGCAGACGCCGGCCGGGGCGCTGATCGACCGGACCAACCACAAGCGCGCCATCGTCATCGCCGGGGCGCTGGCGGTCACGGCGAGCTGTCTGCTCCTTCCCTTCGTCACGAATTTCTATCTGGTGGCCGCGACCCAGTCCGTCGCCGGCATCGCCGGGGCGGTGTTCCCGCCGGCGCTCGCCGCGATCACCCTCGGCGTGGTGGGGCCGAAGATGTTCTCCAAGCGCATCGGCCGCAACGAGGGCTTCAACCATGCGGGCAACGCGGTCTCGGCGGCCATTGCCGGCTCGACGGCCTATTTCTTCGGACCCATCGTGGTGTTCTGGCTGATGGCCGTGCTCGCGGTGCTGAGCGTCGGGGCCATGCTGATGGTGCCGGCCAAGGACATCGACGACGACCTCGCCCGCGGCCTCGACGAGACGGCGGGGGAGGGCGGCGAACAGGCATCCGGGATCAAGGCCCTGCTGCAGAACCGCACCTTGATGCTGTTCGCCCTGCTGGCCGCGATCTTCCACCTGTCCAACGCGGCGATGCTGACCTCGGTGGGGCAGTTGCTGACCAAGCTTTCGGGGAAGGAGAGCGCGACCTCGCTCATCTCGGTCTGCATCGTGGCCGCCCAGTTCGTCATGGTGCCGGTGGCGGTCTTCGTCGGCGCCAAGGCCGACGCGATCGGGCGCAAGCCGATCTTCCTCGTGGCCTTCGGCGTGCTCGCCATCCGGGGCGTGCTCTACACCTTCTCGGACAACCCGTTCTACCTCGTCGCCGTGCAACTCCTCGACGGGATCGGTGCCGGCATCTACGGCGCGCTCTTCCCCATCGTCGTCGCCGACCTCACCCGAGGCACCGGACGGTTCAACGTCTCGCAGGGGGCCGTCGCGACGACGCAGGGGCTCGGCGCCTCGTTCTCGGCGACGCTGGCCGGTCTCATCATCGTGTCGGCGGGCTATTCGACGGCGTTCCTGGTCCTGGCGGCAATCGCGGCGGCGGGGTTCGTCCTCTACCTCGTGGCCATGCCGGAGACCTACGGGTTCGAGCCGCCGAAAACGGCCTCTAAGCCCCCGGGCTCCGGCGGGTCGGAGGCGATGGCGGTCTCCCCCGCCTGACGGCGCGTCCGGCAGGACCGAAGCCGACCAAACCCTCCGAGTTTTCAGACGACGCCCCCCTTCTTCGTCACCCCGCCCGTTCGAACCGGGGCCGGGCGCGTCACATGACGGGCCGTGAAGCGAGACATGCCATGACCCATCCCGCCATGACCCATCCCGCGAGCGCACGGGACGATATCCTCGCCTTCGCCCATATCGGCGATCTGCACCTCACCGAAGGGCATCTCGAGAACGCCCGCGATTTCCTCGCCATCGTCGCGCAGCTCGGCGCGGTCGAGGGGCTCGATTTCGCGTACCTGCCCGGCGACAACGCCGAGAATGGGCTGCCCGAGCAATATGCCCTCGTCCGCCAGGGCCTCCTGGGATTCCCGCTCCCCGTCCATGTCATCACGGGAGATCACGACATGGAGGGCGGCAGCCTCGATGCCTTCCATGCCGGCCTCGGCGCACGGCCACTTCCCTACGCCACCGACATCTCCGGCATCCGCTGCCTCTTCCTCGACATGTGCGGGCCGGGAACCGGCGGTCCGGATTTCCGCCTGGGCGACGCACAGCTCGCCTGGCTCGAAGGCGAAATCCAGCTGGCCGAGCGCGACGGTCTCGACTGCGCCCTGTTCATGCACAGCTACCCCGCAGACCTGAAAGGCGAGGGCGAGGCCGCCCGCGTCGGCCATCTCGTCTCGCAGTCGCGCGTGCGCCTCGTGGAAATGGGCCACACCCATTACAACGAGCTCGCCAATGACGGCCGAACCATCTTCGCGGCCACGCGCTCCACCGGGCAGGTCGAGGAAGGGCCGGTCGGCTATGCCATCGCCGCGATCGATGGCGGCGTCGTCAGCTGGCGCTTCAAGGAGCTGGCCGAGCCCTGGCCCTTCGTCCTCGTCACCGCCCCCGCCGACCGGCGCCTCGCCCATGACGACGGGCACCGGGTGCGCGACACGGTGGAGGTACGCGCGCTCGTCCTCGGCGCCTCCGCCGTCACCGCTTGCGAGGTCAGCGTCGATGGCGGGCCGTGGCAGGCGATGACCCGCGCCGACGGCGACCGGCGTTACCGTGCGGCGATCCCCTGGGACGCGGCGGCGCACAGCCTCACCGTGCGGGCCTCGGACGCGGCCGGGGGCACGGGGCGGGACGTGGTGGAGCCCGCCACCGACCGGTACCGGCTGCCGGTCTCGAAGGGGATCGGCAGCGACGCGGATTCCATCGGCGCCTGGCCCGAGAAGGGCCTCCTCGGTACCCAGCTCGGACCCAATCGGAACGGCCGACACTGGTAGTCGTCACGCCGTTCCCTCGACCCTGACAGGATTTCGCCCGCCCATGTTCGCACTCCCCGTGACGCCGCATCTGGCGACCTGGATCATCGCCGGACTGGCGACAATCGGGGTCATCACCCGGCCCTTCGCCTGGCCGGAGGCGGTCTGGGCCGTGCTCGGAGCCGGGGCGCTGCTGGTGCTGGGCCTGATCTCGCCGGAAGCGGCCTGGGACGGCGTGCGCAAGGGGACGGATGTCTACCTGTTCCTCGTCGGCATGATGCTGCTCGCAGAGATCGCCAGGAAGGAGGGCCTGTTCGATTGGCTCGCCGGCATCGCCGTGCGCCAGGCCAGGGGGTCGGCGACGCGCCTGTTCCTGCTGGTCTACCTCGTCGGTACCGTGGTCACGGTGTTCCTCTCCAACGATGCCTGCGCCGTCGTGCTGACCCCGGCGGTCTATGCCGCGGCCAAGGCGGCGGAGGCCGAGCCGCTGCCCTACCTCTTCATCTGCGCCTTCATCGCCAATGCGGCGAGCTTCGTGCTGCCGATCTCGAACCCGGCCAACCTCGTCGTCTATGCCGCGCACATGCCGCCGCTCAGCGAATGGCTGGCGCGGTTCGCGCTGCCCTCGATCCTGGCCATCGTCGCCACCTACATCGTCCTGCGCCTGACCCAGAACTCCGTCCTGCGGCAGCAATTGCTCGCCCGGGACGTCGAGGCGACGCCGCTCTCGGGCACCGGCAAGGTCGCCGGTCTCGGCATCGTCGCCACCGCCGGGGCCCTCATCGCCGCCTCGGCCTACGATCTCGAACTCGGCCTGCCGACCTTCGTCGCCGGCCTCGCCACCACGCTCCTCGTCCTCGCGATCAAGCGGGGCGGAGCGGTGGAGGTCGTCAAGGACGTGTCCTGGGGCGTGCTGCCCCTGGTGGCCGGGCTGTTCGTGCTGGTCGAGGCCCTGGAGAAGACCGGTGTCCTGACCCTGCTCGCCGATCACCTCAAGCGGGCGGCACAAGCCTCGCCCGATGCCGCGGCCTGGGGCGGCGGAACCCTGGTGGCGGTGCTCTCCAACCTCGTCAACAACCTGCCGGCCGGCCTGATCGCGGGGGCGGCCGTGCAGCAGGCCGACGTCTCCGAGAAGGTCGCCGGGGCGATCCTCATCGGCATCGATCTCGGGCCCAACCTGTCGGTGACCGGATCCCTCGCCACCATCCTGTGGCTCACCGCCATCCGCCGCGAAGGGGAGGATGTCGGCTTCTGGCGCTTCCTCAAGCTCGGCCTGCTGGTGATGCCACCGGCCCTCATCCTCGCCCTGGCCGGCCTGCTCCTCCTGCACTGATCCCCATTCCGAGGACTACCCGACATGAACGCGGCCCTGCTCTATCCCTTCATACTGGTCGCCGGCGCGCTTCAGGCGGCGGGCAATTCCATGAACGCGCGCCTGCGCGTGGCCCTGGTCAATCCGTGGCTCGCGGCCTCCGTCTCGTTCTCGCTCATCGTGTTCGTCTTCGTCACGCTGTTCGTGGTGATGCCGACGCCGCTGCCCCGCCTGGAACAGCTCGGCGGCATGCCGTGGTGGGCACCGTTGGGCGGGCTCGCCGGAGCGGTGGCGGTGTTCGGCGGCCTCGCCTTCGTCGACAAGGTCGGAGCCGGGCCGTTCAACGGGCTGCTCATCACCGCCAACATCCTGACATCGCTGGCCATCGATCATTTCGGCTGGCTCGGCATGCAGGCGAACCCGCAGGGGCTGCTGCACCTCCTCGGCGGCGGCCTGATGGTGGGCGGCATCGTCCTCATCGCCCGGTTCTGAGGCCTCCCGTCCGCACCGATGGAGATCCCACGCTCATGACCGGCCCCCTGTTCTATCCCTTCATCCTCGTCGCCGGCGCCCTTCAGGCCATCGGCGTCACCATGAACGCGGCGCTTCGCGGCGCGCTCGTCAATCCGTGGCTCGCGGCGGCGGTCTCGTTCCTGCCGATCGTCTTCGTCTTCGTCGCGATGCTGGCGATCCGTCCGGTCCCGCTCCCGACCCGCGACGACCTCGCGGGAATGCCGTGGTGGGCGCCGCTCGGCGGCATTGCCGGGGCGGTGGCGGTGTTCGGCGGCCTCCTCTTCGTCGACAAGGTGGGGGCCGGCGCCTTCAACGGGCTGCTCATCACCGCCAACCTGCTGACGTCGCTGGCCATCGACCATTTCGGCTGGCTCGGGATGCCGAAGCACCGCGTCGGCAAGGCACGGATCGCGGGCGCAGCGTTGATGGTGGCCGGAATCGTCCTCATCGCGGCGTTTTGACGGGGACATCCACCGGGATTTACCTGCGCGACCCCCGCGAGTCCTTGCCAGGGTTCGCTTTTTGGTGCCCGGACGTGCTATGTCCCGGCGATCCCGCCTGAAGCCGGTCCCGTGCGAAGGGTGTGTGGATCACCCTTCCTCGCCGCCGATCGCGGAATTTCACGTCCGCCGGCACTCGTCTCGATCGTCGACATGATGCGCCGCGCGAGCGGGCACGAGCGGTTCATCCGCCGCTGCCGCCTCCGCCCTGGCGAATGATGCGGTCGTTGCGCGGGCGGCGGGGCGAGGGGAGCCAGGAAGGACGACGATGAGCGACGAAACCGACGCCAGGACCCGGTCCGAAGAGCGCGCCGAGCGCGCGGAGCGGATGGCCAAGGAAGGCGCGCAGGCGATGGCGGAGCATCTGCAATCGGTGAAGGAGATTGACGAGCGCACCGTGAAGCTGCGCGCCCTTCGCCTCGCCAAGGAAGCCGCCGAGGCCGCGGAGAAGGCTGCCGCTCCCGCGCCGGCCCCCAAACGCAAGCGCTCCGCGAGCTGAGCCAGACAGCCTTACCAGGAAACCGACCCATGGCATTCGATCGGACCCGTCGCGCCAGCGACCCCCGCCAGGCGGCGGAAGCCGCCTTCAAGGCCGCCACCACCAAGGCGCCCGACACTCCCAAACCCGTCGAACGCGCCCCCGCCGCGCCGCTCAGCCCGCCCGGCGCCCGCGAAATGGTGTCCCTGCGCCTCGACCGTGCCGTGCTGGAGCATTTCCAGAAGGACGGCCCAGGCTGGCAGGACCGGATCAACGCGGCGCTGAAGGGCATCGCCGGGATCTGATCCGGCATCCGCTCGATCGATGTCAAGCGTTCGACGAGCCGGGGTGGTGCTCCGTGCGGGCGGCCACCAAGCCCGACATCCGATGTCATCGCCCGGATTCGGACCGGTCGCCACTCTGACAACCGGAAGCCGCCCTTGCGATCGTTCGCCGAGGATGAGGCGGTCGGACCTCGTTCGAGAAACGAGCGGGCACGGCTTGCCGATTCAATAGCGCAAATAGGAATAAAAACCTTTATCGATGCAGCCGACCGGGATCGGTTGGCTTCGGACATCGCAGGAGAGTTGGTGAGATAGGGCGTCAGCACGAGCGTCCGAACGGCGGCAATCCGCCGGGCTCCGGAGGTATCCGAGAGCCCGGAGTTGAAGACGGCGGACACGGTGCCTGACCCCAGCAACGAGTCGGTGCGGTACCGGCCGCCGGGGGGGCACCTATACCCCGCCCGTGGAAAGAGCATCGTTGGTGATGACCTCAGTGAGTGCCTCCTTCCGAGAAGGCGGCCCCACTGCAAGCCGGGCTTGCGTCGGCCCAGGCGCGATTCTGCGCGCGAACGGATGCCCGCATTTTTTTCGGAAAAGTGAAACGTTCTCCTCGATCCGATTGTGTCGCGGGTGAGGGCGCGGGCCGCGCGCTGTACCTTCGAATTTTCGTGACTTTCATCCTAAAAAGATCTATATTCCTATTTCCTGGTCGCCGATCGGGTGACCGTGGATCACAGCAGGGCCAAGTTCAATGCCGAAGATCGAAATTCAGAGCGACTTGATCGTATATTCGACGGCTGCAGGCACCGACACGTTGCAGGCGGCGATCAACCAGGCAATTGCCGCCCAAAAACCTCTCTATATTGGCCCTGGTTCGTACAGTGTCACAAGCCTCAGGATCGACGACAAGGTTAAGATTTTTGCCATGAAGGGCTCCGTGACAATCACTTCGTCTGGCGCCAACTGTTTCTATATTACCGTTCAGTCTGGAGTTTCAGGCAGCCGGATTTCCGATGTGACCATTGAAGGCATCAATCTCGATGGAGAAAATAAACCTTTTTCTAGTGGCCTTACGCGGCCGGGCCTTATCCGTTGTGTCAATGCTGACCGACTGACCATCAAGGATTGCTTCATCAGTCGATCGGAACGATCTGGCATCGATCTTGTTCAAACCGCGGGGCTGATAAACAATAACGAGTTTTATGATTGTAGGGTCTCGGTATATTCCAACAAATCCGCAGGGCTGATCGTCTCTGATAATTATATACGCGATAGCAAATACAATGGTGTTGTAATTTGGCGGGCTGATCAAGCGTTTGACGGCACCATCGTGAGATCCAATAAAATTTTTGGCGTGCGAAACAGTAGCGGCGGATCAGGTGAATTTGGAAACGCAATCTTTGTTTATCAAAGCAACAACGTTACCGCAAGTGAAAATAACGTGATTGGATGCAACTACTCTGCAATGCGCTTTAGTCAAAGCTCGAATTCAATTATTTGCAACAATCAAGTAAGTCTTGCTAGAGAAACCGCAATTTTCGTCGAGGCGCCCGACGAAAGCGGAGCGCTTTATGAGGGCATCGTGGTGTCGGGAAATACGATCTTCGATGCCGGACAAGGTATTACGGTCGTAAATCCCAACAAAGGGAGTCGCCGCACTACAATTTCTGGAAATACACTGAAAAATGTGACTCAAAAAACGTTTGACCAGTGGGCATCGCCATCGCGCGATCCTGCAACCCAGTAAACGATCACCACTGGAGGGAACGGCATCACAGTGAGTTGTGACGTCGTAGTCAGCGGAAACACTATCGAAAATTGTGCGTTCTCCGGTGTCGCATTGACGATCTCCGGGTCATATAATTCGACGACGGGAGTAGTGCGCGATCAAAATACGGTCGCGGCATTGGTGTATGGTAATCTACTTAAAAATTGCCCGGTTGGCATCGGCTACGCTGACGACGATCCCAGAGGGTATGCAGAAGTCAGCGAGAACGTCATTATTGGTGCGACCAACGCGGCAATCACAAGAGTCGAGGCAACCAATGTTCCCAACGTTCCTGGAGCGCCGAACAATACGTTCGGACCTCTGGTCCGCCGGCCCGGCGCGCCGGATGTCGGTGGGAACGCCGATCCGATCACGACTCGTTTCTCATTCTTTAGAAACAAGGTAATTCCCAAGACGGTCTGATCGAAGCGTGGGGGAGTAGGCGACCAAGAGCCTATTCCCCCACGCCGAACAGCTTCTCCAGGAAATTCCGGTCGTCCTGGCTCGGCCCGCGGGCGCGCTGGTTGGCGGCGACGCGGGGCGGCGGGGCGGCGGATTGCGGCTCTCCGAGGAGGGCGCCGATGAGGCCTCCCGGTGCGGTGCCGGTGGTGGCGGGAACCTCCGCCGGGGCGCGGTTGCGCCAATGGTTGGCGCCGGGCAGCATCGTCGGAGTCTGGCCCTTGAGGGCGACGGTCATGTAGGTCTTCCAGATTTCGCCGGGCAGATTGCCGCCGGAGACCTTCTTGGTGGATTCGCCGTCGTCGTTGCCGAGCCAGACGCCGGTGACGAGGGTCGACGAGTAGCCGATGAACCAGGCATCGCGGAAATCCTGGCTGGTGCCGGTCTTGCCGGCGAGGTCCCATCCCGGAACCTCGGCCTTCTTCGCAGTGCCCGAGACGAAGGTCTCGTGCATCATCGCGTTCATCATCGAGACGGTCTCGGCATTCATCACCCGGCCGAGATTGGTGTCCTTGCGCTGGTAGAGCGCCTTGCCCGTCGTACTCTTCACGTTGGCGATGACGTAGGGGTTCACGCCCGTGCCGCCATTGGCGAAGGCGGCGTAGGCGCCCACCATTTCCAGCGGGGTCACTTCCGAGGTGCCGAGCGCCAGTGAGCCGTTGGCCTGCAGCGGCGAGGAGATGCCCAGGCGCTGGGCCGCCTGCACCACCGCCTTCGGGCCGACTTCCTGGCCGAGGCGCACGGCCACGGTGTTGAGCGACAGCGCCAGCGCCTCGCGCAAGGGAACCGGCCCGCGATAGTCGCGCGAATAGTTCTCCGGGTTCCAGCCCTTGATGCTGATCGGCGCGTCGTCGCGCACGGTGTCCGGGGTCAGGCCCCGCTCCACGGCGGCGAGATAGACGAAGGGCTTGAACGAGGAGCCCGGCTGGCGCTTGGCGGTGGTGGCCCGGTTGAACTGGCTCTGGGAATAATCGCGCCCGCCGATGAGCGCCCGGATCGCGCCGTCCGGCCTCATCGAGACCACGGCCCCCTGGGCGACGTTGTAGCGCGAGCCCTTCTGGTTCAGCTCGTCCACCAGTGCCTTCTCGGCCGCGCCCTGAAGGCGGGTGTCGACGGTGGTGGTGACGACGATGTCGGTGTCGAATTTCGGCAGGAAGTCGTCGAGGACGTCCATGACGAGATCGGCCACGTAATTGGCCGAGCCGCCGCCACGGCTGCTCGCCGGCCGTGCCGGTGTCGCCAGCGCCAGCTTCACCTCGGCGGGCTTGGCGAAACCGAGTTCCTCCATGGCCGCGAGCACCTGGGCCGCCCGCGCCTGGGCGGCGGGCAGGTTGCGGTTGGGCGCGAGACGCGAGGGCGCCTGGACGAGGCCGCCGAGCATGGCGGCTTCCGCCAGCGTCACCGCCTTGGCGGGCTTGCCGAAATAGCGCTGGGCGGCGGCCTCGATGCCATAGGCGCCGGCGCCGAAATAGACCCGGTTCAGGTAGAGTTCGAGGATCTCGTCCTTGGTGTAGCGGTGCTCCAGCCACAGGGCGAGGATCGCCTCCTGGATTTTTCGCGATGCGGAGCGCTCGGGCGTGAGAAACAGGTTCTTGGCGAGCTGCTGCGTCAGGGTCGATCCGCCCTGCGAGACGCCGCGGCGGGTGACGTTCTGGGCCACGGCGCGGGCGATGCCCACCGGGTCGACGCCGAAATGGCTGTAGAACCGCCGGTCCTCGATCGCCACGAAGGCGCGCGGCAGATAGGGCGGCAACTCGCCGATGCTCACCACCCGTCCGCCGGTCTCGCCGCGATTGGCCAGGAGCGAGCCGTCGCTGGCCAGGATCGCGATGTTGGGCGGGCGCTTCGGAACGGCGAGCTGGTCGATCGGCGGCAGTTGCGAGGCGTGGTAGGCCACCAGCCCCGCGATGGCGATGACGCCCCACAGGCCGAGCACGAGGGTGCCATAGAAGAGACCGCCCAGGAACGAGCGCCGGCGCGGCTTGCGGGCCGGTGCCTTGGCCCGCGCCGAGGGGCGCCGGGGGCCTTCGCCCTGGCCGTTGCTGCTCGTCGCGCGTCTGCCCACACCGCCTCCGGCGCGATCGTCGCCGCTGAGCCGTAGGTCGAGGTCGCCGCGCCCACCGATGCGCCCTTCGGGCACGTCGAAGTTCGGCTCCTCCCGCCCGCGTCCCTTGCGTCCGTTCGCCATGCGTTTCGTCTGAACCTGTGAGCGCCTCGTGATCCGAGAGGCTCAGGTACCGCACGGTAAATACGGCGGGTTTAAGGGTTCCTAACCCGGATCGTTTTCGGGTTTTGAGATCATAGCGGAATGTTAACCGCTCGGCCGTGGCGGCTTGAATCGTGATTGCCGCTCTTTGAACCTCACCCGCAGTCTCCACGACCAAGACCGGAAAATGCGTTTCCGGAAACGATCGGTTTCCATCGTTTCTATTTCATTCCGCTCGAATGGGCCGGATAACGATGCCGGTGCGGACATGCCGGCTTTCTTCAAGACCTGGTGCCCCATGCGAGCGTATTTCCCGGCCCGATCGTGAGGGCCGATGGAGACGGTCGTGTGGATCCAGGCCGAGCTTGCCCTGTGAGCCGCGATACATTTGAGTCGGACCGAGCAGAAGGGAAACGGGCGATGAGCTGGCACAGTGCGGACGACCCGGCTCCGGGCGATCCTTTCTCCTGCGACGCGATCAAGACCCTGATCGTTCCCCGCTCGCGGGATCTCGGCTCGTTCTCCGTCCGGCGGGCCCTGCCGTCGACGCAGTGCCGGATGGTCGGTCCCTTCATCTTCTTCGACCAGATGGGGCCGTCCGAGTTCCTGCTCGGCCAGGGCATGGACGTGCGGCCGCATCCGCATATCGGCCTCTCCACCGTCTCATACCTGTTCGACGGCGAGATCATGCACCGGGACAGCCTGGGCACCGAACTGCCGATCCGTCCGGGCGAGCTCAACTGGATGACGGCCGGTCGCGGCATCACCCATTCGGAGCGGACCGGCGCCGGGCTGCGCCGGACCGGCTCGAAGCTGTTCGGCATTCAGGCCTGGGTCGCGCTCAGCGGCAAGGACGAGGAGACCGCCCCCGCCTTCGAACATTACGACGCGGATGCGCTGCCGATCCTTTCCGGCGAGGGCAAGATCGTCCGGCTGATCGCCGGCGAGGCCTTCGGCGCCAGATCGCCGGTGCGGACGTCGAGCCCGATGGTCTATGCCGACGTGATGCTCGAGGCCGGCGCCGTGCTGCCCTTCGACCCGACCTATGACGAGCGCGCGATCTACACCGTCTCCGGCGCCATCGACATTGCCGGCGACGGGTTCGGCCCCGGCCAGCTCCTCGTTTTCAATCCCGGCGACCGCATCAGCGTGCGGGCCACCGAGGCCGCGCGCTTCATGGTCCTGGGCGGCGAGCCCATGGACGGGCCGCGCCATCTCTGGTGGAACTTCGTCTCCTCGCGGCCGGAGCGGATCGAGCAGGCCAAGGAGGACTGGCGCCAGGCCCGGTTCGACACCGTGCCCGGCGAATCCGAGTTCATCCCCTTACCCGAATCGCCTCCGCCCGTGCGCTACCCCTGATGCGTGAAAACCGGGCGGGGCCGATGGGGCCTCGCCCGCGAATCCCCTCCGAGAGGACATGTCGACATCATGGCTGTTGAAGCATCCGGTGCCGCGAGTGAACTCGTCCAGGTCGTGGCGCTGCTCGCCGCCGGCGTCGTCGCGGTGCCTGTGTTCAAGCGGATCGGCCTCGGCTCCGTCCTCGGCTACCTCGTGGCGGGGCTCGCCATCGGCCCGTTCGGCCTCGGCCTGTTCTCGGATGCCCAAGCCATCCTGCATGTGGCGGAACTCGGCGTGGTGATGTTC
Source organism: Methylobacterium sp. Leaf106 (assembly GCF_001422895.1). Lineage (NCBI taxonomy): Bacteria > Pseudomonadati > Pseudomonadota > Alphaproteobacteria > Hyphomicrobiales > Methylobacteriaceae > Methylobacterium > Methylobacterium sp. Leaf106. Next base: position 510,866 of record NZ_LMNB01000012.1, read on the forward strand.
CTGTTCATCATCGGGCTGGAGATGGAGCCGTCGCGGCTCTGGGGCATGCGGCGCGAGATCTTCGGCCTCGGCCTCGCCCAGGTCGGCGTCTGCATCGCCGCGCTCATGCTCGTCGGCATCGCCATGGGGTTCTCGCCTGCCATCGCGTTCGTGGCCGGCACCGGCTTCGTCCTCACCTCCACCGCCATCGTCATGCAGCTTCTCGAAGAGCGCGGGTCGCTCTCGACGCCGAAGGGCCAGCGCATCGTGGCGATCCTCCTGCTGGAGGACCTCGCCATCGTGCCGCTCCTCGCCATCGTCGCGCTGCTGGCCCCCGGCGGGCAGGCGACCGGCACGATGGACCGCGTCTATGGCATCGGCGTCGCCCTCGGGTCGGTGGCCGCCCTGGTGGCGGCCGGGCGCTGGCTGCTCAACCCGCTGTTCCGCCTGCTGGCCGCGGCCAAGGCCCGCGAGGTGATGACGGCGGCGGCCCTCCTCGTCGTGCTCGGCTCGGCCCTGGCCATGCAGCTCGGCGGGCTGTCCATGGCCATGGGCGCGTTCCTGGCGGGCGTCCTCCTCTCGGAATCGAGCTTCCGGCACCAGCTGGAGGCCGATATCGAGCCGTTCCGGGGCATCCTGCTCGGCCTGTTCTTCCTCGGCGTGGGCATGTCCCTCGACCTCACGGTCATCGCCGCGAACTGGGCGCTCATCCTCACGAGCGTCGCCGCCTACATGGTGGTGAAGAGCGTCGTCATCTACGCCGTCGCCCGCCTCCTGCGCGCTTCGCATCCCGAGGCGATGGAGCGTGCGGCCCTGATGGCTCAGGGCGGCGAGTTCGCCTTCGTGCTCTATGCCGCCGCCGCGAGCGCCGGCATCATCGACGGCACCACCAACGCGATCCTGACGGCGACGATCATCCTCTCCATGGCCCTCACGCCGCTGATGGTGATCGCCTTCGACCGCTTCGGCCCCAAGGCCTCGGTCTCCACGGAGGGTGTCGAGGTGCCGGAGAACCTCGTGGGCAGCGCCCTCATCATCGGCTTCGGCCGTTTCGGGCAGGTGGTGAGCCAGCCGCTGATCTCGCGCGGCTGCTCGGTCTCGATCATCGACACCAACCCCGCCTATATCCGTGTCGCCGAACAATTCGGCTTCAAGGTCTATTACGGCGATGGCACGCGTCTCGACATCCTGCACGCGGCCGGGGCCGCCACGGCACGGGCGATCCTGATCTGCATCGACGACCGCGAGGCCGCTCGGCGCATCGCCGAACTGGCGAAGGCCGAGTTCCCCCTCGTGCCCGTCCTCGCCCGCGCCCGCGACCGCGAGCACGCGATCGAGCTCATCCATGCCGGCGTCGCCTACCAGCTTCGCGAGACGCTGGAATCCGCCCTGGCCTTCGGCGAGCAGGCGCTCCTGGCCATCGGTGACGAGCCGGATTCCGCCAGCGCAGTCATGGCCGAAGTCCGCCGCCGCGATGCCGAGCGGCTCGATATGGAGACCGTGGGCGGGATCTATGCCGGGCGCGACCTGATTCGGGGGAATGCGGTGGAGGCCTGAGGCGTGGGGTCTCACACCTCCGGCGGAGCGTCGGGATTGCGCTCTTGGCGGTCGCGCTGCGCCGCCGCGCGGGCGAGGAGCAGCAACGTCACCGGGGTCGTCACGGTGAGGAACACGCCAATTAGCGCGTCGCGCAGGACGAGGCGGCCCTCGATCAGGGACAGGAGCAGCATCGAGCTCATGAGAATCAGCGCCATGCCCAGTGTCGCGCCCAAGGTGGGGGCATGGACGCGCTCGTAGAACGTCCGGAGGCGGATGAGGCCGAAGGCGCCGGTGAGCGAGAACCCCGCGCCGACGATCGCCAGCGCCACCACCAGCCACGCGGCCCAGACGGGCAATTCGGCGCCGTTCACTGGATCACCTCGCCCTGCATCAGGAACTTCGCCAGCGCCACGGTGGCGGTGAAGCCGATCATGCCGAGGATCAGGGCGGCCTCGAAATAGAGGCCGCTGCCGGTGCGCATGCCGTGGACCACCACCGCCAGCATGCCGTTGAGATAGAGGGTGTCGAGACCGAGGATGCGATCCTGCGCGCGGGGGCCGCGCAGCATCCGCCATGCGGCGAGCGCCATGGCGAGAACCAGCATCCCCTGGGCAAAGCCGAGCCCCCAGTCGAGAACGGTGTTGGCGCTCATGGGAGGAACCTCATGGGATGAAGAAAATCATGGGGCGAAGATCTGCATCAGGGGGCGCTCGTAGCGGTCCTTCACCCGCCGCACCCATTCCTCGCCATCCGTGTAGTCGAGCACGTGGATGAGCAGGCAGCCCGTGTCGGAATCGTACTGGACCCAGAGGGTGCCGGGCGTGCCGGTGAGGATGATCGACAGGATTGCGAGACCGAACGGCGCGCGCATGTCGAGGGGGATCGTGACGAAACCGGTCCGCCGCTCGCCCCCGCGAAGCCCGAGGATGATGCGGGCGACATCGATGTTCGAGCGCACCATATCGTAGAGCACGATCACGGCGAGCCGCGCGAGGATGCCGGGCGCCCGCACCCGCACCGAGGGAGGCCGCAGCGCCAGCATGACGGCGGGAACCGTGAGGCCGACCAGCAGCGCCAGAAGGACGTTGCCCGGGGAGAGCGGCGCGTTCAGCAAGAGCCAGGTCGCGGCGAGGCAGGCCGACAGGATGGGGTAGGGCAGGAGGCGGCTCACGATCCACCGCCTTCCCGCGTCGGCCCGAGGACTGCGCGAACGTAATCCTGCGGCTGGGCCAGCCAGCGCACGGTCTCGTCGGCATAGGCGAGTGCCGGGCCGCCCCAGACGGCGAGCGCCACACAGGCGGCGAGCAGGCCGGCGAGAGCGGTGAATTCCGAGAGGCGCAGGACCGGCGGCGGGTCGTCGCTCGGAACCCAGAGGTTCTTGATCCCGAGCCGCACCATCGGCATCAGCGTGGCGAAGCTCGACAGGGTCAGCGCGGCGATGAGCCACCAGGCGGACGCGGTCATCGTGCCCGTGGTGAGCCCCGTGAAGATCGCGAGCTTGCCGACGAAACCGGAGAGCGGGGGAACCCCCGCCAACATCAGCGTGCAGACGAGGAAGCCGCTCCCGAGGAGCGCCACCGCCGCCGGGATCGCCCGGCCGATCTCGGTGGCGTCGGCATCGTCGAACGGGTCGCGGTACTCGTCGGCGAAGACGGCCTGGGCGGCCTCCAGCGGGTCGCGGCCGCGCTGGAGGATCTCGGCCAGCAGGAACAGGGCGCCCGCCGCGAGGGTGGAGCCGAGGAGGTAGTACAAGGCGCCCGAGAGCGCCCCGTCATTGCCGCTCCCCAAAGCCGCCAGCACCGTGCCCGACGAGATCATCACCGCATAGCCCGCCGCCCGCGTGAGGTCGCGCGCCGCCAGGATGCCGATGGCGCCATAGGCCATCGTCGCGAGCCCGGTGGCGAGAATCCAGGTCTGTCCGAACCCCTCCGACAGGCCGGCCCCGAACAGCAGCAGGCTCAGGCGCACCACCACGTAGATGCCGACCTTGCTCAGGATCGCGAGAATCGCGGCCGCCGGCGCGCTCGCCGCCGCGTAGGTGGTGGGCAGCCAGAATCCGAGCGGCCAGGCGCTGCACTTGATGAGGAAGGCGATGCCGAGGATCGCGCAGCCGATTTCGAACAGGGCGAGTTCCCCCGCCTCCGGCGCGGCGAGCCGCCGGGCGAGGTCGGCCATGTTGAGGGTTCCCATCGTGCCGTAGATGAGGCTGACGCCGACGAGGAAGAACAGCGAGGCGACGAGGTTGACCGCGATGTAGCCGAGGCCGGCCCTTATCCGCGTCTCGCCCGATCCGTGCAGGACGAGACCGTAGGAGGCGGCCAGCATCACCTCGAAGAACACGAACAGGTTGAACAGGTCACCGGTGAGGAAGGCGCCGTTCACGCCCATCAGGAGGAGGAGGAACAGGCCGTGGAAGCGCGGCCCCGCCCGGCCCCAGCGGGCGAAGGAGAAGACCAGGGCGCACAGGCCCAGCACGCTGCCGAGCGCCAGCATGAGGGCCGAGAGCCGGTCTGCCACCAGCACGATCCCGTAGGGCGCGGCCCAGTTGCCGAGGCGGTACATCTGCGCCGCCTCGCTCGCGCGCCAGACGAGGATGAGGGATATGCCGAGGAGGGCCAGCACCGTGGCGAGGCTGAGTGCCCCTTTCAGCCGACTCCGGCGCTCGTCCATGAGGAACATCGCCCCGGCCACCGCGATCGGCAGAACGATGGGCAGGACGACGAGATGGTCGGTCCAGTCGCTGACCAGGGGGGCATTCAGAACCGTGGCGTTCATGGATGCGGGTTCTCTGGATTCGGCTCCGCCAGGTGCGGCTCGCGGCCGTCCACATGGTCGCTGCCGGTGATGCCGCGGGCGGCGAGCAGCACGACGAGGAAGAGCGCGGTGAGCGCGAAGCCGATCACCAGGGCGGTGAGGACCAGGGCCTGCGGCACCGGATCGTCCACGGAGACGATGTCGGCCCCTGCCCCGAGCACCGGCGGCGCGCCCACGGTCAGCCGGCCCATGGCGAAGATGAACAGGTTGACGGCGTAGCTCAGCAGCGAGATGCCGAGCACGACCTGGAAGGTGCGGGGACGCAGCATCAGCCAGATGCCCGAGGCGGCGAAGACGCCGATCCCCAGGGACAGCACGATCTCCATCAGGCGGGCTCCTTCTCGACGGCCCGCTCCGCCGCCGCCTCGGCGGGGCGGGTGCGCCGCAGGGATTGGTGCGCCAGGGCGACGAGCATCAGCGCGCTCGCGCCCACTACCAGCACCATGATCCCGAGATCGAACAGCAGCGCGCTCGCCACCGGGACCTTGCCCAGGAGCGGCGGCTTCCAATAGGCGAAATAGGCGGTCAGGAACGGACGCCCGAACAGCCAGGAGCCGGCGCCGACCGAGACGGAGACCAGCAGGCCGATGCCGATCCACGAGATCGGCTGGATCCGAAGCCGCGCCTCCACCCACTGCGCGCCCTGGGCCATGTATTGCAGCATGAAGGCGATGGTGAGCGCGATGCCCGCCGCGAAGCCGCCGCCCGGCAGGTCGTGGCCGCGCAGGAACAGGTGCAGGGCGAGGAGGACGATGAAGGGGAACAGCCACGTCATCACCACGCGTGGGACGAGGAGAGCATCGGCGGTGGTGTCGCCGAGCTCGCGGCCCTCGCGGGCATCGTCATAGGCGTCGTGGTTCACCTGCTGCTTGGGAGGCCCCAGACTGTCGGAGGCGGGTCGGAAGCGGCGAAGGAGCGCGAACACCGTCAGGCCGACGATGCCCAGCACGCAGATTTCGCCCAGGGTGTCGAAGGCCCGGAAATCCACCAGCAGGACGTTGACGACGTTGCGTCCGCCCGCCTGCGGGTAGGCCTCCTCGATGAACCAGCGGGCGATCCCGTCGACGGCGGGCCGGGTCATCACCGCGTAAGCCAGCCCGGCGAGCCCCAGGCCGGCAAAGGCGGCGATGCCGAGATCGATCATCCGTCGACGGCGGGACCGCGTCTTCTCCCAAGCCGGCGCCGGAATCGCCGCGTCGCGCTTGGGCAGCCAGCGCAGGCCCAGCAGCAGCAGCACGGTGGTGACGATCTCCACCAGGATCTGCGTCACCGCGAGATCCGGGGCGGAGAGCCAGAGGAAGGTGAGGCTGCTCACGAGCCCCGCCCCGCCGACGAAGATGGCGGCGGACAGCCGGTGGTACTTCGCCCGCTCCGCCGCGCCGATGGCGCAGGCCGCGCCCACGAGCCACATCAGCGCGAAGGCCGGGTCGAACTCCGTGGTCTTGCCCGGCGCGAACAGGTCGAGCCCCCGTGTCGCTCCCGTCGCTACGGCGGCCAGGAGCACGGTGAGGAAGAGGATGCGCAACTGCGCCTGGAGGCGCTCGGCGCCGAGCACGGCTTCCAGGCGGCGCGCGCCGTTCACGAGGCCGGTCATGGTCCGCTCGAACAGCCAGCCGCCGTCGATCCGGTCCATCAGCCAGGGTCCGCCGCGGGGGTTGGTGTTGATCCGCCGCCCGAACGCAACATAGAGCGCGATGCCGCCCAGCAGCGCCACCATGCTGAGCGCCAGCGGCGCGTTGAAGCCGTGCCAGATGGCGAGGTCGTAATCGGGGGTCCGCTCACCCAGGACCGCCCGGACCGCGCCTGCGAGGAGGGGGCCGATCGTCAGGTTCGGCACGAGGCCGATGGCGACGCAGACGAGGACGAGCAACTCGATCGGGATGCGCATCCAGCGGACCGGCTCGTGAGGCGCGTGCGGCAGGTCGTGCGGGGCGGGTCCGAAGAAGGCCTGCCGGATGAAGCGCACGGAATAGAGCATGGTGAAGGCGCTCGCCAACGTCGCCAGCACCGGCAAAGCGAGGTTGAGCAGGTGGCCGTCCGCGTTGTCGACCGCCTCCGCCAGGAACATCTCCTTCGACAGGAAGCCGTTGAGGAGCGGCACACCCGCCATCGCGGCGGCGGCCACCATCGCCAGGGTGGCGGTATAGGGCATGGCCTGCCACAGGCCGCTGAGACGGCGCATGTCGCGCGTCCCGGTCTCGTGGTCGATGATGCCCACCGCCATGAACAGCGAGGCCTTGAACGTCGCGTGGTTCACCGTGTGGAAGATCGCCGCCACGACGGCCAGCGGCGAGTCGAGGCCGAGGAGCAGGGTGATCAGCCCGAGATGGCTGATGGTGGAATAGGCGAGCAGACCCTTGAGGTCGTGCTGGAAGATCGCGCTCCACGCGCCCACCAGCATCGTGATCATGCCGGCGGTGCCGACGATCCAGTACCAGGCCTCGGTGTCGGCCAGCACCGGCCAGAACCGGATCATCAGGAAGATGCCGGCCTTCACCATGGTGGCCGAATGCAGGTAGGCGCTGATCGGCGTCGGTGCCGCCATGGCGCGCGGCAGCCAGATGTGGAACGGGAACTGCGCCGATTTGGTGAGCGCGCCGGCCAGTACCAGGACCAGGGCCGGCAGGTAGAGCGGATTGTTGCGGATCGCGTCGCCCGAGGCGAGCACCGCCGAGAGGTCGTAGCTGCCGACGATCTGCCCGATGAGCACCAGACCGACGAACAGGCAGAGGCCGCCCGCCGCCGTGATGGTCAGCGCCATCCGCGCGCCGTCCCGTGCGGAGGCGTTGTCGGACCAATAGCCGATGAGCAGGAACGAGACGATGCTCGTCAATTCCCAGAAGACGAAGAGCTGGATCAGGTTGCCCGAGAGCACGATGCCCAGCATCGCGCCGACGAAGGCGAGGAAATACGAGAACAGACGCGGCACCGGGTCCGCTTCCGCCATGTAGTAGCGCGCATAGAGCACCACGAGCGCGCCGATTCCGAGCACCAGGACGGCGAACAGCCAGGACAGCCCGTCGAGCCGCAGCACGAACCGGACGCCGAGCGTCGGCAGCCAGTCCACCGCCCAGATAACGGGGTCCGGGCCGGCGACGGCGGGGTAGAGTAGCCCGATGCAGGCGAGGCAGGTCACCATCACGACACCCGCAACGATCGCGGCGGCGTTGCGTGCGTTGCCCGGCAGGCAGATCGCCACGACACTGCCGAGTAAGGGCAGGATGGCGGCGGTGGCGAGGAGCAGGTGAGGCGGCATCGGCTCGGGCAAGACCCTCGTTGGGCGGGACCGCCATCCATGGGGTGTGGAGGGGATCCCGGCGAAGCGAAGAGCGGAGCGCTCGCGCGGATAAGCTGCGGTATAGGCTGCAACATCAGACGTGGCGAGGGCGGAGAGCCGCGAGATTCCGGGAATTACCGCGACATCGAAGGCACTTCCGCCCTGTTCCCGCCGGCCTATTCCCGTCGGCGCGACACCGGCTTGCTGAGATAGGCCGATCCCGCGAGGAGGAAGCGCCAGGGGGTATCCGCCCCACGCGTGATGCCGATGCGGCGGTCGGCCACGATGTCCGGCGTTGCGCTCCGTCGCTCCAGTTGGAAGGGCGGCCGGTCGAGAGGAAGGCCGTCGTGCAGGCTCGTCACCGCCAGGGCCTGACACAGGCGGCCCGGCCCCGCGCAGAGGAGGCGGAGCGCGTCGAGCCCGCGCCGCTCGCGCATGGTCTCGATCCCCTGGCCCGGCTCGATCGCGCGGATCAGTACCGCGCTCCCCGGTTCGCAGACGAGGTTGAGGCACCAATGCATGCCGTAGGAGCGGTAGACATAGGCATGGCCCGGCGGCCCGAACATGCTCGCATTGCGCCGGGTCGGGCCGTTGAAACTATGGGAGGCGGGGTCGCTCCGGTCATAGGCCTCGGTCTCGACCACGAGCCCGCCGATCCCGGAGACGAGGAGGCGGCATCCGATCAGGTCTGAGGCGACCGCCGCCGCCGGCCGCGCATAGAAATCCGCCCCGAGGCTCACGGCTTGCCCAAGGCTCACGGCTTGGCGGAACCGCCATCCAGCACGCGGGCGATGCCGTCTGGCCCGAGCTTCAGCGCCACGCGGATCGCCCGTTCGACGAAGGCCTGGGGCGTGAGGCCGGCGAGCTTGGCCCCCCGCGACACGTCGAGGCCGAGGCCGAGATCGATCGCCACCTGCGTCGTGCGGGGGGCAGGAGCCGGTGCTTCCGCCGCCACGCCCGGAGGAGGCACCACCGCCGGGACGGCGGGGGACGGAACCGGCTCGCTCGCCGGAGCCAGTCCGAGGGCCTGCCGCCGGCCCTGTGCCGCCAGCCGGTCGGCGCGCTCGTTGCCGACATTGCCGGTATGGCCCCGCACCCAGGTCCATTTCACGTCGCGGGCGGCGTTGAGGGCGTCGAGTTCCTGCATCAGTTCGACGTTCTTCACCGGCCCGGTGCTGGTGCGCCAGCCCTTCGCCTTCCAGCCGCGCATCCATTCGGTCACCGACTTGATGACGTACTGGCTGTCGCAGCGCATCTCGATCGCCGAGCCGGCGGGGAAATGTGACAGGGCCCTGATCGCCGCCGTCAGTTCCATGCGGTTGTTGGTGGTGGCACGATCACCGCCGCAGAGTTCGACCTTGCCCTCCGGGCCCTCGATCACCACGCCCCAGCCGCCGGGGCCGGGATTGGGATCGCAGCCGCCATCGGCATAGGCGACGGCGCGGGCGAGGGCGGGCTTCGTGGTCGTCATGGCGCTGGTCTCGTGTCCGGGGCAGCGGGGCCCCTAGCACGAGGCGCAGGGTAAGGGCGATTGCGGCGCCGCACCTGCGGGCCGGATCTCGTAATGGATCGGCTTGAAGGCATTGTTGTTCGATTGCAGGGCCGAGCAGGCGGTGAGGCCGATGATGAGGTCGGTCTCGGCCTCGAAGGTCACGTGATCGCCGGCCCGGCTCAGGGGCGGCTCAACCTTCAATTCCCCGGTCTCGCCGTTCACTGTGACGTTCATGAACACGTTGAAGGCCACCGGGATGCGGTCCGGTTCGATGCCGTAGGGCGCGAGCGCGGCGGCGAGGTTGCCGAAACAGCCGTGGTGCGGATGTGTGTCGCCATAGATGATCCGGAACGTGTCGGCCGAGCACGGGGTAAGCAGGAAATCGTGCCGCCCCACCGTATCCTCGACGATGCGCAGGAGGACGTTGGAGCGGTTCGAATAGATCGGATCGCCCGTCGTGAGGTAGATGCGGCTGGCGTAGTCGAGGGTGCGGCCCGACGAGATCACCTCGTCGCGGTCGGCCACGGAGAAGGCGAGGAGGTCTGCCACCTGTTCGCCCTTCGGGTCGATGATGGTCAGGCGATCGCCCTTGGCGAGCTCGAAGGCGACGCCGCTGCGGGGCGCGATTTCCTGGCGACGGATCGGGGGGAGGGCGGTGTCAGGCGGCATCGCGGCCATCCTCGGCGAGGCGGTCGTTGTCGCCCTTGGCCCGACCCTGGAACGGGCAGACCCAGTCGCCGCCGACGGCGCGGCCGCTGTACTGGCGCGCCTCGGAGGCATCGCCGTGCCGGGCCAGCATGGGGTTGATCGAGCCGGCCAGCGCCTCGTCGCGGGCGAGGATCGCCGAGCGCAGCCCCTCGTAGCGGCCCTCTTCACGCAGCTGCTCGAACTGTGCGCGCACATTGAAGACGAGGACGGGATGCGAGAAGCGGCGGGCCGGCCGGCTCGCGCCGGGATGCATCCCAACGAGGAAGAATGCCTCGCCACCGAAGGACAGGGCGAAATGCGGGTCATCCGGGTCGGCCTGCACGCGCTTGTCGTAGCGCTGGCCGAGGAAAGCGTCCTTGTCGGACAGGGATTGCACGCGATCCCAGAGGTGCCCCTCGAACCGCTCCTCGGACAGGGGCGACGCATCCTCGAACACCACGGCGAAGCTCTGGAACAGCTTCGGGTTCGCCCGATAGCGACAGATGAAGGCGAGGAGCGCCGGATAGATCCGTGTGTCGTCCCAGCCCGAGGCGACGTCGCGGGCGACCAGCACCTTCAGCTGGCCCTTGGCAAGGGCGGATTTCGCGCCGACGCAAGGGAAGGGCTGATCCTTGATGAAGGCGTGGAATTTCAGCGCGAGGGGATGCACGGAATCGTCGGTGGGAAACAGCATGAGGCTCCGGATCGTCGTCGGTCGAGGCTGGCCCCGAGGAGGACATGGCAAACCGATCGCCGCCGGGGAGGTTCCGCCCCGTGCAGGGACAGGTCGTCGCTGTCCACAGGATTGATTGATTCGAAAAAGATCAGTCCCGGATTATCGACACCCTCAGATGAAATCGATCAGTACTGTTTCAGACGATCCTTTGATATTCGCCTATGGGTTTCGCGAGACATCTTGACGCTATTGCCTTGGGCTGGCTGATCAGTGTCCCGCCCCGTCAGATATAAGCCGAAGCCAGCGCAGGCGAGTGCGACAGGGCATGGGCAAGCACCTCCAGCGATTGCGCGATTTCCGCGCTGCCGGCGAGGCCGCCGAGGCAGATCCGCACGGCTTCCGGGGCTTCGCCGGCGGCGAGGAAGGCGTCGCTCGCCACCGCGCCGATCCCCGCCGCGCGGGCCTGGCTGGCGAAGGCCGAGCGGGTCCAGCCCTCGGGCAGGGATAGCCAGAGGTGGAAGCCGGCGGGGTCGGCGGTCGCGCCGTGCCGCCCCAGCATGCCGGCGGCGATGCCTTGGCGAATCCGGGATTCCGAGCGGACGAAGGCGAGGATCGCCTCGGCGGTGCCGTCGCCGATCCAGCGCGTGGCGAGGGCCGTGGTGATCGGCGAGGCCATCACCGTGGAGGCGCGCAGGGCCGCCGTCAGCTGGAGCGCCGCCCGCGCGCTGGGCGCCAGCATGTAGGCGAGCCGCAGGCCGGCGCCGAGGCATTTGGCGAGGCCGGCCACGTGATAGGTGATCTCGGGTGCCAGCTGGTAGAAGCTCGTCGCCGGTGTCACCGGCACGAAACCGTAGGCGTCGTCCTCGATGATCGCCACGTTGTAGCGTCGTGCCACGGTGACGATGTCCGCGCGCCGCGCCGGCGAGATGGTGATCGTGGTCGGGTTCTGCAGGGTCGGGTTGAGGTAGAGCGCCTTCGGCGCGTGCCGGGTGCAGGTGGCCGCGAAGGCGGCGGCGTCGATCCCCTCCGCATCCATGGGCAACCCGACGAGGCGCATGCCGAGATGGGCGGCGAGCGCCCGCGCGCCGGGATAGGTCAACGTCTCGCAGCAGATCGTGTCACCCGGTTGCGCCACGAGACTCATCACGGCGCCGATGGCGGCATGGGCGCCGGGGCAGATCAGCAGGCGGTCGCGGGACGCTTCGAGGCCGCGGCGGCGCAGCCATTCGATCGCCGCGTCCTTGTCCTCGGGGGTACCGCCGAAGCCCTGGTAGCGCAGCAGGTTCGGCAGGTCCTCCGAGACTGAAGCGAGGCCGCCCTGCATCCGTGCCAGCAGGGCCGGGTCGTCGGGTTCGGGTGGCAGGTTCATGGTGAAGTCGACGGGGCCGTGCCGGCGCGGGGCCATGATCCTGGGTGCCGGCACCGGCATCGCCGGACCGGCCACGAACGTGCCCTGGCCGACCCTCGCCTCCACGAGGCCACGGCGCTGCGCCTCCACATAGCCGCGCGCCACGGTGGTGAAGTTCAGCTCCAGCCGCTCGGCGAGCGCGCGCTGCGGCGGCAGGCGTTCGGCGACGGCGAGCCGTCCGGTGCGGATATCGTCGGCGATGGCCTCGGCGATGGCGAGGTAATGCGGCTTGCCCCAGCGCCCGAGATCCGGCGTCCAGCCGTCCGGCGGCGGAGATGGGCTCGTCGTCGGCCCGGCGCTGCGGCCCGGCTTCCTCGATCCTCGTCCGATTGCCATCGCAGATCCAGTCAATATCCATCCCATGTTGGATTGTATGGATAGCAATCGTCGTGCCGCCGAACCCCTGAGTTGGTTCCGCATGGAATTCCAGTCAATACAGTCAAATAAGTCGGCAGTATCCGGATGCATGTGTCCAGCATCTATGCATCCGGTGTTCGGTTTTTAGGCATTATCGCGAGCGAGAGAGATGGCGCATCTCGCTGCGTATTGACTGCATGATTGTATGAATTGCCCAGCGTGGAATTGGCTGGATCGCATTGTCTTCGACGCTGGCACACGGATTGCCATCCCCTGATAGGCCGTCGCCGGCAATGATCGCGGCGGACATCGCGATATCAGGGAGTGTTTCCGATGCCAGCCGTCAGTGCCGAGCACCATAAGAAAGGCGATTACTTCGTCGATTACGAAGAGAAGGTCTTCGAGGACGTGAAGGCCGAGCCGGGCCAGAAGGCCCTCGTCACCTTCCACACGGTGGCGTTCGAGGGCTCCATCGGTTTCGTGAACCTGCTGCAGGCCACCCGTCTGCTGCGCAAGGGGTTCGAGACCTCCGTCCTGCTCTACGGGCCGGGCGTGACGCTCGGCGTCCAGCGCGGCTTCCCGACGCTCGGCGACGAGGCCTTCCCCGGCCACATGAACATGAACAACCAGATCGTGAAGTTCCTCTCCGAAGGCGGCAAGGTCTATGCCTGCCGCTTCGCGCTCCAGGCCCTTTACGGCCACGGCGAACCTTCGCTGATCGAGGGTATCCGCCCCATCGCCCCCACCGACGTCCTCGACCTCGTCCTCCTGCACAAGCGCGACAACGCCGTGGTGATCGACACCTGGACGGTGTGAGACAGGACGACCCTCCCACCTCTGCGGGGGAGGGTGCCTGCGGAGCAGGCGGGAGAGGGGGCAACCTCTCCGGAGATGGCGCTCCCCTCTCCCGACCCACTTCGTGGGCCACCCTCTCCCGCAGAGGGGAGAGGGAATGCGCGCGTACCATGTCGAACGAGGAACGGACCCATGTCCGAGTCACGCTTGTCCGAGTCACGCATCGTGCGCGCCGCCGCCGTCCAGATCTCCCCCGATCTGGAGCGGCCGGGCGGGACGCTGGAAAGAGTGCTTGCCGCGACAGACGAAGCGGCGGGCAAGGGCGCGCGGTTCATCGTGTTCCCCGAGACCTTCGTGCCGTACTACCCGTACTTCTCCTTCATCGCCCCGCCGGCGGCGCAGGGGCCGGAGCACCTACGGCTCTACGAGGGCGCGGTGACGGTGCCGGGGCCGGTGACGCAGGCGGTCTCGGCGGCCGCACGCCGGCATGGCGCGGTGATCGTGCTCGGCATCAACGAGCGCGACCACGGCTCGCTCTACAACGCGCAGCTGATCTTCGATGCGGACGGGACGCTCCTTCTCAAGCGTCGCAAGATCACCCCGACCTATCACGAGCGCATGGTCTGGGGGCAGGGCGACGGCGCCGGGCTCACGGTGGTCGAAACCGCGGTGGGCCGGGTCGGGGCTCTCGCCTGCTGGGAGCATTACAACCCGCTCGCCCGCTACGCCCTGATGGCGCAGCACGAGGAGATCCACGCGGCCCAGTTCCCCGGCTCCATGGTGGGTCAGATCTTCGCCGACCAGATGGAAGTGACGATCCGGCACCACGCCCTGGAGGCCGCCGCCTTCGTCGTCAACGCCACCGGCTGGCTCACCGAGGCGCAGATCGCCACGATCTCTCCCGACGAGCGGATGCGCGGGGCCCTGCGCGGCGGCAACTGCACCGCCATCGTCTCGCCGGAAGGCAAGCACCTCGTTCCGCCGATGAATGAGGGCGAGGGCATCCTCGTCGCCGACATGGACATGGCGCTCGTCACCAAGCGCAAGCGGATGATGGATTCGGTCGGCCACTACGCCCGCCCCGAACTCCTCAGCCTCAACCACGACGCGCGTCCCGCCCGCACGGTGGTGACCACGCCCGCATCGGACATCCCGCATCCCCGGAGCACCGACCATGAGCGACTCTCCGCTGCTGACCTCCCCGGCCGCTTCCTCGCCGGCGCCGTCCCCGGTCTACCAGGGGATGCCGACGGAGCACCTGATCAACGCCCTGCAATCCTACGGAGTCAGGCTGGCTGACACCCGCGCCGGTGTCGCCAGCCGCCGGGGCGGGGCCGGGCCCTCCGACCACAAGGCGATGACCATCGCCGGCCGCACCGTGATGGTGCCGGTCCATACGGCGGGCGCCTTCGATTCACCCTACCTCGTGCGCCGGCCCGATGCCGACGGGTCGAGCGTGATCGAGCATGACGGCACGGTGATCGGCCGGGTGACGTTTCCGGGCAAGCCGCGCTTCTACGGGCTCCAGACCCTCGACGGGGTGCCCTATTCGAAGATCGCCGTGCTGCACGGGCGCGACGTGCTCGCCACCACGGTGCTGCAGACCTGCATCCGCTACCAGAGCCGCACCAAGACCTGCCGGTTCTGCTCCATCGGGCAGTCGCTCGCGGCCGGGCGTACCATCGCCCACAAGGCGCCGCAGCAACTCGCGGAGGTGGCCCGCGCCGCCGTCCTTCTCGACGGCGTCAAGCACATGGTGATGACCACGGGCACGCCCAACGCCACCGACCGCGGCGCCGCGGTCCTGTGCGAGAGCGCCTTCGCGGTGAAGGCGGCCGTCGACCTGCCGATCCAGGCCCAGTGCGAGCCGCCGGACGACGACCGCTGGTTCGCCAGGCTGAAGGCGTCGGGCGTCGATGCGCTCGGCCTGCATCTTGAGGCGGTGACGCCGGAGGTGCGCGCCGCGATCATGCCCGGCAAGGCGAGCGTGCCGTTGGAGCGCTACGTCCAGGCCTTCGCCGCCGCCGTGCCGGTCTTCGGCAAGGGTCAGGTCTCGACCTACATCCTCGCCGGTCTCGGCGACACGGCGGAAGCCATCCTGACGATGTCCGAGCGCCTGATCGGCATGGGCGTCTACCCGTTCGTGGTGCCGTTCGTGCCGATTTCCGGCACGCCGCTGGAGGACCATCCCGCCCCCTCGCCGGATTTCATGCATTCCGTGCTCCAGCCGCTCGCGGCGATGCTGGCGGGGGCGGGTTTGCGCTCCACCGACATCAAGGCCGGCTGCGGACGCTGCGGCGCCTGCTCGGCCCTCTCCACCTACGAGCGGTGAGCGGGACGATGTTCGAGCCCGTTCCCACCTACCGGTCGAGCCATTTCCGGATCAAGTTCGCCACCGCGCCCTGGGAGCGGGCCGGCACGGCGTCCCTGCGCCGGCAGGTCTTCTGCGCCGAGCAGGCGATCTTCGACGGCGACGACCGCGATGCCGTCGACGCGGTGGCGATCCCGATCTGTGCCCTCTCGACCCTCGGCGGCGCCCCGGATGCCGTCGTCGGCACCGTGCGCATCCACGAGACCGCCGACCGGCCCGGCGAATGGTGGGGCTCGCGCCTCGCGGTGGCCCGCGACTACCGCCGGGTCGGGGCGCTCGGCGCCGGCCTGATCCATGTGGCTGTGGCCTCCGCACATGCGCGGGGCTGCACCCGCTTCCTCGCCCATGTGCAGAGCGCCAACGCGCCCCTGTTCCAGGCGCTGCACTGGACGAGCCTCGCCGAGGTCGAGCTGCATGGCCGCGTCCATCACCTGATGCAGGCCGATCTCGGGCATTACCCGCCCATGGCCGACCCCGAGCGCGGCCTCGTCACGCTCCTCCGGCGGGCGGCCTGACCATGACCCTGCCCCCCTCCCTCGCCGAGATCGCCCACGGCATCCGCCACGGGCGCGGCCTCGCCCACAAGCGGGACATCGACGCCGTGATCGGCCGGCTCGGCCTCGGCGGGCGCGCCGCCGCCGTACCGCTCGGCGACGATTGCGCCGCCATCCCCGACGGGGACGGCTACCTGCTCCTGGCCATTGAGGGGTTCATGGACGGGTTCGTGGCCGACGATCCGTATTTCGCCGGGTTCTGCGGGGTGATGGTCAATGTCAGCGACATCGCCGCCATGGGCGGCCGCCCCATCGCGGTGGTCGATGCCCTGTGGAGCCGCGACCAGTCCCATGCCGATCCGGTCCTGGCCGGCTTAAGGGCTGGGGCCGAGACCTTCGGCGTGCCAGTGGTCGGCGGGCACAGCAACACCCGCAACGCGGGCGAGCATCTCGCCGTCGCCATCCTGGGCCGGGCAAAGCGCCTCCTCACCAGCTTCGACGCCATGCCCGGCGACAGCCTCGTCGCGGCGATCGACCTGCGCGGCCGCTTTCGCGATCCGCATCCCTATTGGGATGCGGCCACCGGTGCCCCGGCCGAGCGCCTGCGCGGTGACACCGCGATCCTCGCCGGCATCGCCGAGGACGGCCTCGCCAAGGCGGCCAAGGACATCAGCATGGCCGGCCTCGTCGGCACGGCGCTGATGCTGCTCGAATGCTCCCGCGTCGGCGCCGCCATCCGGCTGGACCGCATCCCGCGCCCCGAGGGGATCGATCTCGCCCGCTGGCTCACCGCCTTTCCGAGCTTCGGCTACCTCCTCAGCGTGTCGCCGTCGAACGTCGCGCCGGTCCTCCGGCGCTTCACGGATCGCGGGATCGCCGCCTCCGTCATCGGCGGCGTGGATGCGGGCCGCATCGCGACGGTGTCCGACGGGACGGAGGAGGCCGTGGTCTGGGACTTCGCCGCGAGCCCCCTCATCGGCTGCGGGCAGGAGACGTGACGGGAATGACCGGGCCTCTGCGCATCGCGATCCTCGCGCATTCCACCCATCCGCGCGGCGGGGTAGTCCACGCCCTGGCGCTGGGCGAAGCGCTCGCCGCCCTCGGCCACAGCGCGACGGTCCATGCGCCGGATCCTTCGGGGACCGGCTTCTTCCGCAAGACGTCCTGTCCGGTGATCTCGGTGGCGGCGCGGCCGGTCTCGGGATCGACGGTAGACCTCGTCCGCACCCGGATCGAGGATTACCTGCGCCATTTCGCGTCGCCGGCGGCCTGCGATTACGACGTCTTCCATGCCCAGGACGCGATCAGCGGCAACGCGCTCGCCACCCTCACCCGCCGCCGCCTGATCCCCGGCTTCGTGCGCACGGTCCACCACGTCGACCTCTTCTCCGATCCGCAGCTCGCCTACTGGCACGACCGGGCGATCTTCGACGCCACCGCGCTGCTCTGCGTCAGCAGCCTGTGGCAGGGCGCGCTCACGCGGGATTACGGGCTTGCCGCCCTCACTGTCGGCAACGGTGTCGATACCGGCGCCTTCGGACCCGAGCCGGGGCAGGGGGACGCCGCCCTGCGGAGCGAGTGGGGCCTCGGCGAGGGGCCGATCCTCCTCAGCGTCGGCGGGTTCGAGGAGCGCAAGAACAGCCTCGCCATCATCGAGGCCTTCGCCCGGCTGAGGCAGGAGCGGCCGGCGGCGCAGCTCCTCGTCGTCGGGGGCGCCTCGCTCCTCGACCATTCCGGCTACCAGGCCCGCTGCCGCGCGGCCCTCGACCGCAACGGCCTCGATGTCGGCCCCGGCCGTCCGGTGGTGCAGACGGGGCCGGTGCCCCAGGCCGCGATGCCGGCCCTCTACCGCCTCGCCGACGCCCTGGTGTTTCCCTCCCTCAGGGAGGGATTCGGCCTCTGCGTGCTCGAGGCGATGGCGAGCGGCACGCCGACCATCGTCTCCGACCGGGCTCCCTTCACCGAGTATCTCACGGCCGCGGACACGGTGTTCGTCGACCCGGAGGACGAGGGATCGGTCCTCCACGGCATGCGCACCGCCCTCCGGCCCTCTGCCAGGGAGCGGTTGGCCAAAGCGGGCCTCGCCGTCGCCGAAGCGCATTCCTGGCGCGCCTGCGCCGAGAAGCACCGGCCCGCCTACGCCTCCCTCGCCGCCCGCAAACAGGAGATGTCGGATGCCTGAAATGCATTTTCACGTGCGCTGGCCTGATGGCCAACGCGAGGCCTGCTACTCGCCCTCCCTCGTGATCAAGGAGCATTTCGGGGTCGGCGAGACCTATGCCGTCGTCGATTTCGTCGCCCGCAGCCGGGCGGCGCTGACCATCGCCAGCGCGCGCGTGGAGGCCCGCTACGGCTTTCCTTGCAGCCTCGCCCTGGGACAGCTCGCCCGGATCGAGGCGCGCGCGACGGCGCTCTCCGCCACGCCCGACGCCCGCGTCACCGTCGAAGCCTTCGAGGAATAGCGGCCCGAGCCGGAAGGACGCCCCCATGAACCAGACCCCGACGCTCCCCTCGCACCATTCGGTCATCGTCGTCGGCGGCGGCCAGGCCGGCCTGTCGATGAGCTACCAGCTCCGCCGGCACGGCATCGACCACATCGTGTTCGAGAAGAACACCATCGCCCATGCCTGGAAGACCCAGCGCTGGGACAGCTTCTGCCTGGTAACGCCGAACTGGCAGTGCCAGCTGCCGGGCTTCCCCTATCCGGGAGAGGAGCCGCACGGCTTCATGCCCAGGGACGAGATCGTCGGCTATATCGAGGCCTATGCAAGGGCGATCGAGGCGCCCGTGGTCGAGGGCGTGGCGGTGACCGCGATCCGGCGCAGGCCTAAGGGCGGCTTCACCGTCGCGACGAGCCGGGGCGAACACACCGCCGATCAGGTGGTGATGGCGATCAGCGGCTATCACGTGCCCGCGATCCCGGCCTTCGCCGCACGCCTGCCCGCCGGATTACGGCAGATCCACTCCTCGACCTATCGCAATCCGAGTCAGATGCCGGACGGCGCGGTGCTGGTGGTGGGCTCCGGCCAGTCCGGCTGCCAGATCGCCGAGGACCTTCATCTGTCCGGCCGCAAGGTCCATCTCGTGGTGGGCTCGGCTCCGCGCTGCCCGCGCGTTCATCGCGGGCGCGACGCCGTCGATTGGCTCGCCGATATGGGCCAGTACGACCTCCCCGTGGAGGACCATCCGCTCAAGGAGGATGTGCGGCGCAAGGCCAACCACTACCTCACCGGCCGCGATGGCGGCCGCGACATCGACCTGCGCCGCTTCGCCCTGGAAGGCATGAGCCTCCACAGCCGCCTCGAATCCATCGACGGCCCGGTGCTGCGTTTCGCCGACGACCTGGGCCGGAACCTCGACAATGCCGACGCGGTCTATACCGGCATCCAGGGCGCCATCGACAGGCACATCGCCGCCAAGGGGATCGCCGCTCCCGAGCAGGCGCACTACACCCCGCTCTGGGCGCCGGGACCTCACGCGCCGAGCCTCGATGCCGAGGCGGCCGGCATCGGCAGCGTGATCTGGGCGACGGGCTTCCGCGCCGATTACGGCTTCATCGACGCCCCCGCTTTCGACGGGCGCGGCCTCCCGATCCACACGCGCGGCGTGACCCCGGTGGACGGCCTCTATGTCGTCGGCCTGCCCTGGCTCCACACCTGGGGCTCGGGCCGCTTCTCCGGCATCGCGCGGGATACGGAATATCTGGCCGAGCGGGTGGTGGAGTTGCGGGCGAAACGTGTCGTCGGGGAGAAGCTGTCGTTGGCGAGTTGAGCCGACTGCCGTCACCGAACGACCCGGACCGTCGCGGATGGCCCGGATCGCTTGGTGGTTCCATCATTCCGTCGCTTCGATCACCCGATGATCTTGTCGATGGTGATCGGCAGGTCGCGGATGCGTTTGCCGGTGGCGTGGAACACCGCGTTGGCGATGGCTGCTGCCGTGCCGACGATGCCGATCTCGCCCAGCCCCTTGACGCCCATCGGGTTGGCCTTGTCGTCTTCCTCCACGAAGATCACGTCGATGTCGTGGATGTCGGCATTCACCGGCACATGGTACTCGCCGAAATTGTGGTTCATGAACCGGCCGACCGTATGGTCGAGCATGGACTCTTCCTCCAGCGCCGAGCCGATCCCCATGACCACGCCGCCGAGAATCTGGCTGCGGGCGGTCTTGAGGTTGATGATCCGGCCCGCCGCTATGGCCGAGACGATCCGGGTGAGGCGGACCTGGCCCAACTCCTCGTCGATCTTCACTTCCGCAAACACGGCCGAGTGGGTGTAGGAGGCGAACTCCTTCATGTGGCCCGCATCCGGACCGGCGCTCTCTGTCGCCTCGACCTTGTCGACGCCGGCCGCCTTCATGGCGTCCACGAGGGAGACGCTGCGCGACGGGTCGCCCGCCATCTCGATCCGGCCGCCGGTGAAGACGACGCGCTCGAGATCGACATTGGCGAGCGGCGAGTCGTCCATGGCGCGGGCCATGGCGAAGACATCCGCCGCGATCTTGCGGCAGGCCTTCATCACCGCCGTGCCGGACGAAGCCGCCGTCCACGAGCCGCCGGCCACGGGCGCCTCGGCGAGGTCGGTGTCGCCGAGCTTCGTCGTCACGTCTTCCATCGGCAGGCCGAGGGCATCGGCGGCGATCTGGGTGAGGATCGTATAGGTGCCGGTGCCGATATCGCCGGTGGAATTACCGACCACCAGCTTGCCGTCGGCGGTGAGCGTCGCCTGGGCCGCGGATTTCTGCATCAGCGCTTCCCACACGCCGGTGGCCATGCCCCAGCCGACGAGTTCCTTGCCGTCTCGCATGGAACGCGGCTCGGGATTGCGCTCGGACCAGCCGAAGAGCTCGGCGCCCTGCTCGTAGCATGCGCGCAGGGCCTTCGAGCCGAAGGGCTTGTCCTCGGTGGGGTCGCGGTCGGTGTAGTTCTTGAGGCGTACCGCGATCGGGTCCTGGCCGGTGGCATGGGCCAGTTCGTCCATGGCGATCTCGAGGGCGAACACCCCCGTCACCGCCCCCGGCGCCCGCATGTCAGCGGGGGTGTAGGTGTCGATCTGCGTCAGCTTGTAGTCGAGGGAGACGTTCTCGCAGGCCCCGTAGAGGATGGCCGACCAGTTGACCACGACCTCCTGGTAATCCTCGAACCGCGAGGTGCCCGACAGGGCATCGTGCTTGATCGACCGGAGCTTGCCCCCCTCGTCCGCGCCGAGGGAGATGGTCTGGCGCACGTCGGGGCGGTAGCCGAAGGTGAACATCTGGTCGCGTGTGAGTGTCACCCGCACCGAACGTTCGAGCTCACGCGCGGCCATGACCGCGAGGAAGAGCTGGTATTGCGGGCGCAGGCCGAGGCCGAAGCCGCCGCCGAGATACGGGTTGAGCACCCGCACCTTGTCCTTGTCCATGCCGAACACGCCCGCGATGTAGCCCTGGCTGTTCGAGACACCCTGGATCTTGTCGTAGACGGTGATCGCGCCGTCGCCGTCCCAGACCACCGTGGAGGCGTGTGGCTCCATCGGGTTGTGGTGCTCCACGGCGAGCGTGTAGTCGCCTCGCAGCTGTATCGGGGCTGAGGCGAAGGCGGCATCGGCATCGCCCCAGGGCTTGGGCGGCGGCTTGATGCCGGCGCGCTTCTTCGGCGGCTCGTAGCCGAATTCGCGCTGGCGCTCGACGTCGGTCAGCGGCTCCTCGGCCTCGTAGGAGACCTTCACCAGGGACGCGGCATAGCGGGCGGTGCCGAAATCCTCGGCCACCACGAGGGCCACCGGCTGGCCGCTGTAATGGATCTTGTCGTCGTAGAAGGCGCGGAACGGTGAGCCGGGGGGCGCCACGGCGTCCTGGTAATTGTAATCGAGCCAGGCCGTGCGCGGCCGGTTCTCGTGGGTGAAGACCTTGAGCACGCCGGGCACGGCTTCCGCCGCCGCGCTGTCGATGGCGGTGATGCGGCCCTTGGCGATCCCACCGGAGACGACGTAGCCATGGGCGAGATCGGCGGCGGTGAATTCACCCGCGTATTTCGCGAGGCCGGTGACCTTGGCGGGGCCGTCGACGCGGCTACGCGCGGTTCCGACGAAGCTGTCCGTGCCGGTGGAGGAGATGCTGTTTGCCATGTCTGGACGGGTCCTCAGGCGATGCGCTTGTCGGATTGCGACTGGGGGGTGCCGGCAGCGGCCTGGGTCAGGCCCCGGATGATGGCGCGCCGGGCGAGCTCGATCTTGAAACCGTTCTCGGATTGTGGCTTGGCCTCCCGCATCACGATCTCGGCGGCGGCCTCGAAACTCTCGCGGGTGGCGGGCTTGCCCTTGAGGGAGCTTTCCGCCTCGGTATTGCGCCAAGGCTTGTGCGCGACGCCGCCGAGGGCGAAGCGGGCCTCGGTGATCGTGTCGCCGTCGAGCTTCATCACGGCGGCCACCGAAACCAGGGCGAAGGCGTAGGAGAGCCTGTCGCGCAGCTTCAGGTAGGTGTGGTGGCCGGCGAAATCCGCGTCCGGAAGATCGACGGAGAGGACGATCTCGTCCGCCTTCAGGGTGGTGTCGTATTGCGGTGTGTCCCCCGGCAGGCGGTGGAACTCGGCGAAGGGGATGCGGCGCTCGCCGCCCGGTCCGGTGACGCGGACCTCAGCCTCGAGGGCCGCCAGCGCCACGCACATGTCGGACGGGTGGGTGGCGATACATGCCTCGCTGGTGCCGAAGATGGCGTGGATGCGGTTGACGCCGCCGATCGCCTGACAGCCCGAGCCCGGCTCCCGCTTGTTGCAGGGCGTCGCCTCGTCATAGAAATAATAGCAGCGGGTGCGCTGGTTGAGGTTGCCGCCCGTGGTGGCGGCATTGCGCAGCTGGCCCGAGGCACCGGCCAGGATCGCACTCGACAGGAGCGGGTAGCGCTTCCTGATGCGCTCGTCGTAGGCCACCGTCGAGTTTGTAACGAGGGCGCCGATGCGCAGGCCCCCGTCATGGTCCTCGATGGCCTCCAAGGGCAGGCGTGTGATGTCGACGAGGCGCTCGGGCCGCTCGACATTGTACTTCATCAGATCGACGAGGTTGGTGCCGCCGGCGATGAAGCGGGCATTGGCGGCGGAGCCGATGGCCCGCACCGCCTCCTCGACCGTGGTCGGACGAACGTAATCGAAGCGGTTCATCGGGCGGCTCCCGCGTGCATCACGTCTTCGATGGCATCGACGATGTTGGTGTAGGCGCCACAGCGGCAGATGTTGCCGCTCATGGCCTCGCGGATTTCTTCGCGCGACGTGGCGTGACCTTCCGAGATCATGCCGGCGGCCGAGCAGAGCTGGCCGGGGGTGCAATAGCCGCACTGGAACGCGTCGCGCTCCACGAAGGCGGCCTGGAGCGGGTGCATCGCGCCGTCCTGGCCGGCATGTTTGGCCAGCCCCTCGACGGTGACGATCTCGGCGCCGTCCTTCATCACGGCGAGCGCGAGACAGGAATTGATGCGCGTGCCGTTCACCAGCACGGTGCAGGCGCCGCACTGGCCGTGGTCGCAGCCCTTCTTGGTGCCGGTGAGGTCGAGATCCTCGCGCAGGAGGTCGAGGAGGGTGGTCCACGGCGCCACCTGAAGCTCACGAACCTCGCCGTTGATGGTCAGGCTGATGCCGATGGTGGCCGGAGCGCCGGGCGATCCGCTGTCGATGAGCATGGGCGTGTCCTGAAGGATCAGGGGCCGGGCAGAGCACCGGCCGCGTTTCTCGAATGGGCGGAGGCACGAGGGGAAGAAACGTCCACGCCCCGCGCCGGTCCACTCGATAACCGTTCCAATCTGTGCCTGTTCCCGGAAGGGTGGTTTCCTCCTGCGGGAAGGGTGTCGGGTGCTCGGTGGGGCTTGTGAATGGACGAGCGCCGATTCAGCGGAGCCTGAACGGTAGAGCGGGCGTGCAGCTCCGGATGCGCGGGCGGCTCAGCGATGCAGATGCCGTCGACGATACTCCGCGGGCGTCGTCCCGACACGCCGCATGAAGGCCCGCCGGAGGGTGTCGGCGTCGAGGAACCCGCAAGCGTTCGCGATTTGCTTGAGAACGATGTCGTCCGTTTCCAGAAGGCGCCGGACAGCCTCGATCCGGACGTTCTCCACGTAGGCGGCCGGTGTCAGTCCCGTCTCGGTCCTGAACAGGCGCGCGAAATGGCGCGGACTCATCCCCGCTCGCCCCGCGAGCTTCTCGACCGCGTGATCCTCCGCGGGATATGCGGCCACCCAGCGCTGGACTTCCTGCAAGGCCGAGCGGCCGGCCGGTGCACTCAGCCCGCGGCGGCTGAACTGCATCTGCCCGCCGCCGCGTCGAAAGAACATTACGAGCTGGCTGGCGACCCGGCGCGCGATCTCCGCGCCGAGATCCTCCTCGACGAGGGCCAGCGCGAGATCCAGCCCCGCGGTGACCCCGGCCGCCGTCCTCAGCGGGCCGTCGAAGAGGCAGATCGCATCGGCCTCGACCGACGCCTCCGGGTAGCGCGCCGCCAGCACCTCCGCCACGGCCCAATGCGTCGTCACCCTCCGGCCGTCCAGCAGGCCTGCCTGACCGAGCAGGAACGCTCCGCTGCAGACCGAACCGTAGCGCCGGCACTGCGCCGCAGCCGTCACGAGCCAGTCCACCAGACCGTCATCGACGTCCGTCTCGTGCATGCGGGGCGCTCCGGCGACCAGCAGCGTGTCGAAGCCCATCGGATCGAAACCGGGAGCCACGAGATCCGCGACGAGGCGGCGTCCCGACGATGTGAGGATCGTATCGGCGGCCGTCCCGACGATGGCGAGATCGTAGATGGGCTCGCCGCTCTGGACGTTCGCCTCGGCGAAGACGTCGAGCGGGCCGGCCACATCGAGCAATTGGACCCCGGGAAGGGCGAGGATGGCGATGGAGCGGGGCGCCATCGGAGCTCCGTGGCTGAGGATGCATGAACGATGGCAGAAAACGCCGTCATACGACGATTGATGCCAATGATGGAGTTTTGTAGCCCGATGGGAGGCTCAGCGCAAAGGAACCCCGATCTTGAGCATTCCCACCTTGGCAACCGTTCCGGACAGCAAATTGGCCCGTGCCGTCACGGAGTTCGTCCGGGACACGGAAACCGAACTCCTCTTCAATCATTCGAGCCGGGTCTACCAATTCGGCGCCCTGGCAGGCATCCGCCGCGACCTGACCTTCGACAGCGAACTTCTCTACGCGGGAGCGATGTTCCACGATGTCGGCCTCATGCCGGACCACAGCAGCGCGGAGGAGCGCTTCGAGGTCGACGGCGCCAACGCGGCGCGCGACTTCCTGACAGCGCACGGGGTACCGGAGGCGGACGTCTACACGGTCTGGACCGCCATCGCCCTGCACACGACGCCCGGCATCCCGGTCCACATGCATCCGGTCGTGGCGCTCGTCACCGCCGGCGTCGAGATGGACGTGCTCGGCCTGACCTACGGAGAATACTCCGACGCCGAGCGTGAGGCGGTGGTGTCCGCGTTCCCGCGGACGCCCGAATTCAAGGAGGACATCATCCAAGCCTTCTACGACGGCATCCGACACAAGCCGGATACGACGTTCGGCAACGTCAAGGCGGACGTCATCGCCGACAAGGAACCGAGCTTCCGCAAGGGCAACTTTTGCGACCTGATCCGTCGCTCGCGCTGGCCTACCGGGGCCCATGCTTCGGGATGCGGCTGCGCTCAGCACGCGTGACGCGCGGGCCTTCTCGGCGAGCGGGGAGATCCTTGTCCAGCGCCGCGACCGACGGCTTCATAGCCATGCGGGACGGTGCGGACGCAGGGCCGACGCCTTGGCCTCAGATGCCGTCTACACGGGTCCGAGCACTGCTCGATGCCCCCGGAAATTGCGGTTTCGGGGGTGTCGACCCTTGAACTCTCCTTAACCGAACGCCTTCCAGCCCAGTTTGCAGCCCTGAACGGCCATGTCTGCGGTTTGCGCCCGCCCATCCCCTCGGCTAACCCTGTCGCCATCCCCGCTTGCCACAAGGACGCGCGATGGCCGCCCTCGACCCGGTTCTCAACGACATCGACCGCGACCTCGACAATGCCCTGGAGCGGTTGCTCGCCTTCCTGCGAATCCCGTCGATCTCCACCGATCCGGCCTATGCCGGGCATTGCCGCGACGCGGCGCAGTGGCTCGGGGGCAACCTGACGGCGCTCGGCTTCGAGACGGCCATCCACGAGACCTCGCTGCATCCGGTGGTGCTGGCGCATGCGCCGAAACCCGGCAAGCCGCACGTGCTGTTCTATGGCCATTACGACGTGCAGCCGGTGGACCCGCTGAACCTCTGGGAGACGCCGCCCTTCGAGCCGCGCCTATCGCTGAACGCCAAGGGCGAGAAGCAGATCGTGGCGCGCGGTGCCTCGGACGACAAGGGTCAGGTGATGACCTTCGTCGAAGCCTGCCGCGCCTTCATCGCCATGGAAGGCGAGCTACCCTGCGGCGTCACCCTCCTCATCGAGGGCGCCGAGGAGAACGGCTCTCAAGGCCTGCCCGAATGGGTCGCGGCCAACCGCGACAAGCTTGCCGCCGACATCGTCCTCGTCTGCGACACCAGCATGTGGAACTCCACCACGCCGGCCATCACCACGTCGCTTCGGGGGCTCGCTTATTTCGAGGTCAAGGTCACCTGCGCCGACCGTGACCTGCATTCGGGCTTCTTCGGAGGTGCCGCGCGCAACCCGATCCACGTCCTGTCGACAATCATCGCCGACCTGCACGATTCGGATGGAAGAGTGGCCCTGCCGGGCTTCTACGACGGCGTGCGCGAGACGCCCGCCGACATTCTGGAGCAGTGGCGCGGGCTCGACTTCACGGCCGAGAAGTTCCTCGGCCCAATCGGCCTCAAGGAGCCTGCCGGCGAGCGCGGCCGGATGCTGATCGAGCTGATCCAGTCGCGCCCGGCCTGCGACGTCAACGGCATCATCGGCGGCTATACCGGCGAGGGCACCAAGACGGTCATCGCGGGGGAGGCCAGTGCCAAGGTCTCGTTCCGCCTCGTGGACGATCAGGACCCCGAGCAACTCGCGAAGACCTTCGAGGCCTTCGTGCGTGAGCGCATCCCGTCGGACTGCTCGGTGGAGGTGATCTGCTACAAGGGCAGCCGCGCCATCAGCCTGCCCTTCGACATGCCCGAACTGGACATCGCGAGGGGGGCGCTCGCCGAGGAATGGGGCGTGCCGGCCGTGACCATCGGTGCGGGCGGCTCGATCCCCATCGTCGGCGATTTCAAGCGGCTGCTCGACCGCAACACGCTCCTCATCGGCTTCGGCCTCGACGACGACCGCATCCACTCGCCCAACGAGAAGTACGACCTCAAGAGCTTCCACAAGGGCACCCGCTCCTGGGCGCGCATCCTGGCGGCATTCGGGGAGCGCTGAGCGGGTTTCGCGTCCTGAAACCCGAGACATCGACAGAGCTCGTTTGCGGTGTTCGTCCAAGGCTTCACCTCATCCTGAGGTGCCGCATAGCGGCCTCGAAGGAGGCTTCCAGGGATTGCGCGCCGATTGGAGGCCTCGTTCGAGGCCTCCGCTACGCTCCGGCGCCTCAGGATGAGGAGGTCTGCTTGGATGATCGACTCTGCCATGAGTATCTGCCGCGAGCCGATCAGGCAGGCTTCAAAAAATCAAGGCGCGGTGACGGGTCGGTTCGCCGATGGGAATCCGGTCAGGATGCTTCCGCACCCGATCGGCTCATCTTCGCGTCGAGCCAGCCCCACAGGGCGCGGATCTCCTCGGCGGCCCGGCCGCAGGGCGCGTATTCGGTGACGCCGAGGCCGGAGGCCACGGCGTCCTGGTGATCCACCCGGTGCACGATGCTGGGTTCGGCCAGCACGCCCAGCGAGCGGAGTTGCGCCGCATAGGCATCCGTGCGCGGGGAGGGCGGGGGCGGGCATTGGTTGAGGACGAGAGCCAGCCGGCTCCGCATCCCGAGGCCCACGAGGGTCTGGAGGGTCGGCCTCGCGGCCACGAGGTCGAGCCGCGACGGGCGCACCGGCACGACCACGAGGTCGGCCGTGCGCAGGGCCGGGGCCAGACCCGTGGCGGTGCCGGCGGTGTCGATGACGACGAGGGTGGTTCCGTTCTCGCGGCAGCCTTCCAGGATCTCGGGCATCTGCCCGATCTCCCAGGCCTGGATGCGCTCGACGGTCACTCCGTCCTTGCGCCGCAGGGCGCCCCAGCCGGCCAGCGACCCCTGCGGATCGAGGTCGAAGGCGATCACGCGTTCGCCGTCCTCCGCCGCCGCCACGGACAGGGAAGCGGCGAGGCTCGTCTTGCCGGTGCCGCCCTTCTGCACGGCCACGGCGACGACGCGGATGCGCCGGTCGTCGGCAGGCTCCTCCGTCATCACACCGCCCCCCTCTACGCGCGGCCCCGGGGTGTCGTCAGGCGCCATGCGACCCGCCTCCGTCACCTCGACGACCCGGCATCGGCTGCGACCGGTGCGACCGTGAAGGCGACCTGCCCGCCGGCTTCAGGGGACGCCGTATGGCAGGAATCGTCTCTCGATCGGACGGAGCGCGGCTCCTCCGATCGATCCGGCCGGGCATCGCCGGCGCGAGCCCCGAGCCCCGGCTCAGAACCGCCCGCGGCGCCGCGCGTCGAGGCTCCACGGACCGGCGCCGGCCGCGGCGAGGTAGAGGAAGAGGAAGCAGAACAGGATGGCCGCGTCGCCGCCGTTTAAGGCCGGGAACTGGCTCTTCGGCGCATGGGCGATGAAATAGGCGAAGGCCATCTGGCCGGAGAGGATGAACGCCACCGGCCGGGTGAACAGGCCGAGGATGATCAGCGCGCCGCCGACGATCTCGAGGACGGCCGCGAACCAGAAGAGTGTGAACAGCGCCGGTGCCGCCCCGCCGCCCATGCGCACGGGAAACCCGAACAGCTTCTGCGTTCCGTGCTCCAGGAACAGGACGCCGGCGACGATGCGCAGGACGCTGAGAAGCCGGGGGGCCCAGGTGGCCGAGATCGCGTTGAGGTTCATGCGGAAACAATCTCCGAGGGGGAGGGCCGTGCGTGCGGCCAAGCCTCCGCAATCAGCACGAAACCCCCTCCGCCGTCGACTCGCCGCGCGTGAGAAAAGTCACCGCGGCCTCTTTTGAAGCCGCGGTGCCGCTATAGTCCAGAACGCTTGCGAAGCATGGCTCCAGATTTACGGCTCCTTGAAGCCGTAATCCGGCACGCCTTCTTCGTTGTCATAATATTTATACGGCAAAAATTTTCCGGACAAGTTCATCTTCACCCGGTCGCCCTTGTTGTTGGGCTCTCGTTCCATGGTCATGTTGAAATCGATCGCCGACATGATGCCGTCACCGAAATCCTCCTGGATCAGTTCTTTCCAGGTGGTGCCGTAGACCATCACCAACTCATAGAAGCGGTAGATCAGCGGGTCGGTGGGCGGCATCTGCGGGATCGAGCCGCGATAGGGCGCCTCGTTCAGCATCCGCTCCTCGGATTCGGTCAGGCCGAACAGCTCCGCCGCCTTCTTCGCCTGGGCTTTGGGCAGCTTCATCTGCCCCATGCAGGCGGCGGTGATGAGGATCGGCGAGAGTCCGCCGATCTCGGCCTGGATGTGCTTCCAGGTCCAGCCCTTCTCGCGCTTGATGTCGAGGAGCTTTTCCGTGAGGTCTTCGCGCTTCATGTGAGGTCTCCGATGAAGGAACGTGGGTGAGAGGCGGCGCGCGGATCCGAGAGCCGCGGATTCACGAGGCGGCGGGGACGGGGATCGGCTCCGGCCCGTCCGCACCCGGCCGCACCACCGGCGGATGGCGCTGGTCGTAGCCGGCGGGCATGGCGTCCCGCAGGCTCTTCGAGCGGCTGACGAGGAAGTCCATCAGGTGGTTGCGCAGGGCGTAGTAGCCCGGCGCGTGATGGAGGTTCGCGCGCTCGCGGCGCTTGGGCAGCGGGTTCTCGACGATCTCCGCCACCTTGGCCTCGGGGCCGTTGGTCATCAGCACGATGCGGTCGGCGAGGTAGATCGACTCGTCGACATCGTGGGTGATCATGAAGACGGTCTGGCCGGTCTCGATGCAGATGCGGCGCACCTCGTCCTGCAGGGTGCCCCGCGTGAGCGCGTCCAGCGCCGAGAACGGCTCGTCCATGAGCAGGATCTTGGGCTCGATGGCGAGCGCCCTGGCGATGCCGACACGCTGCTTCATGCCGCCCGAGAGTTCGGACGGGCGCTTATGCTCGGAGCCGGCGAGGCCCACCGTGGCGATGGCCTTGCGGGCGCGCTCCTCCACCTCGGCGCGGGACGCCTTGCGCCAGCGTGAGGAGACCGCATAGGCGACGTTGCCGAGCACCGTGCGCCAGGGCAGCAGGGCATGGCCCTGGAAGATCACCGCCCGGTCGAGGCTGGTTCCCTCGATCGCCTGCCCGTCGACGATGACGACGCCCTCGCTCGGCGCCTCCAGCCCGGCCAGGATGTTGAGCACCGTGGTCTTGCCGCAGCCGGAATGGCCGATCATGCAGACGAACTCGCCCCGCCGCATGGGCAGCCACAGGTTCTCGAACACGGTGTTTGGCTTGCCGCCGGGGGCGGGATAGCGCCGGGCGATCCCCTCGATGGAGATGAACTTCTCAGACGACGACATGCGGCTGGTCCCGGCGGCGGGGTCGGGAGCGGCGCTCGCGGAGCGCCGCGCGAAGGGGATGAGCTTGCTCATGGCGCGGCCTCACTCGGGGAAGGTGACGAGGCGCTGCGCCCGGGCGAGCAACTGGTCGAGGATCATGCCCACGAGGCCGATGACCAGGATCGAGACGATCACATTGGTGATCGAGAGGTTGTTCCACTCGTTCCAGACGAAGTAGCCGATGCCGGTTCCACCCACGAGCATCTCGGCCGCCACGATGACGAGCCAGGCGATGCCGATGGAGATGCGCATGCCGGTGAGGATGGTGGGCGCAGCCGCCGGCAGGATCACCGTGAAGGCGCGCCGGATCGGCCCGACCTCCAGGGTCCGGGCGACGTTGAGCCATTCCTTGCGCGTTCCGGCGACACCGAAGGCGGTGTTGATCAGCATCGGCCAGAGCGAGCAGATGAAGATCACGAAGATCGCCGACAGGCTGGAATCCTTGATCGTGTAGAGGGCGAGCGGCATCCAGGCGAGCGGCGAGACCGGCTTCAGGAGCTGGATGAACGGGTCGAGCGCCCGGCCCATCAGCGGCGACATGCCGATGAGGAAGCCGATGGGGATGGCCACCAGCACCGCGAGACCGTAGCCCAGCGCCACCCGGCCGATGGAATAGGCGAGCTGGATGCCGAGACCCTTGTCGTTGGGGCCGCGATCGTAGAACGGGTCCTTCAGGTGCTTCCAGGCGGCGGCGGCGACGTCGAGGGGCCCCGGCATCGCCGACTTGCCGGTTGTGGCGCTCGCACCCATGAGGGCCGCGTATTCCGGGTCCATGGCTTCGGTCTTGGCCACCCCGCCCACCGCGATCTGCCAGAGCAGCAGGAAGGCGGCGAGGACGGCCAGGGAGACGATGCCGGCGCGGAGCGAGAGAGAGGCCTTCATGGCTCAGCCGGCCCGCTTGATGGCGAAGGAGTTCAGATACTCCTCGGGCTTGGCCGGATCGAAGGCCTTGCCCATCACCGAGAAGGATTTCGACGTGGCGGTCGGCGGGGTGAGGCCGGCCTCCTTCATCAGCCGGGCTGCGTCGGTGGCGAGATAGACCTTCTCGGCCACCGCCTTGTAGTCGACATCGCCCTTGATCTGACCCCAGCGCTTCATCTGGGTCATGATCCAGACCGCGAAGGACGACCACGGGAAGGCGTCGAAATCGACGCGGTCCGGCACCTTGCGGACGTTGCCGAGGCCGTCGGCGAAGGTTCCGGTGAGCACCTGTTCCACCACCGTCACCGGCTGGTTGAGGTAGTTGGCCGGCGCGATCTGCGCGGCGATCTCCTTGCGGTTCTCGATCTTCGAGGCGTAGGCCGTCGCCTCGATCACGGCGCGGAGGAGGGCGGCGTAGGTGTTCGGGGTCTGGGTGACGAAATCCTGGGAGGCCGCGAAGGCGCAGCACGGGTGCCGGTCCCAGATCTCCTTCGACAGGATGTGGATGAAGCCGACGCCGTCATAGACCGCGCGCTGGTTCACCGGGTCGGGAGCGAGGAACCCGTCGATGTTGTCGGCCCGCAGGTTCGCGACCATGTCCGGCGGCGGGACGGCGCGGATCTGCACGTCGGTATCGGGGTCGATCCCGGCTTCCGCGAGGTAGTAGCGCAGCAGGTAATTGTGCATCGAATAGTCGAAGGGCACCGCGAGCCTGAAGCCCTTCCAGCTCTTCGGGTCGCGCCTGTCCTTGTGCTTCATCGCCAGGGTGATCGCCTGGCCGTTGACGTTCTCCACCGCCGGCATCGTGTAGGGGACGGGGTTCGATCCGACGCCGAGCGAGATGGCGATGGGCATCGGCGCCAGCATGTGGGCGGCGTCGTATTCCTTGTTCAGGGTCTTGTCGCGGATCACCGCCCAGCCGGCGGTCTTCACCACCTCCACGTTCAGCCCCTGCTTCTCGTAGAAGCCCATGGGTTTCGCCATGATGATCGGCGTGGCGCAGGTGATCGGGATAAAGCCGACCTTCAGGTCGGTCTTCTCGGGCTTCGCCCCTTGCGCGAAGGCCTCGGCCACGAATTTCGTCGGCAAGAACTGGCTCACGGCGGCCAGCGCCGTCGCCGCGCCGACGCTCCTGAGGAAGGCGCGCCGCTGGGCATCCTCGGGGAACAGGGCCCGCATCACCGCGCCTTCGACGGCCCGCGTGACCGCGGCGTCGCCGGACGGGGCTTCGGCATCGTGCGCGGCTTGATCGCGATGGTTTCCGCAGGAGCAGCCGCCGCGCTTCAAGGTCAGCCGGGCGTTGAACGGATCGTCGAAGAGCGCCATGTCGCGGACCTTTCTGCGGAGACGGTTCCTTCATGGCAAACGCTGTGCCAGCCGCAATTTCAATGAAAAATACAATCGGAACAATGGTTTGAGATAAAGGCAAACATTACGAAATGTCGTCGATTACGGTTTTTCGTGACCTGTGCTACGAAATATCGTGATGGAAAGATCAGACGCGCCGACCGCCTCGCCCTATGGCCCCGCCTTCGACAGGGCGGCGGAGGCGATGCTGGTGCTCGATCCGGTGGCCGACGAGATCCGGGACGCCAACCCGGCCGCCGCGCGGCTGCTCGGCTACGATCCCGATGTCCTGCGGGGCATGCGCGTCACCGGCCTCCATCCCGATCAGGTGCCGACGCTGATCGTGTTCACCCAGGCCGTGCAGGCGCGGGGCCGCGACTGGACCCATGCCCTCTCGCCGAGGCACGCCGAGGGGCACGGCCTCCATGTGGAATATAGCGGGACGATCCTGCCGGGTGAGCCGGCGCTCCTCCTCGTCAGCCTGTTCGACCTCGACGAGCGTCGCCGCCGCCTCGTGGATACGGAGGCCGATGCGCATATGCGGGCCGGCCTGACCGAGTGGCAGCGGATGGAGCGGATCTTTCGCGATATCGAGCGCGAGAACCAGCTGATCCTGCGCGCGGCCGGCGAGGGCATCTACGGGGTCAATGCCGAGGGCATCACCACCTTCATCAACCCGGCGGCCGAGCGGATGCTGGGCTGGGACGCGGCCGATCTCGTCGGGCGCGACATGCATGCCACCGTCCACCACAGCCACCCGGATGGCTGCCATTACCCGCACCAGGATTGCCCGATCTACGCCGCCTTCCGCGATGGGGCCGTGCATCAGGTCGACACCGAGGTGTTCTGGCGCCGGGACGGCACCCCGATCTTCGTGGAATACACGTCGACGCCGATCCGCGACCGGGGCCGGCTCCTCGGCGCGGTCATCGTCTTCCGCGACATCAGCCAGCGGCGGGAGGCCGACGAGCGCCTGCGCCAGGCCCTGGCGGAGGTCGATTCCCTGCGCCAGCGCCTGGAGCTCGAGAACGCCTATCTGCGCGAGGAAATCCGCGAGGGCGGGCACCACCAGGGCATCATCGGCCGTTCTCCGGCCATCGAGGCGACCCTCCGGCAGATCGACCTCGTGGCCGGCACCGACGCCACCGTCCTCGTCACCGGCGAATCCGGCACCGGCAAGGAGCTCATCGCCCGCGCCATCCACGAGGCGAGCCGCCGCCGGGACCGGCCGCTGATCCGGGTGAATTGCGCGGCGATCCCGCGCGAGCTGTTCGAGAGCGAGTTCTTCGGCCACGCCAAGGGCGCCTTCACCGGCGCCCTGCGCGACCGGGTCGGGCGGTTCGAGCTCGCCGATGGCGGCACCCTGTTTCTCGACGAGGTCGGCGAAATCCCCATCGACCTGCAGGGCAAGCTCCTGCGGGTGCTGCAGGAGCGGCAATTCGAGAGGGTCGGCGAGGAGCGCACCCGCCTCGTCGACGTCCGCCTCGTGGCCGCCACCAACCGCGACCTCAAGGCCGAGGTGAAGCGGGGGCGCTTTCGCGAGGATCTCTACTTCCGCCTCAACGTCTTCCCCATCGCGGCCGTGCCCCTGCGCGAGCGGCCCGAGGATATTCCCCTCATCGCCCAGCACTTCCTGAAGGGCGTGGCCCGGCGCCTCGCCATGCCCGACCTGCGTCTCACGGAAGGCGATGTCCGCCGCCTCGCGCGCTACGACTGGCCCGGCAATGTCCGCGAGTTGGAGAACATCGTCGAGCGGGCGGCGATCCTGGCCGTGCGCGGGCGGTTGCGGTTCGACCTGCCCGAGGCCGAGGGCAGCGGTCCCGTCGAGGGGCGGCGCCCGCAGGGCGAGGTCGCGGCCGGCGCCACCCCCGCCACCGAGGCCGAGCGAAGGGCACGCGACCGGGCCGACATCTCGGCCGCCCTCATCTTGAGCAAGGGCCGCGTCTTCGGGGCCGGAGGGGCGGCCGAACTGCTCGGCGTCAAGCCGACGACGCTCGCCTCCCGCATCAAAGTGTATGGCCTGACGGGGGTCGGCCGGTCGGGCGGCGGAGCCTGATCCGATCCGCTTCACTCGCCTTACGTGTAATGGCTGTAGACTGAGTTGTTGATGCAGGATATTGAATCGAATTCTCTCGATCGTGAAAGCTTCGCCTGAAGACTCGCCAGCATAGGAAGGCTCAACGCAACAAGGAATGCGATGAGCGACAGGCGGTCGGAGGCGCGATACAAGGTCATCCTGCCAGCTCTTTGCTGGGGGCGGCATCGGCAGAATTTCTATGCGGTCACCGACGATCTCTCCTCGGACGGAATTCGTTTCAAGTCCTCGGTCGTGCCCGCCGTCGATGAGCGACTGACCTGCAGTATCCGCCATGCCGGATCTATCGAAGCCATCGTCGTGCGAGCGGAGACATCCGCTTTCGCCATACGGGTTCTGAGCGCCGACCATCCCCTCGGGCTCGTGGTGCAGAGCCTCCTCAGCGTCGCGAAATCGCAAAATCCCCCACCCCTGGTGACACGCGCCTTTCCGCGCATCGTGCCGGAAATCCAGGACGTGCTGGTCACGACCGAGGCCGGATCGATGCTGCCGGGCCGTGTCATCAACATCTCGGCATCGGGGGTCGCCGTCTCCATGGAAGAACCCCTCGACGTCGGCACGCTGATCGTCATCGGCAGGACCAGGGCCAAGGTCGCCCGCCGGTTCGACAACGGCATCGGCGCGGCCTTCCTCTCGCCGCTCCACGCGGACGCGGTCGGCCCGCATGTCGTGCTCTGATCGCGGCCTCAGGGCTGTACGGCGGCGCCGTTCGACCAGGGGGCCGCCGCGAACCGGGCCGCCAGGAAGGCGATGAGTGCGAGGACGCGGGCGGGGCGCGGGTCGCCCGGCGGCGTGACCAGATGCAGGGCGATGGGCGGCAGGTCCCAACCGTGCAGCACCCGTTCGAGCCGCCCTGCCCGAAGATCCTCCCAGACCATGAAATCCGGCTGGACGGCAAGACCGAGCCCGGCGCGAAGGGCGGGGGTCAGGGCGTCGGCATTGTTGGCCCGCAGCGGCCCGGCAGGGACGATGACCGCTTCCTCGCCCTCGCGGCTGGTGAAGATCCAGCGGTCCGGGCTCGGCAGGTAAGCGTAGCCGAGGCAGGGATGGCGGGCGAGGTCGCGCGGATGCTCCGGCCGGCCATGCCGGTCGAGATAATCCGGCGATGCCACGAGGGCGCGGTTCACGAGGCAGAGGCGTCGCGCCCGCAAGGAGGAATCCGCCAGCGCGGCGATGCGCAGGCCGATATCGAAGCCCCCGCCCACGAGATCGACCAACGCATCGCTGAGATGGAGATCCACCGAGACCTCCGGATACTGGCCCAGGAAATCCGGAAGGATCGGGGCGACGTGGAGGATGCCGAACGACATGGGGGCGGCGAGCCTCACCATGCCGCGCGGAACCGATGACGAGGCCGTGGCCTGGGCTTCCGCCGCCTCACCCTCCGCGAGGATGCGCGCGGCCCCCTCCCGCGCCGCATGGCCAAGTTCCGTCAGGGCGATCTTGCGTGAGGTCCGATGGAACAGGCGACCGCCGATCCGGCCTTCGAGGCGGGTGATCGCCTTGGAGACCGTGGCCTTCGACAGGCCGAGTTCATCCGCCGTTCGCCCGAACGCACCCGTCTCCGCGACTTTGGCGAAGATCGCCCAGGCTTCGAAATCCGGCAGTTTCATAGGCGCAGTTCCAGAAACGATAGGTTTCCATCGTTTCTGTTTTCATGCGGCATGCCAAGCCCCAGATTGTCGTCATCACGAAGCGGCGCGGTGGTCATCCACCGGCCAGCGCGTCCGGGAGACACGACCATGTCCGATAACGGCCTGCACCACGTCACCGCCTATGCCGGCGACATCCAGCGCAACCTCGATTTCTACCGGCGCGTCCTCGGCCTGCGCCTGGTGAAGAAGACCGTCAATTTCGACGATCCCTCGACCTATCACCTCTATTACGGCGACGATGCCGGACGGCCCGGCACGATCCTGACGTTCTTTCCCGTCGCCCATGCCGCGCGGGGACGGGTCGGGATCGGCGAGACACAGGAGACCGCCTTCCGCGTTCCCCGCACCTCCATCGGCTGGTGGACTCACAGGCTAATCGAGAAGGGCGTCGACCATGACGCCCTGGTTCAGCTCTTCGGCGAGCCGGTCCTCCGTCTGCGCGATCCCGACGGGATGGTGCTGGCCCTGGTCGGGGTCGACGAGGCCACCGAGGGGGCGCCTTCCTGGACCGGTGCCGAGGTTCCGGCCGAGCACGCCATCCGGGGCTTCCACGGCGTCACCCTGCTCCTCAAAGAGGCGGAGCCGACGGCGC
Source organism: Methylobacterium sp. Leaf106 (assembly GCF_001422895.1). Lineage (NCBI taxonomy): Bacteria > Pseudomonadati > Pseudomonadota > Alphaproteobacteria > Hyphomicrobiales > Methylobacteriaceae > Methylobacterium > Methylobacterium sp. Leaf106. Next base: position 547,974 of record NZ_LMNB01000012.1, read on the forward strand.
GTATCCTCACCGGGGTGTTCGGCTTCTCCGAGGCCGGACGCGACGGTGCGATGACCCGCTACGCGAATGGCGGTGCTCTCGGCGGGTTCGTCACCCTCCGGGCGGTGGGCGAGTTCCTGCGCGGACGGCCCGGTGCGGGCTCGGTCCATCACATCGCCTTCCGGGCGAAGGACGATGCCGAGCAGGCGTCCATGGTGGCCGATCTCACCGGCACCCACGGCCTCCAGGTGACCGAGCAGCGCGACCGCGCCTATTTCCGCTCGGTCTACTTCCGTGAGCCCGGCGGCGTGCTGTTCGAGATCGCCACCGACATTCCTGGCTTTGCCGTCGACGAGCCGGCCGAGGCCCTGGGCGAGGCGCTCAAGCTCCCCGCCTTCCTCGAAGCGCACCGCGCGCGGATCGAGGAGGTTCTCCCCGTCATCGCCTGACACGGCCGCCCCTCCGCGAGGAGGGGCGGTTCCCACGCACCTTTCGCGAGGCCGTCATGACCAAGCTGTCCTTCACTCACCGTTTCGAGCCCGCGACCGTGGCCGGCTCGCCTCCGCTCCTGCTGCTCCACGGCACCGGCGGCGACGAGAACGACCTGCTGCCCCTGGGGCGCGCCGTCTCGCCGGGCTCCGCCCTGCTGTCGCCGCGCGGCCCCGTCCTGGAGAACGGCATGCCGCGCTTCTTCCGGCGTCTCGCCGAGGGGGTCTTCGACGAGGCCGACCTCCGGCGCCGTGCGCGGGAGCTCGCGGATTTCATCGCGGAGGCCCGTGAGGCCTACGGCATCGCCGCACCCGTGGCGCTCGGCTTCTCCAACGGCGCCAACATCGCCGCCGCCCTTCTCCTGCTCCATCCGGGCGTGCTGGCGGGAGCGGCGCTGCTCCGGCCGATGATGCCGCTGGCGGAACCGCCCGTTCCCGACCTGACCGGCACGCCCGTGCTGATGCTGTCGGGCATGGCCGATCCGATCGTGCCGGCCGAGAACGCCGCGCGTCTCGCTGGAATCCTCGGCCGGGCCGGGGCGGATGTGGCGCACGACATCCAGCCGGCCGGGCACGGGCTCGGCCAGGCCGACGTCACGGCGGTTCAGGCGTGGATGGCCCGGATGGTCGAGGGGGAGCGCGCGTAAGCGAGGCTGCTCCGGTAGACCGCCTCGATCCCGTCGAGATGCCGGTCGAGGGTCAGCGGATCGGCCCAGAACAGGTCGTAGGCCGCATCCGACATCCGGCGCGCAACCGAGTCGTCGGAGAGACGCATGAGGGCGGCGGCGAGGGAATCCGGTTTGCCGGACGCGAACCAGAGACCGTTGACGCCGTCCTCCACCGCCTCCCGTCCGGCGCAGATGTCGCTGACGATCACCGGCGTCCCCGCCGCCAGGGATTCGAGCACGGTGAGGGGCTGGCCCTCGTACCAGACCGAGGGGAAGACGAGGGCGCGGGCCGCGCGCATCAGCGCCTTGACCTCGGCCGGGTTCTTCCAGCCGAGGAAGCGGGCCTCCGGATAGTCCGACTCCAGCTGCGCCCGCTGCGGGCCGTCGCCAATGAACACGGCCGTCTGCCCGGCGAGGCGGGCGGCCTCGGCGAAGACGTTCGCGCCCTTCTCGGGGGAGACCCGCCCGACGAAGACGATGTCGCCCAGCGGCCGATCCGCCTTCCGGCCGAGGGGCTCCGCGTCCACGGGGTTCGAGACCTCGAAATAGCGCGTCCGTTTCGGCAGGTAGGGGGCCAGAACGGTCTTCTGCAGCCGGCTGATGGTGATGACGGTGGCCGCGCTGCCCACCAGCCCCGACCCCCGCATCAACGCATGACGGCCGACCCGCATCAGTTTGCGGGCATAGCTCCGCGAGTCGCAATTGTAGGCGATGCAGGCGGGCGAGAGCGGGGTCCGGTGGCAGGCGGCCGAGATCGGGTAATCGTAGAAGCCGCCATTGGGGCAGGCGAGGTAGTATTCGTGCATGGTGAACACCACCGGAACCCTCGTCGCCTTCAGCACCGGTCCGATGGAGGGCGACAGGGCCTTGGCCCAGCCATGGACGTGGACGACGCTGTCTTCCGGATCGTAGCCGGAGAGGAGCGCTTGGAGGCGGAGCGCCGCCGGCCGGTTCCAGAGCCATTGCACGCCGAAACTGGCGAGCGAGGTGGTGAGCGCCACGTCGGTCTGGCCAAGCACGATCACCGCGATGCCGGCGGCCGCGAGACGCGGATCGGCCGGGCCGACGGCTGCGAAGAACACGACCCGATGGCCACGCCCGGCGAGGCCGAGCGCGCTCTCGATGGCGACCTTCGCCTGCCCGCCATTGATGAAGGCGTGATCGGCGACGATGATGATGGTCATGACCGCATCGGACCGGGGGGTGGTCATTTACGGGCGATGACGAAGGCGAAGCTCGTGAAGGTCCGCCAGTCGCGGCTCCGGGCGAGGCGGGTGAACGCGTCGTCGATCTGGCGCAGGCCGGGCAGCTTGTGGAAGTAGCTGTAGCCGTAGAACGGCAGCACGACGATCTCGCGAAAGCCGATCTCCTTCAGGAGCGGCACGATCGCCGCCTCGCTGCCCCGGCAGTAATTGTAATGCGCCGGGAATTTCGGGTTGCCGCCATCGTCCCTGCGGTCCGGGAACAGGGTGTGGAGCACGGCGCGCGACAGGGCCTCCGGCATGAGCTGGTTGGCGACGAAGGGCGGCGCGAACAGGGTGGGAAAGAAGCTCAATGCCGCGCCGCCCGGCGCGAGGAGGCCATGGATGTTGCGCCACATCTGCGCCACGTCTGGCACGTGCTCCATCACCATCGAGCAATAGGCGAAGTCGAACCGGTTGCGGCCGATGGCGTCGAGGGTGGAGGGCGAGGCGATGTCGCAGCAGAGTTTCGCGAATTCGGGCGGCGCGAGGTCGAGTTCCTTCTGCGAGATGTCGTTGATCGTCACCTTGATCCCGTGCCGGACCAGTTCCGGCGGCTGGAAGACCGGGTCGCGCCCGCCGCCGATCTCGAGATGGTCGCGAAGGCCGTACTCGTTGGTGAGGGCGACGATCGTATTCTTGTAGTTCTCCCAGCTCCAGTTCCAGTCGGGCGAATAGCCGAGGTCGCGCGTGATGGCGCGGATGTCGCGCGGTGCGACCAGCGGGCGTATGGCCGGGGTCCCGGAAGCGGTCGGGTCTGAGTTCGCACTGGTCATGCTCATCGCGATGCGCGCCTTCTGAAGCGGTTGAGCCGCATTGCAGCGGTGAGGGCTGCCTGTCTGACAACGAGCCTAAAGCGTACCCGGTTACGGAGATCTCACGGTCTTCCGGGCGGTCAATGAATTTCGAGGGCAGGCTTAACGGCCCATGGCCTTAATCGCGCCATCATGGACCGTTGTTCAGGGTGGGCCGGTCGTCTCGGCGCGGTTCCTCGTCCGCGCCCTCCGATCGATGGCCTTCCGAAGGATGCCACGCCTTGCTTCTCCCCGCGCGCCGCCATCGTCTTCGTGACGAGCCAGACCGGGGTGGTGTCTGATGCTGCCGCCGCACCGCTGGTTCTGGATCCTCATTCTCGTCGCCTGCAGCGGCGCCGGGCTCCTCTACGACCTGCTGTTCGCCAACGGCGCCTCGCCGCTGGCCGGGGTGATCTATGGCCTCGCGGTGGGGGCGACCACCCTCGCCTTCGACCGTGGCCTGATCTTCGGCGGCCTTCAGGCGCGCCTGCGCCAGTTGCCGGCCAAGATCTACGTGCTCACGGCCGAGCTCGCCTATGTCCTGATGATCGCCAGCGGCATCGCGCTCGGCGGCCTCGTCGTCTGGGCACTCGGCCTCACCGGGGACGCGCTCAGGGACGCCGTCAAGATCACCCCGCGGGTCCTCGCCTATTCGCTGGCGGTGTCGGCGATGCTCGTCTTCGTGATCCGCATGCGCGATCTCATCGGCGGCGAGGTGTTCGTGAACTTCCTCGTCGGCCGCTATCATCGGCCGGTGCGCGAGGACCGCATCTTCCTCTTCCTCGACGTCGTCGGCTCCACCGCCTTCGCCGAGACCCATGGCGACCTCAAGGCCCAGGCCTATCTCGGCGCGGTCTTCGCCGCCCTCGCCGAGCCCGTGCGCCGCAATCACGGCTCCACCGACGATTACATCGGCGACATGGCCATGATCACCTGGCCGATGGAGCGGGGCCTCAAGGATGCCCGCTGCGTCGCCTGCGTCTTCGACGTCCTCGACAGGATCGAGGCCGAGGCCGCGGCCTGGCAAGCCCGTTTCGGCGTGGTGCCCCGCCTGCGGGCGGCGCTGCATGGCGGCTCCATCGTCACGGCGGAAGTCGGGGTCGACCGGCACAAGATCGCGTATTTCGGCGATACGGTGAACGTGACCTCGCGGATCGAGGCCCTGTGCCGGCCCCTGGGCACCGAGATCCTGATCTCGGACGATCTCCTCGCACGCCTGCCGCGCCTGCCCGAGGGGGTTCATGCCCGCTCGCTCGGCGCCCATGCCCTGCGCGGCCGAGGCCAACCCCTCGCCGTCTCGACCCTGGAGCGCGCGGCTCCGGCGCTCGAGGCGAGCGAGGGCGAACGGAACGTGACCGCGCCCTCGGCCGTGCCCTTGGCGGCATCCGCATGAGCGAGCCGGCCGCAGACCGTTCGATCGTCGTCTTCATCGATGCCGATGCCTGCCCGGTGAAGGACGAGACCTACCGGGTCGCCGGCCGCTACGGCCTGCATGTCTACGTGGTGGCGAACAGCTTCATCACCCTGCCGCGCGAGCCCTGGATCGAGCGCGTCGTCGTCAGCGACGGTTTCGACGCCGCCGACGATTGGATCGCGGAGCGCGCCCGGCCGGGTTCGGTCGTCGTCACCTCGGACGTACCGCTCGCCAGCCGCTGCGTGAAGGCGGGCGCCGAGGTCCTCGCACCCAATGGAAAACCCTTCAGCGAGAGCGGGATCGGTCTCGCTCTGGCCACCCGCAACCTGATGCAGGATCTGCGCGAGGCGGGCACGGTCACGGGCGGCCCGCGACCCTTCTCGGCGCGGGACCGCTCCGCCTATCTCGGCGCGCTGGATCGGACCGTCATGCGGCTCAGGCGGGGCGGCTTCGGCTGACCTTCGCCCTGTCCCGAGCCGCGTCCGGGAGCCGTTTCGGCGTCGTCACGAGCCGTTCCCCATGGCCTCGCCGAAGGACTGGACCAGCCTGTCCTCCAGCCGACCCTTCATGTCCGAGAGGATCGCCATGGCGACGGCGTTCGGCATGGCCGGCTTGTAGGCGCGTTTCTCGGTCAGCGCCGAGTAGATGTCGCAGATCGTCATCAGCCGCACGGTATCGCCGATGGAATCCCCGCTGAGGCGGTCGGGATAGCCCGAACCGTCGAGCATCTCGTGGTGATGCCGAACGGCACCGAGGGTGAGGGCATCGCAGCCGGACTCCTTCAGCTTCTCGTAGCCGATGACCGGATGCGTGCGCATGATCGCCATCTCGCCATCGTCGAGCCGGCCAGGCTTGTTGAGGATCTCCAGCGGAATCCGGGCTTTCCCGATGTCGTGGAGCAAGGCGGCGCGGACGAAGTGATGACGGTCTCTGGCCGAGAAGCCGAGGTGAAGCGAGAACTTGGCGGCCACGCCCGCCACCAGCAGGCAATGCTGGTAGGTGGCGTCGTCATGCGTCCAGACCCGGTCGAGCCAACGGGTCAACCCACCTTCGCGAACCGCCGCGATGATCGGTTCGAGGCTGGCATCGACCCGCGTCAGGGAGACCGGATCGTTCGACCGCGCCACGTCGAACAGGCGGGTCAGGACTTCGGTGGCCCGAGCCACGCCGCGCTCGATGCTCCGGGCCGGCCTCTCGGCGCGGTTCTGGATCACCTGCGTCATCATCGTGCGGGCGACCATGACGGGGTTCGTCAGAGCCGAGAGGCAGCAGGTCGCACCGAGATTCCTGGCATTGCGCATGCCGATCTCGCTCATGTTCCGAAGGAGGCAGATGACGGGAACGTCCGCGATCCTCAGCCGTGCGAAGGCCCGGCGCATGGCGGAGGCGGCGTCGCGCCGGTCGAGGGTCACATCCGACACCGCACCGATGGGCACGGACTTCAAGTCCATTGCCGCATCGAATCTCATGACCTTGCAGTCCGCCACGAGGCTCAGCTCGTGTCGCAACAATTCACTGCTGTCGGGCCGATCCGTAATGAGAATGACTGTCCCATCTAACATTCGGAGTAAGCCTGAGGTCCCACGATTTCGGCATATTCGTGATAAATTGGAAATATGGAGGGAAGCTTAATCCAATCTCCGGGTGCATTACTACCATCGGGATGTGGCATTTGTCAGGCTCGGCGTTACTGTTCGCGCAACTTGAGATAAGTCTGAACGACATGCGCAGCCTCCGCGGCCGCTCTCATGCCTTCTTGATAGGCTCCGCCGGCGGTTCCCCATTGCAGGCGGGACAGCGCCTCTCCGGCGAACCAGACCTTGTCGGCCAGCGGGGCCTGTAGCTGTCCGCGTGCCGGAGCGTGTCCGGGCGGGACGACGGCCCATGAACCGAGCGACCAGGGGTCGTGGCGCCATTCGCTGATCGCTGGAATTGCAAGGTCGTGCAGGGCGCGGTGACCGAGATGCTCCGCCAGGACGGCGCGGACCAGTCGGCGGGTGGTATCCGGGTGCCGGTCCCGTGCGTCGAGGGCGCGGATCATCGGCGTGTCGAGCTCGAAGAAGTGGAAAGGCGTCCCGTCCACCCGGGTGAGCAGTCCGGGGGGCTTGTGGCGCCCGCCGACCAGGGCGGCGAGGCGGTCGCGACCGAGGAAGGGCGCGGAGGGCCAGTGCAGCACGGCGTGTTCGTAGATCCCGCTGGAAAATCCGTCGATGGCCGCGAGCGTCTCCGGCGGCAGGGACGGGGTGAAGAGCGGCGCGGCGCGCAGCACCATCATCGGGATCGTGACGATCACCGCCTTGGCCCGCCGCACCGATCCGTCCGCCGTCTCGACGGTGACGCCCGTCCCCGACCAGTCGATGCGCACCACCGGCGTGTTCAGCGCGATGGGCAGGCCCTGCGCCAGGCGGGCGAGATAGCCGCCGAAGCCGCCGGCGATGAAACGGTTGTCGCCGTATTCTATGCTGGGAAAATCATGGAGTGAGACGTCCGTCAGGGGGCGACCCGACACGAGGCCGTGGACGAGGGCGATGCGCTCGGCCCAGGGGCCGAGGCCGGGCGGGAGTGCGCTCGAAGCCGGGCGGTCGGGGCCGCCGAACCCGGCCTGGGTGGTCAGGGCGCGATCGGCCACCGAAAAGGCGCGGGCATGGGCGGCGGCCTCGGCCGGGCGCCCCTTCCGCCCCGATACGAACAGATGCCCCTCCTGCGCGGCGATCCTCAAGGGTTCGCCCCGAATCTCGCCCAGGCGCACCAGCGGGTTGATCGGTCCGGCATGGAGCCAGTGCCCGCCGAGATCCACCGGATGGCCCCGCAGCATCGTGGTGATCAGCCGCCCTCCGACCCTGTCGCGCGCCTCCAGCACGGCCACGGAGACGCCGCGCTCCGTGAGGGTCCGTGCCGCGGCGATCCCGGCGGCACCCGCGCCGACGACGATCACATCTGCGTGGTCGGGCAGTGGCGCGAGGCGCGGGGAGATGCTCGGCCGGAAATGCGCGTGGGCGGGACGGGGTGTCGGCATCATGCGGTGGGCAGGCATCCGTGAAGGCGGGTCGTGAAGGGCCGAGGGCCGGTAGAGTGACCCGCGAGTCTCTACCGACGGTTACGGGAGAAGGGATCGCACGTCCTCAAACGTCGCCGATCTCTTGCAGGAACGCGCGGCAGCGGCAAAAAGGTTCAGCGCGGTACGGCCGGCCGGGGTTGCGCCGCAACGCCGGCGCCGCCAGAACCCGGCGCTGACGGCGGCTCCCGGACGGGCGCCCGCCCTCGCGCGGAACTCAAGGATTCGGGCGCCATGCTCATTCAGGCGGCCTACGCTGCGGTCAAGCAGGTGCTCTCGCCGCCCCTGCGCGCCATCCTGTGGAAGTCGCTGGCCCTGACCCTCGGGCTCCTCGTCCTGATCTGGGCCGGCCTCACCAAGGCGATCGACTGGTTCCTCGCGAACCATCACTTGTCGGCGAGCTACCCTTTCCTCGATACCCTGGCGGTGTTCTTCGCCGGCGCCGGCCTGTTCATCGGCCTCGCCTACGTCATGCCGGCGGTCTCGATCCTGGTGGCGGGCTACTTCCTCGACGATGCCGCCGCCATCGTGGAGCGCACCGACTTTCCCCAAGACGCGCCGGGCACGGCGCTGCCGATCGGATCGGCGATGCTCTACGCCCTGCGCTTCGCGGGCCTCGCCCTGCTGGTGAACCTCGTGGCGCTGATCCTGTTCTTCGTGCCGGGCGTGAACCTCGTGGCGTTCTTCCTCGCCAACACCTACCTCCTCGGGCGCGAGTATTTCGAACTCGCCGCCGGGCGCTTCCGGCCCATGCAGGAAGCGGGCGCCATGCGCCGGCATTTCGGCCTGACCACGATGACCGCCGGCGCCATGCTGGCGGGCCTGATGGTGGTCCCCGTCCTCAACCTGCTGACGCCGCTCTTCGGCATCGCCCTGATGGTCCATGTCCACAAGGGGCTGAGCCGCAAGGCCGCCCTGGCCGAGCCGGATGTGCGCAAGCGGATCGGTTGAGCGCGGCCCGCCTCAGCCCCGCGTCCCCCACCGCACGCCCATCCGGCTCGGGGCCGTCGCGTCGGGGCCGATCGGAGGACCGCTCGGGCGTGTGACCGGCGGGGATGACGGCTCCGCCGCCTCCTCCTCGGAGATGGTGATCGTCTCCTTGGCGAACTGGCCGGCCTTGCGGAAGGTCCAGAGATAGCCCGGCACGACGGCCGCCATGGCGGTGGGCAGGATGCCGAGGCCGTCGAGGGTCCGCCCCTCGGCCTTGGCCGCCTCCGAGACCACGTTGTCGGTCTGCAGCAGGGTGACCTGGTCGCGCGTGAGCTTGAGGCTGTCCGGCAGAAGGCCGAGGCTCAGGGTGTCCACGGTCTCGATCACGCGGGCCTGCAGCATGGCGAGGGGCTTGGGCAGGTCGACCACGAGGCGGCGGCGCATGGTGGTCTTGAGCATGTAGCGAACGAGGGCGTCGAGGGTCTCGATTTCGGGACCGCCGAGTTCGAACACCCGGCCCGCCTCGGCCTGTCCGTCCACCGCGCGGGCGACCGCCTCGGCCACGTCGCCGACGAAGACCGGTTGGAAGCGCGTGCCGGCGCCGGCCAGGGGCAGGACCGGGAGTACGCGGGCGAGCGACGCGAAGCGGTTGAAGAAGCTGTCGCCGGGGCCGAAGACCAGGGAGGGGCGCAGGATCACGGAGCGGGGCTGGGCCGCCAGGACGTTCGCCTCGCCCAAGGCCTTGGAGCGGGCGTATTCGGACCCGGACGTCTCGTCCGCCCCGATGGCCGAGACATGGACGACCGGCGCGCCGACGCTTGCCGCCGCGCGAGCGATCTCGCCCGCCCCCTCGGCCTGGAGGCCCAGGAAGCTCTGCTTGCCGCTCTCCTGCAGGATGCCCACGAGGTTCACCACCACGTCGGCGCCCTCCACCGCCCGGGCGATGGAATCGGGATAGCGCAGGTTCGCCTGGACGGCGACGATCTGCCCGACCTTGCCCAGCGGCTGCAGGAAGAGCGCGAGGTCGGGGCGGCGGACGGCGACGCGGATGCGATAGCCGCGCTTGGCCAGCGCCCGCACCACATGGCGCCCGAGGAAGCCGGAGCCGCCGAAGACGGTGACGAGCTGCGATGACGGACGCGGCAAGGACGGTCCGGCGAAAGGAGAGGTCGAAGCGTCGAAGCCGGTCATCGCCTGGGTTCCACCTGTCATCCGAGATGCCCCGCCATGCCCCGTTCGGGGCGGGGCGGGGCCCGTATCCGTCACCATCGAGCGTCTCTCACACGACTCCCCTGCGCAATCGTGCTCCGCGCGAGAAACGACCGTGACCGGGAGTGTGTGAAGCCCTCCGAGTGCGGGGATTACCATCGCTGGCGCATCGATAGCTAGGGCCGTTTGCCGCCGTGCGGGAGGCTCCGGTGACCGGGAAAGGTCGACGCCCGGGAAAATCTCGCGGACCGGCCCTTCCGAGATGCCGCGCCCCCGCCGATCCCGGTCCTGCCGGAACACGATCGTGTCGTTCGAGGCCGGTTTGCCGGAAGATTGTCCCGACATGGCGCAAGAAAAAGTATTTCTCTTCCTTTGACTATGCCTCGTCTTCGTAAGACATTCGGCACACCAAAGCTACAACGCAAGCTTATCTTCGTCGTATGCTTGATATCATAATGTATTCACTTGCGGTCGCGGCGTCGACTGGGCCGCACGATGTCTCGAATTCGCGGATAGATGCATGACTCTCCCGAACCATTTCGCCCCGGAGCCGATCCGTTTTGCCTATTGGGTGCCCAACGTGTCCGGCGGCCTCGTCATCAGCAAGATCGAGCAGCGCACCAGCTGGGATGCCGACTACAACCGCAAGCTCGCCCAGATCGCGGAGGAGGCGGGGTTCGACTACGCCCTGACGCAGATTCGCTTCACCGCCGGCTACGGCGCCGAGTTCCAGCACGAATCGGTGGCGTTCAGCCACGCCCTGCTGGCGGTGACCACGAAGCTCAAGGTCATCGCCGCGCTTCTGCCCGGCCCTTGGAACCCGACCATCGCCGCCAAGCAGATCGCCACGATCAGCCAGCTCACCAACGGGCGCATCGCCATCAACGTCGTGTCGGGCTGGTTCTCCGGGGAGTTCCGCGCCATCGGCGAGCCCTGGCTCGACCATGACGAGCGCTATCGCCGCTCGGAGGAGTTCATCCGCTCGCTTCGCGGGATCTGGACCCAGGACGACTTCACCTTCCGCGGCGATTTCTACCGCTACACCAACTACACCCTGAAGCCGAAGCCGGCCGACCCGCAGCCCGAGATCTTCCAGGGTGGCTCGTCACGCGCGGCGCGCGACATGGCCGCCCGCGTCTCCGATTGGTACTTCACCAATGGCAACACCCCGGAGGGCATCCGGGCGCAGGTGGACGACATCCAGGCCAAGGCCTCGGCCAACGGGCATTCGGTGAAGGTCGGCGTCAACGCCTTCGTCATCGCCCGCGACACCGAGGAAGAGGCCCGCGCCGTCCTCCAGGAGATCATCGACAACGCCGATCCCGATGCGGTGAAGGCCTTCGGCCACGAGGTGAAGAACGCCGGCAAGGCCTCCCCGGAAGGGGAGGGCAACTGGGCGAAGTCGAGCTTCGAGGATCTCGTCCAGTACAATGACGGCTTCAAGACCAACCTGATCGGCACGCCCGACCAGATCGCCGAGCGCATCGTCGCCCTGAAGGATGCCGGCGTCGACCTCGCCCTCCTCGCCTTCCTGCACTTCCAGGAGGACGTCGCTTATTTCGGTGCCCACATCATCCCGAAGGTGAGGGCGCTGGAGGCCGCGCGCGAGCGCCGGGCCGAGGCCGCCTGAGCGGCCTCTTTCAACGCCCGCTGACGAGAGCCGCGCATTCCCCTCTCCCCGCGCGCGGGGAGAGGGCCGCGACGACCACGCCGTCGGCGCGGCGAGGCGGCAGCCGACGGTGAGGGGGCTCGTCCGGATGAGACTCCTTCGGAATCGTCCCCTCACCCTCGCTTCGGCTTCGCCTCCGCTTGCCTCGCCCCCGACGAGGGGGGCTCGGCCCTCTCCCCGCGGGCGGGGAGAGGGGGGATCCGGCCGAGGTCTTCAAACGCCCGTTCAAACCAGCCCATCGTCTGCCCGGTACCCTGGAGCCATCCATGAACATCGCCGTCAGCGCCCAGTCGCTCGAAACCGCCCGGGGCGCGCCGCCGGTTCTCCGTCCGGCATCCCCCGCCCATGTCATCCGCGACGATGCCGAGGCGATCCGCGTCGCCCATGGCCTCGCCAGGGAGTTCCGCGAGGGCGCGTCCGAACGCGACCGGACCAACCGGCGGCCCTATGCCGAGCTCGACTCGTTCTCGCAGAGCGGGCTCTGGTCGATCAACGTGCCCAAGGCCTTCGGCGGGCCGGAGGTCTCCTACAAGACCCTGGCACAGGTCGTCGCGATCATCTCGGCGGCGGACCCCTCGATCGGCCAGATCTCTCAGAACCATCTCGGCATCGTGGCGGCGATCCGCACGGTGTCCGACCCCGATCAGCAGGCGCTGCTGTTCGGCGAGGTCCTGAAGGGCACCCGCTTCGGCAATGCCTTCTCGGAGATCGGCACGCCGCGCGCCACCGACTTCAAGACCCACTTCATCGATCACGGCGACCACGTCATCGTGCGCGGCAAGAAGTTCTATTCCACGGGGGCATTGCTCGCCCATCTCGTCCCCATCGTCGCCCTCGATGGCGAGGGCCGCGCCTGGTACGCCATCGCCGACAGGGGCGCGCCCGGCCTCACCGTCATCGACGACTGGTCCGCTTTCGGCCAGCGGACCACGGCGAGCGGCACCGTTCTCATCGACGACGTCCGGGTGCCCAAGACCCATCTCGTCCCGGCCTGGAAGGGCTATGAGCAACCGCGCTCCGACGGGGCGATCTTCCAGATCATCCAGGCGGCGGTAGATGCCGGCATCGCCCGCGAGGCCATCGACGACACCATCGCGTTCGTGCGCACCAAGACCCGCCCCTGGGTCGATAGCGGCCAGGACCGTGCCTCCGACGACCCCTACACGATCCAGGCGATCGGCGAGCTGACGATCCGGCTCCATGCCGCCGAAGCCATCCTTGACAAAGCCGGCCTCGCCCTCGACGAGGCGGTCGCCAACCCGAGTGCCGAAACGGTGGCTGCGGCCCAGCTCGCCGTGGCCGAATCGAAGGTGCTCACCACCGAGATCGCCGTCAAGGCGAGCAGCAAGCTGTTCGAGCTCGCCGGCACCCGCTCGACGCTCGCCGAGAGCAACCTCGACCGGCACTGGCGCAACGCTCGTACCCACACCCTCCACGACCCGGTGCGCTGGAAATACGCGATCATCGGCAACCACGCCCTCAACGGCGTGAACCCGCCGTTCCACGCCTGGAGCTGACGGGCTCGTCTGAACTGGCAGTCTCTCGGAACCAACAGTCCCCAGGAGAATGAAAATCGGCTAGGAGGCGGACATGACATCTGCCCCTCTCGTCCGCTTCGCGCCCTCTCCCACGGGGTATCTCCATATCGGCAATGCCCGTCCGGCCTTATTGAACGCCTTGTTCGCGCGGGCGCATGGCGGGCGCTTCCTGCTGCGCCTCGACGATACCGATCGGGAGCGTTCGACGGAGGAATTCGCGCGTGCCATCGAGGAGGACCTCGCCTGGCTCGGCATCGTGCCCGATCTCTTCGTTCGCCAGTCGGACCGCTCCGCCATCCACGACGCGGCGGCCGAGCGCCTGAAGGCGGCGGGCCGGCTCTATCCCTGCTACGAGACGCAGGAGGAACTCGAGCGTCGCCGCCGGCGCCAGCTCGGACGGGGCCAGCCGCCGATCTACGACCGGGCGGCGCTCGGCCTCACCGATGACGAGCGCGCGGCTTTGGAGGCCGAGGGGCGCACGCCCCATTGGCGCTTCAAGCTCGATGCCCGCACCGTCGCCTGGGACGATCTCGTGCGCGGGCCGGCGCATGTGGATTGCGCCTCCCTCTCGGACCCGGTGCTGATCCGCGCCGATGGCAGCTACCTCTACACGCTGCCCTCCGTGGTGGACGATGCCGAAATGGGGATCACCCATGTGATCCGCGGCGAGGACCACGTCACCAATACCGGCGTGCAGGTGCAGATCTTCGAGGCCCTGGATCAGCCGGTGCCGATCTTCGGCCACCACAATCTGCTCACCACCGCCGACGGCGAAGGTCTGTCGAAGCGCCTCGGCCACCTCTCGCTGAGGGGCCTGCGGGAGGCGGGCTACGAGCCCGGCGCCGTGCGCTCGCTCGCCGTGCTCACCGGCTCGGCCGAGGCGGTGCGCGCGGTGCCTGGCCTCGACGACCTCGCTGCCCTGGTCGATCTCTCCCACATCTCGCGGGCGCCGGCGAAGTTCGACCCGCAGGAGCTCGACGGGCTCAATGCCCGCCTGATCCACGCCATGCCCTATGACGAGGCGCGCGAACGCCTCCTCGCCCTGGGCATCCCGGAGGCGCGGGCGGAAGCGTTCTGGGCGGTGATCCAGCCCAACCTCACCAAGGTCGGGGACGCCGCCGAATGGTGGCGGATCGTGGCCGGGGAGGTGACTCCCATCATCACGGATGCGGGCTTCGCCGCCGCCGCCCTGGACGTGCTGCCGCCCGAGCCCTGGGACGGTCAGACCTGGAAGGCCTGGACCAATGCGGTGAAGGAGCGGACCGGCGCCAAGGGCAAGGCCCTGTTCATGCCCCTCCGCCTCGCGGTGACAGGGCTGGAGCACGGGCCGGACCTCTCGGGCCTGCTGCCCCTCATCGGCCGGGACATCGTGGCGGCGCGGCTCGGCGGTCGAGACTGAAGGCCTCGGCCCGAAAAGCGGATTCCGACTTTCAGACCAAGAGGCGCTGATCCCGACCGATGGTCGTCCTCAGCGGGTTCGGCGGACGGCCGCCGCCGCGCAGTCGTGCGGGCAGCCGACGATAAGTTCCCCTCATCGTCGGCCGGTATCAGACCGATGCCGGCCGGCCTCATTCCCCTCCGGTCGATCGCTTCGGTCAGTATGGCCGGAGCAGGCGCCCTTTCCTTCCAAGAGAGGGGGGGCGCGCTCGCCGGGCAGCGAATGCAGCAGCCGGAGACGGCCTCAGGCCGCGCGCACGGTGTCGAGGAAGCGGCGGACCTCGCCGTTCAGGTGTTCGGACTGGCGCGAGAGTTCGCCCGCCGCCCCGAGCACCTGGGACGCGGCGGCCCCCGTCTCCTCGGCGGCCCCCGCGACGCCGGAGATGTTGCTCGTCACTTCGCTCGTTCCCGTCGCGGCCTGGGCCACGTTGCGGACGATCTCCTGGGTCGCGGCCCCCTGCTGCTCCACCGCCGCGGCGATGGTGGTCGCCACCGAATCGATCTCGCGGATGCGGGACGTGATGGAGGCAATGGCTGACACCGCCTCGCCGGTGGCACCCTGGATCTGGGCGATCTGGCTGGAGATCTCCTCGGTGGCCCGCGCCGTCTGGCTGGCCAGTTCCTTGACCTCCGTGGCCACCACGGCAAAGCCCCGGCCGGCTTCCCCCGCCCGCGCCGCCTCGATGGTGGCGTTGAGGGCAAGAAGGTTGGTCTGGGCGGCGATGTTCGAGATCAGGCCGACGACGTCGCCGACGCGGGAGGCCGCCTGGGACAGGGTCTGCACCAGGGCCGCCGTCCGGTCGGCTTCCGTCACGGCACCCTGGGCGAGATCGGCCGACCCGCTGACCTGCCGTCCGATCTCCTGCACGGAGACGCCGAGCTCCTCCGCCGCTGCCGCCACGGTGTTGACGTTGGTGGCGGCTTCCTCGGCGGCGGCCGCCACAGTCATGGACTGGCTCGCCGTCTGCGTGGCGGTGGAGGTCATGGTCTGGGCGGTGGCCTGGAGTTCGGTGGCCGAAGCCGAGACCATCTCGATGATGCCGCCAACGGCGCCTTCGAAGCTGTCGGCCATCGCGATCATCGTGCGCTTCCGTTCCGCCTGCGCGGCGTCCTCGGCGATGCGCCGGATGTCGGCTTCCTCGGCGGCCTTCCGGGCGACCATGGCCTTGATCTCTTCCACGGCCTTGCCCACCGCGCCGATCTCGTCGCCGCGCTTGGCCTCCTCGATCTCGGCGTCGATGTCGCCCTGCGCCATCCGCTGCAGGACCGAGACGAGATGGCCCAGCGGGCGGGTGATGCCGAACGTGACGATGAGGCCGGCCAGGATCGCGGCGGCGGTGAGGCCGATGGCCGCGATGGCGATCAGGCTCCGGACGGTATCGGTCACCTGCGCTTCCAGAGCCAGCTTGCCCGCCTGCATTTCCTCCGTGATTCGCTGGGTGCGCTGCCCGATGAATCCGTTCAGCTTGTTCCGTGCCGGCTGGGCTTCCTGCTGGACGATCTGTAGCGACCTGGGTGTCTCGCCTTGCATAGCGAGCGCAGTCGCGCGGTGGACAACGGCAAAATATGATTCGGTCATCTGCCGAAGATCCTGGCCAATCTTGCGACGCTCCGGCGTTTCGGCCAGCTGGATCAATTTGTCGACAGACTCGAACGTCTCCTTCTCCGCCTGTTCATACCGCTGCTTGTAATCGGACATTTTATCCTTGTCGGTCACCAAGAGGATATTGCGGCTCAGGAGAGCTGCTTCGCCGAGTTTGATCTGAATCCGCAGATAGGTCTCCTGCCGGACACTCAGAATTTCCGCGTAATACTTCGTCTGTTCCGCGACGCTGTTCAGGGTGATGCGGGAATAGACCACCAACCCAATAGCCATCAGGCCCATCAGGGCCAGCGGGATGGCGATCTTCAGCATCACGCTGGCTTGCCTGACGACCTTCATCTCAAACCCCGGATTGATATGCGCTCAGGCGCAGCAGAATGCGAAGCAAGATTACAAGAGATCGTCTAAAGATAAGCTTAAGCGCGCATCTGTGGGCAAGCGATTTGTCGCCGGCCGTATCCATCAAGCAAGTGAGAAGGAATCACTGTGTCAATCGGCAGGATTATGCCGGATATCAAGACCGGGATATGTCGTGACTTGGGTCCGACGCGAGCGATCTTGTCGTTCGGGCGAACGTCACCGAGCTAAGCTCTCGATATGGGGTCGCTCATGGGGGAGCCTGCAAGGAGGCGAAGCGTTCCGTCCCGCCGACTGTCTTCAGCCAGGTTGCCCCGTCCCGATCCAGCGCGGCTCGGGTTCAGTCGCCTCCGCCCACCGCCTTCGGCAGGAGTGCGTCCCGTTCCCGGAGGAGATGTCCCACGAGCCGTTCCGCCGCCCGGCCCGGCGGTCGTCCCGCAGGGCGGATCAGCATCGTCTCGATGGGCAGGCGCGGCCGGAACGGTCGAAGCACGATGGATAGGCCGCCGAGGTCGCGGGCGGGAAGGGGATCGACGATGGCGATCCCGAGCCCTTCGGCCACGAGGCCGCAGCGCGCGGACGTATACTGCGCCATGAGGCCGAAGCGCGGGGCGATGCCGGCCGCCGCGAAGGCCGCTTCGATCGCCTGCTGGAACACCCCGGTTCCGCCCGCGATCAGGGGCTCGTCGGCGAGATCGCCCACCTCGATCGCCCGCCTGGCCGCGAGGGAATGCCCCCGGGGCAGGGCGCAGACCGCATCGATGGCGAGGAAGGGCTCGCCGATCACGCCCGCATAGCCGGACCGGGGCCGCACCAGGCCGAGATCGCATTGACCGGAGGCGGCCCAGGACCAGATCGTCTCCGGCGCCGGCACATGGACCGCGACCCGGACGCCCGGTAACTCCTCGCTCAACCGCCGGATCGCCCGCGGCAGCAGCCGCGAGGCCAGGGACGGTTGGCAGGCGATGCGCAGCGGCCCCGTGCCGAGGTCGCGGATCTGGCGGGCCGCCTGGGACAGGTGGTCGAGCCCCGCATAGGTCCGCTCCACCTCACGTGCGAAGGCTTCGCCCTCCTGCGTCGGCAGGGCGCTGCCATGGCCGCGCACGAACAGCGCGAAGCCGAGATCGGCCTCGAGCTGCGCTATCGCGCGGCTCACATGGGGTTGCCCGATGCCAAGGGCGGCAGCGGCCCGCGTCATCCCGCCATGACGCAGGACGGCGCGAAAAAGATCGAGATGGGCCGGGTTCATCATGCCTGTTTCGCATGGACAGCGACGGGTCAAGCATTTGACGGCATGAGTGCTAGATGGTTGTCAAGGCGTCCGCGCCGAGACCTCTCCGGTTTGGCGGTCCGATCGGGATGAGACGACGCGATGCAACGGATTACGGCGGGATGGGGCAGCGGCCTTCTGGGCGTCATCATCTTCAGCGCCTCGCTGCCGGCGACGCGGGTGGCGGTCGGCGGGTTCACGCCGCTCTTCCTGACCTCGGCGCGGGCGGTGATCGCGGCCCTGCTCGGCGCGACGATGCTGTTCGCTCTGCGGCAGAAGCGTCCCGAAAGATCCGATCTCGCGTCGCTGGCCATCGTGGCCGTGGGTGTCGTGGTCGGTTTCCCCCTCCTGACGGCGCTGGCGCTCCAGCACATCACGTCGGCTCATTCCATCGTCTTCATCGGCCTGCTGCCGCTCGCCACCGCCATCTTCGGCGTGATCCGGGGCGGAGAGCGTCCGAGCCCGGCCTTCTGGCTGTTCTCCGGCATCGGCAGTCTCACGGTGGCGGGCTTCGCGCTGTTCCAAAGCGGGGGCGGCTCGCTCACGGGCGACCTCCTGATGGTGGCCGCGATCGTGCTCTGCGGCCTCGGCTACGCGGAGGGCGCGACCCTGTCGCGCCGGCTCGGGGGATGGCAGGTGATTTCCTGGGCCCTGGCTCTGTCCCTGCCGCTCATGGCCGCCATCGCCCTCGTGAACCTGCCCCCGGCCTGGAGCGGCATCGGCCTGCCGGCCTGGATCGGCCTCGCCTACGTCTCGGTCTTCAGCATGCTGGTGGGGTTCGTGTTCTGGTATCGCGGGCTGGCCCTGGGCGGGATCGCCGGCGTCGGGCAGCTCCAGCTGCTGCAGCCGTTCTTCGGCCTGGCTCTCGCGGGCCTGCTGCTCCACGAGCCCGTGGCCCCGAGCATGCTGGCGGTGACCGGCATCGTCGTTCTCTGCGTGGCGGGGGCCAAGCGCTATGCCTGAACTCCTCCTCCTCACGGCCCTGGCCCTGGCGGCCGGGGCCAGCGTCGTCACGCAACAGGTTCTCAACGCCAATCTCAGGGCGGCTCTCGGTTCGGCGGCATGGTCCGGCTTCGTCAGTTATGCCCTTGGCCTGGGCTGCATGGCGGTGTTGGCCGTCGTCCTGCGCGATCCCCTGCCGTCCCTCGGGGCCGCAGCGCGCATCCCATGGTGGGGCTGGAGCGGCGGGGTGTTCGGAGCCCTGTTCATCGGGCTCTCCATCGTCCTCGTACCGAAGCTCGGGGCCGCCACCTTCATCGCGCTCCTCGTCACCGGGCAGATGCTCGCATCGGTGACGGCCGACCATTTCGGCTGGCTCGGCCTCGTCCGGCGCTCCCTCGACATGCCGCGCCTCGCCGGCATCGCGCTCCTGATCGGCGGCGTCATCCTGATCCGGCGATGATGTTCAGGCGATCCGCGACACCAGGATCTTGTCCACCCGGCGCCCGTCGAGATCCACCACCTCGAAGCGCCAGCCGGCGATGTCGCAGGTCTCGCCGGTCTCCGGCAGGCGCTGCAGCTTGGCGATGACGAGGCCGGCGGCGGTTTCGTAATCGCGGCTCGATTCGAGCTTGATGCCGAGCTGGTCGGCCATCTCGTCCACCGGCATCCAGCCGGCGATGAGCCAGGACCCGTCCTGGCGCTGCACCGCCTCGGGCTCGGAATCCTCCGAATGGAACGCGCCCGCGATGGCGTCGAGGATGTCGGCCGGGGTCACGAGCCCGTCGAAATGGCCATACTCGTCGTGGATCAGGGCCATGGGAACGTCGGCCGCCTGGAGGGCGGTGAGCGCGTCGAGGGCGTCGAGGGTGTCGGGGAGCACCGGGGCGCTGCGGATATAGGCGCGCAGGTCGAACCGTTCGTTCTCGATGAGCGCTTTGACCAGTTCGCGCACCTGCACGACGCCGAGCATGTTGTCCGGGTTGCCCTCGCCGACCGGGATGCGCGAATGCGGGCTCGAGACCAGCATGGCGCGGATCTCCTCCGGCGCCTTGTCGAGGTCGATCCAGTGCACGTCGGTGCGCGGGGTCATGACGCCCCGCACGGCGCGGTCGCCGAGGCGCAGCACGCCGGCGATCATCTTGCGCTCGTCGGTCTCGATCACCCCCGCCGTCTCGGCCTCCGCCACGATGGTGCGGATCTCCTCTTCGGTCACCGCGCTGGCGCTGGAGGCTTCCTGGCCGACCAGCCGGAACACCGCGCGGGTCGAGGCGTCGAGGAGCCAGACCGCCGGAAGCGCGATCCGCGAGATCAGCCGCATCGGCCGGGCGACGAAACAGGCGATGCCCTCAGGGTCGCGCAGGGCCACGTGCTTGGGCACGAGTTCGCCGATGATCACCGACAGATAGGTGATGATGGCGATGACGATCCCGTAGCCGAGGGGATCGGCCACGGGTTTCGACAGGCCCGCCTCGAACAGGATCTCGGTGAGGCGTTCGCCGAGCGCCGCGCCGGAGACGGCGCCGGACAGGATGCCGACGAGGGTGATGCCGATCTGGACGGCGGAGAGGAAACGTCCCGGATCTTCGGCGAGGGTCATTGCCGCCTGGGCACCGGGCCGGCGCGCCTCCACCATCATCCGCAGCCGGGACTTCCGCGACGAGACGACGGCGAGTTCGGACAGCGCGAAGGCCCCGTTGAGGGCGATCAGTGCGACGGCGACGGCGAGCTCGAACACGTTCGGTTCCGTAAGCCGGAGCCGCTTGGACCAAGCGTGCCGGACTTCCTAGTTTGCGGCGATCGCTCGCCTGTCGCTCCGGTGAGCGACGACGAGCGCCTAGATGGGCTGTCGAACCGGGCTGGTCAACGGTCGGGGTCGGACGATGGACCCGGAACGAGGGGGGGCAGGCGCGAAAGGCGGAGTGCGATGGCCAATGCCAGACCGTAGAGGGCCCCGAAGAAGGCGACGACCCCCGACCATCCCGCATGTTCGAAGAACCAGCCCCCCGCCGTTCCGAGCACCGACGAGCCGAGGTAATACAGGCACAGATAGACCGAGGAGGCCTGCGCCCGGTCGCGCAGGGCGCGCCGCCCGATCCAGGAACTCGCCACCGAATGGGCGCCGAAGAAGCTCACCGTGACCACGACGATCCCCGCGATGATGAGGGGAAGGCGCTCGGACAGGGTCATGAGGATGCCGACGAGGCCGAGCAGGATCGCGAGCCACAGCACCCGGCGCCGCCCGAGCCGGCTCGCGATCTCACCCGTCACCGCCGAGCTGAACGTGCCGGCGAGATAGACCACGAAGATCGCGCCGATGGCCGACTGGCTAAGGTTGTAGGGCGGATCGAGCAGGCGGAAGCCCACGTAATTGTAGACGCTGACGAAGCCGCCCATGAGCAGGAACGCCTCCGCGAAGAGCCAGGGCAGGCCCGGATCGCGGAAATGCTGGCCGAACGTACCCGGCACCTGTCGCCAGCGCATCCGGTTGGGGAGGAAGCGCCGCGACGGCGGCAATCCGCGCCAGAACAGGATGGCGGCGACGAGCGCCAGGATTCCAATGGTGCCGAGGCCGACGCGCCAGGAGGCATGGTCGGTGATGATGCCGGCGATCAGCCGCCCGACCATGCCGCCCATGGCGTTGCCGCCGATGAGGAGCCCCATGGACAGGCCGATGGCGCGGGAATCCATCTCCTCGCTGAGATAGGCCATGGCGACGGCCGGCAGGCCGCTCGCGGCCAACCCCGTGAGCGCGCGCAACGCCAGGAAGCCGTGCCAGCTCGGCACGATCACGGCGATGAGGGTGAGGATCGCCGAGGCGAAAAGGGAGGCGACCATGATCGGCTTGCGCCCCCACACTTCGGAGAGGGGGCTGACGACGAGGAGCGCCAGGGCCAGCATCGCGCAGGGGAGCGACAGCGACAGGCTGCTCTCGGCCGGCGAGACATGGAACTCGTCGGCGAAGACCGGCATCAGCGGCTGCACGCCGTAGAGCACGGCAAAGGTGGAGAAGCCCGCGGCGAACAGAGCGAGGGTGGTCCGACGAAAGATCGGCGTCCCGGCTGTGATCAGGCGGTCGCTCTCCTCGGCCATGCTCGCCGGTCTCCTCGATATCGCGCGCTCGCGGGAGTGTTGCAGAAGCACGGAACGACGCGGGCCGCACCCCTCTTTCGAGACATGCGGCCCGTGACGTCACGACAATGCGGCCAAGCCGCCTTACTTGCCCGGCTTACTTGCCCCGCTTACTTGGGCGGAGCTTCCGCAGCCTCGCCCTGCTGCTGGATCAGCGGGGTGATGCGGCGCACCGTGACCCGGCGGTTTTCGCGCGAGGCCTCCTGGGTGTTCACCTTGAGGGATTGCTCACCGTAGCCCTGGGTGGTCAGGTTCTCCGGGGGCACCTGGAAGTTCTGGCTGAGCACCGTCGCCACCGACTGGGCGCGGCGATCCGAGAGCGACAGGTTGTCGACCTCGCTGCCCACCGCATCGGTATAGCCCTCAATGAGGAACACTTCCTGCGGGTTGGCCTTCACAGCCTGGTTGATCGCCGCCGCGATGTTTCCGAGCCGCGAGGCCTGATCGGGCGTCACGTCGAACGAACCCGTATCGAAGGTGATCGTGTCGATGTCGACGCTGCGCATCCGTGCCCGCAGCTGCGGGCTGTAGCGCACCTGATCGAGGGTGTAGCGGCGGTCCACCGCCACCACCGGCGGAGCGGACAGGGCCTCGTAGACCTGCCGCTCGTCGGCGCCCTCGTAATTCACGACGTAGCGGTCGCGGGGGATGCGGATGTCCGGCGGCGGCAGGTCGATCACGTCCTCGTAGATCGGACGCTGGGGACCGCCGAAGCCGTTGTCGATGATCACGACTTCGCGGCCGTCGCGGAACCGGCGCGAACGGCGCACGAGGCGGCCGTCATCGTCCACCACGGTGACGATCTGGATGCCGCCCGGACGGTCGAGATAGGTGATCGTGTCGCCGCCGCGGCGCTCGCTGCGGTAGGCGCCGCGGTCGAGATAGCGGAAGCGCTCGTTCTCGTCGTGCCGGATGAAGTAATTGTCACGATCCCGCACGATGATGCGGCCGGGCTCGCGGATATAGGTGCGTCCGCCCTCGTTGAACTCACGCCGGTCACGACGGACCTCGTCGTAGCTGCGCACGTCGTTGCCGCGGAAGCCGCCCTCGACATAGCCGGGCCGGCCCGGACGGTTGAAGACGTCGCGGCGGTCCCGCTCGTCCTTGCGCTCGAACGCCTCGCGGCGTTCGCGGTCGCGGCGCTCGATCTCGCCACGCCGCTCGGTGTCGCCCGCCGCCGGGCGGTTGGCGCCGCCGGGCCGGTTGTCATCCGCGCCACGCCTGTCGTCCGGTCCGCGCCGGTCATCCGCGCCACGCCTGTCGTCCGGCCCGCGCCGGTCGTCCGCACCGCGCTTGTCGTCACGGTCATTCTTCTCCTGCGCCTGACCCGGCGGGACGAAGGGCTTACCCGGAACGCCCGGCCGGGTGTTGGGAGCCGGCTTCGCGTCGGGGGCTTTGGTATCGGGTGTCTTAGCATCCGGCGTCTTGGCATCCGGCGTCTTGGCATCCGGCGTCTTGGCATCCGGCGTCTTTGCATCCGGCTTCTTGGCATCCGGAGTCGCGTCCGGTGCGCCGCGACGGGCGGGGTCGGTCTTGTCGTTCCGGTCCGGCTTCTCGTTCCGGTCCGGCCTGCCCTCACGCTCGGGCTTGTCCCCGCGCTCGGGTTTGGTGCTCGGATCGGGCCTTTCGCCACGCTCGGGCTTGGCGCTTCTGTCCGGCTTTTCGCCGCGGTCGGGCTTGTCGGGCCTGTCCGGCTTTTCGGTCCGGTCCGGCCTGTCGCCACGCTCGGGGCGGGCGGGACGGTCGGGTGTCGCGTCGCGCTCGGGAGCGGCCGGGGCACGCTCGCGCGGGGCCGGAGCCTCCTTCGGTGCCGGCTTGGCGGGAGCGGGATCCGGATTGCGCTCGCGCGCGGCCGGAGGGGTCGGCCGTTCGGCCGGGGCGCGGTCGGGCTTCTCGGGACGATCAGGCCGCTCGGGCCGCTCAACCGGAGCCCGTTCCTGGCGCGGCTCGGGACGTTCGGGACGCTCCGCTCTCTCGGGGCGCTCGGCCCTCTCCGGCCGTTCTGCGCGCTCGGGGCGTTCAGCCCTTTCCGGGCGCTCGGCTCTTTCCGGCCTGGCCGCGCCGCCACGGGGGGCATCGCCGCCTCCGCGCGGGTCGCCGCGCTCGGCTCCCGGACCCGCTTGGGCGAGCAGCATCACGCCCGGCCCGCCTCTGTCGGGGCTGGCCGCAAGGGGGCCCGATAGGATCAAGGCCGGCAACATGGTGCCGGTCAGAAAGAGCAGGCGGAGGTTCCGCATCGATGGTCACTCACAAACGTTGATGTGGCCATCGGAACCGAATGGAGCCGGGATGGTTCCGAATTCATTCCCGGATCGTGCGCCCGCGATCCGCCATCTCGACGCGGAATCGAAGGCGAGCGCGAAGGAAACCCTTCGCCCTCAACCGGTTAGGGGACGGGTCGCTCGTGACATCGCGGGGGGACCGACGATTTCCCTCGCCCGCCGTGAATGTCCGCTATGGCGCGGCGGCGCGAGCCGGGACCGCGATCATGCTCGGCGCGATGATGCGGATGGCCGCGCGCTCGTCGCGGCCGGTGGCGGACGCTTCCGTGGTCGCCCCGTCGCGAACCACGCCCCCATCGGACAGGATGGCCCCGTTCCGGGTCGCCGCATCGGCGGCGATGGCCGCCACGGTCTTGTCCGCACGGCCCGCGAGGGTGACGCGCACCTTCGGCCGCGACATGGCTTCCGCCTGCATCGGTGTCACGAAGATGTCGCCCTTGTGCCGGACGAGCATGCTCTCGGCCTTCACCAGGGACTGGGCCCAGGTCTGGTTCGCCTTCTTGCACGAGCAGTCCGGCGTGAAGCTCTTCTGGAACTTGAAGGCGTTGGCGAGCGACACGTAGGCCCGGCTGCCCTTGATCGATGCGGCCTGTTTCAGCCCGTCATCGCCATTGGGCATCGAATAGGCCACCGCCTCCGTGCCGGGGCACAGGGCCTGACACAACTCGTTGGCGCCCTCGCGACCATCGGGCAGATTGTTCATCGGGAAATAGGCGCCGTCGCAGGTCCGGACGCAGACCACCTGCGGCCCGCCCCGTCCGCGCTGCTCGCCGACCACGCCCTCGACGATCTTCGGACCGGTCTCGGCGCAGGAGGAGGCGATGGCGGCCGTGAGCTGGCGCCGCCGGGCGGCGGTGACCTCGCCGTTCTCGGCGCCGTAGCCGGCCTGGAGCGCCCGGATACGCTGTTCCACCGCGCCGCATTGCGGCGGGCGCGAATCGAAGAACAGGAACTTGCCGCCCTCGCAGCTCAGGGTCCGGTAATAGGCTTCCAGCCGGCCGATCTCGTTCTGCAGGGCGCGGGCGGTGTTGGCGCCGTCGCTGAGATTCGCGAGTTCGAAGCGGTATCGCTGGCACTGGGCGTTGGGTGCCTGCGCCTGGACGGCTGTCCCGAACGCGATGGCGGCCATGGCGGCGCCGAGCGTTGCGACGAGCTTGCGGATCTGTGGAGGGATCAGCGGCATGACCTGTCAGAAACGGGTGTGAAGCTGGGCGGTTCCGGCCCTCGGGCAGGGTACGGAAGAACGCCTTTGCAAAGGGTGTCTAACCGCCCTCGCCAGAGCGCGACAGTGTTCCCACATGCCCATCGGCAAACTTGAGGGGAATGATGTGATGATGTGTCTTCGGAGTCTCACAAGCCGCGCGGTGGCGGCTGGATTGGCGGCGTTGGTGATGGGCGGGACGGCGGTCCGCGCCGACGACACGGACCGGATCTTCGACAAATCCACGGTGTGGCGTCCGCTCACCCCCAACGACAAGCTGGTGGTCTACGGCATCGACGACCCGGAGGTCTCCGGCATCGCCTGCTGGTACACGCAGCCCGAGAAGGGGGGAATCAAGGGCACGCTCGGCCTCGCCGAGGACGTCTCCGACATCTCCCTCGCCTGCCGGCAGGTCGGCCCGGTGTCGTTCAAGAATCCGAAGGACAAGCTCAAGCAGGGCGACGTCGTGTTCAGTGAGCGGCGGTCGCTGATCTTCAAGTCGATGCAAATCGTCCGCGGTTGCGACGCCAAGCGCAACACGTTGATCTACATGGTCTATTCCGACAAGGTGATCCAGGGCTCGCCCAAGAACTCCACCACGGCGGTGCCACTGATGCCGTGGGGCACCGCCGAGGCGCCGCCCCGCTGCGGCGATTTCTTCAAGGGCTGATCCGGCCCAGGGGCGGCGCCGGCATCGGGCCGGGCCGCCTCGAACGACCGGGTGTGAGCCCTGCGGATCAGTCCTTGCAGGTGATGCGGATCGGCGGCTCGACTGTCTTCGGCGCGGGCGGCTGGTCGATCGCGCCGGTATAGTCCTCGGGAGCGGCCAGGCCGAAGGAGCCGGCGACGGCGAAGCCTTGCGCCTCGCACCAGGCATCGGCCACCACCTGCCCGCAGGAGCCGCTGCCCGCCACCAGGCATTCGCCGACGCCGTAGCCTTCGCCGGCGGGAATCAGGAACGTCTTCTCTACCTGTGCCGGCGCGCGGGCGGGCTTCTCGCCGTCATCGACGGCCAGGGCGGCGGAGGAAATGAGCGCGAGGGCGCAGAGAGCGCCGAGACCGGCAGCCGAGCGTCGCATGGGCAGTGACCTTGATGACGGGATCCGCGAAAGGCTGGATTCACCGGATGGGAGGATTCGCGTTTGGGAAAATCTCGGCCTCGTCGGTAAACAAATCCTTTCCGGATCGTCGCGACCTTGACCGAACCTCTCCCGGCGTCGTTCTCGAATTCATCACCGTTTTGGGGTAGCGCAGTTGGTCGGCAGGGTCCGTCGCCTCCGTGCAACACGCAGGGTGCTTGGCGTCCGGCCGATCCGGTCGTCGCGGTTGCGGGGCGCATGCCTCGCGACTCGTAAAAGTTGATCGGTTCTCGGGATTTAGGGCATGGGGACAGGCGGCATCCGCAGGCGGCGGAGCCGTCGCGTCCCAGGGTTACGAAAGACGGTTTCATGGCGCCGATGTTGCGGCTCTACAACACGCTGACCCGCGAGAAGGCGCCCTTCGTGCCGATCGATCCGACGCATGTGCGGATGTATGCCTGCGGGCCGACGGTCTACGACGCCGCCCATATCGGCAATGCCCGGCCGATCATCGTGTTCGACCTGCTGTTCCGGCTGCTGCGCCATCTCTACGGCGAGGCGCATGTCACCTATGCCCGCAACGTCACGGACGTGGACGACAAGATCAACGCCCGCGCGGCCGAGCGCGGCATCACCATCCGCGAACTCACCGACGGGACGCTCGCCGCCTTCCACGGCGACATCCGCGACCTCGGCGTGCTGATGGCCGAGGACGTGAACGTAGCGGGCGAGCGCCCGCGCTTCGTCGAGCCCCGCGCGACCGACCACATCGCCGAGATGCACACGATCATCGACGGGCTCGTGGCGTCGGGCCATGCCTATGTGGCGGAAGGCCATGTGCTGTTCGACGTGCCCTCGATGCCCGATTACGGCGCGCTCTCGAAGCGGCCCCTCGACGAGATGGAATCCGGCGCGCGGGTCGAGGTCGCCCCCTACAAGCGCTCGCCCCTGGATTTCGTCCTGTGGAAGCCCTCCAAGCCCGGCGAGCCGTCATGGCCCTCGCCGGCCGGTATCGCCGCGCCGGGGCGGCCGGGCTGGCACATCGAGTGCTCGGCCATGTCATGGAAGCATCTGGGCAAGACCTTCGACATCCATGCCGGCGGCATCGACCTCATCTTCCCCCATCACGAGAACGAGGTGGCCCAGTCCCGCTGCTGCTTTGCCACCGACGTCATGGCCCATGTCTGGCTCCATAACGGCTTCCTCCAGGTGGAGGGGCAGAAGATGTCCAAATCGCTGGGCAACTTCATCACCCTGCGCGAGGTGCTGAAGGATTGGCCCGGAGAGGTCGTGCGCCTCGCCATGCTGAAGACGCATTACCGCCAGCCCATCGACTGGACGGTGCGTGGGCTGGAGGAGGCGGCGAAGATGATCGACCGCTGGTACGGCATCGTGGGCGACGTAGCCGCCGGACCCGAGGTGCCGGCCTCGGTGGTGGAGCCGCTCCTCGACGATCTCAACACCGCCGCCGCCCTCGCCGAGTTGCACCGCCTCGACGAGCCGGCGACGCTGAAGGCCGGGGCGGGTCTCCTCGGCCTCCTCGGGCGGACGCAGTCGGCCCGGGCGGACAGTGCCATCGCCGCCGCCGGCGTCGACGTGGCGGCGGTGGAAGCCGCGATCGAGGCCCGTCGTACCGCGCGCGCCGCCAAGGACTGGCCCGCCTCCGACCGCGCCCGCGACGCCCTCGCCGCCATGGGCGTCACCGTGAAGGACAATAAGGACGGCACGACCACCTGGACGGTGTCGCCATGATCGCCCCCTTGGACCGCCAGCCGATCGTCGTGGCCGATGCGGGTCCGCTGATCCGGCTCGCCGCAGCGGGCATCCTCGATACGCTGCGCGGTCTCAACCGGCGGATCGTACTGGTGGACCGGGTCGAGGAAGAGGTGGTCGGTGACCTCTCCAAGCCCTTTGCTGCCGAGATCGCCGCCTGGATCGATGGCCTCGGCGAAGCCGCGCTCCGGGTCGAGACCGTGGTCGGCATCGGTGTCGCGGCCCTGCGCGCCCGGCCGCGGACTCCAGCGGGGGATGCCTTGCTCAAGTCAGCCCTGCGTGATTCCGGCGAGCAGGCTCTGCGCGAGTTCGTGGCGCATTGGCACCCGACCGAGGCGAGTTCGGCGGTCGTGCTCTACGAAGATCGGAAGGTCGCGACCCTGTTCCTCGATGTGGAGTTCCCCGTGACGCTGATGACGACCCGCGCCTTCGTGGCGACGGTGACACGCTGGGGCATCAATCAGGACGCGATCGCCGCCCTCGAAGCCATTTCCGGGCTCTACGACCTGAAACCGGCCCTCGTCGGTAAGATCGACCCGAGCCAGCCCGGCGACCTGCGGACGTTGCCGCAGCCGATGCTACCGCACGAGTAGGGTGTCCGCGGACACAAGATCTTCCGGCGGACATCGTCCGCCTTCCGCTTCGTCGTATTCGCCTCAGCGACAGGGCCGGCCCGGATGGCAGTTCGGGTTCCCGCCCGAAGGCGGAGCCTGCCTCTGCTGGCGCTGGGCCGCCTGTTGCTGCTGCTGTTGCTGCATCATCTGTTGCCGCTGGGCGGCCTGTTGCTGGTGTTGCTGGGCCTGCATCTGCTGACGTTGCATCATCTGTTGTTGCTGCATCTGCTGGCGCTGGGCCTGTTGCTGCTGCTCCATCTGCATGCGCTGTTGCTGGCGGTTCTCCTGGATCTGCTGGCGCTGCATCATCTGCTGCTGCTGGGCCTGCCCCTGCTGGCGCCGGGCGGCCTGTTGCTGCTCCATCTGCATCCGCTGTTGCTGGCGGGCCTCCTGGATCTGAAGCCTCTGCTGCTGGCGCTGTAGGGCATCGGAATCCGGGCCGCGTCGCGGCGGCTGGCCAGCCGCATCGCGATTGAGATTGGCCGGCTCCCGTCTGGCGCGCTCGGGGCCGTTCGGCTCGAATCCCGGCCGGGCCACCCGATCATGGCCCGGACGCCCCTCGCGGGCGCGGTCGCCGAGCGGCTGGTCGAGGGCGGGACGCAGTTGCGGTCGTTCGGCTTTGGCGGCGGCGCGGGCCGCCTCCCGGCGCTCGATCCGTTCCCGGCGCAAGGCCGCCCGGTCGGCGGGATCGGCGTTGCCGCGTCCGGCTCCGGGGCCGGCGGGGTTCGCCGCATCGGGCGGGGGACGACGGTCGATGGCGGCCTTCCGGTCGGGCCCGGCCTTCCCGTCCCCCGGGCGCACGCGGTCGGGCGGTCCGCCGACGTCGCCGGACGGGCGCGTGTTCGCCACCGGCCTCGGCTCGGGCAAAGCTTTCGGGTCTGGGGCGCCCACCGCGGGGAGCGGGCGGCCGATGCGGGGACCGTTCGGTCTTTCGTCGCGGGCACCCGGCGGCAGGCCGGGGCGGTCGCGGCGCGGGCCGTCGGCGCTGTGACCGGCGTCGTGACGGTCGGCGCGGTGCGACAGGGAGGGCGGCAGCGCCACCCGAGGGGCGAGAGCCGCCGCTCCGAGACCGGCGGCACCGCCTATGAGGGCCGCCGCCGAAGGTCCGCGCGGCCGCTCGATGACGCGCCGGTTGATTTCGTTGATCACCACCCTGTTGTGGATGTTCTGGTAGATGACGTTGTCCGGCGGCGCGACGATATAGGCGGGCGCGCTCACATAGGCCGGAACCGGCTCGAAGAGGGGGACGGGGAGGGCGAACGACTCGTCCTCGGGCGGCGGCGCCGCGATGTCCACGATATAGGCCGGGCGGGGTGCCAGCACGCCGGGCGGCGGCGGGGGCAGGGCATAGGCCGGGTCGTCGAAGGCGACGACCTGCCTGTCGAAATAGCTCTCCTCCTCCGGCGGCGGCGGGGGCAGGTCGAAGGAGAGCGCCGTGAAGGCCTCGGGCGGTCGCGGCGGGGCGGAGAGGCGGGCGAGGCGACGGCGCGCATCCGCCGCGTGCGGTCCGCGCGGGTAGCGCGAAAGGTAGGACCAGTAAGCGTCCTGCGTGCCGGACGACAGGGCGCGGCGCCAGGTCGTCGCCTCGCGCCGGGCGGCCACGATGGCGCGCACGCGCTTGGCCATCGGGTCATCGGGATAGGCCCCGAGGAAATCCTGGTAGCCCTGCAACGTGTCGCGCTCGACCGCCACCGAATAGGCGTCCCGCGCACCGATCTCGCGCAAGGGGCGGTCGCGCAAAGTCGCGATCTGCTCGGCCTGCGCCGGGGCGGGCGCGTCGGCGTTGCGCTCGAAAAACACGAACGGCACCTCGATCTTGGAATCGTCCCAGGGCATGGCCGCGCCCCCGGTGGTCTCGCTCACCCGCAGGCGCACCCGGTCGAAGAGCGCCGCCGGCTGGAGACCGCCCTCGCGGATCATCTCCACCAGGGCCTGCGCATAGGCGCCATACGCCCCCGTCTCGGGCGGCGCCACGGTGCCGGGCGCCGCGTTGTAGGCGATGAGGCTGCCGGGTTCGGCCTCCACCAGGGCGAGACCGCCGGCGAGCGGGTCGCCCGTCCTCACGAACGGGTTGGCGCGGGCCGCGTCGAGCACCACGAACCGGGCCTTCAAGGGGACGGTGGAGAGGCGCTTGATGTAGTCCGACACGCGCAGGGCCGAGACGGGAACATCGACGGCGGTGGCGATGCGGGCATCCGCCGGGGCGAAGAAGGTCTCGCCCTCGAGCTGCAGCCCGTATCCGGCAAGATAGACGAAGGCCACCGTGTCCGGCCCCGAGGCCGCCGCCTTGTCGAGGAAGTCGCGCAAGGCCTTGCGCAGGGCATCCTCGTCGAGGTCGCGCGCCCCCACCACGTCGAAGCCCGCCGCCTGCAGCGTCTGCGCGATGAGGCCGGCATCGTTGGCGGCGGTGGCGATGGGCGCCCCCTCATAGGCACCGTTTCCGACCACGAGAGCGATGCGCTTCTCGGCCTGCTGCGCGGTCGCCGGAACGGATATCAGCAGGGCGGCGAACAGGGCCGCGAAGACGGCGACACATCGAGACAGGACCATCGCCGGGAACCTCCGTCACCGCATCACGCTACGAGCGACATCATACGGAGCATCGCGGACGACCGGTGCGCGATCGGTCGCACAATCGTGCAGAATTCCACGGTCGTCCAGGGATGCACGGAATCGGTCTTACCAAATCGTCGATCCCGACGCGGGCTCGTGCCCGTCGCCGCCTATTGCTTGGCGCGATTGATCAGCGCCTGGAGCGCTCTCGCCACGGGTTCGGTGACGTTCTTGCGGTACTTCTTATGGACGAGCTGGCCGTTGTGATAGATGTCGTGCTCCACATAGAGCCGTTCGCCGTCCCACCGCACCACGTTGTCGGTCTCGGAGGTCTCCGTCACCCCGAGATCGTCGCGCAGGGTGATGTTGCTGGGCTGTGTCAACATATCGGGTCCTTTCAAGCGTTTCCGGTGCATCGAGCGCGTGGGATGCGGCTTTGTCCCGTGGCTGGCGGAGCGGGCTTTGCGAAAACGGTCCGTGCGATGCCGGCGAACCGGGCCGTTCCTCGCCGAGCCGTGGTGGCACGCATCTCACCCATCCGGCCCCGACGCCTCGTTGTCTCTTCGGTCGATCGCAGGGCTGGCGCCCACGACCCTCTCGCCGATCTTACGAAGCGGCGGCGTCCGATGCCAGCGCGAAGCCGGCCTCCATCGCTCAACGCACGGTCACCTGGTTCTTGATCCGCTCATAGGTCGACCGGCTGAGGACGCGTTTCGAGAGCAGCTGATCCACCGAGGCATAGGGCCGGCGCTGGGCGATGGCGCGGCCGATCATGCCGCCACCCTTGAGGCCGTTGAGTTCCGCCACCGAGGCGGTGTTGAGATCCACCACGGAGACCGCCGCCGGACCCGAATTGTCGCTGGCCTGCTGCGTCTCGGACCGGGCCGCGTTCAGGGGAGGGCTCTCGGCCAGGGGCGTCACCGGGCCGCCATAGGGGAGGGGGGCCGGGTCGAGCGCGGAATTTGCTCCCTCCGGAGGGGCGGGCGGCGTTTGCCGCGGCAGCGGCCGGATCGGAGACGGCGGCAGCACGGCTTGCGGGGCGGGAGCGGCGGGCTGCGGAGCGGAAGGCGCCGGCTCCGCACGACGCTCGGGCGGCGGGGGCGCGGGTTGTGGCGGAGTCACCTTGGTCGGCTCGGTGCGCTGCACCGGCGCCGCCGGATCGTCGCTGCCCTGCGGCCAGAAGGCCTGGACCAGGCCCGCCAGCGCCGCCGCCACGACGAAGAGCACCACCACCCGTAGAAGAGTCGAACCGCTGAGCATCCAACCCGCCTCACGCGCACAATACACGCGGGACGCTAACATGGGAGAGAAACCAAAGTCTTGCCGTCCTGGCCGATGTCCTCAGGCGTCTGCGTCACGAAGCGCATCGTCTGAAACCACGCGTCGCATGAGGCGGTCGCGGCATCGCCGTCGGGGACGGTGACGGAGCACTCTACGACGCATCGACGGACGGGGCCGCTCCGGTCATGGTCCGCCGCGATGTCCACCGCCTCCCTCGCTGCCTCGCTGAACCGGTTCGTCGTCGAGCGCGTGGGCGCCCTGCGCTACCTGCCGGCGCTGTTTCGCCTCGTCTATGCCGCGAGCCCGCGCCTGCTGATGGCGAGCGTCGCTCTGCGTCTCGCGCGGGCGAGCCTGCCGGTGTTGATGCTCTATCTCGGCAAGCTCATCCTCGACGCCATCGTCGCCGAACACGCCCGGCCCCATCCCGCAGGAACCGGCATCGCCGGCTGGATGGCGGATCCGGCCCTCGGGCGTCTCGCCGGCCTCGTCGCGGTGGAGCTCGGCCTCGCCATCCTGTCCGATCTGCTCGGGCGGCTGAGCACCCTCACCGACGGGCTGGTCGCGGACCGCTACGCCAATGCCGCCACCCTGCGGCTGATGCGTCATGCCGCCGCCCTCGACCTCGAGCAATTCGAGGACAGCGCCCAGCAGGACCGGCTGGAGCGCGCCCGCCGGCAGGTCACCGGGCGCTCCAACCTGCTGTTCCAGCTCTTCGGGCAGGGGCAGGATCTCATCACGCTCGTCGCCTTCGGGATCGGTCTCGCCGCCTACGCTCCCTGGCTGATCCTGCTGCTTGCCGGCTCCCTCGTGCCGGCCTTCCTCAACGAACTCTACTTCAACCGGCAGGGCTATCGCCTCGCCTGGACCCGCACCCCGGAGCGGCGCCAGATCGACTATCTGCGCTATCTCGGGGCCAGCGTGGAATCGGCCAAGGAGGTCAAGCTCTTCGGCCTCAACGCCTATATCGCCGAACGCTACCGGATCGTGGCCGCCAAGCTCCTGGCCGACAACCGCTCCCTCGCCATCCGCCGGGCCGGCTGGGGCGGCCTCTTCGCGGCCTTGGGCACGCTCGCCTACTACGCGGCCTATGCCACCATCGTCTGGCGCACGGTGGCGGGCGCCTTCTCCATCGGCGATCTCGCCTTCCTCGCCGGCTCGTTCCAGCGCCTGCGCGGCCTGATCGAGGGCCTGCTGCTCGGCTTCTCGCAGATCTCCTCGCAGGCGCAGTATCTCGAAGACCTGTTCTCGTTCTTCGAGGTGGTGCCGCTGATCCGCTCGCCGGAGCGGCCCGTGCCGTTCCCGCAGCCGATCACCGAGGGCATCGTCTTCGAGGAGGTCGGCTTCCGTTATCCCGGCACCGAGACCTGGGCTGTCCGGTCCTTGAGCTTCCGCCTCGCCGCCGGGGAAGTGCTCGCCCTGGTGGGCGAGAACGGGGCCGGCAAGACCACGATCGTCAAGCTCCTGACCCGGCTCTACGACCCCACCGAGGGCCGTGTGCTGCTCGATGGCCGACCGCTCTCCGATTACGACCTCGACGACCTGCGCGCCCGAATCGGCGTGATCTTCCAAGATTTCGTGCGCTTCGATTTCACCGCCGCCGAGAACGTCGCCGTCGGGCGCATCGAGGAGCGTGACGACGCCGCCCGCATCGCCCGTGCCGCCGGGCGCAGCCTCGCCGACGGCGTGATCGAACGCCTGCCGCTGGGTTACGACCAGCCGCTCGGCAAGCGCTTCGCCGACGGTGTCGACCTCTCCGGCGGCCAATGGCAGAAGATCGCGCTCAGCCGGGCCTATATGCGCGAGGCCGAGATCCTGATCCTCGACGAGCCCACCGCAGCCCTCGACGCCCGCGCCGAGTTCGAGGTGTTCCAGCGCTTTCGCGATCTCAGCCGGGGGCGCAGCTGCGTGCTGATCTCGCACCGCTTCTCCACCGTGCGCATGGCAGACCGCATCCTCGTCCTCGACGGGGGCAAGGTCATCGAGGCCGGAACCCACGAGGAACTCCAGGCGAGGGGCGGGCGCTACGCCGAATTGTTCGAACTGCAGGCCGCCGGCTATCGCTGAGGCGCCGGCGGGTATGCTTCCGCGACAACACAGGGGCGACGCGACCTCCCGCGCGGCCCGAGGGCGTTGCATCTCGTCTCCAGAACCATCATTGCACGAAACAGATTTTCGGGCCGTTCGGCTTGCCCTCCCCTGGATGAGGCGAAGTCGAAGAGTCGGCAGTTCGACACCGTCCGTGATCGTCCAGACATGAGAATAATGACATGAAGACGCGCGCTGCGGTCGCGTGGGAGGCCAAGAAGCCCCTCACCATCGAGACCATCGACATCGAAGGCCCCAAGGCCGGCGAAGTCCTCATCGAGTTGATGGCCACCGGCATCTGCCACACCGATGCCTATACCCTGTCGGGCCTCGATTCCGAGGGCAAGTTCCCGGCGATCCTCGGCCACGAGGGCGCGGGCATCGTCCGCGAACTCGGCGCCGGGGTCACGGACCTGAAGGTCGGCGACCACGTCATCCCGCTCTACACCCCGGAATGCCGCAGCTGTAAGTCCTGCCTGTCGCAGCGCACCAACCTCTGCACAGCGATCCGCTCCACGCAGGGCCAGGGCGTGATGCCGGACGGCACCTCGCGCTTCTCCTGTGTCTCCACCGGCGGCAGCCCGAATGGAGCGAACACCCTGTTCCACTACATGGGCTGCTCGACCTTCTCGAACTTCACGGTCCTGCCGGCCATCGCGCTCGCCAAGATCCGCGAAGACGCTCCCTTCGACAAGATCTGCTACATCGGCTGCGGCGTCACCACCGGCATCGGTGCGGTGATCTACACCGCCAAGGTCTGGCCCGGCGCCAACGTCGTGGTGTTCGGTCTGGGCGGCATCGGCCTCAACGTTCTCCAGGCCGCCCGGATGGTCGGTGCCGACAAGATCATCGGCGTCGACATCAACCCGGACAAGCAGGAGATGGCCCGCAAGTTCGGCATGACCCACTTCATCAACCCGAAGGAGGTCGGCAACGATCACGTGGTCTCGGCGATCCTCGACGTCACCGGCGGCGGCGCGGACTTCTCGTTCGACTGCACCGGCAACGTCCACGTCATGCGCCAGGCGCTGGAATGCTGCCATCGCGGCTGGGGCGAGTCGATCGTCATCGGCGTGGCCGAGGCCGGCAAGGAAATCTCCACCCGTCCGTTCCAGCTCGTCACCGGCCGCGTCTGGAAGGGCTCGGCCTTCGGCGGGGCGCGGGGCCGCACCGACGTGCCGAAGATCGTCGACTGGTACATGGAGGGCAAGATCAACATCGACGACCTGATCACCCACACCATGCCACTCGAAGACATCAACCACGGTTTCGACCTGATGCACGAGGGCAAGTCGATCCGCTCGGTGGTGGTTTACTGATCCCATCTAGACGAAACGCCTCGACCCTCCCCCCTCTGCGGGGGAGGGTGCCTGCGGAGCAGGCGGGAGAGGGGCCCCCTCTCCGGATACGGCGCTCCCCTCTCCCGACCCTCGCTGACGCGAGGCCCACCCTCCCCCGCAGAGGGGGGAGGGAAGAGCCCGTACCCACCATCGCCCATCAGGAGATCACCGCATGGAAACCATTTCGAAGGCCCGCGCCCATGGCGGCACGCAGGGCGTCTACAAGCACGATGCCAAGACCACCGGCTGTCCCATGACCTTCGCGGTGTTCGTGCCGCCGCAGGCCGAGAACGGCCCGGTGCCGGTGCTCTGGTACCTGTCCGGCCTCACCTGCACCCATGCCAACGTCATGGACAAGGGCGAGTACCGCCGCGCCGCCGCCGAGCACGGCGTGATCATCGTGGCGCCCGATACCAGCCCGCGCGGCGCGGACATTCCGGACGAGGCCGGCAACTGGCAGTTCGGCTCGGGCGCCGGCTTCTATGTCGACGCGACGGAGGCGCCCTACGCCGCCAATTACCGGATGTGGAGCTACGTCACCGAGGAGCTCCCCGCCCTCATCGCCGAGAACTTCCCCGCCGACATGGCGCGCCAGGGCATTTTCGGCCACTCCATGGGCGGCCACGGCGCGCTGACCATCGCGCTCACCTATCCCGACCGCTTCAAGTCCTGCTCGGCCTTCGCGCCCATCGCCCAGCCCTCCACGGCCGGATGGTCGAAGCCCGCCTTCGAGAAGTATCTCGGGACCAACGAGGCGGCCTGGCGCGCGCATGACGCCACCGCGCTGATCGAGGACGGCAAGCGCTTCTCGGAGTTCCTCGTGGACCAGGGTACGGCCGACAGCTTCTTGGAAGACGGCTTGCGCCCCTGGCTCCTCGAAGAGGCCTGCAAGAAGGCCGGGATCCCCCTCACGCTGAACATGCGCGAGGGCTACGATCACTCCTACTTCTTCATCTCGACCTTCATGGACGACCATATCGCCTGGGCCGCCGACCGCCTGAAGTAAGGTCTTCACCCGTCACCCCATCCCCGGCCCGTCGCGCCGGGGATGGGCTCCGTCGGCCGTCATCAGAACAGGCCGCACTCCGCCACGCAAAGCGTCGCGTCGAGAACGAGCCCCGGCCCTCATCCGGTCCACACCCTCGATCCGCTGGCTCGCTCTCTAATCCCGCAGCGTTCCTGCTGCCGACATCTCCAGCAGGCTGAGTGCACAACGGCACTACAACCTGCGCGGCCTGTGTCGAACCAGCAACGGCGAGTGACGAAGAGTGTTCGGTATCTTGCCACCGCCTGAGCCGAAAGCTACGGCGGAAGGGCGAATACATGTTGTATTACAGTAGTTTATCATAATTCTAAAGAGCACTGCAGGCCACGTCTCGCCACTTGCGCGAGCCTGTTCTGCTGCCCGTCATCCGGAGCCAGGCCGTCCATGCCGTCGTCCCCATTCGCCCGTTCCGCCGTCCTCGCGGCCGGGGTGTCGATCACGGTGCTCGCCCTGACGGGAGCCGGTTCGGCGCAGGAACGGGCCGTGACCCTCGATACGCTGAGCGTCGAAGGGTCGGGCGCGGGGAACGGCACGGGTGTCGGGAATGGTCGTCGCGCGCCCGAGACCGCCCGCAGTCCGGTGGACGGCTACGTCGCCACCCGCAGCGCCACGGCCACCAAGACCGACACGCCGATCATCCGCACGCCGCAATCGATCAGCGTCGTCGGTGCCGATCAGATCAGGGCGCAGGGCTCCCAGACCCTGTCCGAGGCCGTGCGCTACACGCCGGGCATCTACGCCAACCAGTTCGGCCCCGACACGCGCCTCGACTGGTTCCTGATCCGCGGCTTCTCGGCCACCGAATCCGGCCTGTTCCGCGATGGGCTCCAGCTGTTCCAGACCGGCTTCGCCAATTTCCGCGTCGACCCGTTCGGCGCCGAACGCATCGAGCTGATTCGCGGCCCCGCCGCCACCCTGTTCGGCGGCAGCCCCGTGGGCGGCCTCATCAACATCGTCTCCAAGCGTCCGACCCTCGAGCCCCTGCGCTATCTCGAACTCGGCGGCGGTTCGTTCAGCCAGCGCTACGCCGCCTTCGATCTCGGCGGCCCGGTGGATGAGTCCGGCCACTGGTTCTACCGCCTGACCGGCCGTTTCCAGAACGGCGACGCCCAGGTGAATTTCGCGCCGGAGGACCGCTACTACATCGCCCCGAGCTTCACCTATAAGCCCGACGGTGCCACCACCTTCACGGTGCTCACGAGCTTCCAGCGCGACGAGACCGGCGGGGCCGGCCAGTTCCTTCCGTATTTCGGGACCGTGCGGAACAACGCCTCCGGTCTCAGGATCGACCGCAAGCTCAACGCCAGCGATCCGCTGGTGGACCGCTACACCCGCAACCAAGCCAATCTTGGCTACGAGTTCGAGCATCATGTCGACGACGTCTGGACCGTGCGCCAGAACTTCCGCTACTCGTTCACGGAAGTCTCGGATTCCCGCTACGTCGCCAACGGCTACAACAATGCCGCCCAGACGGAGCTCGCCCGCTACGGCTTCCTGACGACGCCCCGCGCCGGGATCTTCACCGTCGACAATCAGGCCGAGGCCCGGTTCAACGACGGGACGTTCGGGCATACGGTGCTGATGGGCGTCGACTACAAGCGCTACAGCTTCTCGGACAACCAGGCTTCGACCTTCCCGGCCCCGTCCCTGAACATCCTCGCTCCGCGATACTTCCAGGCCGCCGCGGTGCCCGCTCCCTACCGCGTGCTGAATCAGCAACTCCAGCAGGTCGGCCTCTACGCGCAGGATCAGATCGCGCTCACCGAACGCCTGACCTTCCTCATCGGCGGTCGCCAGGACTTCGTCGACAACACCATCGACGACAAGCTGAACCCGCTGAACTCAACCAAGCTCAGCGAAAGCGCCTTCACCGGCCGGCTCGGCCTCATTTACAATCTCGACAACGGGCTGGCGCCCTACGTGACCTACGGAACATCCTTCAATCCGACGCCGGGCGCCGACGCGCAAAACCGGCCGTTCAAGTCGGAGACGGGTGAACAGGTCGAGATCGGCGCCAAGTTCCAGCCCGTCGGCTGGAACACGCTCTTCACCTTCGCGGCCTTTGATCTCGTCCGCAACAACACGCTGACGCCGAACCCGGTCAGCCTCTTCACCAATCTTCAGATCGGTTCGGTGCGTTCGCGCGGCTTCGAACTCTCGGCCACGGCGACCCTCGCCGAAGGCCTGAACCTCACGGCCGCCTATACGCTCTACGGCCTTCGTACCATCGAGGGGACGGACCTCGATCTCGGCAAGGTTCCGGTGGGCATCCCGCAGACTCTCGCCTCGCTCTGGGCCGATTACACGATCCCGGTGGGCACCTTCAAAGGCTTCGGTTTCGGTGGCGGCGTGAACTATGTCGGCCAGTCCTACGCGGACGTCGCCAACACCCTCATCGTGCCCGAATACGTGACCTTCGACGCGGCGGTGCATTACGATTACGCCGGATGGCGCGCCGCCGTGAACATGATCAATGTCGGGGACAAGCGCTTCGTCTCGTCCTGCTCGTCCGCGACCGCCTGCTTCTACGGCACGCAGCGCAAGATCGTCGCGAGCGTCTCCTACAAGTGGTGAGTTCGTCTCTCCTGAACTGAGGGACGCCCCGATCCCGATGAGCCGGGCTCATCGGGATTTTTCGTTCGCCGGTCAGGACTTGGTCGGCGCCCAGATGCCGAGCGCCGAGGCATCGACGGCGCGCGGCAGCAGGCCCTCGGCGCGGAAGGCGTCCGCGATGGTCTGCTGC
This sequence comes from Methylobacterium sp. Leaf106, assembly GCF_001422895.1. NCBI lineage: Bacteria > Pseudomonadati > Pseudomonadota > Alphaproteobacteria > Hyphomicrobiales > Methylobacteriaceae > Methylobacterium > Methylobacterium sp. Leaf106. Next base: position 587,693 of record NZ_LMNB01000012.1, read on the forward strand.
TCGGAGAGCCCCTCACGGGTGACCGGCTCGACGACGTAGGTGCGGCGGGCATTGGCCTTGGCGACGATGGCCGGGTCGAGCTTCCACAGGGCGCCGAGGCGGGTGGCGGCCTCGTCGGGATTGGCCTTCACCCAGGTTCCGGTATCGCGCAGCCGGGCGAAGACGATGTCGAGGATGTCGCCGTGCCTGGCCGCGTAGTCGTCCGATGCGAGGTAGTAGCGCTTGTAGAGGGACAGGCCGGTCCCGTCCTTCAGGATACGGGCGCCCGATTGCAGTTCGGCCGCCGACAGGAACGGGTCCCAGGCGACCCAGGCCTCGACCCCGCCGCTGGCCAGCGCCGTGCGTCCGTCCGCGGGGGTGAGGTAGGCGGGCGTGATCGCCTTGAACGGAATCCCCTCCGCCTTCAGGGCAGCGAGGAGGAGGTAGTGGCTGCCGGCACCCTTCGTCACCGCGACCTTGCGGCCCTTGAGGTCGGCCACCGCCTTGATGGGCGAATCGGCGCCGACCACGATGGCCTGCGCAGCCGGCGAGGCGGCCTCCTGCGCCACGTAGGTGATCCGCGCATTGGCGGCCTGGGCGAAGATCGGCACCGTGTCGGCCACGTCCGCCGAGAGGTCGATCTGGCCTGCGTTGAGCGCCTCCATCACCGGCAGGCCGCTGGTGAATTCGTGCCAGGTGAGCCCGACCTTGAGGGGCTCCAGCGCCTTTTCCAGGCTGCCGTCCTGCTTGAGCAGGGCGATCAGCGTCGAGGATTTCTGGTAGCCGATGCGCAGCGTCCTCGGCTCGGCGGCGAGCGCGCGTCCCGGAGCGAGGGCGAGAAGACTCAGCGCGGCGGCGGCCCGCAGCGCGTGGCGACGATGGATCATGGAGCGGCGTCTCTCGCTAGGGCGCGGAATCAGGGATGCTTGTGGATCGGGTCGACCCAATGGACCGTCTCGGGGCGTTCCACGGGTTCCACATCGGTGATGTTGACCACCACCGCCTCGTTGTCGGAGCGCACCAGGACGCAGTTCAGCGGCTGGTCCGGATCGGCGTTGATCTCCTGGTGCGGCACGTAGGGCGGCACGAAGATGAAGTCGCCGGGGCCGGCCTCGGCCACGAATTCGAGCTTGTCGCCCCAGCGCATGCGGGCGCGACCGGAGACCACGTAGATCACGCTTTCCAGGGCGCCGTGATGGTGCACGCCGGTCTTGGCGTCGGGGGCGATCGCCACCGTGCCGGCCCAGATCTTCTGCGCGCCGACGCGCGCATGGTTGATCGCCGCCTGCCGGAACATGCCCGGCGTCTGGGCGGTGTTGGAATCGAGCTTGTCGCCGGGAATCACCCGCACGCCGTCATGCTTCCAGCGCTCGGTCGCGGGCGCCGCCTCGTGGTCGTGCGTGTGCGCGTGGTCGGAATGGGCGTGATCGTGGTCGGAAGGGTCGTGCATGGGTCCGGTCCTCGGCGGCAATCGGTTCAACGTACCGCAGCGGCGGCCGGTTCGAAGCTCCGATCGAGGATGAGGTCGGCGCGCGGCGCCCGCGCGGCGGGGATCAGCCCGGAACGGACATAGAGGTCGATGTTGCGCTGCTCGTCGGCGATCACCGCGTCGTCGATGGGCACCGCCCGATACTCCGCCCGCGAAAACCAGCGCAAAGGCACGGTCTCCGGCAGGCCGATGAGCTTCGACCAGACCGCCGCGTAGGGCGCGGGGTCCTTCAGCGCCCATTCGCGTGCCTTCACGAGGCGGCGGCCGAAATCGGCGAGCTGCGCCCGCTTGGTCTTCAGGGCCGCGTCGGACGCCACCGCGAAGCTCAGGCCCGGTGTGATGCCGTTGCCGTCGCGCACGACACGGGCGAGGCCGGCGAGCTCCGCCGTGGAGGTGTAGGGCTCCCAGGTCGCCCAGGCATCGACGCTGCCGCTGGCGAGCGCGATCTTGGCATCCGCCGGGGGCAGGAAGCGCAGGGTCACGGCATTGGCCGGCAGGCCCGCCTCTTCCAGGGCGGCCAGCACCACCTGATGGCCGATGGAGCCGCGATTGGTGGCGATGCTCTTGTCCTTCAGGTCGGCCACCGTCTTGAACGGTGAATCCTTGGCGACGAGGATCGCAAGACCGTCCTGCTTGTTGCGGAAGGCGACGAAGGCCTTCACCGGAACCCCGGCGGCGGCCGCGAAGGTGAAGGGCGCGTCGCCGACGCCGCCGGCATCGATCGCCCCGGCATTGAGGGCTTCGAGCAGCGGGGCGGCGGCGGGAAACTCGCTCCATTCGAGCCGGTAGGGCAGGTCGGCGAGGACGCCGGCCGATTCCATGAGCGCGCGGGCATTGCCGCGCTGGTCGCCGACGCGAAGCACCGTCTCGTCGGCGCGGGCGACGCCGCCGAACGCCAGCAAGGCGAGGAGGGCGATGAGGGCGCGCATCAGGCGGCCTCCGCCCGTGCGCCACGCCGGGCGAGGAGCCGCTTGAAGGCGGGGATCAGGTCTCGGCCATACGCGATGGCGTCCTCCAGCGGGTCGAACCCACGGATCAGGAAGGTCCGCACCCCGAGGTCGTGGTAATCGAGAAGGGCGTCGGCCACCTGCTCGGGCGTGCCGACCAGGGCGGTGGAATTGCCCGAGGCGCCCGTCTCCCTGGCGATGGCGGTGTAGAGCCGCTTGTCGAGCCTGGACCCCTGAGAGGCCGCCGCGAGCAGGCGGCGCGAACCCTCGTTCTCCGGTACGGGTGCGGGCCCAAGTCCCCTGGCGGCGCGGGTGGCGCGGGTGCGCGCCAGGATGTCCTCGGCCCTCGCCCAGGCTTCCTCCTCCGTCGCCGCCAGGATCGGCCGGAACGACAGGCTGAACCGGGGATCGCGGCCATGGGGGGCGGCCGCCGCCCGGACCCTGGAAATCGCCTCCCGGACCTGATCGAGGCTCTCGCCCCACAGGGCGTAGGTGTCGGCGTGGCGGCCTGCGACGCCGATGGCGGCGGGCGAGGCGCCACCGAAGAAGACCGGGATGCCGCGCGGGTCCACCGGCTTCACCTCGGAGAAGCCCCGGTCGATCCGGTAATGCGCGCCGGTAAAGTCGAACGGCGCCTCGGAGGTCCAGACCTGCCGGGCGATGGTGAGGAACTCGTCGGTGCGGGCGTAGCGCTCGTCCTTGGTCAGGTGGTCGCCGTCCTGTGCCAGCTCCCTGTCGTCGCCGCCGCTGATGGCGTGGATGGCGACCCGCCCGCCGGTCAGCTGGTCGAGGGTCGCGAATTGGCGCGCGGCCACCGTCGGCGCGGTGAATCCGGTGCGATGGGCGATCATCAGGCCGATCCGGTCGGTCACCGCCGCGATCTGGGCGGAGAGCAGCAGCGCGTCGGGCTGGGTCGCGTAGAAGGCCACCAGGATGCGGTCGAACCCGCCCCATTCATGCGCCTGGGCGAGCAGGCGCAGGTAGTCGCGGTCGATGGCCGGTCCCGAAGCCGCATGGGTCTCGGAGGTGTAGCGCGGGGCGGCGAAGCCGATGAACTCGACGGCGTCGGCTGGAAGGAAGCTCATTGCGATCTCCTTGTCCGTGTCGGAAGGGGCGGTGATGTCAGAGCCCGAGGGCGGTGCGGCCGGCGGAGACGCGGACCGAATCGGCCTGCGGCCAGTGGATGCGCCCACACAGGACGTCGCGCAGGTGCCGCTCCAGCGGGTTCGCCCGCGACAGGCCGGGATTGCCGGCGAGTTCCACGGCCCGCTGCACCACTTGGATCGCGTTCTCGGTGACGGTGGCCTTGAGGAACCCGGATTCGGAGATGGAGGGGCAGGCGCCCCCGTCCACCTCCGCGGCGACGCTCCGGATCAGGCGGGCATTGAGGCTGAGCAGCCGCTCGTTCTCGCCGATGGCATCCTGGAACCGCGGCAGGGTGGCCAGGCTCTGGCCGAGGCTTCCGGGCTTGCGGTCCTTGGCGAAGGCGATGAACCAGGCCTGCGCCGAGCGCGCGACGCCGTCGTAGAGGGCCGACAGCATCGTGGTGCTCCAGGCCTGCTGGTCGGTATCGGCCTTGCGCCAGCCTTCGGGCGGTCGAAGGTCCACCGCATGGTCGGCCGGCACCTCCACATCCTCGAAGATGACGTCGTGGCTGCCGCTGGCGCGCAGGCCGAGATGGTCCCAGGTCTCCTCGATCCGCACGCCCGGCGAGGCCATGGGCACGAGGATGTTGCCGATGCGCGGCTCCGCCTCGTCGGTGCGGACGAAGACGAGGCCGTGCGTGAGGGCCGGGCTGCCGGTGGAATAGATCTTCCGGCCGCTGATGCGCCAGCCCGTGACTGTCGCCCGCGCCACCGTCTCCGGCAGGCCGCCCCGGGCGGGGGTGCCGAGCTCGGGCTCGACCCGCAGGGCGTTGATGAGCGCGCCGTCCTCCACCGCCGCGCGGCCGAGCCGGTCGGCGATCGCCCGCGGCCAGTGTTCCCGCGCATGGATCAGCCCGTGCTGGAGGAAGTGCATGGTGACCACCAGGGCGGTGGAGGGCTCGCCCCGCGCCAGGGTGCCGACGACCATCGCGGCCGCCCCGAGCCCCGCGCCGCCGCCGCCGAGCCGGCGCGGCACGATCAATCCCGGCAGGCCGGCATTCCGGAGGTCGGCGATGTTGTCATGCGCGAATCGGCCGGCGCGGTCGTGCCCCTCGGCCCGTTCGGCAAAAAGCCGGGCGAGCCCTTCGGCGGTGTCGCGCAGAGGCGGGGAAAGGATCATGGGGAGGCGGGATTCTTCGGACGGATCGGAGGGCCGGGCGCACGGGAAGACCCGCTCGACGGCCCTGGCCGAGTGCCGGGATGGTCCCGCCGAAACCCTGTCCTGTCAACGAGAACGTTCTTTTTTAAGAACGACTGATCGGAGAAGGCTCTTGCTGCCGCCGCACCCCGGTCCGGAAATCGTTTCCCCTAGGCTGCTGGACAAGGGGAGAAGGCCTGTATTGTCCCGCTCCGGCCGTCATTTGCCGCGCGCGCGTTCCGCCGAAATCGTTCGACAAAACAAACGATCCTGCGGCGTCGACGGATGCGCTGCGGCAAGCAGGGGTGGCTCGGCGGCGTCGAGATCGTCGGGATCGGGGTCGGCGGCGGAAGCGAACTTGCCGAACTCCCAGCCGTCGATCCAATCCAGCCGCTCGGCGGATTCCTCGCCGCCCGGGGCGCGGTCGATGGTCTCGCCACGCCCGTAGGCTTCGAAACCCAGCCAGTAGAAATCCGGCGTCACGGCGCTCGTCACGGCATTCTCCCTCTCCGGGAACGGTCATGCCATGGGACGGTCCGCGCCACATCCTCCGGATGGGGTAGCGCGGTCATCGGTATCGGTGCGCGAATGTCGCGGTCAGGGGGCGGCGCCCTCGCGGGTGAGGAGGTCGCGCTTGCGCGCGACGCCCCAGCGGTAGCCGGAGAGCGACCCGTCAGACCGGACCACCCGGTGGCAGGGTATCGCCACGGCGATGGGGTTCGCGCCGCAGGCCCGCGCCACGGCACGGGTCGCCGCCGGTGCGCCGATGGCGCGGGCGATCTCCGCATAGGTCGCGGTGGTGCCGATGGGGATCTTGCGCAGGGCGTCCCAGACCCGCTGCTGGAAGGCTGTGCCGCCGATATCGAGCGGCAGGTCGAGACCGCCCGAGGGGCGGGCCACGAACCCCACCACCTGCGCCATCCACGCCTCGAAGGCCGGGTCGCCGCCGGAGAGTTCGGCTTTCGGGAAACGGTCATGGAGGTCGCGGACGAGGATGTCGGGATCGTCCCCGAGCAGGATGGCGCAGAGTCCCTTGGCTGTCGCCGCCACCAGGATGGCGCCGAGGACGCATTGGCCGATGCCGAATCGGATCGCGACGCCGTCGCCGCCCCGGCGGTAGACGTTCGGGGCCATGCCGAGGCGGTCCGTCGCGTCCGCATAGAAGCGGCTCGGCGAGGCGTAGCCGGCCTCGTAGATCGCCTGCGTCACCGATTTGGCCTGGCTCAGGCCCGAGGCGAGGGAAACCGCGCGCCGCGCCGCCGCATAGGCCTTCGGCGTCACGCCGGTGACCGCCTTGAACACCCGGTGGAAATGGAACGGGCTGAGGCCGGCCGCCTCCGCCAGGGCGCCGAGGCCCGGCACCGTCTCGGATTCGTCGATGAGGCGGCAGGCGCGGGCGACGGCCTCCGTCCGGCGCGCGGCGAGGCTCGGCTCGTCGGGCCGGCAGCGTTTGCAGGCGCGAAAGCCGGCCGCCTCCGCCTCGGCGCAGGTGGCGTGAAAGCTCACATTCTCGGGTCGCGGCGCACGCGCCGCGCAGCTCGGCCGGCAATAGATTCCCGTGGTGCGCACCGCATAGACGAAGCGGCCGTCCGCAGTCCCGTCGCGGGCGGCGAGGGCGGCCCATCTCTCCGCGTCGCCGGCATGGGAAACGGAGAGGGCCTCCGGAGAGGAGGTGGATTCGCGGACGGACACGGGGGCGATCTCCTGATCGGGCGAGGCGTGCGCGGATGGGGCGCCGTCTCCTCCCGTCATCCTGGCCCGGAGCGCCGGGGATCGCATCCCGGTTCTTGCTCCGGCTTTCGCTCATCCGGTGTCAGGCGGTCCTCGGCGCGCCGACGGGGGCCGATTTCGCGCGCGTGCGGGTCTGGAACCGCGCGACCTTGCGGGCAACGAGCGCGAACAGCCCCGCGAGCGCCATCATGGCCGCATCGAACCAGAGGAAGCGCGGGTCGTGCCGCAGCAGGGCGCTTGGGCCGGGCGCGGCGGCGGCGGCGAGGTCCACCAGGGCCACGGCGAGGAACAGGGCGGCGGTGACGAGGGCCATCTCCCGCCAGGCGGCGCGGTGAGGCCGGAACAGCGGAACCACGGCCATCACGATCCAGGCCGCGAAGAAGGCCCGGACCTCCCAGTCGAGGCGGCCCTCGAGGCCGGGAGGGAGGATCCGGTTGGCGAGGAAATACACCGCAATTCCCGCCGGCAGGCCGATGACGGTGCCGATGTTGAGGGCCTGCACCACGCGAAGGCCCAGGAACGCGGTCTCGCCCGGTTTCGGCAGCCGGGCGACGGACCACAGGATCAGGCCGCTCGCCACCATGACGCATCCCATCAGGCCGCAGAGGAAGAACAGGATGCGCAGGGCCGGCCCGGCAAAATGGGCCTCGTGCAGGCCGACCATGGTGGTGAAGGTCTTGGCCGCCGGTTTCAGCCCGCCCTGCAGGATCTCGACGATCTCGCCGGTGGTGCCATCGAAGGCGATCTGCGGATGCTGGTGGGCGAGCCCGTGCGGCTCCTCGAAAATGGCGATCACGGTGGCCCCGGCATCGCCCGGATTGACGATGGACAGGCGCTCCAGCGGTTCGTGGATCGTCGCCACGGCACGGGCGACCATCGGGGCGATGGGTGCCAGGGTTCCGGGCCGGCCGAGGGGCGGGCGCTGCGTCGTGATCTGGGATGTCTCGGCGTAGAAGCGCGTCGCATCGCCCTTATACGCGGCGGTGACGCCCCAGGGCATGTACATCATCGCCAGGGTGACGATGCCCGTATAGGTGATCATCAGGTGGAACGGCAGTGCCAGCACGCCGGTGACGTTGTGCGCGTCGAGCCAGCCGCGCTGAGCCGACTTGTCCCGGCGCAGGGTGAAGAAATCGGCGAAGATCCGGCGATGGGTGACGATGCCGCTGATGAGCGCAACCAGCATCACCATCGCGCAGATGCCGACGATCCAGCGCCCCCAGAGCGGCGGCATGTGCAACTCGAAATGGAAGCGGTAGAGGAAGTCGCCGCCCCTCGTCATCCGGAAGGTCGCCGGTTCGCCGGTGTGCCCGTCGAGTTGGACGATGTTCGGTGGCGCCCCCGGCTTCGTCCGCCAGAACAGGTCGATGATCGGCCGGTCCGGCTGCGGCAGGCCGATGGACCAGGTCCGCGCGCCCACGGCATGGGCCTGGAGATGGGCGATCCCGATCTCCGCCGCGCGGGGCAGGTCGAGGGCGGTCTGCGCCGATTCCCGACGCAGTTCCGGCTGCATCCAGGACGTGATGTCGGTGCGGTAGTAGCTCGCCGTCCCGGTGACGAAGACGGCGAACAGCACCCAGCCGACCACGAGGCCGGACCAGGCGTGCAGCCAGGCCATGGATTGGCGAAGGCCGTTCTTCATGCCGCACATCCTCCAGGCATGTCGTTCTCGAGCGGTCTCGGCCGAGGCGCGGGCGGGCGCGAAGCCATGATCTACCAGCGATACCGGAGCGTCGCGAGCACGGTGCGCGGCGCGCCGTACCAGCACCAGGCCTGGAAGGCGCAGGATTGCACGTAGGTCTCGTCGAGGAGGTTCTGAGCGTTGACCTGCAACTGCACGCCCTTCAGGTTCGGCGACAGGTAGCTGAAGTCATAAGATGCCACGGCGTCGACGACGAGGTTCGCCGGCACCTTGATGCTGTTGGCGGCGTCGCCCTGCGAGCCCCCGAGATAGCGGAAGCCGCCACCGAAGCCGAGGCCGGCGAACAGTCCCGTGCGGACCTGGTAGTTGCCGAAGAGGGAGACCGTGGTGTCCGGCACCTGGATCGGGCGCAGGCCGATCACTTCGGGGCTTCCTCCGGAATTGATGGCGTCGATCAGGGAAAATCCGCCGATGACGGTCAGGTTCTCGGTGACGTTGGCCCGCGCTTCGAACTCGACGCCCTGAACGCTCACCTCGCCGGTCTGGACCGAAAAGTTCAGTCTGTTGGGGTCTGGAGTAAGCGAGTTCTGGCGCTTGATGTCGAAGGCGGCGGCTGTGAGCAGGATGTCGGTTCCCGGCGGCTGATACTTGACGCCGACCTCGAACTGCCGGCTCGTGACCGGGTCGGGCAGACGGCCGAAAGTCGGGTCACCGTTGTAGATCTGCCCGGAGACGAGGGGCTCGAAGGCCTCCGAATAGCTCACGTAAGGAGCGACGCCGCTATCGAAGAGGTAGAGCAGGCTCGCCCGACCGGTGAAGGCTTCGCTTGGCGCGTTCTGCTCGCTCACCAACTTGCCGGCCATATCTCTCGTCGGCCCGGTCTGGCTTGCCCAGTCGTACCGTCCGCCCAGCGTCAAGGTCAGGCGATCGACCTTGATCTGGTCCTGGAAGTAGATGCCGGTCTGCTGCGCGGTGATATCGGAATAGCCCGAGAAAGCCGGAAAGGGGATGTTGGGCAGCCCGTAGACCGGGTTGAGCAAGTCGAGGCTCTGGGGAACGGGCGGGAACGGGGTGCTGAACGTCTTGGTGTAGAGCGTCTGGTGATCGAGCCCGACGAGGACGGTATGGGCGACCGGGCCGGTGTCGAAATTGGCCACGAGGTTGTTGTCGTTGGTGAAAGCGTCGATGGCCACGTTGGTGCCGCCGGCGGCCCGTCCGAGGAAGCGACCGCCCCAGGCGAGGTTGTTCGTGGTGGCGTCGTAGAGGCTGCGGTAATCGCCGAGGGTGCGCAGGAAGCGCCCCGACGAGTGGACGCGGATTCCTTCGTCGAAACGATGATCGAAGATGTAGGTCGCGGAGGCCTGCGTCCGGTCCGAGCGCTCGATATTCGGGTCGCCGTCATAGAAGTTGCGCGGCAGGCGTCCGAGCGGTCCGTTGGCGACGCCGAAATTCGACGGGAACAGCGTCCCCTTGGCGGGCAGGGCGCCGTAATAGCCGGAATAAGGGTCGCGCTGGTACAGGCCGATGACCGTCAGCGAGGTGTCGGCGGACGGGCGCCACGTCACGCTTGGGTTGATGAAGCTGCGCTCGATGGAGGTGGTCTTGGCCGGCCCGTCGGCGTTCCAGCCCGCCGCGATGATGCGGTAGGCGAACTGGTCCGCGAGGACGCTGTGGCCCTCGATCGGGCCGCCGACATCGACGCCGCCGCGCACGGTGTTGTAATCGCCGCCCTGGATGAAGATCTCGCCGTGGCGGACGAAGGACGGAACCTTGCTGACGAGGTTGACGATGCCGCCCGGACCCGACTGCCCGTAGAGGACCGAGGCCGGCCCCTTGATGATGTCCACGCGCTCCAGCCGGAACGGATCGACGGACGGGCCGGCGTCACGGTTGCCAGGTAGGCGCATGCCGTCGAGGAAGAGCGGGGCCTGGAAGCCGCGGATCAGGAACTGCTCGAGGCGGGTCGAGCCGGAGCCGCCGCGTTGCTCGGTGGTCACGCTCGGCGTGTAACGCAGGGCCTGATTGACGGTGAGCGCGTTCTGATCCTCGATCTGCTTGCGGGAAATGACAGAAATCGACTGGGCGGTTTCGAGAATAGGGGTGTCCGTCTTGGTTCCGACGACGCTTCGCGTTGCAGTATAGCCTCTCACCGGGCCGACGGGGCCGCCGGCATCCGCGCCCGATGCATTCGGACGTCCACCGGCGCCATCGACCGACAAAGTATCGAGGGTCACCGCGTGGTCCGCGCCCTGCGCCGAGACCTGCGCCGAGACCTGCGCCATGACGGGTTTCGACAGAACCGCCAGGACGGCCACGCTCGACAGCATGGCAAGGAGGACACGACCGCGAACGGACGAGACCGCGGCTTGGCCGCGATGATTGAGCGAGAGTTGATGCAAGGCGGAACCCAATTTGCCAGGACTTGATGAGTTCAGAGGCGTTACAAAGAACGACTGATCTCTAATTCGTGTTCTGCATTCTTCTGGCGAAGAAGGTAATATGCACGCAAGTGCTATCTTCTGTAATTAGTATGGATCTAAAGTACGATTTTATACTTTCAGTGGTACTGAGTCGTCTGCCCCGGTGAAGTGATTTTCGATCCTGATCGAGGCTCTGCGCTCTGCTTCGGCTGGCTTGTGGGACCAACCGCGGATTGCGTGTCCGGACGGCCGTCCCCGATTCGGTGATGAAGCGGGATCGCCGTTTCGATGTGGATCGTGACCGTCGTGCAACATTCCCGTATCGCTGCCCTGGTGTCGGCCTCCACGTACGAGCGAGCCTGAATTTTAATCCTTGGTATATTGTATGCCTTGAATTTTGATGCATGATGGCTGGAGCGACGCCACGCATCACCAAGCAAGAATGGATTCAGGGATGGCACCAATGAATACCGCGACGGAACGTCAGGACCCGCCGTCGGCCAAATGGCGGCAACTCGCCTTCGGCGTCCTCTGCATGGCGATGATCGCCAACCTGCAATATGGCTGGACCCTCTTCGTCGATCCCATCGACGCCAAGTTCCATTGGGGCCGGGCGGCGATCCAGTTCGCCTTCACGATCTTCGTCGCCACCGAGACTTGGCTGGTGCCGGTGGAGGCCTGGTTCGTCGACCGCTACGGCCCGCGCATCGTGGTGTGTTTCGGCGGCGTGATGATCGCGCTCGCCTGGCTCATCAACTCCCAGGCCTCGTCCCTGTGGATGCTCTACGGCGCGGCGGTGGTGGGCGGCATCGGGGCTGGGTCGGTCTACGGCACCTGCGTCGGCAACGCCCTGAAATGGTTTCCGCATCGGCGCGGCCTCGCGGCCGGCGCCACGGCGGCCGGCTTCGGTGCCGGCGCCGCGGTGACGGTGGTGCCGATCGCCAAGATGATCGCCAGCAGCGGCTACCAGGACGCCTTCCTGTATTTCGGCCTCGGCCAGGGCGCCATCGTGGTCCTGCTGTCGTTCCTGCTGCGCAAGCCCTCCGTCGCGGTGCCGATGCAGCGCAAGAGCCTGCGCCTGCCCCAGACCAAGGTCGACCGCACACCGCGCGAGGCGGTGCGCACCCCCGTCTTCTGGGTGATGTACGCGATCTTCGTGATGGTGGCCTCGGGCGGCCTGATGGCGGCGGCGCAGATCGCGCCCATCGCCCATGACTTCAAGGTCGCCGACGTGCCCGTCAGCCTGTTCGGCCTGCAGATGGCGGCTCTCACCTTCGCCATCTCGCTCGACCGGATCTTCGACGGGTTCGGGCGTCCGTTCTTCGGTTTCGTCTCGGATACGATCGGGCGCGAGAACACGATGTTCATCGCCTTCGCGACGGCCGCCGCCGCGATCGTCCTGCTCCTCGGCTACGGCACCAACCCGCTGGTCTTCGTCTTCTCCACGGCGATCTATTTCGGCGTCTTCGGCGAGATCTACTCGCTGTTCCCGGCCACCTGCGGCGACACGTTCGGCTCCACCTTCGCCACCACCAATGCCGGCCTGCTCTACACCGCCAAGGGAACGGCCTCGTTCCTCGTGCCGGTGGCGAGCGTCATTTCGGCAACCTACGGCTGGTCGGCGGTGTTCTCGATCATCATCGGGCTGAACGTGGCGGCGGCGGCCCTGGCGATGTTCGTGCTCCGTCCGATGCGGGCGCGCTACCTCGCGCAAGGCCCGGCGGCCGCTCCGGACACGATGGAGAAATCCGGCCCCGCCCGCCTCGCACGGACATCCGTCTGATCCGTCCGGATCGCGTCACCGGTCCGGCCTCAGCAGACCCGGCCCCCGGGGAGGGGCCGGGACTATCCCCCGACCCTTCGAGGACCGTCATGCACCTTCCCGCCATCCTGGCGCTCCAGACCGTTCCCTTTGCCGGCCTGATACTGGCCGGCAAAGAGGACAGGGACCTGTTCACGGTCGTCTATATCGCGGTCCTCGGGCTCATCCTGGCCCTCGACATCCTGCTCGGCGGCACTTCTGAGATTGCCGCGGCCTTCGGAGGCGGGGTCCGATAGGGACACCCGCGCCCGGTCTCACTCCGGAACGCCGCTCCGAGTAGATGGGCGACGATCCGCGTTCCATTCCTGTCGGGTCAGGCGGCGCGGATGGTCGAGAGGAAGCGCGAGACCTCCGCGCCGAGATGCTCGGACTGGCGCGACAGTTCGGAGGCGGCGGACAATACCTGTCCGGCCGCCATCCCGGTCTCCTCCGAGGCCTGCGCCACACCGGCGATATTGCCGGTCACCTCGTTGGTGCCCGCCGATGCCTGGGCGACGTTGCGCACGATCTCCTGCGTCGCCGCCCCCTGCTGCTCCACCGCGGCGGCGATCGAGGCCGCCATGTCGTCGATCTCGCGGATCCGCCCGGTGATGCCGCCGATCGCCATCACGGCCTGAGCGGTGACGCCCTGCACCTCGCCGATCTGGCGGCCGATTTCCTCGGTCGCCTTGGCGGTCTGGGCGGCGAGGGCCTTCACCTCGCTCGCCACCACCGCGAAGCCCCGTCCCGCCACGCCGGCACGCGCCGCCTCGATCGTGGCATTGAGCGCCAGCAGGTTGGTCTGGCTGGCGATGGTCGAGATCATGCCCACCATGTCGCCGATCCGGGCCGACGTGGTTTGCAGGGCCTGGACCAGATGCACGGTCTGGTCGGCCTCGCCCACGGCCGATTGAGCGAGCATGGCCGAGCCGGACACCTGGCGACCGATCTCCTGCACCGACGAGCCCAATTCCTCAGCCGCCGCCGCGACCGTGTTGACGTTGGTGGCGGCCTCCTCGGCGGCCGCCGCGACGGTGGAGGACTGGGCCGCCGTCTCGTTGGCGCTGGCGGTCATCTGCTGGGCAGTGGCCTGGAGTTCGGTGGCCGATGAGGACACGGTCCCGACGATACCGCCGACGGCACGCTCGAAGCCGTCCGCCAACTCGATCATCGTGCGCTTGCGCTCGGCCGCCGCAGCCTCGTCCGCCCGGCGCTTGATCTCGAATTCCTCGGCGGCCTTGCGGGCGACCATGGCCTTGATGCCCTCGACGGCCTTGCCGACGGCGCCGATCTCGTCACCACGGGCGGCCTCCTTGATCTCCGCATCGATCTCACCCCGGGCCATGCGCTGAAGAACGCTGACGAGGTTGCCGAGCGGGCGGATGACATGCGCGATGATCGTATAGACACCGTACGCAATGGTCACGGCGGCCAGACCGAGCGCGGCCAGCAAGGTGAGCCGCGTCCAACCGGACGTCGCCTCGGAGCGCTGGTATTCCGCCTCCGCCTCATGCACCTGCAGCGTGGCCAGTTTCGTCAGTATCGGGTTGGTGGCCTGCAGGCCTTTCAGCAAGTCCACATGCGTCGTCTCGAATTCCGAACCGCCCCCGGCAGCGATGCGCTTGAGGATCTCGGCCATGATGACGGCGTTCCCGTCGATCCGCCCCTGCAGATCCTTGGCGAGGATCTCCTCTTCCGGTGTGAGGTAGGTCGCCAGATAGGCCGACCATTGCGTGGTGATGTTCGAGAGGTCTCGCTCGATCTTCTCCCTGGCCTGGGCCGGGTCGATCTGCCGGCCGCGCAACGCGCGCGAGATGTTGGTCAGGTCGTCATAGGAATCCCGGATGACGATGAATTGCCGGAGGGGGATGACACGATCGTCGAAGGTGGTTTTGAGGCTTTGGTGACTCCAATGCAAAGCAAGGTTAGCGATGCCCGACGTCGCGAGGAGAACTAGCCCGATACAAGCCAGAAGTGCTACAAGCCTCAGCTTGATCGTCATCTTCATTGTGAATGCTTTCAAATTATGCAGATTGGGTGTCGCGGATCCACAAATTGGTCCACAGCATCATTCAAGACGCTCAAACTCTATGCAAATTGCTTATAATCTTCTAAAAACGCTCGTTCAGGCGATGAACAATAAGTGTTCTGCGTCAATTTGGCGTCATGGGAAAACGGGCGGCGGCACAGCCTGACGCCGTCTACCCGTGAGCCTTCGACAACGGGTTCGGCGCGACATCGGCCCCGCTCGCAGGCGTCCGGCAACGAGCGAGCCCGAGGCGGTGTGCCGATCTCGCTCAGTTGGGCTGGTAGGTGTGCTCGTCCGCCGGGAAGCGGCCGGCGCGGACCTCTTCGGCATAGGCCTCCACGGCGCCCTCGATCTGCCCGCGCAGGGAGCCGAAGCGCTTGACGAATTTCGGCACCCTGTCGCTCAGGCCCAGCATGTCTTCGAGGACGAGGATCTGGCCGTCGCAGGCGGTGGAGGCGCCGATGCCGATGGTCACCGTGGTGATGGAGGGGGTCGTGGCGATGGCGCGAGCCACCGGCTCGACGATGCCCTCGAGCACGATGGCGAAGGCGCCCGCGTCGCTGATCGCCTGGGCGTCCTGCATCAGCTTGCGCTCGCCGTCCTCGCCGCGTCCCTGCACGCGGAACCCGCCCATCGTGTTCACGGATTGGGGGGTGAGGCCGATATGGCCCATCACCGGGATGCCCCGTTCCACCAGGAAGCTGACCGTCTCGGCGAAACGGGCGCCGCCCTCCATCTTGATCGCGCCGGCGCCGGTCTCCTTCAGCACGCGGGCGGCGCTCATGAAGGCCTGCTGCGGGCTCGCCTCGTAGGAGCCGAACGGCATGTCCACCACGATGAGAGCCCTGGAGGTGCCGCGGATCACGGCCTGGGCCTGGACGATCATCATCTCCAGGGTCACCGGCAGGGTCGTCTCCATCCCGTGCATGACCATGCCGAGGGAATCGCCCACCAGGATGAAGTCGCAATGGGGATCGAGGATGCTGGCGGTGTGGGCGTGGTAGGCCGTCAGCGCGATGATCTTGGCGCCTTCGGCCTTGCGCTTGGCGAGGTCGACAGCGCGGATGCGGCGTGACTGAACGACTTGCGACATCGATCTCAACCCGGTTCGCCGGCGGCGCGAAGGCCGGGGGCATGTCGGGGATGTCTATACGCTCGGAATGCCGAAATCACGCGCCGAGATGACGGTCGCGGGCGAGTGTATGCAAAGAATTCGGAGAGGCTGACTGATCTTATGCTGACGACGTGGCGATGGCGTCGCCTGTCGTCGCAACCCTTGCCGGGCGTTTCCTCCCTAGACGTCGGGCCGTCTCCGGTGGCTTTATTCTGCCACAATCGGAGCCGTGTCAACGGGTGACTTTAGTCCATAAGCCCCTGATGGTGCTGAATTCGTCGGCACATCGCGGTCTTCCGCATCGGGGTGCGTGGTATACCTCAGAAACGGGTGGTCAGGGCGGTCAGCCAGTCCGGTGAGGCCGTCACGAGGGCCGTCTCGAGACGCTTGTCGAGCCCCGTCAGAATCGCGAGCCCGGTGAGCACGAGGACGAGTCCGAGCGCGGCCTTGAGGCCCGTGCCGGCCCGCATCATCCGCGCCCGCCACGCCATCAGCACCCGTCGCGACAGCAGGCCGAGGCCGAGCAGGGGCAGGGCCGCGCCGAGGCCGAAGACCAGCATGGTGAGGGCGACCTGCGCCAGGTCCTTTCCCTGCGCGGCGAGGAGGGACGCGGCGCCCAGGGTCGGCCCTACGCAGGGGCTCCACACCGCCCCGAGCAGAAGGCCGACGGTGAACTGGCCCGTGAGGCCGGTGGTCGCGATGCCCCCGAAGCGTCGCTCCAGCCGGTCGCTCAACGGGCCGGCGGCGGCGGCGAGGCGGGTCTGGAACGCGGGTACGATGAGGACCGCGCCGACGATGACGAGGAGGATGGCCGCCACCGGGCGGAGGACGTCGCCATCGATCCCGAGGCTGAATCCCACCGTCGCCACGAACAGGCCGAGCGCCACGAAGGACAGGGCGAGCCCGCCCGCCAGGGCCGCCGGCCCGAAACGGTGCTCCGAAGCCGCCGCACCGAGGACGATGGGAAGCAGCGGCAGCACGCAGGGGGACAGGATGGTGAGCAGGCCGGCGAGGAAGGCGAGGCCGAGCGAGGCATTCATGGAAGGGACGTGTTCATGACAGGGATGCCCGCTGGATTCCCGGCGCCGCTCTAAAGGGCCTTCTCCACCAGCGCCTCGATCCATTCGGCCTGCGTCTCGCCCACGGAGCGGCCGACCTCCTCGCGTCCCTTGAAGACGATGAGCGTGCTCTGCATGCGGGCATCGAACCGGCGCATGAGCGCCTTCTGCGTGTCGAAGTCGATCTCGTAGACCGCCAGATCCTTGAAGCGCGGCTGTTCGGAGAGAGCCTTCAGGAGTGGCCGCTGCGCCTTGCAGATCGGGCACCACGGGGCCGTCACCTCCACGATGACCGGCCGGCCGGCGCCTTGAGCGGCGGCGAAGGCCGCCTCGTCGAACGGTTCGGCCGCCGAGGCACCGTAGGGGGCGGCGGCGAGGAGAGCCGTCGTGAGGAGGAGGGCGCGACGGCTGATCATCGGGACTGTCTCGACAGTGAGGTGTGCGCGGCGTGAGGAACCGGCCTCGCTACCGAGGCCGGTTCCTCACGCCCGTCTTTATCGCTGCGGCTCGCCGGCGGGCGTCTACCTTTGTGCCTCGCCGGCGGGCTTTTATCTTTGTGCCTCGCCGGCGGGCTTGGCGGCCCAGGCGGCATCGACCTTCAGGATCGTGGTGTCGTGCCTGTCCTGCCAGCCCTCGACCCCGTCGGCGAACCAGTAGACGCGGGTATAGCCGTTCTGGATGAGGCGCTTGCCGGCATTCCAGCTCCCCCAGCATTCGGGATGGCAGAAGGTCACCACCGGTTTCGTCTTGTCGCCGCCGGTGAGGTCGGCGACGCGGGCGAGGAACTGCGCCTCGCGCTCCGGAGCCATGGGCGCCGCGCCGGCGCCGGGCATCCAGACGCTGCCGGGAATCGAGCGGTGGGCGGGCAGCCACGGCCGGTCGGTGGGGAAGCCCACCGGCTTCTGGTCGGCCATGGCCACGTCGATCATCACCGGTTTCTCGGCGGCGACCAGCCTGTCCAGGGCGTCGATATCGACCACCGTCGCCCCCGTCAGGGTCTTGGGGGTGTAGGCCTTCGGCGGCCCGGTCCAGAACCCATCGGGCTCCGGCACGTTCACGGGCGAATCGGCGGGGCTCGCCGCCCAGGCCGGTGCTCCCGACAGAGCGGCGAGGGCGATGGCTGCGATTCCGATCGACCGAATCATGCGCGGCATCCTCATCGTCAGTTGCTCGGGGTCGGCGTGTTGAAGCTGTGTTCCCAGCGGCCCTGCTGGTTGTCCGTGGCCACCACCTTGATCGGACCCTTGGCGTCGGGCGCGAGGGCGAAATTGATCACCGGGTTCGACGCGATGGAGATGTCGCCGTTCATGGAGAAGACGAGCTTGCCGTTCGAGGAGACGTCGAGCGTGTTGATGTAGCGGGCCGGCGTGTAATCGCGGGTGACCTGGTTCATCTGCATCCCGCTGAAATTCGGGTGACGGACCATCAGCGTCGCCTCCGTGGGCTTGCCCTGGCCGCCCTCGGCGAACTTCATCTTCATGTCGCCGGCTCCCTTCAGGGCCTCCTCGTCGCTCATCCCCATGGGAGCGGAACAGCCGCCCGAGGCTTTGACGAACTTCACGGCCTCGTAGAGCTTGCCGTCCTTGGTTTCGGCCACGGCATGGACGTTGGTGTAGTTGTTGATCCGCACCCGGAGTTTCACCTCACTCGGGTCGGCGGCGGGGCCGAAGGTGATGTGGGCGGCATAGGGCGAGGGATTGTCGTCGATGATGAGATGAACGGCGGCGATCCTGTCCTTCTCCGGCATCATCAGGGTGATCGGCACCAGGGAGGCGTCGAGGGCGCGCGGCGGGGCGTCGACCTTGATG
This sequence comes from Methylobacterium sp. Leaf106, assembly GCF_001422895.1. Lineage (NCBI taxonomy): Bacteria > Pseudomonadati > Pseudomonadota > Alphaproteobacteria > Hyphomicrobiales > Methylobacteriaceae > Methylobacterium > Methylobacterium sp. Leaf106. The sequence continues at coordinate 605,994 of NZ_LMNB01000012.1, forward strand.
AGCGCGTCGGTCGGCTCGATCGTGCGGTCGCCGAAGATGGATTTGGCGATGTCCCGCCAGCGCTCCAGCCGCTCCGTATCGGTGTCGCTGGAGCCGGCGGCGAGGGCGGAGCCGCCCATCAGCATGGCGGCGGACAGGCACAGGGCGGCGGTGAAGGACCGCTTGGTCGCGGAGATCGGTGTCGGCGCGTGGGTGGTCATGGCGTCTCTCCTCGTCGTGATGATGTGGCGTTGGCTCATTCCCACTCAAGCTCCTTGTAGGCCTGAGTGACGTTGCGGCCGTTATAGGTGTCGAACAGGACCCATTTCTCGCGCTCCGACCGGCCGATACTGTCGATCGCCTTGTCGATGGGTTGATCGGCGGCGATGGCCTTGCGGGTCTCGTCGCGGAGCATTGTGAGGTAGCGCGTCAGGTCGGCGAAGGCGGGCGCGGCATCGACCAGGGTCGGGCCATGGCCGGGCACGGCCTTCGTCGCCCCCAGTCCGGTCAGTGTCTCGACCTCCTTCAGCCAGCCCAGCAGGCTGCCGTCGAGGGACGGAATCCTCGTGACGAACAGGAGATCGGCCGGGAACAGGATGCCCGTCCGGGTATCGACCATGGAGAGGTCGCAATTGGTATGGGCGGTGCCGTGCGCCGTGAAGCGCAGGCTCCGTCCGCCGAGGTCGATCTCGGCCGTGTCGGCCACCTCCATCGTCGGGTAGACCACCGATCCGGCCCTTTCGGCCCCGAGGATCTCGACGAGGCGCGTCCTGTAGAAGTCGCCCCGCGAATCGAGGGCCGACCGCAGGGCGTGGTGGCCGATGAAGACCGGCTTGTCCTGCGCGAAGGCCTGCGCGCCGAAGCAATGGTCGGGATGGACATGGGTCAGCACCACGTGGCTCACCGGCTTCGACGTGCGTTTCCCGATCTCGGCGCGCAGCCATTCCCCATCGGCGAGGCTTCCGCCGGATTCGGTCACGAGCACGGAGTTTTCGCCGACGACGAAGCCGATATTGGCGATGGCGTCGCCGTTCTCAGGCGTCGCCTCGGCATCGAGGCCGCGCCGCATGAAGATGCCCGGCCCGACTTCCTCCATGGTGAAGGAGTCCGCCGCCCGGCCGATTCTCGGCACACAGCACAGGCACAGCCCGCCGAACAGAGCGGCACGGCGCGTGGCCAGGCTCCGCAGAGGCTGCGAAATCATGGCATATCCTGCGGCGATCGCCCGGCGAAGCGACCTTTCATGAATTATCCTCCCGTTTTTATGGCTACCATCTAGTAGGTAGATTTTTGCCGCCGTCAACGGCATAAGTGCTGACGCGCGGAGTGCACGCATCACGCCTTCGTGCCCCTCTCCCCGGTTCCGCGAAGCCCCGACCATGATCGACCGACCATGAGAGACACCAGAGCGGAGCTGCTGGTCCAGGCCGAGATCCTGGTACGGGGCCGGGGCTATTCCGGTTTCAGCTACGGCGACCTCGCCGAGGCGGTGAGCATCCGCAAGGCGAGCATCCATCACCATTTCCGCACGAAGACCGACCTCGCCCTCGCTCTGGTGGAGGCCTACGACGCCCGCTACGACGCGGCGCTCGCCGCCATCGTCGCAGCCCAGCCGGACGCGATCGCGCGGATCGAAGCCTATGGCCGGCACTATCTCACCGGGGTCGAGGATGGGCTCGGCTGTCTCTGCGCCGTGCTCGCCATCGAGAGGGACACGCTGCCGGACGCCCTGCGCGCTGAGCTCGCCCGGTTCTTCGACAAGCACATCGCCTGGTTGGAGCGGGTTCTGGTCGAGGGGGGCGCCGACGGGAGCCTGCGCCCCGGTCTCGATCCGGCCGCCACGGCCCGGATGGTGGTGGCGACCCTGGAGGGCGCGCTCATGCTGGAGCGGCTGCTCGCCGGATCGGCCGGCTTCCGCCTCACCCTGGCGGCCTTGTGCGAGAGTCTCAGGCCCCCTCGGATCGGGGGACCGAACGCTCTTTCATCGGAGCGGGGTGATACAATATAACAGCCACCATACAGCTGACGCGGCCCCCCCGCGAACCCGAAGAGCCTCGCATGTCCGACAGCCCGACCACCGCCTCGCAAAAAATCCCCGTGACCGTGCTCACCGGCTATCTCGGAGCCGGCAAGACCACGCTGCTCAACCGCATCCTCACCGAGAACCACGGCAAGCGCTACGCCGTCATCGTCAACGAGTTCGGCGAGATCGGCATCGACAACGACCTCGTCATCGGCGCCGACGAGGAAGTGTTCGAGATGAACAACGGCTGCGTCTGCTGCACCGTGCGCGGCGACCTCATCCGCATCATGGACGGCCTCGTGAAACGGCGCGGCAAGTTCGACGCGATCATCGTGGAGACCACCGGCCTCGCCGATCCGGCGCCCGTGGCCCAGACCTTCTTCATCGACGAGGATGTCGGCGCCGCCGCCCGCCTCGACGCGGTGGTGACGGTGGCCGACGCCAAGTGGCTCGCCGACCGGCTCAAGGACGCGCCCGAGGCCAAGAACCAGATCGCCTTCGCGGACGTGATCCTGCTCAACAAGGCCGACCTCGTGGAGCCCGCCGATCTCGACCGCGTCGAGGGCCTGATCCGCTCCATCAACCCCTATGCCAAGGTCCACCGCACCAGCCGCTGCGACGTCGCCCTCGACCAGGTGCTGGACCGCAACGCCTTCGATCTTTCGCGCATCCTCGATATCGAGCCCGACTTCCTCGAAGAGGGCCACCACCATCACCATGACGACGAGATGCAGTCCGTCTCCGCCAGAATCGACGGCCCGGTGGACCCGGAGAAGTTCATGCCCTGGATCTCGACCCTGACCCAGGTCCAGGGCCCGGACATCCTGCGCTGCAAGGGCATCGTGGCCTTCCCGAACGAGCCCCAGCGCTTCGTCTTCCAGGGCGTCCACCAGATCCTCGACGGCGACCTCCAGGGGCCGTGGAAGGACGGCGAGGCCCGCGTCTCCCGCGTCGTCTTCATCGGCCGCAAGCTCGACCCTGAGGCGATCCGCGAAGGGTTCTACGACTGCAAGGCGGCCTGACGGGCTTCGTCCGGAATCGAACCGATCGGGGGCGGGCGCATTGTCCGCCCGTCTCCCTTTCGTCCGGATGTCCCGATGACCCTGCGGCTCGCCTTCGCCTCCCTGCTCGTACTGACGGTGGCGGTTCCCTTGGGAAGCGTGGCGCTCTCCACGCCGGGGGCGGCGAAGTATTCCATGGATCGCGAGAAGCGATTCGGCGGCCTCTGCAAGCCGCCGCTGAAATTCGCGGCCGGGGCCTGCGTCAAGCGTTGCCCCGCCGGCTATCGCGACACCGGCCGGGGCTATTGCCGCTTCAAGAACATGAACCGCTGAGATCCCGCAATCGTATCGCCAAAGCGGCCTTGACCGAATCGGCGAGGTCGCGGCGGGATATACGGACGTCTCCACCATCGGAAACCGTCATGACCCCGCGTCTCGCCCTTCGCGCCGCCCTGTTGCTCGCCGCTTCTCTCACCCTCGGTGGAGAGGCGATGGCCGGTCCGGCGCAGGATTACGAGTTCCGGCCGCGGAGCGTCCGCACCGCCTGCCGCCCGCCGCTGAAATTCGCGGCCGGCGCCTGCGTCCGCCGTTGCCCCGCCGGCTTCCGCGACAACGGCTCGACCTGCGGGTTCAAGTCGATGCGGCGGTGAGCGCGGCGAACCTTCGCGTCCCGCCTAGCCCCACGTTCGGCGACACATGGCTGTCGCTCAGTCGAGCGTCGTGAAAGACTTGGTTTACCATTCCGGCACAGGATCGAATCCGAGCCGGCTTGACGCTGCCGGCGGCTGTCGGCTGCTCGTTCCGGGCGCCGTAAGGCTCACGGAGAGCGACGCCCCATGATGTCCCGCGCGGAACGCACGCCCCTGACCGACTGGTGGTGGACCGTCGATCGCGGCCTGCTGGCCGGCCTCACCGCCCTGATGGTGGCCGGCCTCGTCTTCCTCATGGGCGGCGGACCGCCGGTGGCCGAGAAGATCGGCCTGCCGACCTTCCATTTCCTCAACCGGCAGGCGATGTACCTCGCCCCGACGATCCTCATCATCGTCGCGGTGTCGTTCCTGTCCCTGCGCCACATCCGGCGCGTGGCCCTGGCCACCTGGATCGTCGGCGTCACCCTCTGCATCCTCGCCGGCAAGTTCGGGCCTGAGATCAAGGGCGCGCATCGCTGGATCCAGTTCGGCCCCTTCGGCCTGCAGCCCTCGGAATTCGTGAAGCCCGCCTTCGTGGTCGTCGCCGCCTGGGCCTTCTCCGAGGGTGCGCAGCGCCGCGACATGCCCGGCGGCCTGCTGGCGATCCTGCTCCTGCCCGTCACCATCGTGCCGCTGATCCTGCAGCCGGATTTCGGCCAGACCATGCTGATCACCATCGTCTGGTGCTCACTGTTCTTCGTGGCGGGCCTGCACTGGTTCTGGGTCGCGGGCCTCGGCGTCGCCGGCCTCGTCGGCGTCGGCGTCGCCTACCAGTTCCTGCACCACGTGCGCGAGCGCATCACCCGCTTCCTCGACAAGGATTCCGGCGACAGCTTCCAGGAATACTGGGCGCGCGAATCCTTCAATTCCGGCGGCTGGTTCGGCACCGGCCCGGGGGAGGGCGTGGCCAAGCGCCACCTGCCCGACGCCCATACCGACTTCATCTTCTCGGTGACCGGTGAGGAATTCGGCGTCCTCGTCTGCCTCGGCCTCGTCTGCCTCTTCGCCTATATCGTGATGCGGGGGCTGAAGCTGGCGCGACGCACCGACGACACCTTCTCGCGCCTGGCCATCACCGGGCTGACCACCCTGTTCGGCCTGCAGGCCTGCATCAACATGGCGGTGAACGTGCGGCTGATGCCGGCCAAGGGCATGACCCTCCCCTTCGTCTCCTATGGCGGCTCCTCGCTGATCTCGCTGGCGCTCGGCATGGGCTTCCTCGTGGCGCTCACCCGCAAGCGGCCGCGCATGTCGACCCTGAGCCAGAAGCCCCCGGGCACCGCGCCCGCCACGGTCGCCGGAGTGATGCGGTGACCGTGCGGACAGCCACCATCCTGCTCTGTGCCGGCGGCACGGGCGGCCACCTCTTCCCGGCCGAGAGCCTCGCCCATGCCCTGCGGGCGCGGGGTGTGCGCGTGGTGCTCGCCACCGATGCCCGCGTCGATTCCATCGCGAGTGAGTTTCCGGCTTCCGAGATCGTCACCATCGCCTCGGCGACGCCGTCCGGCCGCTCCATCGTCAAGCGGGCGGGGGCGCTCCTCACCCTCGGGCGCGGCTTCGGCGTGGCGGCGCGCGAGATCCGGCGCATCGACCCGGCCGCCATCGTGGGTTTCGGCGGCTATCCCACGGTGCCGCCGGTTCTCGCCGGGCAGATCCTGCGCGTGCCGACCATCCTGCACGAGCAGAACGCCGTGATGGGGCGCGCCAACGCCTTCCTGGCGCGCGGTGCGCGCGCCATCGCCACCGGTTTCAGGCAAGTGCGCGGCATCCCCCCGAAGGCCACCGCCCCGCGCACCCATACCGGCAATCCCCTGCGCCCCGCCGTGCTGACGGCGGCCGAGACCCCCTATCCGCCCTTGGGCGAGGCCGACGGCCTGCATCTCCTCGTCTTCGGCGGCAGCCAGGGGGCGGCGGTGATGGGGCAGGTGGTGCCCAAAGCCATCGCCCAGCTGCCCGCCGACCTCCGCGCCCGGCTGACGCTGGTGCAGCAGGTGCGGGCGGAAGACCTCACCGAGGTCCAGAACCTCTACCTGTCTCTCGGCCTCGCCGGTCTCGAGACGGCGCCGTTCTTCAAGGACCTGCCCGCCCGCATGGCCCGCAGCCATCTGGTCATCGGACGCTCCGGCGCCTCCACCGTGTCGGAACTCGCCGCCATGGGCCGGCCGTCGATCCTGGTGCCGTTGCCCGGCGCCCTCGACCAGGACCAGGCCGCCAATGCCGCGACCCTCGCCGGCATCGGCGCCGCGCTCGCCATCCAGCAGAGCGCCTTCACCCCCGACCGCCTCACGGCCGAGCTTCTCGATCTCTTCACCCATCCGGCAAAATTGACCGAAGCGGCCGCAGCCGCCAAAAGCGCGGGCATCCACGATGCCGCCGAGCGGTTGGCCGATGTCGTCCTCGAGACGGCGGCCCGCACCTGATTCCGAGCCGGGGCGCCCTCACGCGCTCCGCGACACGACGAGACTGGTTCACACCATGAAGCTGCCCGACAAGCTCGGCCCCATCCATTTCATCGGCATCGGCGGCATCGGCATGTCCGGCATCGCCGAGGTCATGTCGAACCTCGGCTATACCGTCCAGGGGTCGGACGCCAACGACAACGCCAACGTCCGGCGCCTGGCCGAGAAGGGCATGAAGACCTTCATCGGGCACGCCGCGCAGAACGTGGAGGAGGCCGCCCTCGTGGTGGTCTCCACGGCGATCCGGCGCGACAATCCCGAGCTCATCGCCGCCCGCGAGCGCCGCCTGCCGGTGGTCCGCCGGGCCGAGATGCTGGCCGAGCTGATGCGCTTCAAATCCTGCGTCGCCATCGCCGGCACGCATGGCAAGACCACCACGACGTCGCTGGTGGCGACGCTGCTCGACGCCGGCAACATGGACCCCACCGTCATCAACGGCGGCATCATCAACGCCTACGGCACCAATGCCCGCATGGGCGAGGGCGAGTGGATGGTGGTGGAGGCCGACGAATCCGACGGCACCTTCCTGAAACTGCCCGCCGATGTCGCCATCGTCACCAATATCGACCCCGAGCATCTCGACCATTTCGGCTCGTTCGAGGCGGTGAAGGACGCGTTCCGGCGCTTCATCGACAACATCCCCTTCTATGGCTTCGCCGTCATGTGCATCGACCATCCGGTGGTGCAGGATCTCGTCGGCCATATCGAGGATCGCCGCATCATCACCTACGGCGAGAACCCGCAGGCCGATGTCCGCCTCATCGACGTGGACCTGCGCGGCGGCCAGAGCCGCTTCCGCGTCATGATCCGCGACCGCCGCCCCGGCTTCCGCATGGAGATGGAGGATCTGGTCCTTCCCATGCCGGGCAAGCACAATGCGTTGAACGCGACCGCGGCCCTCGCCGTCGCGCACGAGCTCGGCGTCGAACCCGAGGCGATCCGCAAGGCGCTGGCCGGGTTCGGCGGCGTCAAGCGCCGCTTCACCAAGACCGGAGAATGGAACGGCGCGCTGATCTTCGACGATTACGGACACCATCCGGTGGAGATCAAGGCGGTGCTCAAGGCCGCCCGCGCCTCCACCGAGGGCAACGTCGTCGCCATCGTCCAGCCGCACCGCTACACCCGGCTCGCCTCGCTGTTCGACGATTTCTGCACCTGTTTCAACGATGCCGACACGGTCATCGTCGCCCCCGTCTACGCGGCGGGCGAAGCGCCGATCGAGGGCATGGACCGCGACGGCCTCGTCTCGGGCCTGAAGTCGCGCGGCCACCGAGACGCCATCGCGCTGCAGCGCTCCGAAGATCTCGCCGGTCTTGTGGCGACCCGCGCCAAGCCCGGCGATTACGTCGTGTGCCTCGGCGCCGGCAACATCACGCAATGGGCTTATGCCCTGCCGGGCGAATTGGCGGCGTTGCAGGGGTGAGCTTGGGATGCGTTCGGCAGACGAGGAGCGCACCGGCTTCAGGCGGCGGCTCCGACACAATCAAACCGACGTCGAGGGGAGATTGTGGACCCGTCTGCGCAACCGGCGCCTAGGTGGCTTCAAGTTCGTCCGCCAGGAGGGGTTCGGCCCGTATGTCGCCGATTTCTGTTGCCGCGAGGCCAAGGTGATCATCGAGCTCGACGGGAGCCAGCATGCCGAAAGCACCTATGATGCAGTCAGGGATGCGTATCTCACGAGCCTCGGCTACCGCGTCCTTCGGTTTTGGAATTCCGACATCAACGACAACATCGTCGGTGTCCTAGACACTATCATCGCCGCGCTTCCCCCCTCTCCCCGCACGCGGGGAGAGGACGTCGGCCCCCTCGTCGGGGCCGGCGTGAGCCCGGAGGGCGAGGGTGAGGGGGCGATTCCGGATGAGCCTCCCCAGGAATCGCCCCCTCACCCTCGGCTGCCGCCTCGCTGTGCCGACGACGAGGTCGGCACAGCCCTCTCCCCGCGTGCGGGGAGAGGAGGAGAATCCCCATGACCGCCTTTCCCGACATCACCCCTGAGATCCGCACCGCCGCTCCCGCCCTGCGCGGGCGGCTGCTGGCCAACCCGTCGCTGTCCGACCTCACCTGGTTCCGCGTCGGCGGGCCGGCGCAGGTGCTGTTCACGCCGGCCGACGAGGAGGATCTGGCCCATCTCCTCAGCGCCCTCGACCCCGCGCTTCCGGTGACCGTGATCGGCCTCGGCTCGAACCTGATCGTCCGCGACGGCGGCATTCCCGGAATCACCATCCGGCTCGGCGGCAAGGCCTTCGGGTCCGTCGAGATCGACGGCGAGACCCTGCGGGCCGGGACCGCGGTGCCGGACATGCGCCTCGCCAAGGCCGCGGCCGAGGCGTCCCTCGACGGATTGGCCTTCTTCCGGGGCATTCCCGGCTCCATCGGCGGCGCGCTGCGCATGAATGCCGGCGCGCATGGCGGGGAGACGACCGACGTGCTGGTGGAGGCGCGCGGCATCGATCGCACGGGCAGGCTGCGGCGCTTCACCCATGCCGAGATGGGCTTCACCTACCGCCACAGCGAGGCGCCCGAGGACGTGATCTTCACGAGCGCGCTGTTCCGGGGCCGTCCCGGCGACCGCCACGCCATCGAGGCCGAGATGGAGCGCGTCACCGCCGCGCGCGAGGCGGCCCAGCCGATCCGCGAGCGCACCGGCGGCTCGACCTTCAAGAACCCTCCGGGTGGCAAGGCGTGGCAACTCGTCGATGCCGCCGGCTGTCGTGGACTGACGATGGGCGGCGCCCAGGTCTCGGAGATGCACTGCAACTTCCTGATCAACCGCGATGGCGCCACAGCCGCCGATATCGAGGGGCTCGGCGAGGAAGTCCGTCGCCGGGTGCGCGAGACGTCGGGCGTCGAGCTGCATTGGGAGATCAAGCGGATCGGTTTGAACGCAGGGGCGTAAGCCGGTAAGACGTAAGGCGAGAGCCGGAGGGATGCATGCTGGATCGTAGCGTTCGCGCCGCCTATTCGAAGATCTCGGTCAAGAGCCAGACGGTGCTGCCCGCGGAAGTGCGCGAGCGGCTCGCCGTTGGGCCGGGGGATCGTCTGCGCTACGTCCTGACCGAGGAGGGCGTCCGCATCGAGAAGGCCCCTCCGGAGGGGGACGACCCGTTCGTGACCTTCACGGAATGGGCGGGCAGGGCGGACGACGAAGATTATGCCGACCTCTGATCCGGGCGGCTTCTCGCCCGGAGCGGTGATCGTCGTGCCCTTTCCCTATGCGGATCGCCTCGTCGAGAAGCGCCGGCCGGCCCTGGTCGTCTCCGGCGCGGATGTCGCGCGGGCCGGGTTCGTCTGGGTCGCGATGATCACCAGCGCCCGCAACGCCGCCATGCCCGGCGACCTCGCGATCGAGGATCTCGACGAGGCCGGTCTGGTCGCCGCATCGGTGGTGCGTCCGATCAAGATCGCCTGCATCGAGCCGTCCCGCATCCTTCGCCGGATCGGCTCCCTCCGGGCCGATTCGGCGGACATCGTGTTCACACGCATCCGCGCGCTGATCGGCGGCGCGTGACGCTCACCCGCACATTCGTTTCCCCGCCCGATTCTGGAGCTTCGCCCATGTCCAAGCACGTCGCCGTCCTCATGGGCGGATGGTCCTCCGAGCGTCAGGTCTCCCTGAACTCGGGCCGCGCCTGCGCGGACGCCCTCGAAGGGGAGGGGTTCCGCGTCACGCAGGTCGATGTCGGGCCGGACATCGCCACCGTGCTCACGGAGTTGCGCCCGGACGTGGCCCTCAACGCCCTGCACGGTCCGGCCGGCGAGGACGGCACGATCCAGGGGCTGCTTGAAATCCTGCGCATTCCCTACACCCATTCGGGCGTCCTGGCCTCGGCCCTGGCGATGCATAAGGAACGTGCCAAAACGATCATGAAGGCCGCCGGGGTGAGCGTTCCGGAGGGGCTGGTCGTTAACCGTCATGATGCCGCGAAGTCACACCCGTTAACTCCGCCCTACGTGATCAAACCCATCGCCGAAGGCTCCTCCATGGGCGTCATCATCGTCCGGGACGGGCGCTCCCATCCGCCCCAGATTCTCGCCTCGGACGAGTGGGTCTACGGGGAGCAAGTCCTTGCGGAGACTTACGTTGCGGGCCGCGAGCTCACCTGCGCGGTAATGGGGGACAAGGCCCTCGGGGTCATCGAGATCAAGCCCGCCTCGGGGGAGTGGTACGACTTCGATGCGAAGTACGCCGAGGGGGGGTCGATCCACGTCCTCCCGGCAGAAATTAAACCAAAAATTTACCAGCGTGTCCAAGAGTTGTCGTTAACGGCGCATCAAGCACTTGGATGCCGGGGCATCAGCCGTGCGGACCTTCGATACGACGACACACCGGGTGGAACCGGTGCCCTCGTCGTCCTGGAGGTCAACACGCAGCCCGGGATGACCAAGACGAGCCTTGTGCCGGAGATCGCAGCCTACGCTGGCTTGAGTTTCGGTGAGCTCGTCCGATGGATGGTGGAGGACGCTACTCTGGGTCGTTGAACGCCGCCGGTCAGGCTGGCGTCGACGGAACCCCCGCGCCCGGTCCGGGCTCGCTCGTCGCCAGTCTGGCGGCGCGCCTGCCGCGACTGGTGCGCCCCATGCTGCGCTCGCGCCGTTCGCGGCTCGGGCAGCCGATCGAGCGGCGCATCCCGCGGCACGCGGGCACGCTGACCCTCGCGGTCACCTTCGCCGTCCTGTCGGTGACCGGTTTCGTCGCCAGCGGCCGCTACGACCGCTTCGTGCTGGAGAACGGCCACGTCTCGGACGTCCTGGCCCGGCTGGCCGGTTTCGGCGTCGAGCGCGTCACCATTTCGGGCATCTCCCGTCTCTATGAGCGGGAAGTGCTGCAGGCGGCCGGCATCGACGGCCACTCGTCCGTGGTCTTCCTCGACGTCTCCGAAGCGCGCCAGCGCCTCCTCGACGTGCCGCTGATTTCCAGCGTCTCGGTGCGCAAGGTCTATCCGAACGAGATCGTCATCAACCAAGTCGAGCGCGAGCCCGCCGCCCTGTGGCAGCGCAATGGCGAGATCTCGGTCATCGCCGCCGACGGCACCGTCATCGACGAGATGCGCGACGACCGCTACGCCGCGCTCCCCCTGGTGGTGGGCGAAGAGGCCAACGAGCGCCTCAAGGACTACCTCGCCCTCATTGAGGCGGCGGGCGAGCTCGGCGAGCGGGTCAAGGCCGGCACCTACGTATCCGGCCGGCGCTGGACCCTGAAGCTCGACGGCGTCGACATCCGCCTTCCCGAGACCGGGGCCGCCGAGGCCCTGGCCCGCCTCGTCAAGCTCGAGCGCGACAGCCGCATCCTCGAGAAGGACATCATCGCCGTGGACCTGCGGCTGCCCGACCGGGTGGTGGTGCGGCTCACGGAGGAGGCGGCCGCCACGCGCGCCGAATCCCAGAAGAAGAAGCCGAAGGGCAAGGGGACCGAGACATGAGCCGTACGATCCGTCCGGCGCCTCTCGCGTCCCGCCAGCCCGCCCTTCCCGCCTCCTTCGCCCGGTAATCCGATGCACGCGCAACACGGCCTCACGCCGCGTATGAAACCGCTCTCCGCGCGCCGGAGCACCATCCTCTCGGTGCTCGACATCGGCACGAGCAAGGTAGTCTGCCTCATCGCCGAGCTGCAGCCGGCCGAGGCCCTCACCACCCTGCGCGGACGGACCCATTTCGCCCGCATCATCGGCATCGGGCATCAGCGCTCGCACGGCCTCAAGGGCGGTGCCATCGTCGATCTCGAGGCCGCCGAAGGGGCGATCCGCCAGGCGGTCCACGCCGCCGAGCGAATGGCCAAGGTCGAGGTCCAGTCGGTCATCGTCAACATCTCCGGCGGCCGCCTCGGCTCGCAGCATTTCGAGGCGCATGTCGGCGTCCGCAGCGGCACCGTCATGGGCGCCGACGTGGAACGCGCCCTGGAGACGGCGAGCGCCCACGGCGTCAGCCCCGGCCGCACCGTGCTCCACGCCCTTCCCACCGGCTACGCCATCGACGGACAGGGCGCGGTCATCGACCCCACCGGGATGATCGGCGAGTCCCTCGGCGTCGATCTCCACGTGGTCACGGCGGAGGCCGCTGCCGCCCGCAACCTGATGCTGGCGGTGGAACATTGCCATCTCGGCGTCGAGGCGGTGATCGCCACCCCCTATGCGGCCGGGCTCTCCGCCCTCGTCGACGACGAGGCCGAAATGGGCGTCTGCGTCGTCGACATGGGCGGCGGCACCACCAGCTTCGGCGTGTTCGAGGGCGGGCACCTCGTCCACGTGGACGCCCTGGCGGTGGGTGGCCACCACGTCACCATGGACATCGCCCGCGGCCTCTCCACCCGGGTGGTAGCGGCCGAGCGGCTCAAGACCTTGTACGGCTCGGCGATCTCCACCGCCTCCGACGAGCGCGACATGATCGCGGTCCACGGGGTCGGCGAGGACGAGGGCGACGCCCCCACCCACGTGCCGCGCTCGCAGCTCGTGCGGATCATCAAGCCGCGGGTGGAGGAGATCGTCGAACTCGTTCGCGATCGTCTCCGCAACGCGGGCTTCGCCGCCCAGGCCGGCCGCCGGGTGGTGCTGACGGGGGGCGCGAGCCAGCTCGTCGGTCTGCCCGAAGTCGCCCGCCGGGTGATGCAGGGCCAGGTGCGGATCGGCCGGCCGCTGGGCATCCGCGGCCTGCCGGAAGCCGCCAAGGGACCCGCCTTCTCCGCCGCGGTGGGCCTGCTGGTCTACCCGCAGGTGGCGCATGCGGAACATTTCGAGCCGCGCGGGCACGGCACCATCCTGGGTACCGGAACCGACGGCTACATCCCCCGCGTGTACCGTTGGTTGCGGGAGAGTTTCTAGAGACGAGGCCCGCCCCCGGAAGGGGGTGGGGCGACGACACAATCGGCGCCTTTGCGGAGGCGCTCATCGGCAACGCGAAAACGGCACGAAGGGCTCGACACCATGGCCATCTCTCTCCAGGCGCCTGACATCCGCGAACTCAAGCCCCGCATCACCGTCTTCGGTGTCGGCGGCGCCGGCGGCAACGCCGTCAACAACATGATCGAATCCGGCCTGCTGGGCTGCGAGTTCGTGGTCGCGAACACGGACGCCCAGGCGCTCACCTCCTCCAAGGCCGAGCGCGTGATCCAGATGGGCCTCGGCGTGACGCAGGGGCTCGGCGCCGGCTCGCACCCCGAGGTCGGCTCGGCCGCCGCCGACGAGGTCATCGACGAGATCCGCGACCAGCTCTCGGGCGCTCACATGTGCTTCATCACCGCCGGCATGGGCGGCGGCACCGGCACCGGTGCGGCCCCCGTCATCGCCCGCGCCGCCCGCGACATGGGAATCCTCACCGTCGGCGTCGTCACCAAGCCCTTCCAGTTCGAGGGCGTGCGCCGCATGCGCACCGCCGAGGCCGGCATCCAGGAGCTCCAGGCCGCCGTCGACACCCTCATCGTGATCCCGAACCAGAACCTGTTCCGGGTCGCCAACGAGAAGACCACCTTCGCCGACGCCTTCGCCATGGCCGACCAGGTGCTCTATTCGGGCGTCGCCTGCATCACCGACCTGATGGTCAAGGAAGGCCTCATCAACCTCGACTTTGCCGACGTCCGCGCGATCATGCGCGGCATGGGCAAGGCCATGATGGGCACCGGCGAGGCGTCGGGCGAGAAGCGCGCCAACCGCGCCGCCGAAGCCGCCATCGCCAATCCGCTCCTCGATGACGTGTCGATGAAGGGCGCGCGGGGCCTGCTGATCTCGATCACCGGCGGCAACGACCTCACCCTCTACGAGCTCGACGAAGCCGCCACCCGCATCCGCGAAGAGGTGGATTCGGACGCCAACATCATCCTCGGCGCCACCTTCGACGAGAGCCTCGACGGCATCATCCGCGTCTCCGTGGTGGCCACCGGCATCGAGCCGGCGCTGATCACCGCGCATTCGCAGAACAACCCCGAGATCGTCCAGACCGAGCAGCGGATCGCTGAAGTGGCCGAGCGCCTGCGTGCGGAAGCGAGGGCCAGGGCGGCACAGCCCGCCCCCACCTTTCGTGCCCCCGAGCAGCCGCTGACCGCTCCGGCCCCCATGTCCCAGTCCCCCATGTCCCAGGCCCCCGCGCCCCAGGCGCAGATCCAGCCGCAGGCCCCGCGCCCCGCGGCCTCCGAGCCGGTGGCCATGGCCCCCGAGCCCCTGCGCATGGAAGCCCCCGCCGCCCCGATGGCTCGCGACGAGGTCGTCCTGACCCAGACGCAGCCGCGCACCGCCATGGCCTACGAGCCCGCTCCGGCTCCGGTCCAGGCTCCGGCCCCCGTGCAGCAGGCTGCCGGCCCGTTCGTGCCGCCGCGTCCGGCCGTGGCGGTGGCCCGCGCCCCGCGCATGCCGCAGATCCAGGACCTGCCGATGCCCGGCCAGGCCCAGCTCCGCGCCCAGCGCGGTGAGGAGCCGGCCGAGCCGGCCGGGGATTCCAAGCGGATGACCCTGCTGCGCCGCCTCGCCACCGTCGGCTTCGGCGGACGCCGCGAGGAGGCCGAGGCCGCCCCGCTGCCGCCCATGCGCGCTCCCGCCCCGCAGCCGGCCCCCCAGCCGGAATACGCCAAGCGGGCACCCGTGGCGGCTCCCCCGGCCTATCGTCCGGCCCAGGGCAACCTCGATGCACAGGGACGTGTGGCGCCCCAGCCCCGTCTGATGGATGACGACCAGCTCGAAATCCCGGCCTTCCTGCGTCGTCAGGCGAACTGAAACGCCACGCCGGACAGCCGCTGAGGTTTTTATGCAACAAGCCCGGGGTCTCAGGACCCCGGGCTTAACTTCGTTTTAAGTCCTTGTCCGGAAACGGTTATCCGGAACGTCTCCGGAAAGCGTGTCTGTAACAGAGCGTAAGAAAGCGTGATTTGGCTAACGCTTCGGCCGCCGCGTATACGATTTTTGGAACGAAAAAGGCGCGGCGGTTTCGCCGTCAGCGCTCGCAGGGGCTTCAAGCAGCGGACGGGTCAAAGAGGCGGCGCAATCCCGTAATCCAGGGAGAGCGAGCCTGATCACGGCCGAGGGCTAGGGAATGCGGACGAACCAACAGATCACTCTCAAGGGCCCGGCCACGCTGCGTGGCATCGGTGTCCATTCCGGGAAGCCGGTGGAGATCACTCTCCACCCCGCTGCGGCCAATCACGGTATCTGCTTCCTCCGTACCGGAATGCCTACGGGCCACGATCGGCTCATCAAGGCCCACCACGCCTGCGTCTCCGCCACCGAGTTGTGCACCGTCATCGGTGACGTGGAGAGCGGCGCGGTCGCCACCATCGAGCACCTGATGTCCGCCCTCTTCGGGCTCGGCATCGACAACGTCCTCGTCGAGATCGACGGGCCGGAAATGCCGATCCTGGACGGCAGCGCCCGCCTCTACGTCGAAGCCATCGACGCCGTCGGCATCGCCACCTGCGGGGCTCCCCGCCGCTGGATCAAGGTGCTCCGCACCGTCCGCATCGAGGTAGGACGTGCCTTCGCCGAGCTCCGCCCCATCGACCGGGGCTTCCGCCTCGACGTCGAGATCGATTTCGACAACCCGGTGATCGGCCGCAGCCGCAAGGCGATGGACCTGAACCCCGCCTCCTACCGCCGCGAGATCGCCGGCGCCCGCACCTTCGGCATGATGAAGGACGTGGAGCGCTACTGGAAAGCCGGCTTCGCTCTGGGCGCCTCCCTCGAGAACACCGTGGCCGTCGGCGACAACGCTGTCGTCAACCCCGAGGGCCTGCGCTACGCCGACGAGTTCGTGCGTCACAAGTATCTCGATGCCGTCGGCGACCTGGCCCTCGCCGGCCTGCCGATCCAGGGCGCCTACCGCTCCTATTGCGGCGGCCACCGGATGAATGTCGGCGTCCTCGACGCGCTGTTCGCCGACCGCGCCAATTACACGATCGTCGAAGCGCCCGGCGCCCGCCGTGAGACCACCCGGCCGGAATTCGGCGTCGGCCTCAGCCTCGCCGCCTTCGCCAGCGACCTGTAACCGACAAGCAACATCCTCGCTTCGAATGCGTCCGCCGCTCGGCCGCCGCTTTCACGCCCAAATCGGACGCCACTGGTAAATCGTCCGTGACAAGAGGCGAGGTCGCGTGTGCCCCATCGAGGCACATGGGCCGTGGCACCGTGCCGTCAGCCGCTCGACCGACATTTGTGATGGCTTGACGATGCGGCCCCCTTGCCGGGCGCATCTGTTGGGGGAACCGGAATGCGTCTCAACGATCGTAACCGCGGGGCGACGGCAGCCGTGCTCCTGACGCTGTGTGGCTTCGGCCTCGGCGGCTGCGACGCCCTCGACTCGATCAATCCCTTCGCCGAGAAGTACAAGCCCGAGGTCATTCCCGACGTCCCGGCCGACAAGCTCTACAGCGAGGGCCTGGCCAAGATGGAGGACAAGGACTTCGAGGGCGCGTCGAAGAAATTCGGCGAACTCGACAAGGCCTATGCCTATTCCGACTGGTCGCGCAAAGCGCTGCTGATGACCGCCTACTCGAATTACGAGGGCGCCAAATACGACGACGCCATCAACGCCTCGAAGCGCTACCTGCAGCGCCACCCGGCGAGCAAGGACGCGGCCTACGCCCAGTACCTGATGGCGATGTCGCATTATAAGCAGATCCCCGACGTGACCCGCGACCAGGACCGCTCCGAGAAGGCGCTGGCCGGTCTGCAGGAGCTCGTCCAGAAATACCCGACCTCCGAATACGCGGCGGACGCCAAGGCCAAGATCCAGATCACCCGCGACCAGCTCGCCGGCAAGGAAATGGAAGTCGGCCGCTTCTACCTGGAGCGCCGCAACTTCCCCGCCGCGATCAACCGGTTCCGCGATGTGGTGAGCAAGTACCAGACGACCCGCCACGCCGAGGAAGCGCTGGAGCGTCTGGTCGAGGCCTACATGGCGCTGGGCATCACAGCCGAGGCGCAGACCGCCGCCGCCGTGCTCGGCCACAACTTCCCTGACAGCCCCTGGTACAAGGATGCGTTCGCGCTCCTCCAGAACGGCGGCCTGGAGCCCCGCGAGGAGAAATCCTCCTGGCTCAGCAAGGTCTATCGCGGCGTCATCGGCCGCACCGCGGACGCGCGCTAAAGCGCATCGACCCAGCCCGCGACGACACGCATATCGGTCGCGGGCCATTTTTCGGGTGAAGCGGCCGCCGCTTCGCCGTAAGACGTGGCCACCGTATCCAACGAGGCCCACCCCGCGGCATGCTGAGCCAGCTCGCGATCCGCGACATCGTTCTCATCGATAAGCTCGCCCTGAACTTCCGCGAAGGCCTCAGCGTCCTGACCGGGGAGACGGGTGCGGGCAAATCGATCCTGCTCGACGCCTTCGCCCTGGCCCTGGGCGGGCGCGGCGATGGCGGCCTCGTGCGCCATGGCGAAGGGCAGGGCGGCGTCACCGCCGTGTTCGACGTGCCCCTCGACCATCCCGCCCGCCGCCTCGCGGCCGAGGCCGATCTCGATACCGAGGGTGACCTGATCCTGCGCCGGGTGCAGATGGCCGACGGCCGCACCCGCGCCTTCGTCAACGACCAGGCCGTGGGCGTGCAGGTGCTGCGGGCCATCGGCGCCACCCTGGTGGAGATCCACGGCCAGCACGACGACCGGGCGCTGGCCGATCCCGGCACCCACCGCGCCATCCTCGATGCCTTCGGCGGCTTGCAGGCTCCCCTGGCGGCGGTGGGCGAGGCGGCCAAGCGCGTGCGCGCCGCCCGCTCGGCTCTCGCCGAGCACCGCGCCAGGGTGGAGGCCGCCCGCAAGGAGGTCGATTTCCTGCGCCATGCCGCGTCGGAGCTGGAGACGCTCGATCCCCAGGCCGGGGAGGAAACCTCGCTGGCCGAGCGCCGCATGGTCATGCAGCAGAGCGAGAAGGTGGCCCGCGAGCTCTCCGAGGCCATCGAGGCGGCGGGCGGCCCGAATTCGGCCGTGTCCCATCTGTCCTCGGCCATGCGCAAGCTTGAGCGGCGGGCGAGCCAGATCCCGGCCCTGGTGGAGCCCTGCATCGCCGCCCTCGACGCCGCGCTGTCCGCCCTCGACGAGGCCCATTCGGTCCTCGACACGGCCCTGCGCGAATCCGAGTTCGATCCGCGCGAGCTGGAGCAGGTGGAAGAGCGGCTCTTCGCGCTCCGCGCTGCCTCCCGCAAGTATCAGGTGCCGGTGGACGACCTCGCCGCCCTGCGCCAGCGCTACGAGGCGGACGTGGCCGCCATCAATGCCGGCGAGGAGGCCCTCGGCGGTCTGGAGGCGACGCTCGCCCAGGCGGAGGCGGCCTATGCCAAGGCCGCGACCAAGCTCGGCGAGGGCCGCCGCAAGGCCGCCAAGGCCCTCGACCTCGCGGTGAAGGCCGAGTTGCCGCCTCTCAAGCTGGAGCGCGCCCGCTTCATCACCGAGATCGTCACCGACCCCGAATCGCGCGACCCGGCGGGCTACGAGCGCGTCGAGTTCTGGGCGCAGACCAACCCCGGAACGCGGCCCGGCCCGATGATGAAGGTGGCGTCGGGCGGCGAGCTCTCCCGCTTCATGCTCGCCCTCAAGGTGGTGCTGGCCGACAAGGGCTCGGCCCCGACCCTGATCTTCGACGAGATCGATACCGGCGTCGGCGGCGCCGTGGCCGATGCCATCGGCGCCCGCCTCGCCCGTCTCGCGGCCGGCGTCCAGGTCGTGGCCGTGACCCATGCGCCCCAGGTCGCCGCGCGGGCCGAGACGCATTTCCTCATCGCCAAGGACCCGGTGAAGGGCCGCGACCGGGTCGCCACCCGCGTCTCGGCCCTGGAAGCGCCCGCCCGCCGGGAGGAGATCGCCCGCATGCTGGCCGGCGCCACCGTGACCGACGAGGCCCGAGCGGCGGCCGCACGCCTGCTTCAATCTACGGATGCCTGACGCGCGATCTTAACCTTCGGTTAACCATCTTGCGCGATGGTATGGGTACGACGCAGAGAATCTTATGGAAACGCGTCGGCACATCGGGAGTTCGCGTGATGGATCTGGGAGACGGTGAGACCGATCCCCGGCCTGTGAACGAGTCGGACGGCATGCCGATTCTGACGAGTCCGACCCGCCACCATCTCGGCGGCACCCTCCGGGCGATCTACGAAGACACGTTCGATACGCAGCCGATTCCGGACAGCCAGATCGACCTCCTGCTGCGCCTCCGGCACAAGGAACGCGACCGCCGCCGCGTGGGCTGAGACGGTCACGGTTCCTTCACCCCGGCCGGCCCGTCGCCGCTACCAGCGGCGAGCCCCCGGCATGCGCTGGTATTCGGCGCCACGGATCAGCGTCATCACCGCGTCGAGCTCCGCCAGCAGGGCGCGCTCGTCCTCGGCGGCTTTCGCGACCTCGTCCGGATCGGTCCCGAACTGTCGTCGCTGCTCGGCACGGGTGAGCTCGAGCTCCAGATCCTCCCTGCGCGCATGCAGGGCGAGGAAATCGGCATCGCCATCACCCCCGGTGGGTGTCACACTCGATTCGTTCTCCAAGGTGCTGACCTTCCAGGACGGCTGGCGAGACGGGCTGCTCCGTCATCGCCATCGCCGAATCGTATAACGCACGAGGCCGCAAAACCGTGCCGCCTCGTCCGGGCATCGGTCCACACCCCGCTTTCTCCCTGTCCCACACCGCTCATGCGGTCAACGGGTAGCCCCTGTCATCGATCTGTCATGGCTCCGTCATAGAGCCAGCATGATCGGGCGGGTAACGGTGCGCTGCAGCAGGATCGCTCTTGCAGCGCGGCACCTACAGCGCCCGGACAGATTACGGAGAGCCACCGTGAAACCCTTCCATTTCGCCCTCGCCATCGGGCTCGCCACCGCGCAGTTCGGCGCCGTCGCTCAGGCCGCCGACATCACCGGTGCCGGCGCGACCTTCCCCTTCCCGGTCTATTCGAAATGGGCGGAAGCCTACCGCAAGGAGACCGGCACGGGCCTCAACTACCAGTCCATCGGCTCGGGCGGCGGCATCAAGCAGATCCAGGCCAAGACCGTCGATTTCGGCGCCACCGACGCGCCGCTCAAGGGCCCGGCCCTGGAGAAGGACGGTCTCGTCCAGTTCCCCACCGTCATGGGCGGCGTCGTCACCGTGGTGAACATCGCCGGTGTCGAGCCGGGCAAGCTCAAGCTCACCGGTGAGCTCATCGCCGACATCTACGCCAACAAGATCACCAAGTGGAGCGATGCCAAGATCGCCGCGGTGAACCAGGGGCTGAAGCTCCCCGACTCGCCGATCACCCCGGTCTACCGTTCGGACGCGTCCGGCACGACCAGCATCTTCACCACCTATCTCAGCGCGGTCTCCGAGAGCTGGAAGAAGGAATTCGGTGCGGCCACCACGGTCAGCTGGCCCGCCGGCCAGGGCGGCAAGGGCAACGAGGGCGTCACCGCCACCGTCAAGCAGGTGCCGAACTCCATCGGCTACGTGGAATCGGCCTACGCCAAGCAGAACAAGCTCAGCTACGCGCTGATCCAGAACAAGGCCGGCAAGTTCCCGGCTCCCGACGACAAGGCGTTCCAGGCCGCCGCCGCCTCCGCCGACTGGAAGGCCGCCCCGGGCTTCGGCATCTCCCTCGTCAACCAGGCCGGTGACGATGCCTGGCCGATCACGGCGGCCACCTTCATCCTCGTCTACAAGGACCCGGCCGATCCGGCCAAGTCCGCCGACGTGCTGAAGTTCTTCGACTGGGCCTACAAGAACGGCGACAAGCTCGCCACCGACCTCGACTACGTGCCGCTGCCGGACAACGTCGTCTCCCTCGTCCACACCGAGTGGAAAGAGATCAAGGGCAAGGACGGCAAGCCCGTCTTCTAAGGCAGCCTTCCAGCTGAACTCCGAAAACCGCGCAGGCCCGGCAAAAACGCCGGGCCTGCGCCACGAGTGGACGCGGTGTTCCACCTCGCCACTCGCTACCTCGCACTATACGAGCCCTCAAGGTGAAGAAGCAGACGTCGGATGGCCGCCTTGACTGAACAGATTTCGCTGGCCCGCACGGGCTCCCCCGCTCGCAAGAAGCCGGGCGGCCTCGGCGACCAGCTCTTCCGCGCCGCCTCCTACGCGTCGGCGCTGCTGGTCCTCCTCTTCCTCGCGGGCATCCTGGCCTCCATCGCCTATGGCGGCTGGCCGGCCTTCAGGGAGTTCGGCTTCGGCTTCGTCACCTCCAGCGCCTGGAACATCGGCCAGGAGCAGTACGGCGCCCTCGTGGCCATCGTCGGCACCCTGGTCTCGGCCCTTCTCGCCCTCGTCATCGGCGTGCCGATCTCCATCGGCATCGCCGTCTACCTGACCCAGCTCTGCCCCGGCTGGGCGAGGAAGCCCGTCTCGATGACGATCGAGCTTCTCGCCTCGGTCCCGAGCATCATCTACGGCATGTGGGGCCTGTTCATCTTCGCCCCGCTCTTCGCCCATTACGTGCAGATGCCGGTGTCGAGCCTCGTCGAGGGGCTGCCCATCGTCGGCACGCTGTTCTACGCGCGGGTTCCCTCCGGCGTCGGCATCCTCACGGCGGGCATCATCCTCGCCATCATGATCGTGCCCTTCGTCGCCTCGATCACCCGCGACATGCTCGACCAGATCCCCACCGTGCTGCGCGAGAGCGCCTACGGCATCGGCTGCACCACCTGGGAGGTGGTCCGCCACGTGCTCGTGCCGCAGGCGTCCGTGTCGATCATCGGCGCGGTGATGCTCGGCCTCGGCCGCGCGCTCGGCGAGACCATGGCGGTGACCTTCGTCATCGGCAACGCCAACCGCCTGTCCGGCTCGATCTTCGATCCCGGCTCCACCATCGCCTCGCGCATCGCCAACGAGTTCAACGAGGCCGACGGCCTGCAGCTCAACTCGCTGATGGCGCTGGGCTGCATCCTCTTCGTCATCACCTTCGTCGTCCTGATCGTCGCACGCCTGCTCGTCCGGCGCGTGAAGGTCGCCTGAGCCCTCTGGAGCCCGAACCATGGACGCCGTGAACACCCTCACCACCAACGCAGCGCCGCCGCTCAAGGCCAGCCGCGTCCGGTCGAGCCGCCGCGTGGCGGACAAGCTGCTCATCGTCGGAAGCACCGTGGCGACGCTTATCGGCATCGTCGTGCTGGGCTCGATCCTCCTCATGCTCATCGTCGAGGGCGTGAAGGGCTTCTCGCCGCTGCTCTTCAGCGAACCGACCCCCGGCCCCGGATCGGAAGGCGGCGGCATCGCCAACGCCATCCTCGGCAGCGTGGTCCTGACCTTCATCGGCATCGTCATCGCGACGCCGGTGGGCGTCATGGCCGGCACCTATCTTGCCGAGTACGGCCGCAACTCGAAGCTCGCCGACGTGATCCGCTTCCTCAACGACATCCTGCTCTCGGCGCCCTCGATCCTGATCGGCCTGTTCGTCTACACCCTGATGGTGCGGCCGATGGGGACCTATTCGGGATGGGCCGGCGGCGTGGCGCTGGCCATCATCGCCACCCCGGTGATCGTGCGCACCACCGAGGACATGCTGCGCCTCGTGCCCTCGACGCTCCGCGAGGCCGGCGCGGCTTTGGGCGCACCGCCCTCCATCGTCATCAAGAGCATCACCTGGCGCGGTGCCAGCGCCGGCATCGTCACCGGCATCATCCTGGCGCTCGCCCGCATCGCCGGCGAGACCGCGCCGCTGCTCTTCACCGCGCTCAACAACAACAGCTGGTTCTCGCCCAACCTCATGGGCGGCATCCCGAACCTTCCGGTGATGATCTACCAGTTCGCCCTCTCGCCCTACTCGAACTGGCAGCAGCTCGCCTGGGCCGGCGCCCTCCTCATCACCGCCACGATCCTCGCCCTCTCGATCGTGGCCCGCTTCGTCATCAAGAGCGAGCGGGCGCGCTGACCCCGCGCCCCCGTCCCATCCAGCCCTCGACAAGGACACGCACCCGATGAACGCCGCTCCCGCGATCACGCAAGCTCAGCTGACCGGCCGTCACAAGGCCGACGAGCAGGCCCCCGTGCGCATCGCCGTGAAGGACCTGAACTTCTATTACGGCTCGTTCCACGGCCTGAAGTCGGTCAACCTCAACTTCCACGACCGCCAGGTCACCGCGCTGATCGGCCCGTCCGGCTGCGGGAAGTCGACCCTCCTGCGCACCTTCAACCGGATCTACAGCCTCTACCCCGAGCAGCGCGCCGAGGGGCAGATCCTCCTCGACGGCCAGAACGTCCTCGACGCCAAGGTCGATCTCAACGAGCTGCGCTCGCGCATCGGCATGGTGTTCCAGAAGCCGACGCCGTTCCCCATGTCGATCTACGACAACGTCGCCTTCGGCCTGCGCCTCTACGAGAAGCTGCCCAAGGCCGATCTCGACGTCCGCGTCGAGGAATCCCTGCGCAAGGCCGCCCTCTGGGACGAGGTTAAGGACAAGCTCAAGCAGTCCGGCATGGGCCTTTCCGGCGGCCAGCAGCAGCGCCTCTGCATCGCCCGCACCGTGGCCCAGCGTCCCGAGGTGATCCTGTTCGACGAGCCGACCTCGGCCCTCGACCCGATCTCCACGGGCCGCATCGAGGAACTGATCGAGCAGCTGCGCTCCGAGTTCACGATCGTCATCGTCACGCACAACATGCAGCAGGCGGCACGCATCTCGCAGTTCACGGCGTTCATGTATCTCGGCGAGCTTGTGGAGTTCGGCCCCACCACGCGGATCTTCATGAACCCCGAGAAGCGCCAGACCCAGGACTACATCACCGGCCGCTTCGGCTGAGCCCGCCGGGGCCGCGTTCCGCGGCACCGGACCCGATCCCGATCCTACGCGATGCAGGCCGCCCGAGGCGGCCTCGGTCGAGGAGTGCGAGCATGCCCAACCACATCGTCAGTTCCTACGATACGGAACTGGAAAACCTGCGCCGCTCGATTTCCGAGATGGGCGGGATCGCCGAGAAGATGATGACCGATTCCGGCAACGCCCTGGTGCGCCGGGACGTGCCCCTGGCCCAGGCGGTGATCGGCGCCGACAAGCGCCTCGACGCCCTCCAGCACGAGATCGAGGAGCGGGCGATCCTGCTCATCGCCAAGCGTCAGCCCCTCGCCATCGACCTGCGCGAGACGGTCTCGGCCATCCGCGTCTCGAACGATCTCGAGCGGATCGGCGACCTCTCCAAGAACGTCGCCAAGCGCGTGGTGGCCATCGCCGAGCAGATCCAGCCGCAGAAGATCGTCATCGCCGTCCAGCACATGGGCGACCTGGTGCAGGAGCAGCTGAAGGACGTCCTCGACGCCTATGCGAGCCAGGACGTGAAGGCCGCCCTCGACGTCTGGGAGCGTGACGACGCCATCGACGCACTCTACAACTCGCTCTTCCGCGAATTGCTGACCTACATGATGGAAGACCCGCGCAACATCTCGTTCTGCACGCACCTGCTGTTCTGCGCCAAGAACATCGAGCGGATCGGCGACCACACCACCAACATCGCCGAGACGATCCACTACCTCGTCACCGGCACGAACGAACTGGCCGAACAGGATCGCCCGAAGAACGACGCATCGAACTACGCCACCGTGTCGTTGCCCGCCAGCGCCTGACCGTCCCTCCGGTCGGGCCATTCCGGCACGATCGTCGCGCGGCCGTCCCGTGCGTGACGGGACGGCCGCCCTCACCCTGAAAACACCCGCATGAGTACGCGCATCCTGATCGTCGAGGACGAGGAGGCCCTCACCCTTCTCCTCCGCTACAACCTCGAGGCGGAGGGCTTCGTCGTCGACACCGCCGCCCGCGGCGACGAAGCCGATCTGCGCCTTCAGGAGCAGGTTCCCGACCTCGTCCTCCTCGACTGGATGATGCCCGGTCTCTCCGGCATCGAGTTGTGCCGCCGCATCCGCGCCCGGCGCGAGACCGAGCGGCTGCCGGTCATCATGCTGACGGCGCGCGGCGAGGAGGGCGACCGCATCCGCGGCCTCGGCACCGGCGCCGACGATTACATCGTCAAGCCGTTCTCGGTGCCGGAACTGCTCGCCCGGGTCCGCGCGCTCCTGCGCCGGGCCAAGCCGAGCCACGTGGCGGACCTGCTCATCGCCGGCAATATCGAACTCGACCGCGTCAGCCACCGCATCCGCCGCCAGGGCCGCGAGATCCATCTCGGCCCCACCGAGTTCAAGCTCCTCGAGTTCCTGATGCAGAGCCCCGGCCGGGTGTTCTCGCGCGAGCAGCTCCTCGACGGGGTCTGGGGCCACGACGTCTATATCGACGAACGCACGGTGGACGTGCATGTGGGCCGCCTGCGCAAGGCCATCAACCGCCCGCGCCAGAGCGACCCGATCCGTACCGTGCGCGGCTCCGGCTATTCCTTCGACGAGATGTTCTCGACGGACGAGTGAGAGCGGGTCCGGCTTCGCGCCGCTCCGCCTGGAACGAGCGCCCGGATCTCGACGACGGGAGGTCGCCGCGGCTGCGGGCTGCCACCGGGCAACGAGGCCGGGAGTTCGACCCCGGAACTCTTTACGGGCCGCTTCGGCATGATCTCGGGGGCACCATGGGGCCTGAACGTCCGAGCAGCCCTGGCCGAATGAGTCTCATTCGGCCAGGGCGTGTCGGGACGCTTACGCCAGCAGGAAATCGAGGTGCGTCAGCGTCGCCTTATCGTGGTTGTCGATGATGGCGAACTGGACCACCTTGGCCGTGGTGCCGCTGCCATCGGCGTCGTAGGACAGGGCACCGGTGTCGCGATTGTAGAGAATGCGGTCGTCCGCATCGATCTTCGCGCCGGTCACACCCAGGTCCTTGAACGCCGCCGCGAGGTCATCGGCCGAGAGCGCCGCGAAGATGCTCTTCGAGAGCTGGATCGTGTCGATCCCGGCCGAGAAATCGGTGATGTGGTCGATATTGGTCGCGCCGAGCTTCGTGCTGAACACGAAGGTATCCTCGCCCGCCAGACCCGTCAGCGTATCCGCCCCGAGGCCACCGTCGAGATGGTTGGCGCCGGCATTGCCCTTGAGCACGTTGAGGAGCGTGTTGCCGGTGGCGTTGAGGTTGCCGGTGCCAGTCAGCGTCAGGTTCTCCACGTGGGAACCCCCTAGCGAGAAGGACACCGACGCCTTGACGAGGTCGATGCCGGTGCCGTCGCTCCCCTCCACGGCTTTGTCGCGAATGTTGTCGACGATGTAGGTGTCGGAGCCGGCACCGCCGATCATCGTGTCCGCGCCCGTCTTACCGTCGAGGACGTTGACGCCGGCATTGCCCCTGAGGACGTTGTCGAGCGAGTTGCCGGTGGCGCTGAGATTCTCGGTGCCGGTCAGCGTCAGGTGTTCCACGTAGGAACCCCCGAGCGAGAAGGACACGGATGCCTTGACGAGGTCGGTGTCACCGCCGCCGCTCACTTCGACGGCTTTGTCGCCGATATTGTCGACGATGTAGGTGTCCGATCCCGCGCCGCCGGCCATGATGTCGGCGCCGGCCTTGCCGTCGAGGAGGTTGGCGGCGGCATTGCCGGTGAGAGTGTTGGCGAGAGCGTTGCCGGTGCCGTTGAGTGCAGCCGTGCCGACTAGCGTGAGGTTTTCGACGTTGGCCGCCAAGGTCAAGCTGATGGACGAGCGGACGGCGTCGATGCCGCGATCGGCCGCCTCGACGACAACGTCGCCGGCATTGTCGACGACATAGGTATCATTCCCCGCATACCCGGTCATCGTGTCGGCGCCGCCCTTGCCATCGAGGAGGTTGGCGCCGTTGTTGCCGACAAGCGCCTGAGCGAACTCGTTGCCGGTGAGGTTCATCGCGCCCGTGCCCGTCGCTTTCGCCGTGGCCAGGGTCTCGATCGCCTGTCCGGCGGCGAGGACGTAGCTGACGCTCGTCTTGACGGTGTCCTGCCCGGCATCCTTCGCTTCGAAGACGCGATCGCCGGATTGATCGACGACGTAGGTGTCGTTGCCGGCCTCGCCGTACATCCGGTCCGCACCGAGATGACCGTCGATGTCGTCGTTGCCGGCGCCGCCGTGGATCGTGTTGCTCATGACGTTGCCCGTGAGACGGTCGTTGAACCTGCTGCCTTCGAGGTTCTCGATGCTCAGGAGGCGATCCTTTTCCGCCCGGATCGTCGTTATGACGGGAGGGGGGGTGACGATGCCTCCGGGGCCCTCGCCGG
This sequence comes from Methylobacterium sp. Leaf106, assembly GCF_001422895.1. Classification (NCBI taxonomy): domain Bacteria; kingdom Pseudomonadati; phylum Pseudomonadota; class Alphaproteobacteria; order Hyphomicrobiales; family Methylobacteriaceae; genus Methylobacterium; species Methylobacterium sp. Leaf106. The sequence continues at coordinate 633,189 of NZ_LMNB01000012.1, forward strand.
GGTAAGGGTCCGGTTGGAACACGGTCACCTTTTCGGGGACGATCTCCTGCCAGCCCTGCAAATCGAGGGAGACGGTCACGCCAACGGTCGCCGACTTGTAGCTCGCCGTGTCGCTGCCGGCGCCGCCATCGAGACGGTCGTTGCCCGCACCACCGTCGAGCACATCGTTGCCGGTGCCGCCGAGCATGATGTCGTCGCCACCCTTGCCGTAGAGGGTATCGTGGCCGTCACCATTGGCGCCGAAGACCGTATAATCGATGTTGCCACCGCCGCCCTTGAGCGTGTCGTTGCCATCACCCCCGATAAGCGTATCGTTGCCGGCGTAACCTTCCAGCGTGTTGGGCGCCTTGTCATATGTCGGGTGATCGATCTCGATCGTCCTCCCGATCGAGTCGGCGACATCGAACTTGTGCTGGCCGCTCGTCAGCTGTCGCAGGGTATCGACGGCCTTTTCAAGGTTTGTGACCCCTTTTTGTGGGTAAAAATACTCATTCAGCCAGCTGTTTTCCTTATCGTTGAATTGTTGTTCCAATCCGCGGCTCGTAAAAAGACTTTTTATAACGTCGTAATTTGTTATATCGCGGTCATAATAGTGTCCGGGGGCGCCTGGGATTGGTACCGCGGGCGTCAAGGCAGTGTCCATGAGTTTATGGTCCGCCGATCCTTGCGCACCAATCACAATTTCCTGCTGGTATGTTCGAAGGCCGCCCGCCTCACCGTTATCGTACCAAACATCGAGGAGAACATTGCCATTGATTAAATAGACTTTGGCACCGATTTTGTCCTGATCGGAATGTTTTGCAAATTCTAAAACTTCATTCTTATACGAGGCGACTGTTTCATGCAGTGCATTGATTCCCGCATTCAGTGTCTCCTTGAAGTCACCCGATGTCGCGCCGTCTTCGATCTCGCGAATGACGTTGATCCGAGCGGCGAGCGCAGACAGGAGGGCTGGCATGACGAGCCCGGCGTCGGCACCCGGCTTCCCGGCGAACTCGATCGCCATGGAGAGCGCATCGGTCGATTTATCGATCGCCAGGGATCGATAATCAGCGTGCTTTGGATCGGAGGGGCTCGTATTCATGTATTGGTCGAGATGTGATTTCGACGCCTGAGCAAGCGACGAAATCTCCATCTTATTATCGTAATTGATACCTTCACCGAGCTGATTGATTTCCGCGAGGATTTCATCGCCTTGCCGAGAAAGCAAATCGAGCTTCTGATCCATTCCTTCAAGAAATGCCTGCGTCGGATCCTCTTCTTCGCCAAAGACCGCCTTTAACTCGCTTGGAATTTCGAGGCCGGGAATCATGCCAATCAGATTGACGGCTGTATTAGCGATTGTCAGAACATCGCCGAAATAGCCAAGCGTCTTTCCGTTGCCCATTGTAAGTTTCCCCTCGGTAAAAAATTCTAAGGGCAATTGACCATTTTTCGACCTTCCGCATAGGGGCGGACGCTATCCAGGTGACCGAAACCCTTGGCGCAGCGTCTCATCGCGTCGCGTGTCGCTACGATGTTGCTGTTTAGTCTGTCCCCGCGCCGGCGAGATGCACGAGCGTCGGCTTTGAAAACTTCCGCAATCGGATGTCTCAGGATTCTCGCGTCGGAGGCGAAACGTCGGCTTCGGGCCGAAACGTCAGGGTCCCCTCGCCACCCGGCTCTGACCCTCAGGTCGGGACCATCCGTCGGCTTCCCACGGCTGGAGGGTGCGGGGGAGGGCGGAGACTTCCCGTCGACGCCGGCTCAGCGGTCGAAGCGTCGCATCGAACGGCTGTCCCGCTCGGCGTTGCGCCGGGTCCTGTCATCCGCTCTGGCCCGGTCGCGCTGGACCGTCTCCATACGCCGGAGCGTCTCCGTCTGCTCGCGGTGCGCCCGCGACAGGTCGCTCACCGCGTTCATCGCACGCACCCGGTTCGCATCCTGTGCTCGTGCGTCGAAGGACCATGCCGCGAGCAGAAGGGCGAGGACGGCTGAGGTGGGGCGGGGCATCGGGCCGGGACCTTCGGGCAGGAGAAGGGTGGATCGGGCGTGCTGCCCGACATGCATCATAGTGCGTTAAATGCAGGGCTTCGCAGGATAGTGTGCATTCCATGCGCGGGCTGCATGAGTGGTATTTGGCGTTTGGTATACCAGCAAGGCGGGGAGGCTGTCATACATGCTGCAACGCAAACGCATCGCCCCGAGGAACACCGATATGACCGCTCTCATTCTCACCGCCGTCGCCGTCGCCGCTGCCGCCAACATCTCCCTGGTGGCCTTCGTCGCCGATCGCCTGACCCCCACGACCAGCACCTCCACCGTCACGGCCGGTGAGCTCGTCCTCGTGAACGACAACGCTCCCGAAGCCCTGAAGCTCGCAGCCTGATCCACGTCGCACGGCTTCACAATCACCGCCATCGGCCCCGCCTTACCAGGCGGGGCTTTTGTCTGTCGCGTACCGCCATAAACCCCGGCGCATGGCGGTCGAAACGGGGGTCGCGTGGCGGTCGATCCGCCTGTCTCATCCGACGGGTTTCGGGGCCGATGCTTCGCTCTCCCGCGCCAGCGAGGCGGCCTCGGCGAACCGGGCGCGGACCGCCTCGCTCATCCGGCCGAGGCCCAGCTGCGCGGCCATCCGCCCCTCGACGCCGGGTGCCGGATCGAGGTCGCGGGCGAGGCCTGCGAGCTCCTGGAGCGGGATGTCGGCGGGGGCTCGCCCCTCTCCTTCAGCCGGCCGGAACCTCACCGGCCCGGCAGGGGCGGCCTCCGGCCAGAGCACGATGCGGTCGCCCTCGCCGGTATGGGGGCAGCGGGGATCGACGGCCCCCAGGGCGCGCTGGCGCAGGCGGGCCGTGATCCGGGCAAAGCCATGGGCGCGCAGGAGGCGCTCGGCGAGAACGTCAGCGAAAACAGGACCTTCGCGCGCGACCACCACGGCCGCCATCGCCGCCAGCGTGGCCTCGTAACCCACCTCGTGGAACCGCGCGGCATCGGGAGAGAAGCCCGACAGGTCGGCGGGTTCATAGAGGCCGGGGGGCTCCACCTGCGGGATATCGGGGGCGGCCGGCGCGATCACGACCGGCTCCGGCTTCGCCCTGTCGGCGTCGAGATCGGCCCGCAACGCCGTGTCGAGCCGGTCGAGGGCGCCTTGCGGATCGTTCCACCAATCGGTGCTCCAGACCCGGTGGATGCGCCATACGAGGTCGGTGAGCACCCATTCGCGCAGACGGTCACGGTCGCGCGCGGTCGCCGCCCGGTGATAGGTCGCCCCGTCGCATTCGACGCCCGCGAGGTAGCGCCCCGGAGCGTCGGGATGGACGATGCCGAGGTCGATCCGAAAGGCGGAAACGCCCACTTGCGGCACGATTCTCCACCCCCGCGCGGCCAAGGCCGCCATCACCGCGCCCTCGAACGGCGATTCGATGTCGCCCCCCGTCGGCGCGGCCGCCGTTTCGAGGGCGCGGGCGCCGTGTTCGGCGAAGGCGAGGAAGTGCTTGAAATCACGCACGCCACGGGCGCTGCCACGGCCGAGATCCACCTGGTCGGCCCGCATCGACGCGAAGACAACGAGCTCCCGCCGGGCCCGGGTGATCGCCACGTTGAGGCGTCGGTGACCGCCCTCGCGGTTGAGCGAACTGATCTGTCCGGTGATCCGGCCCGTGGCATCCGGCCCTGCCGCCACCGAGAACAGGATCACGTCGCGCTCGTCGCCCTGCACGGTCTCGAGGTTCTTCACGAAGACCGGTTCTTTCCAGATCCGCCCGTCGAAGAACCGCTCCAGCTCCGGCCTTCCCCGCCTCTCGGCATCGAGCAGGTTCTCGATCAGGCGCTGCTGCTCGCCATTGAAGGTGACGATGCCCAGCGAGCGCTCCTCCGCCGCGAAGGCGGGGTCCGAGATGCGGGCGACCACCTCCGCCACCAGGGCGCGCGCTTCCGGCCGGTTCACCCGCGCCCCGCCGCGCTCGTAGAGCCCATCGGCCACGTGCTGGAGCCGCACCGCCCGGTCCTCGGTGACGGGGGAGGGGAAGGTGACGAGCCCGCCGCGATAATAGTGGCGGTTGGAGAAGGCGATGAGGCTCTCGTGCCGGCTTCTGTAGTGCCAGGCGAGGCGCCTTTGCGGCAGGTGCGCGGCCAGACACTCGTCGAGGATGCTCTCCTGGTCGGCGACGTCGAGACCGTCCGAGATCTCGTCGACGCCGCGATCGCCCACATTGGTGGGCGGCAATTGTTCGGGATCGCCGACGATGACCACCTGCCGGCCCCGCGCGATGGCACCGATGGCATCCCACGGCGCGATCTGCGAGGCCTCGTCGAAGATGACGATGTCGAACGGCTTCGCCTCGGCCGGCCAATATTGGGCGATGGAGAGTGGGCTCATCATCAGGCAAGGCGTCAGGCGGGTCAGCGCGTTCGGCATCCGCGCGAAGAGCTGGCGCAGGGGTATGTGCCTGGCGCGCTTGGTGATTTCCCGCGCCAGGGTGCCCCATTCGGGATCGGTGCCGGAGGCGCCGGCGAGCGGTACGCCGCCACCGATGCGGGCACGCACCGCCGCCCCGGCGAGGCCGGAGAGCCGGGAATCGGCCTCGCCGAAGCCCCGGATCGCCTCCTCGTGGCGCTGGCCCATGAAATCGCGCAGGCGGACGTCGTCGGTGACGGCATGGTCGATCCACCAGCGCGCATAGGCGCCCTCGAAGGCCGGAAGGATGGCGTCGTCCTGCAGCGTTCCCGCCTCGATCTCGGCGACCAGAGGGCCGAGGCCCGCCTTCGTCGCCTCGCTCACCGCCCTCTGCCAGCTGGCCCAGGCCTGCGCCTTGGGCAGCGCCCTGCGCCAGCGTTCCGCCACCGCGAGGGCGCCGGCCACCCAATCGCCCTCCGTCTCCACCGGGCGGTCGGGCTTGGCCCTGCCGGCCAGACGCCCGAGCGTCTCGATCGCCTTCACGGTGGCGCTTCTCCGCGTCGTGAAATCCTCCTTTGCCAAGGCCAGGCTGCCGCCAGGTTCGAGCCTGCCATCCTCGGTGTCGAGGAACGCGGCGAGCCTCGCGCGGACGATGTCCGGGCCTCCGACGAGCGGCGCCATGGTGGTGATGACCGGTGCGAGCCGCGTCGCCCAGGCCATCGGAGCGGTGAACAGGTCGGCGGGGGCCGCCGGATCCGACCACGGATGTCCGAGTTCCGCGGTGGCGCTCTCCAGAATCTCCGCCAGAGTGGGTCTTGTCGCCTGCAGGGACTTGATCTCGGCGAGGGTGACGAGGTCCGGCCCGATATCCTCCGGTACGCGCCCTTGCGCGAAGGGGGCGAGGAGGTCGCGAACTCGGCTCAGACGCCGCCCCCGCAGGAAGAAGTTCGAGGCTTTCGCCTCGCGCCACTCGGCCAGCAGGCGGTCGAAATCGCTGCCGAACACCGAGGGGGCATAGGCGACGAAGAGCCGGGTGGTTAGCCGGGCGAGCGCGTCCTGTCGGGTGCGGCGGGCCTCGATGGCCTGGCGCAAGGGCGCGCCTCCGGGGCCGAGGAAGCGCAGGCCCATCCGCGCCTCCAGCCGGAACAGGGCGGCGGCGAGGGAGGAGAGCGCGCGCAGGCCGTCATAGGTCCGGCCGAGGGGCGTCAGGCCCATCGCCTCGGCGAGACGCTGGCCGGATGTCGCGAAGTCCGGCAGGGTGCGGGCGAGTTCGGGAACAGCCTGCTCCATCTCGGCCCGCCACAGGGGCGACCATGCGATGGCACCGATGCCCCGGAGGGGATGGTTCGCGATGTCCCCGACGATGGGGCGAAGGGCGGCAAGCTCACCGCACTGGGCCCGCAGGCCATCCCGGTGGCCGGGCGCGGAGGCTGCGTCCTTCGGCCAGACGAGGCTGAGCCCGTCCCGGCCGGTTTGCCTGTCGGCGATGACCCGCGCCATGGCCGAGTGGGCGCTGAGGCCGTTCGGCCGGGTGGCGTGCAGGCTCTCCACCACACCGTTCAGGCCCTCCCGGCGGCGCTGGAGATCGGTGGCTGCGTCCTCCCAGGGGACGGGCTCGCCGCTCCTCGCGGCCCAGGCCTCGCGGAGTTGCGCGATGACGTGCGTCTTCTGGGCCTTGGCCGCATGGACTTCGAGGCAGCAGGCGCCCAGCCCCACCGCGTCGAGGCGCCGGCGCACCACCTCCAGGGCGGCGCTCTTCTGCGAGACGAACAGGACCGTGCGCCCGAGCGCCAGGCACTGCGCGATCATGTTGGCGATGGTCTGGCTCTTGCCGGTGCCGGGCGGGCCGAACAGCACGAAATCCTTGCCCGAGGCCGCCGCGAGGACTGCCGAGACCTGGGAGGAATCGGCGAGGAGCGGCGTGAAGATGCCGGAGGGCGGATGCTGCGCGTCGAGGCGCTCCGGCACGGGAAAGCCAGTGCCGTCGCCGTAGGCTTGTTTCGGCGTGTCGAGGAGGTGGCGCACCACCGGGCTGCGCTTCAGGAGGTCCGTGCGCTCGCTCAGATCCTTCCACATCAGGAACTTGGTGAAGGAGAAAGCCGAGAGCACCACCTCGGTCGTGACCTCGAACCCCTTCAGGTCGCGGATATGGGTGCGCACGATTCGCCAGACGGCCTCGACGTCGATGCCGGATTCGTCGCCCGGCAAGCCCTCGGCGAAATCCGGCATGTCGAGGTCGAAATCCTGACGCAGCATCTCGAGAAGCGTCGGGTTGAGGCGCGCCTCCTCGTCGTGGCGGACGAGGCGGAAGCCGGCGCGGACGCTGGCACGGGTCAGGGCCGCCGGCACCAGCAGCAGGGGGGCGCGGGCGGGCGGCATGCCGTTGCCCCGTGTCCAGGTGAGGAAGCCGAAGGCGAGGAACAGGACGTTAGCGCCGCCCTCCTCGAAACTGCCGCGGGCGAGCCGGAACAGGTCGGTGAGGCGGGCCTCCAGTTCTTCCGTCCCGACATCGGCGGCGATCTCGCCGCGTTCGTCGTCCAACGCGCCGAGCGGTGCCTCGGAAGGCGGACGGGCGACGAGCCTGAAGGAGCGGCCCGCCGCGAGAGCGTCCTCGAACGCGCCCGGCTCAGGACAATCGAGGGTGAGCGATCCCTTGCCCGGTTTGAAGTTGAGGAGCTTGTTCCGCAGGGTCAGGTCGAGGAGCCGCAGCTTCCAGGCTTCCAGCCGGTCGCGGGGCTCGCGACGGGGCAGATCGAGGCGGGGAGCCGGGAGATCCTCGACGAAGGACGGGGGCGCGCCGAGCGCCTGGACGAGCGCCACCGCGATCTCCGGAGCCGGCGCCTGTGCGCCGGGCTCGCCCGTATCGAGGGGGGAGATGCCGGATAGCCGGGCGCGCCGCAGATCGAGGACCATCTCCAGGGGGGATTCGGCATCCGCATCGATCAGGCGCGCGCCGGCCGCCACCGCATCCGCGAAACTCCCCGGCGGATCGGCGGTGAGAATTGTGGTCTCGATCAGGATCAGTTCCTGCAGGTCGCGGCGCTTCCGCAAGGCCTGGGCGTCGTCACCGACCCTTTCCGGCAGGGTCTCGTCCACGAGCCACAGCCCGAGGAGCGCGTGATCGCGGGTGAGGATCAGGAGCGGATTGAGCCCGGCCTGTTCACAGCAGGCGGCCCAGAGCAGGGTGAGGTCGAGGCAGGTGGCGAGCCGCCGCTCCACGATCGCGGTGGGCTCGCGGACCTTCTGTCCCAACCGTTCGAAACTCGCGGGCGGTAGGATGTAGGTGATCCGCAGGGCCGCCATCGCCGCGTGGATCGCTTCCGCCATCTCCCAGGCCCTGGCCCTCCTTCCGCTGCGATAGCCGTCGAAGGCGGTGCTCCGCCTTGCCCGTTCCAGAATCGCAGCGGCGGAGCGCAGGATGCCGTCCACGGCCGGGTCGTTGGGCCTGACGAAGGCCGCGAGCAGTTCGGGCGCCGCATCCGCGCCTCCCCAATGGGAGGGCGGCAGGAGCCGCAGGTCGAACTCCTCCCGGGCGAGCTCGCCCGCCCGATCGCTCCCCTCGGCTGGAGCCGTCAACGTCAGCGTGACGGTACAGAGCCGGCTCTCCCGCAATCCGGCGAGGACCGCTCCGTCGATCCGCAGATCCGGCGCATCGATGCGTTGGAGGCCCCCAGCCCCGATTTGCTGGATCGGCAGGGTAAGGGGGCGGAACAGCGGCGGAATCGCTGAGATGCGGAGCGTCACATCGGACAGTTCGGCCTCGCCGCCATGGGTCACGGTGATGTCCCGGATGAGGGGAATCCCGTTCTGCCAGGATGCGACGCTGGCATGATCGGCGATCGTGCAGGCGAGACCGCAACGCGTGCGAGCCCCCTCCGACGCTTCGAGCGTATCGTCCATCGCGCCCGGTTCCCCGCCATTCGGCAAGGGTTCTACAGGCGTGGCGTTCGCACCCGCAAGACTCGCCCGCCGACCGCACCGAAGCTCGTCGGGCTCACGGTTTGCCTGAACTCCCGTGGTTCGGCGTACTTGGAATCGTTCCACAACATAGTGATTGCCCGGGCAAGACGAGGCTTTGTATAGCGTTGTGTGATCGGCAACTCGGCCAAGATACTGGTCGTCGCGGCGTCGAGGCCATCCGTTTCGCTGGCGTTGCCTTGCCGAGCCCGCCTGCCGTTCGTTCCTCGCAAACCGGTGCTGCCTGCCGATGACGGATACGACCAAGCCGAATGCACGGCCATCGCAGGGCCGCTACCGTCTGATGGTGGCGGGCCGGACCCTCCTGGCGATCTTCGGAGGCTATGCCCTTGCGGCCATTGCCACGGCCTTCCTGTCTTTGACCCTGCCCCTTGATCGTTCGGAGGCCGTCGCCGCCGCCACTCTGGCGAGCTTCGCGATCATGGCGGGTGCGGTGATCTGGGTCTTTTCCGCCCGTACCCTCGCCCGCGCGGCGATAGGACTGGCGCTTCCGGCTTTGTGCCTGGGCGCCGGTCTCTGGCTCGCCCTCGGCAGCGCGGTGCAACCCGCATGAAGCAGGGGTTTCGCCAATCGATGGCGTGGCTGCACACCTGGGCGGGGCTCGTCACCGGCTGGGTGATGTTCGCCGTCTTCGTCACCGGCACCGCCACCTACTACAAGTCCGACATTTCCCTCTGGATGCGGCCCGAATTACGCGCGCAGGCGGAATACGACGTGGTCCGGGCGACCGAACTCGGGGTCGCGTATCTTAAGGTCCATGCCCCAAAGGCGATGGCTTGGTATGTGGGCGTGCCGCAGCCCGACAAGCCGTATATCGGCGCCTATTGGATGGTCACGCCGGACGGCGAGTTCGGCAAGGCGCTCCTCGATCCGGATACCGGTGCGCCGACAGAGGCCCGGGCGACACAGGGCGGTGACTTCTTCTACCGCTTCCATTTCGAATTGCAGATGCTCCCGGCCCTCGGCCGCTGGATCGTCGGCATCTGCGCGATGGTCCTGCTCGTCGCCCTCATCAGCGGCATCGTCACCCATCGCCGGATCTTCGCCGATTTCTTCACCTTCCGGCGTTCGAAATCCGCCCAGCGCGGCTGGCTCGACGCGCACAACGTCACCGGTGTTCTGGCGCTGCCGTTCCACCTGATGATCACCTATACGGGCATCGTCTCGCTCGCGCTCATGTACATGCCGTGGGGAATGGTGAGCGCCTACAAGGGCGACGAGCTGCGCTTCTACGTCGAGTCCGGCCAGATGCCGGCCTGGCGCGCCGCCGAGGGCAAGCCGGCCGAGCCGGCGCCGCTCGGTCCTCTGATCCGCCGCGCCCAGGCCGAGGTGAGCGAACCGCTCGAGATGGTCTCGATCAACAATCCCGGCGACGCCAATGCCACCGTGGTGGCGGTGTTCGAGGAGCCCCATGGGCTCGCCCATCGCCATCCGCAGATCGCCTTCCATGCGGTGACCGGGGAGGTTGTCGAACGAACCGGACCGCTGAAACCGGCGGCGCATGCCTATACGAGCTTCGTCGGCCTGCACGAGGCGCATTTCGCCGGGCCGGCCCTGCGCATCCTGTTCTTCCTGTCCGGCCTGATGGGCTGTGCTGCCATCGCCACCGGACTCGTCCTGTGGACCGTGGCGCGGGCGCCGAAAGGCGTCGTCCGTCCCGCCGCCGGCTGGCGCCTCGTTCATGCGCTCAACATCGGCACCATCCTCGGCCTACCCATCGGCATGGCGGCGCTCTTCCTCGCCAACCGCCTCGTTCCGGTAGAATGGGCCGCGAGGGAATCCTGGGAAAGCGGCGTGTTCTTCGGGATCTGGCTCCTCGCCGCACTGATCCCCCTTGCTCGCCCGCATCGCCGGGCATGGGGCGAAATGAGCTATGCCGCCGCGCTTCTCTTCCTCGCCGTTCCTCTGGTCGATTGGGTGCAGACGGGATGGCGTGCCGACTTCCTGGGCTTCGACGCCGCCATGGTGGCGCTCGCGCTGGTCTTCCTCTTCGGCGCGCGCAAGCTCGGGCGCCACGAGGGGACGCGGAGAGAAGCCGCCCGTACCACCGGAGATTTCGTCCGAGCATGACGCCCGTTGCCGTATCCCTCACCTCACTCCTGAGCTTCTCCGGTCTTGCCTGCCTCTGCCTGAGCATGGACCGGCATGGCCGGACCCTGTTCCACGGGCGCCCTTCCCGGCGGCGGGACAGAGCGTTCCGCGTGGCGGGTTGGCTTTTCATCGCCCTGGCCTTCGCCGCGGCCGTCATCACGGCGGACTGGAATTTCGGTCCGGTGCAATGGCTCGGCTCGCTCACCGGGGCCGCGCTCATCGTCGTGGCGCTGATGTCCTATCGTCCGGCCTGGATCCGCCCGGCGGCTATCGCCGCACTTCCCCTCGCCATGGCCACCGCCTTCTTCGTCTGAGCTGGCGGCGGGTTCCAGCCCGATCGGATGGGCCTATGTGAAGGGCTGTTCGACAGGCTTTCACAAGGACGATCGATGGCGCTCGACCCTGCTCTCGCGGACCGTATTGCCACCTCGGTGGAGTTGGGCTTCGCCGAGCAGGTGGCCCATATCCAGGCCCTCGTCCGGTTCGGCTCGGTCCGGGGCGCCGAGCACGCGATTCAGGACCACGTGTTCCGCTGCCTGAGGGAGCGCGGCTACGCCATGGAGCAGGTCCGTATGGACCATGCGGCCATCAGCGCGCATCCCGGCGGGGGGCGGATCACGCCGGAGCATTCCGATGCGCCCCTCGTCGTCGGCATCCACCGGCCCCGGCATGAGACCGGTCGCTCATTGATCCTGCAAGCGCATGTGGACGTCGTACCCCCCGGTCCCCTCGACCTGTGGAGCCACCCACCCTTCGATCCCGTGATACGGGGCGACTGGATGTACGGAAGGGGTGCGGCCGACATGAAGGCCGGCCACGCCGCCAACCTTTTCGCTCTCGATGCGCTGGCCCGGATCGGGCTTCAGCCGGCTGCCACCGTGACGGTCCAGTCCGTGGTCGAGGAGGAATCCACCGGCAACGGTGCTCTGATGGCCCATCTGCATGGCTACCGAGCCGATGCCGTGCTGATCCCCGAGCCCGAGGACGAGAAGCTCGTGCGCGCCAATACCGGCGTGCTGTGGTTCACGGTCGAGGTGCGGGGCACGCCTGTCCATGTCCGCGAGATGGGGGCGGGAGCCAACGCTATCGACGCGGCCTACCGGGTGATCGGGGCCCTGCGCGAACTCGAGGAATCGTGGAACGCCCGCAAGACGGGACGCCGCCATTTCGAGGGTGAAGCGCATCCGATCAACCTCAATGTCGGCCGGATCGAGGGGGGCGATTGGGCCTCGTCGGTGCCCGCCTGGTGTCGGATCGCGTGCCGGATCGCGATCTATCCAGGCGTCGGCGCGGCGGATGCGGCACGCGAGATCGAGGCGGCGGTGGCGGACTTCGCCCGGACGGACGCGTTCCTGGCGAAGACGCCGCCGGTGGTGGCCTTCAACGGCTTCTTCTCCGAAGGCTACGAGCTGGACGAAGGCTCGGAGGCCGAGGCCGTGCTCGCCACCGCGCACAGGCGGGCCACGGGGACCGACCTTCGGAGCTTCATGTCGCCGAGCTATCTCGATACCCGCGTCCATGCCCTCTACGACCGGGTTCCGGCCCTCTGCTACGGGCCGATCAGCGAGAACATCCACGGTTTCGACGAGCGCGTCAGCCTCGCTTCGGTCAAGCGGATCACCACCGCGATGGCGCTGTTCGTGGCCGAATGGTGCGGGACCGAGGCGCTCGGGCGATAGGCGCGGGCGTCGCGGCCCGTGTTCCCGGGCGTGCTCCTGGCGAGGGGGCACGCGCGGGCCGTGTTGCCTCGCGTCAGCGAATGCCGCCGCTGGCGGTGATGTTCTCGCCGGTCAACCAACGGGCATCGTCTGAAGCGAGGAAGGCGACGACCTCGGCGATATCGTCCGGCTGGCCGGCCCGGCCGAGCGGTGTCTGCGCGACGAACCCGGCTTCCATATCGGAGCCGACGATGCCGGCTGTGTGGGTGCCCTCGGTCACCACGAAGCCGGGGCTGACCACGTTCACACGGATCTTGCGTGGGGCAAGCTCGTTGGCGAGGACGTCCGAGATCGCGTTCAAGGCGCCCTTGGTGCCGGCATAGACCGCCGCGCTCGGCGTATGCACATGGGTGATCGCCGAGGAGATATTGACGACGCTGCCGCCTTCCCCAAGATGCTTGGCCGCCGCCTGAGTCGCCAGCAGGACGCCGAGCACGTTGACGTCGAAGAGACGGCGATAATGCTCTTCGGTGATTTCCTCGATCGACGCGAATTCATAGACGCCGGAATTGTTGACCAGCACGTCGAGCCGGCCGAACCGCTTCACTGCTGCCTCGACCAATTCCTGTGCCTGAGCAGCCTTGGAGACGTCCGCCTGGACTGCGATGGCTTTGCCCCCGGCCGAGGTAATGTCCGCGACCACGGTTTCGGCTCCGGCCTTGCTCGATGCGTAGTTGACCACAACGGCCGCACCCTCCTTCGCCAGGGCTTTGGCGATCGCCGCACCGATGCCCTTCGATCCGCCGGTCACGACAGCGACCTTTCCGTCAAGCTTCGACATGTGTGCTATCCTTCGTCGGGAACCGGCTGCCGACTGGCTGTCTTTATCCCATAGTTCGGAACTTCGGAACTAAACGAACGAAGATCAAGTCCCCATATGGACAAATTATGAGGCCCCTGTTTCACCCCGCGATCGAGGACGTCCAGCCGCAAGCGATCCTCCACGCCCTGTCCGATCCTCGCCGCGCGGTGATCTTCGCGCGGATCAGGAGCGCGGGCTGCGTCGAGGCTTGCTCGGCCTTGTCCGCAATGGGAGACCAGATCATCCCGAAATCCTCGCTCTCGAGCCATTTCAAGGTGCTGCGCGAGGCCGGATTGATCCACTGCGAACGTCACGGCGTGGAGATGCGGAACCGCTCGCGTTGCGCCGAGGTGGAGTCTCGCTTTCCGGGTCTGCTGGCAGCGATCATGGCCGCCTACGCATCGAGCATCGACGCGAGCGCGTGCGGGACAGGCGAGTAACCGCCAGGGCCTCGCCTCACCTCGCGTCGCGAATGCCGATTTTCTCTGACGGACGCAGGACGTTGTCCTTCGGCCTACCGGCGTTCCTCGTGTCGTCGACGCCTTTGCTTATGCCGAGCCGGAGGCGAACAGTTGCCTTAGGTCGTCTTGCTCTTGCGCGGCAGACTGAATGTGGACCGTAGGACAGTGTCACCGGCCCTCGCCGTTTTTGCGCATCAAAGCGACGGCCCCGCTGCTGCGGCACGCGGGTGCGCGTGAGATGAGTGGCAGACACGCGGTCCATGCCCCTTGCCGGAACGCCCGACACCTTATATTGCGACGCGATAGCTCGATCCCGTGACCCGGCGCTGCCGGCCGCATCCCTGCGGCCCGTCGCGTGACGGGCTCTTCTCGCTGCCGGATACCTTATGAAGCTTCGCAACATCGCCATCATCGCCCACGTCGACCACGGCAAGACGACGCTCGTCGACAAGCTCCTGTCCCAGTCTGGGTCGTTCCGAGACAACCAGCGCGTCGAAGAGCGCGCGATGGATTCGAACGACCTCGAGAAGGAGCGCGGCATCACCATCCTGGCCAAGGCGACCTCGGTCGTCTGGAAGGATACCCGCGTCAACGTCGTCGACACCCCCGGCCACGCCGATTTCGGCGGCGAGGTGGAGCGTATCCTTTCGATGGTGGACGGCGTGATCGTCCTCGTCGATGCCGCCGAGGGTCCGATGCCCCAGACCAAGTTCGTGGTCGGCAAGGCCCTCAAGATCGGTCTGAAGCCGATCGTGGCGATCAATAAGGTCGATCGTCCGGACGCCCGCATCACCGAGGTGGTGAACGAGGTGTTCGACCTCTTCGCGGCCCTCGACGCCACCGACGACCAGCTCGATTTCCCGATCCTCTACGGTTCGGGCCGTGCCGGCTGGATGGCGACGTCGCCCGACGGTTCCCAGGAAGATGGCCTCGCGCCGCTCTTCGACCTCGTGCTCTCCCACGTGCCCCAGGCCAAGGTCGAAGAGGGTCCGTTCCGGATGCTCGGCACCCTGCTCGAAGCCAACCCCTTCCTCGGCCGCATCATCACCGGCCGCATCGCGTCCGGTACCGTGAAGCCGAACCAGGCCATCAAGGTCATGGATCGCACCGGCAAGCTCGTGGAGACTGGCCGCGTCTCGAAGATCCTGGCTTTCCGCGGCCTGGAGCGCGCGCCCATCGACATCGGCGAGGCGGGCGACATCGTCTCCATCGCCGGCCTCGTGAAGGGCACCGTGGCCGACACCTTCTGCGACCCGCAGGTCGAGACCCCGATCCAGGCCCAGCCGATCGATCCGCCTACCGTCACCATGTCCTTCATCGTCAACGATTCGCCTCTGGCGGGCACCGAGGGCGACAAGGTGACGAGCCGCATGATCCGCGACCGCCTGTTCAAGGAGGCCGAGGGCAACGTCACGCTCAAGATCGAGGAAGCGGCCGACAAGGATTCGTTCTTCGTCTCCGGTCGCGGCGAGTTGCAGCTGGCCATCCTGATCGAGACCATGCGCCGTGAAGGCTTCGAGATCGCCGTGTCACGTCCTCGCGTGGTGCTCTCCAAGGACGAGAACGACAACGTCCTCGAGCCGGTCGAGGAGGTCGTGGTCGACGTGGACGAGGAATATTCGGGCGTCGTCGTGCAGAAGATGTCCGAGCGCAAGGCCGAGATGATCGAGATGCGGCCTTCAGGCGGTAGCCGCCTGCGCCTCGTCTTCCATGCGCCGACCCGTGGCCTCATCGGCTACCAGGGCGAGCTCATGACCGACACGCGCGGCACCGCGATCATGAACCGCCTGTTCAAGGCCTACGAGCCCTACAAGGGCGAGATGCCCGGCCGCCGCAACGGCGTGCTGATCTCGAACGACAAGGGCGAAGCCGTGGCCTACGCCATGTGGAACCTGGAAGATCGCGGCCCGATGATGATCGAGCCCGGCGCCAAGGTCTATCAGGGCATGATTATCGGCGAGCACAACCGCGAGAACGACCTCGAGGTGAACGTGCTCAAGGGCAAGAAGCTCACCAACATCCGCACCACCTCGAAGGACGAGGCCGTGCGCCTCACCCCTCCGATCCGCATGACCCTGGAGCGCTCGCTGGCCTGGATTCAGGACGACGAGTTGATGGAAGTCACGCCCAAGTCGATCCGCCTGCGCAAGACCTATCTCGACCCGAACGAGCGCAAGCGCTTCGAGCGCTCGGGCGGCGTCGCCTGAGGGGCGCCCACGATTTGAACCATACGAAGGCCGGGCTCATCGCCCGGCCTTTTCTTTTTTGAGCGGAGCCGGCGCCCTCACTCGGTCTTCGCCCGCTCCCGCAGCAGGTACTTCTGCACCTTGCCCGTCGAAGTCTTGGGCAACTCTCCGAACACGATGTGGCGGGGCAGCTTGTAGCCAGCCAGCCGCTCGCGGCACCAGGCGATGAGGGCGTCGGCCTCCACGCTCGCATCGGGCTTCAGCTCTACGAAGGCGACGGGAGTTTCACCCCATTTCGCGTCGGGCTTGGCCACCACGGCGGCGGCCGAGACGGCGGGATGGCGGAACAGGGCGTCCTCCACCTCGATGGACGAAATATTCTCGCCACCTGAGATGATGATGTCCTTCGAGCGGTCCTTTAACTGGACGTAGCCGTCCGGGTGCTTGACCCCGAGGTCGCCGGAGCGGAACCAGCCGCCTTTGAAGGCGGCCTGCGTGGCGGTGGGGTTCTTCAGGTAGCCACGCATCACCACGTTGCCGCGGAACATCGCCTCGCCCATGGTCTGCCCATCGGCGGGCACCGTTTCGCAGGTCTCGGGGTCGCGGATGTCGAAGCCTTCGAGAACGGGGTAGCGCACGCCCTGGCGCGCCATTTTCTCCGCACGCGCGTCCGCATCAAGGGCGTCCCAGTCCCGGTGCCAGGCATTCACGACGGCCGGGCCGTAGGTCTCGGTGAGGCCGTAGAGATGGGTGACGTCGAAGCCGGCGGCCCCCATGGCGCCGAGCACCGCCTGGGGCGGGGGCGCCGCCGCCGTCAGGAAGGCGACGCGCCGGGGCAGGGGGCGGCGCTCGGAATCGGTGGCGTTGAGCAGCAACTGCATCACGATCGGCGCGCCGCAGAGATGGGTGACGCTGTGCTCGGCAAGCGCTTGGTAGAGCGCGCCGGCCCGGACTTGGCGCAGGCAGACATGGGTGCCGGCCACCACCGACAGGGTCCAGGGGAAGCACCAGCCGTTGCAGTGGAACATCGGCAGGGTCCAGAGATAAACCGGGTGCTGCCCAAGATTTCCGGTGATGGCGTTGCCGAGAGAC
Source organism: Methylobacterium sp. Leaf106 (assembly GCF_001422895.1). Classification (NCBI taxonomy): domain Bacteria; kingdom Pseudomonadati; phylum Pseudomonadota; class Alphaproteobacteria; order Hyphomicrobiales; family Methylobacteriaceae; genus Methylobacterium; species Methylobacterium sp. Leaf106. The sequence goes on from NZ_LMNB01000012.1 coordinate 649,895, forward strand.
AGGAGCGCCGCGCCGCGGTGATGATAGACCACTCCCTTCGGGTCGCCGGTCGTGCCCGAGGTGTAGTTCAGCGAGATCGCGTCCCATTCGTCCGCTGGCATCGCCCAATCGGACGTCGGGTCGCCCCCGGCCAGCAGGGCCTCGTAGTCAACGGTGCCGATGGCGGTGCCTTCGCCGGTGAACACCGGATCGTCCACATCGATGACGAGGGGCTTTGCTTCGACCTGCTCCAGTGCGGGGCCGACGACCCGGCTGAACTCCCGATCGGTGATCAGTACCTTGGCCTCACCGTGGTCGAGGCAGAAGGCCAAGCCGGCCGCGTCGAGACGGGTGTTCAAGGTGTTGAGCACGGCGCCTGTCATCGGCACCCCGTAATGGCACTCGATCATTTCGGGGGTGTTGGCGAGCATGACAGCCACCGTGTCGCCCCGGCCAATGCCGCGCGCTTTGAGCGCCGCCGCGAGACGCCGGCTGCGCTCGTAGAGGTCGGCATAGGTTCGGCGCAGGTTCCCGTGGATCACCGCCACATGGTCGGGAAACACCCGCGCGGCCCGGTCGAGGTAACTCAGCGGTGTCAGCGGCTGGTGATTGGCCGGGTTTCGGTCGAGGTCCCGGTCGTAGATCGACGTCGCGTCTCCGGTGACCGAATCGGGGGCATTCATGGCGTCTGTCTCCCTTTGGAACACAGTACCCGCCTCACCGGTGCGCTCAATGGTCTTCGCGATTTGTGGACGAAGGGCATGTTTCGATCGAAGACCACGCCCTTCATCGTGATGACGCTTCAGCCGCCGCCGGGATCGGTCTCGTCATTAGGCGACTTGTCGCCCTGCGGCCCTTGTCCCGGTTTGCCTTCGGTCTTCTCATTGGGATCCATCACGGCATCGGGTGCCGAGTTGGCCGGCTTTCCCTGCGGTGGCTTATCGTTCTTGTCCACATCGTCCACCATGGGTGTTGCTCTCCTTATTCGAAGCGTCACGTCGTCCCCTGACGATGCGTCTCACCGCTTGCGGTCCGATTGGCCATTCGACGAACCGCCCACGGGAGTCGGGTTGCGCCCGGCCTTGTCGGCGTCCTTGTTCCAGTTCGCCTTCCGGTCGGCATCGCTGAGGCCGCTCGGATCGATGCCGGTGATGGCCGCCTGTTGCGCGGTCTGGTTTCCACCCTCCAACGCAGGCTCGCCCCGGGATCCGACATCGTTGGGCTTGCGCGTCGCGGCATCGGTGGGCTGCTTGTCAAAATCCGACATCTAGCTCTCCTCGTCCTTGCCGACGCTCGCGGTGGCGCGATCGATGGAATCCTTCGCCGCCGCGCTCTGAGGCTCGGCTTTCTGCGAAGCATCACCGATGGCCCGGATGTTCTCGGCCGGAACTTCCATCTCCGTCTGGTCGGTGGCGTCCTCACTCGGCGTCCCGGTCGCGATACGGGCAGTCTCCGCCTCTCCCGAGGGATCGCCTTTGAGATCGGCTTGTGTGCGCGACGGGATGCCGACATCACGGGCATTGTCCTGGCCGGGATTTTGGCCGTTTCGATCGGTATAGGTGTCGAAATTCTTCAGCGAAGGGCGCTGGCGCGGCTCAACCGTCATGGTGTCCTCCAATGTTGGAGGTTCAACCACTCCATGGGCCGCGAGGTTGCGTCAGCCTCGATGGCCGACGAGGGCGTGAGCGGCTCGCAGGACTTCGAGATCGTCGGGCAAGTCGAGGAGTTTCTCCGCCCGCGCGAGTGCATTGTCCGCCTCCCGGCGTGCGGCCGCCTGAAAGTCGGGGCCGCCAATGGCGTGAAGGGCGGCGAGCGCCTTTTGCAGGCGCACCCCAACCTCGGCGCAAGCGGCACCGTCGCGGCCGATGGGACGGAACGCGTCGGCGAACAGGTCCGCCACCTCGATGCCCGGCACCCGCAGGCGTGGGTAGATTTCGCCCCGTGTCGGGGCGGCCCGGCATTCGGCCCAGAGCGTCAGAACCCGTACTTGCGTCCCGATGACGTCGATCGGCGTGCCGGGATCGTTGATAGCCGCAGACAGCCCGCGCGAGGCGACTTCAGTAAGGACGATGATACCGAAGCGCGGATCATCGTCGAAGCTGCGCCTGTCGCCGATGACGAAGGCCTTGGTGATGCCGGCCAAAGTCGCGGCATCGGGATTGCCGTCGATCTCTACCAGGAGTCGGCCCCGATGGACGAAGCTGCCTGGTAGGACCGCAAGGTGCAGGACGAGGTCCGACGCCTCGCCGAGCGCCTCCAGCGCCCCGGAATCCACGTGCTGGATGTATCCCGTGCTCTGCGCTTGCACGGCGATCGCGTCCTCCGGCGCGGGGCACCAGGGCAGCCCACCGAGATAGGGTGCCTCGGCCCGCCGCCTGATCGCGGCGCAGGCCGCCTCCTCGATGGCGTCGACGGTCTCGCCGACCCGGCCGAGATGGGCCAGGGTATCGATCCAGCGTACCAGGGTGACGACCACCGAGGCGAGGACGACGAGGGTGAGGCCAAACAGGATGACCCGGCCCTGATCGCCGTAGAAATGGGTCTTGAGCGCGATCAGTCCGACCACGCTGTAGACGAAGGCGCCGATGAAGCTCGCCACCGCATTCTGCGCGCGGGTATCCTCCATCAGCAGGGTCACGGCCCGGGGCGTCACGTTGCTGGTGGCGCCGCCATAGGCCTGCACCATGATCGAGAGCGAGAATGTCGCCACCGGCAACATGCTCGTCGCGAGCACGGACAGGATCTGGTCGACGGCGTCGGCGCCGATCGATTGGGCTATCTCGATGGGGATCAGCGGCGCGCCGAAGGCCGAGGCTAGCGCGGCCGCGACGCCGGCTCCGCAGAATGCAGCCACCCGCAGCCAGGGGCGGCGGGTGGCGCGGCGGATCCGATACAGGGCAGTCGAGGACAAGGGCGGCCTTCAGAAAGGGGCTCGAAAGCCACAGGGAGAAAGCGCCGTCGTCCTGGAAAAGTCGGCCCCGTGGCAGGGCCGGCCGTCGGAGGTCAGATCCCCTCGAAGAGCGCCGAGGAAATGTAGCGCTCGGCAAACGAGCAGGCCACCGTGACGATGCGCTTGCCCTGGAACTCCGGCCGCGCCGCCAGTTTCAGAGCTGCGGCGACGTTGCCGCCGGTGGAGATGCCGCCGGGGATACCTTCGAGTTTGGCGAGAAGCCGGGCGGTGTCGAAGGCTTCCTGGTTCGAGACCGTGATCACCTCGTCGATGACCTCGCGGTCGAGGTTGCCGGGGATGAACCCGGCGCCGATGCCCTGGATCTTGTGCGGGCCGGGCTGGCCGCCGGAGATGACGGGCGAATCGGTTGGCTCCACGGCGACGACCTTGAGGTTGGGCAGGCGGGGCTTCAGCACGCTGCCGACGCCCGTGATGGTGCCGCCGGTGCCGACGCCGGCCACGAACGCGTCGAGCTGGCCCTGAGTGTCGTTCCAGATTTCCTCGGCCGTGGTCTTGCGGTGGATCTCGGGGTTGGCCGGGTTCGAGAATTGCTGCGGCATGATCGCGCCGGGAATCTCGTTGAGAAGCTCTTCGGCCTTGCTGATCGCGCCCTTCATGCCCTGCGGGCCGGGGGTGAGGGCCAGTTCTGCGCCGAGGAAAGCGAGCATCTTGCGGCGCTCCAGGGACATGGTCTCGGGCATGACGAGGATCAGGCGGTAGCCGCGCGCGGCCGCCACGAAGGCCAGGGCGATGCCGGTATTGCCGGAGGTGGGCTCCACCAGCGTGCCGCCGGGCTTCAGTTGGCCGGAGGCTTCGAGGGCGTCGATCATGTTGACGCCGATACGATCCTTCACGCTCGCGATCGGGTTGAAGAATTCGAGCTTCAGCAGGATCTCGGCATCGACGCCGCGCTCCTTGGTGATCCGGTTGAGCCGGACCAGGGGCGTGTTGCCGATCGTCTCGGTGATCGAGCCGTAGATGTGGCCGTGGCCGGGTTTGCGGGACTGCGAGGGGCTGGTGTCGGCCATGACGAGATCTCCTGATCGGCTCTTACGCATTGCGAAGGCCTCGACAGGCCCTGCGCTCGGTGTGCGCCGGGATATCGCGTCGCTCTAGGCGAGGCAATCGGCAATGGCCGCAGGTCAAAGACAAATCTTCTCTGTCTTCAACAGTCTGAATCACCAGTAGAAATATTGATTTGCTTGGTGAGGCATCGGGAGAATGTTGTTCTCGCGATGCCGCGAGCGGCCTGTCATCCCAGATCTTCCGCGCAGTCGAGTGCCGATCAATGACGGGATCGGGCGGCGTTCACGAGAACAGGACCATCGCGGACAGCACGAGCAGAGTCGCGCAAAGCGGCGTCGACAGCGCGATCCGGAAGGCTCCCGGATGCAGGCTCGGCGGGCAGGTATAGACGGCCTGTTCGCGGACGCCGCTGCGGACGACGCTCCCCGTCGCCCATTCCAGTCGCTTCACCATTTCGCTTCCCCTCGCCTCAACCGCGATTGGCAGAAGGCGACGGGGGCATTGAACGAGGGGTAAAGCCGGGCCGGAGACCTCGGATCGTCGTCAACGCGGTCTTAAAGCGAGGTCGACTTTCTCCAAGCAGTCGGCGTCAGTGCGCCCGACGAATCTACACCGAGGGGGTGGGCAGGGCGTCGGGCCGCCCCGCCTGCGCCGTCATCGCTGTCCTTCCGACCTCGGTTTCCTCGCGACCGGTCGAGTCGTCCGTCTAACGCGAACGGTCATCGTAGCGCGTCTTCGCCCCAGGGAGTGCGTCCGGTAGCCGGCCGCGTTGCAGCGAAATCTAGAGCGCGCGATCGAACTTCAGCTCGCCCTTCTGGCTCTTGATCACCAGCTGCGACCCGACGAGGTCCCACTGGGCAGCGGTGCGCAGGGCGATGAAGAAGTCCTGCTCGCTGGCGCCGGTACCCTTGTCGCAGGGCTTCTTCGTGAGAGCGAGGGGGCCGACGGCGAGGTGCTGCTCGCGCAGGGGGAAGGCCGTGGCGGCGAAGGTGTTGCAACCGCCGTAGCCGCGGGCGCGGTACTGCTTGTCGATGATGAAGCTCGGGCGGTCGGTGCCGTTGAAGGGCTTGCCGTTCAGGCTCACGGCGGTCCAGGTCGCATCGAGGGGAAACATCTTCTCCTGGGGCTTGGCGGCCGGAACGTACTGCTTCTTCTCGGGCTTCTCGCGGTTGTCCTTGCCGAAGCCGGTGACGTTGGATCCCTGCGCCATTGCGCCCGTCGCCAGCATCCCCGCCGTCGCGGCACAAGCCATCGCGGCGAACAGCATCGCTCTCATCGTCAGGCCCTCCTTCGTCATCATCATTCGAACTCGCATGGTCGCGCACCGCGTCCCGGTTGCAAGAGTTCGGGCTGCGCGTTCCATGCGAAGCTCCGTGTCGGACGAAGCTCGCGCGGACGGCGTACGGACGCCCTTCGGATAAGATTCCAGCACAAATATGGTCAAGACTGTCTATCCCAGGTTTTCCTTGTCATCCCCTTCCAAACGTCGCTCCACGCTTACTCTACGTGAACAATCCCCCTGCGAGCCTCGTTAAAGCAGCTTAGAAGCGGGCGTGCGTTGAGCGCCATTGCATGACGGAGAGCTTCCTGTGTCGGGATTGGACGAGAACGGACGCGGCGGGGCAGGGCCGAACACGATGAGCCCGGCGCAATCGCGGGCCGCTCGCGGCATGCTGGGCTGGTCGGAGGCGGATCTCGCCGCCAAGGTCGGTCTGGCCGAGCAGGACGTGAAGGCCTTCGAGAATGGCACCGGCGATCCGGCCTCGGGCCGGATCGAGGCTTTGAGAAGCGTCCTTATGACCGCCGGCATCGTCTTTCACGAAGGCAGCGAGAGCGGGGTCGGCCTGCGCGCGACGGGCGGAGACGAGGGTACGCGCCTCGGCTCGCTGACCACGGAAAACGATCACTGAGGTTACGAGGCCGTTTCTGAACCTCTTCAGGCACCGCCGCGTCCCATCGCGAGGGCCTTCAGGTCGAAGGTCGGATCGGCGACCTCGTCTTGGGTCGGCGATAGACCTCGCGCGATGATCCGGCGAGCAGCCATATGCTCGGCCGCCGAATCCACCGTCTCGATGCCAGTGAGGTGCGGACCGCGATAGCGGAACACCGCAAAGCCCCCGGCGGTGGCGCGTCGCACCGAGACGTCGCTCGGAACCGGCAATCCCACCATCTGCAGCTTGTGGCCGCCTTGATCGCTCCAGAACCAGGGGACGGCATCGTAGGGGGCGGGGCGCCCGGTGATGCGGGCGGCGAGGCAGCGGCCGTGGTCGATAGCGTTCTGGACGGATTCGACGCGCGCCGTACCATGGGCGGCGAAGCGTGTGGGAAACCGGGCGCAATCGCCGATGGCCGAGATCGACGGATCGTCGGTGAGAAGGACGGAATCGACGACGATGCCGTCCTCCACGTGAAGGCCGGCCTCGGCCGCGAGGTCCTGGTTCGGTAGGACACCGATCCCGATCAGGACCAGATCCGCCGGGCAGGTGGCGCCGTCCGACAGGACAATCGACGCGGCCCGACCGGCCCAGCCCTCTATGGCTTGCACGCCGCCGCCGAACAGGAAACGGATGCCGGCGCTCTCGTGGACCTCTCGGAAGAAGGTGGCGATCGGCTCGGACACCGCCCTCGCCATCGGGCGGTCGGCGGCCTCGATGACGGTGACGGACAGACCGCGCGCGGCGCAGATGCTGGCGAATTCGAGCCCGATGAACCCAGCGCCCACGATGGCGATGCTGCGCGCTTCGCCGATGGCCGCCTGGATCCGGTCGGCATCCGCGATCGAGCGCAGCTGATACACGCCTGCGAGCTCCGCCCCTGGCACCGGCAGAGGCCGGTTTCGCGATCCCGTGGCGAGGACGAGATGATCGTAGCCGAGGTCGCGTCCGTCGCTGAGGCGGACTCGGCGGGCCGCCCGGTCGATCGCAACGGCCTCGACCGAGGTCTCGCAGGCGATGCCGTGGTCCGCGTAGAAGCCCGGCGCACGCAGGAACAGGCCGGTGGCATCCACCTTGCCGGCGAGATAGGCTTTCGAGAGCGGCGGACGCTGATAGGGAAGGCTCGGCTCGTCGCCGATCATCGTCAGGAGGCCGCCGTAGCCCGCCTCGCGCAGGGAGGCCGCAGCCTGCAAGCCGGCCTGACCGGCACCGACGACGACGACCCCGGTCTCGCTCACGCCTCGAACTCCGCGGTGACCGAACTGACGGCCGGTGTCAGGGCCAGGCGCGGCAGCTTCCGACCGCCTTCCTTCACCGTGTAATCCCAGAACGCCGCCGCCGCCGGCCCGAGCACCTTGTCGGCGCGGCGGACCACGTACCAGTCGCGACGGATCGGCAATCCCTGCACGTCGAGCAGGATCATGCGCCCGCTCTCGACCTCGGCCGCCACAGTATGGCCGGAGATGAGGGCGATGCCGAGCCCGGCCATCACCGCCTGTTTGATCGTTTCGTTCGAACCCGAGTCGATCCCGAGTTTCGCGCGCTGGATCATGATGCCCGACATGAACTCTTCGAACACCGTGCGGGTGCCGGACCCCTCCTCGCGCACCAGGAAGGATTCCTCGGCCAGATCCGCCCGCGTGAGGTTGGTCCGCGTGCTGAGGCGATGGCTTGGCGCCGCGATGATCACCAGTGGGTGCGCGCCGAACATCTCGGCCTCGATGGCGAAGTCGCGCGGCGGACGGCCCATGATGGCGAAATCGATCTCGTAGTTGCGCAGGGCCTCGACCATGGCGCCGCGATTGCCGACGACGAGGTTGATCTCCACCGCGGGGTAACGGTCGACGAAGCCGGCGATGATCTGGGGCGTGAAATACTTGGCGGTGGACACTACCCCCATGGCGACCCGCCCGCCGCTGCCACCCTTGAGGGTCTGGAGCCGGTCGGCGCAGGTCTCCAGGACCGTGTTGATGCTGTCGATCGCCCACAGCATCTCGCGCCCGGCATCGGTGGGCTTCAGGCCCGTGGGTGTCCGGTCGAACAGCAGCAGCCCCGCCTCTTCCTCCAACTGGCGGATGCGCGCATAGAGCGCCGCCGAGGTGACGTTGAGTTCCTGGGCCGCACGGGTCATCGTTCCGAGGCGGGCGACCGCTGCGACGGCCTGGAGTTGCTTGAGCGAGAGGTTGCGCATCCGGCGTTTTTAGTTTTTTTGGAACCGCCCGCAAGTTTTTTCAGAATTCCTTCTTTGCACGGGGAATGCCCGTCTGGCGCTCTGGTTGAACCCGGCGCTATCGTGCAAAGGGCGGTGCTCCGGCCTTTCGAAGGCCCGGAACCGAGACGGAAGATGAGCGGCCGGATGGTCTCCGGCGGGTCTGTGGAAGAGGACGTGAGCCGATGTCGTTGGGGTCTCTGGAAATTGGGTCGCGGCTCGACGCGTACCTCGCCCAGGCGGTCGCCGCCGATCAGGGACTCGCCGACGTTGCGGGGGTCATCGCAGCCTGCGCCGAGGCGGCTGTCGATGTGAGCGAGGTGATCGGCCGCGGCGCTCTGGGCGGCGGCGATCTCGCCGCGCAGGGTGAGCAGAACAGCGACGGCGACGTGCAGAAGGCCCTCGACGTTCTGGCGCACCAGCGCTTCACCGAGGCCCTGCGCGGCGCACCGGTGGCGGAGGTCGCTTCCGAGGAAGCCGAGGGCGTCATGCTCCTCAACGCAGGCGCTCCCCTCGCCGTCGCCATCGATCCTCTGGACGGCTCGTCCAATATCGGCGTGAACATGGCGGTGGGATCGATCTTCGGCATCCGGCCCGTGGGCGCGACGGCGGAGAACCCCCTCGGCTCGTTCACGAGCCCAGGCACCGCCCAGCTCGCCGCCGGCTTCGTCACCTACGGCCCGGCGACCTCCCTGGTGCTAACGCTCGGCTTCGGCACACAGATCTTCACCCTGGACCGGGCCGAGCGCGTGTTCCGCCTCACCAGCCCGCGGATCGAGGTGGTGGCCGCCGCCAAGGAATACGCCATCAACGCCTCCAACGCCCGGCATTGGGACACCCCGGTGAAGGCCTATATCGAGGATTGTCTGGCCGGTTCCGAGGGACCGCTGGACAAGAACTTCAACATGCGCTGGCTCGGCTCGCTGGTTGCCGACGCGCAGCGGGTCCTCCTCCGTGGCGGTGTGTTCCTCTATCCCGGCGACAACCGGAAGGGCTACGCGCAGGGCCGCCTGCGCCTCCTTTACGAGGCCGCGCCCATCGCGATGCTGATGGAGCAGGCCGGTGCCGCGGCCACCGACGGTGCCAACCGCATCCTCGACATCTCCGCCACCGGCATCCACGAGCGCGTGCCGCTGGTGTTCGGTTCGAGCGAGGACGTGGCCTGCGTCGCCAAGTATTACGGTGGCCGCAACGCCGCCGCCGGCCGCTCACCCCTGTTCGGCCAGCGCGGGCTGATGCGCAGCTGACCGGGGACAGGCTGGAACCGGTCGGGTATCGTTCATGTCGGCGCGTCATCCCATCATCTCGGTCACCGGATCGTCGGGCGCCGGCACGACCTCCGTGCGCAACACGTTCGAGCAGATCTTTCGCCGCGAGGACGTGAGCGCGGTCTACATCGAGGGGGACGCGTTCCACGCCCTCGATCGCAACGCCATGCGCAAGGCCATGGCCGAGGAGCCGACCCTCAGCCACTTCGCGCCCCGCGCCAACCTGCTCCTGGAATTGGAGGAGGTGTTTCGCAGCTACGGCGAATCCGGCGGCGGGCGCACGCGCCACTACGTCCACGACGTCGCCGATGCGCAGGCCTACGGCGCCGAGCCGGGCACCTTCACGCCCTGGGAGGATTTTCCGCCGGGCTCCGACCTGCTGTTCTACGAAGGCCTTCACGGCTGCGTCGTCGACGACAATGTCGACATGGCCCGCTACGCCGACCTCAAGATCGGCGTCGTGCCGGTGATCAACCTCGAATGGATCCAGAAGCTGCACCGGGACCGCTCATTCCGCGGCTATTCCACCGAAGCCGTCACCGACGTGATCCTGCGGCGCATGCCGGATTACGTGCAGACGATCTGCCCGCAATTCACCTGGACGGACATCAACTTCCAGCGCGTGCCCACGGTGGACACGTCCAACCCCTTCATCGCTCGCTGGATTCCCACCGCCGACGAATCGATGGTGGTGATCCGCTTCAAGGACCCGAAGGGCATCGACTTTTCCTATCTGATATCGATGATCCAGGGCTCCTTTATGAGCCGTGCCAATTCCATCGTGATTCCGGGCGGCAAGCTCGACATCGCGATGCAGCTCATCCTGACCCCGATCATCATGCAGCTCGTGGAGCGCAAGCGCCGGCTCGCCTGAGACGACCCGATGTCCGCGCGACGGCACTTGCCGGACCGACAGAGTGAACGAGATAGACCCTATGACGACCCGCACGGCCGGCCCTATCATCTCTCCCTCCATCCTCGCAGCGGATTTTGCGGCTCTCGGCCAGGAGGTCCGTGCGGTCTCCGAGGCCGGGGCGGACTGGATCCATCTCGACGTGATGGACGGGCATTTCGTGCCCAACATCACCTTCGGCCCCGACGTGGTGAAGGCGCTCCGGCCGCACAGCGCCAAGCTGTTCGACGTCCACCTGATGATCGCCCCCGCCGACCCGTATCTCGCGGCCTTCGCCGAGGCGGGCGCGGATGCGATCTCGGTCCATGTGGAGGCCGGACCGCATATCCACCGCTCGCTACAGACCATCCGAACCCTCGGCAAGCGCGTCGGCATCGCGCTGAATCCGGGCACCCCTGCGAGCGCCATCGAGCCCCTGATCGACATGGTCGATCTCGTCCTGGTGATGACGGTGAATCCCGGCTTCGGCGGCCAGAGCTTCATCCCCTCGACCCTGGAGACCATCGCCCGGATCAAGGCCATGACCGCCGGCCGTGCCATCGACATCGAGGTGGATGGCGGCATCACCGCGGAGAATGTCGGCCTCGCCGCAGCCGCCGGAGCCAACGCGTTCGTGGCTGGCAGCGCCGTGTTCAAGGGCGGGCCGGCCGGATATGCCGAGCGCATCGCTGCGATCCGGGCGGGCGCCGGCGGCACCGTCGCATGTTGAAGGCGCTGATCTTCGACGTCGACGGGACGCTGGCCGAGACGGAGGACCTGCACCGTCAGGCTTTCAACCGCGCCTTCTCGGAACTGGGGCTCGACTGGCACTGGTCGCCGGAGCTCTATGCCGACCTCCTCACCGTCATGGGCGGCAAGGAGCGGCTCGCCCATTACGTGGCCACCGAGCACGGCGAGCCGGATGCCGAACGCCGCGCCCAGATGAGCGAGATCCACGACCGCAAGACCGGGATCTATGGCGACCTCGTCACGAAAGGAGCCCTCGAACTGCGCCCCGGCATCGCGCGGCTCGTGGGGGAAGCCAAGCGCGCAGGCCTGCTCCTCGCGGTGGCGAGCACCACGAGCCGCCCCAACGTGGACGCGCTCCTCGCCGTCAACTTTCCCGGGGGCAGCCCCTTCGACGTGGTTGCCTGCGGCGACGAGGCTGAGCGCAAGAAACCGCATCCGGACGTGTTCGTCCTGGCCCTGACGCGCCTCGGCGTGGCGCCGGGGGAGGCCATCGCCTTCGAGGATTCGGTGGCCGGCATCCGCTCGGCGCTGGATGCGGGATTGCCCGTGGTGGCCACGCGAAGCCGCTACACCGGCGGACACAGCCTGGAGGGCGCTTTCTCAGCGGTGTCGGATCTCGGTGAGCCGGGGACGCCCCATACCCACCTCTCGGGAATCCCATGGGCAGGGGGCGTCGTCACCCTCGCGGGGTTGGCGGCCTGGCACGGGCGGGCGGGCTGACCCCCTTCGCTGGCCGGGGGAACAGCGTCGCCCCGGCGAGAAGACCGAGGCCGGCAGTGAGGGCGAGGCGCCACCAGGGTCGCCCGGCCCCGTCGTCTCGGGGGGATGTCGCCATGTTCGTATCCGCCGGGGTCGGAAAAGCCCTGTCCCGCCAACGCGGCGGGCGCGCTCGCGTTGCCTCCGTGGGCGGACCCGGCCTATAACCCGGCCAAATGCCGCTGCGGCGACGCATGCGTGCCCCTCCGTTCCACCTCCGTATCGATCCAAGGTCACGCCATGGCCGGCCATTCCCAGTTCAAGAACATCATGCACCGCAAGGGCCGCGTCGACGCGGTCCGCTCCAAGATCTTCGGCAAGCTCGCCCGAGAGATCACGGTGGCGGCCAAGCTCGGCATGCCCGACCCGGCGATGAACGCGCGCCTGCGCGCCGCCATCATCGCGGCTCGGGCCGAGAACGTGCCCAAAGACAATATCGAGCGCGCCATCAAGAAGGCCTCGGGCGCCGACGCGGAGAGCTACGACGAGATCCGCTACGAGGGCTACGGCCCGGGCGGCGCCGCCCTTATCGTCGAGGCGCAGACCGACAACCGCAACCGCACCGCCTCCGACGTACGCTCGGCCTTCACCAAGTCCGGCGGCAGCCTCGCCGAGACGGGGGCCGTCTCCTTCATGTTCGACCATGTCGGCGTGGTGGAGTTCGACGCCTCGGTGGCGGATGCCGACACCATGCTGGAAGCCGCCATCGAGGCCGGTGCCGACGACGTGCGCTCCTCCGAGGACGGCCACGAGATCACCTGCGCCCAGGATTCCTACGGCGAGGTCTCGAAGGCGCTGGAGGCCCGGTTCGGCGAACCGCGCCGCACGGCCTTGGTCTGGAAGGCGCAGAACACCATCGAGGTCGACGACGAGACCGGCGAGAAGCTGATCCGCCTCGTGGAGGTCATCGAGGACCAGGACGACGTCCAGAACGTCTACGTCAACTTCGCCCTCTCCGACGCACTGGTGGCCAAGCTCGAAGGCTGAAGGGCCACCGTTACCCTTCCTCTCGATCTGAGGATTGCCCGAGACGGATCGATCCGAATTGGGTCGGGGAAGAGCGATCGTGCATGGCCTCGCCCTCGAACCGAGGAGGGAATTCACCCTCCCCGCGTGCGGGGCGAGGGGATGCACACGCCTTCGTCTCCGCGCGCGACGGCACCGACGTGAGGCATCGCCTCGCCGCCTCTCCTCGTCAGGCCGGCCCGACCGTGATCGTCGGACCGGGTAGAGGTCTGGGATCGGCCGGAAGGACTGTCATGGTGGCGTGTCGCCCGACCGCTGCGGGGAAATCGCGGACCGGAACGGGACGTCCGGCGGCAGGCGAACGTGGTTTGGTTCGTCTTCGATCGGACGGGTATGGAACGACGACATCCGCATCCATCCCTCGATCCATGCGAGCGATACTTCGCTCGTGTCTCCGCCTGGGTCGTAAATGAAGTCCGGTGATGCGGTCCGACGTTGCATGCGTCGCGTCATCCAATAGCGTCAGGCGCGAATGACCGTCGAGCACCGTAAAGAGAAGACACCGGCGGTTTTGCCCGACGTTCTTCTGGACTTGAACGAGGTCCCGATCACCGAAGCGTTGGCAGGACGTCCCACCCGCCCTCCCGACTTCGAGGCGGAAGCCCATGTCCTCTCCGAACTGGCGCTGGAACTGACCGTCAGTCCCGGCAGCATCCTGCAGCGCCTCGTCGACCTGATCGTCGAGAGGGGGATCGCCGGATCGGCCGGCATCAGCATCCTGAGATCCCACAACGGAGTGAGCGCTTTCCGATGGGATGCTGTCGCCGGGCTATGGGCGGCGCGTCTCGGCGGCATCATGCCATACGAAGCGAATCCATGCGGCATCGTGGTGACCCGTAACACCCCCCTGCTGTTCTCGCGTCCGCACACCCACGTCCCCGCCGCCGCCGAACCTTTCATCCACGAGGTTCTACTGATCCCTTTCCCTGCCCGCGACGAGCCTGTCGGTACCCTGTGGGTCAGTGCCCATGACGGGGAGCGTGCTTTCGATGGTGAGGATCTCAGGCTGCTCACGCGCCTGACGCGCTTTGCCTCCGCCGCCTACGTCATGACCGGGGCCCTCGATGAGGCGCAGGCTGCGAGGGAAGATCTGGAGCGGCGCGTCACCGACCGCACGAAGGCGTTGCGGGAAAGCGAGGAGCACCATGCGTTCCTGCTCCGCTTGAGCGACATTCTCCGACCGCTCAAGGCATCGGCCGAGATCGCAGAGGCTGCGGCCCGGCAACTCGGCGATCACCTCGATATCAGCCGCGCTTGCTACGGTGAGATCAGCGAGGGCCGCTTGACGATTGAGCGCGAGCATGGCCGCGGTGTCTCCTCCATCGTCGGCGAGTATTCCTTGGACGCTTTCCACCCCGAGTTTCTCGCGGCCTACCGTATCGGCGAAGTCGTGGCGGTGTGTGACGTCGAGACGGACGCACGTCTCGGCGCTGCCGCGAAAGCCGAACTCCAGTCACGAAGCATCGCTTCCTTCGCAGATGTCGTTCTGCTCGGGGACGGTCAGCGGACGAGCATTCTCCGCGCCCAACACGCGATCCCTCGTTCATGGACCGACGCCGAGCGGTTCCTCATCCGCAGCGTCGGCGAGCGTGTGCGGTCGGCGATCGAGCGTGCCCGTGCCGAGGTGGCGCTTCAGGAGAGCGAAGAGCGATTCCGTGCCTTCGTTACGGCGAGTTCGGACGTGATCTATCGAATGACCCCGGACTGGTCGGAGATGCGTCGGCTCGACGGACCGGGGTTCCTCGCGGACGAGGGAAGCCTGGGCCAGGGCTGGGTGAACGGCACCATCCTGCCGGAGGATCGCCCCACCATCGACGCTGCCATCGACGGAGCGATCCGTGGCAAGCAGGTCTTCGAACTGGAGCATCGTGTCCGACGGACCGACGGCAGCGTCGGCTGGACGCACTCGCGCGCCGTTCCGATCCTGGCCGGCAACGGCGAGATCGTCGAGTGGTTCGGGGCCGCCAGCGACGTGACGGCACGGAAAACCGCGGAGGCGGCGTTACGCGAGAGCGAGGAGCGTTATCTCGGTCTCTATAATGCCCTTGACCAGGGTTTTTGCACCATCAGGGTAGCGTTCGACGGCGAGGGCACCCCGACCGACTATCGGTTCGAGGAAGTCAGCCCCGCCTTCGAGGCGCAGACCGGCATCACGGATGCGGCTGGCCGGTGGATGCGTGACATCACGCCCGGCCTGGACCAGTTCTGGTTCGATGCCTACGGTCGGGTCGCCCTGACGGGAGAACCCACGCGGTTCGAGGCCGGGTCCGAGCTGCTCGGGCGGTGGTGGTCGGTCTATGCCTATCGCATCGGCGATCCGAATGCGCGCACCGTGGCGCTTCTGTTCTCAGACATCACCGAACGCAAGCGTACTGAAGCGGCCCTGCGCGAGAGCGAGGCGCGCCTCAGCCAGTTCGGCGAGGCCTCTTCCGACGTGCTCTGGATGCGCGATGCCGCGACGTTCCAATGGATGTATCTCACTCCCGCCTTCGAGACGATCTACGGCCTGGACCGAACTGCGGCCCTCTCCGGCGACAACATGGTGGGTTGGGCCGATCTCATCGTGCCGGAGGACCGCGAAGGTGCGGTCGCCAATCTTCAGCGTGTCACGATGGGAGAGCGGGTCAGCTTCGAGTACCGCATCCGGCGGCCGACCAACGATGAGATCCGCTGGCTGCGCGATACCGCCTTTCCGATGCGTGACGCGTCCGGAACGGTGCGTTGGATCGGCGGCGTCGGGAGGGACATCACCGAGGAGAAGGAGAGGGCCGAGCATATGAGCGTGCTCGTCGCCGAACTGCAGCATCGCACCCGCAACCTCATGAGTATCGTGCGCGCCACGGCTGAAAAGACCTTGCGGAACAGCGTGGATCTGGCGGACTTCAAGGCACGCTACATCGTGCGTCTGGCCGCCCTGTCCCGGGTACAGGGCCTTCTCTCCCGCCTCGCCGAGGGCGCGCGCATCACCTTCGACGAGTTGATCCGCAGCGAGGTCGCCGCCATCGACGGGGAGGGCGCGAGGATCGTTCTGAAGGGGCCGTCCGGCGTGGCTCTGCGCTCATCGACGTTGCAGACTTTCGCGCTGGCCGTGCACGAACTCGCGACCAACGCGGTCAAGTACGGCGCCCTCGCGCAACCGCAAGCGCGCCTCGAGATCAACTGGCACTTGGAGCATGCCGAACCGGAGCAGGGGCCCTGGCTGCACGTGGACTGGCGCGAGCGTGGCGTCGTCATTCCGTTGCAGACGGGCTCGCAACGGAATGGGGCGGGCCGCGAGCTCATCGAGCGGGCCTTGCCCTACCAGCTCGGTGCCAGGACAACCTACGTGATGGAACCCGATGGGGTTCACTGCACCATTGCGCTGCCCGTATCGGGACGCATGATGTCCGAGAAGATGGCCGATGCCTGAGGACACGCTCCAAGCACGACGCATTCTCGTCGCGGAGGACGAGTATTTTCTCGCGGACGAGCTGAGCAGCGCGCTGCAGGAGGTAGGAGCCGAGGTGCTCGGTCCGGTCGCCTCCGTGGAGGGCGGATTGCGCATGCTGGAACGAGGCGCCGCGCCGGACGCCGCATGCCTGGACGTGAATCTCGGCGGCGATAACGTCTACCCGCTCGCGGACGCCTTGATCGCACGCGCCGTGCCGTTCGTGTTTACCACGGGATACGACCAGGCCGACGTCCCGGACGCCTACACTCACATTCGCCGCCTGGAGAAGCCGGTCGAGGTCGCGACGGTGCTGAGAGCGCTGGAGGACCTTTTCAGATCCTGAGCAGGTTTCGCAGAAGCGGCCCCCGGTTCTGCGGCAAAAACCTCCTCAGTGGTCAGGGCCTGACGCTGGGTACCGCCGCGACATATGCCGAAGGTCGGGCTTGGAAGCCGGTGTTGCCGTGGAGCATGTCGGCGGCCGGAAGGCCGCGGTCGGCGAGGGAGGGGGCATCCGCGGCCGGCCGTCTGGCCTATGATGGCGCGCCATAGGCAGTCACCGCGATACAGGCCCCCATGACCCCCATCCGCATCCTTGGCATCGATCCCGGCCTGCGCCGTACCGGCTGGGGGCTGATCTCCGTTGTCGGGGCGAAGCTGACTTACGTCGATTGCGGCGTGGTGACCTCGGACGGCGATCTGCCGCTCGCCCTGCGCCTGCGGGAATTGCACGAGGGCATCACCCGCGTGGTGTCGGGGTTTTCGCCCGACGAGGTCGCCGTGGAGGAGACCTTCGTCAACAAGGATGCGCAGGCCACCCTGAAGCTCGGGCATGCCCGCGCCATCGCCCTGCTGGTGCCGGCCCTGGCCGGGTTGCCGGTTTCCGAATACGCCGCCAACCTGGTCAAGAAGACCGTCTGCGGCTCCGGCCACGCCGAGAAGGTGCAGATCCAGGCGATGGTGAAGTTCCTGATGCCCAAGGCCGAGTTCAAGACCGCGGACGCGGCGGATGCCCTGGCCATCGCCGTCACCCATGCCAACCATCGCGGGGCGCATGCCCTGAAGAAGCTCCACGCCCCCGTCGCCGGGGTGAGCGGACTTGCCGCTGCGCGGATCGCGGCGGCCCTGGCGAAGGGGTGAGCATTCTCCTCTCCCATCTCGCGGGAAGAGGCGGGGGCCGCACCGCCTGAAACGCCTCCCCCGCTCGGGGGGAGGCGACCGCTCACTGCGCCTTGAATTCGCCCTCGAGCCGCAGGGACACGTCGTCGCCGATCGCGGGCAGGAAGGCGTTGACGCCGAAATCCGAGCGCTTGATCACGGCCCAGCCGTCGAAGCCCACGGTGTAGCGCTTGTCGATGGGGTTGAGCCCCGCCCGGTTGAAGGTGGCGTCGAAGGCCACGGGCTTCGTCACGCCCTTCAGGGTGAGGCTGCCGGCGACGCGGGCCGTGGTCGGGCTCGTGGGCTCCACCAGGGTGGCGGTGAAGGTGGCGGTGGGAAACTTCTGGGTGTCGAAGAAGTCCGGCCCCTGGAGATGGCGGTTGAGCGTTTCGTTCAGGGCGTTGATGCTTCCCATGCCGATGGTCACGGTGAGCCGGTTCTTGCCCGGATCCTTGGGGTCGAGGTCGGCTTGTCCCGACACGTCGGTGATCTGGCCGTAATAGGTCGAGTAGCCGAGGTGGCTCACCGACCAGGTGATCTTGCCGTGGGCCGCGTCGAGCACGTAGCTGCCGGCCCGGACCTGGGTGGGGTCGGTGGTGGGGGCGGCATCCTGGGCCGGGTTCTGGGCCGGGTTCTGGGCCGGTGTCTGAGCATGGGCGTGGGCGGCGGCCATCACCATGAGGAGGGCGGCGAGGGGTGTGCGCATCGGGCGGTCACTTTCTCTCGGTGGCGTGTCGGACAGGCGGGCCTGTCCCTGGTAAAGACCCGTCCGTGATGACGGGATGACGCATGATCGGCAAGTTGAAGGGCGTGGTGGATTCCTACGGCGAGGATTTCGTGATCCTCGACGTACAGGGCGTCGGCTACGTGGTGCATTGCTCCGCCCGCACCCTGCAGCGGATGCCGGAAGCGGGCGAGGCGGCCTCGCTGGCCATCGAGACCCATGTCCGCGAGGACATGATCCGGCTCTACGGCTTCCGCTCGGATGCGGAGCGCGAGTGGTTCCGCCTGCTCCAGACCGTACAGGGGGTGGGCTCGAAGGTGGCCCTCGGCCTGCTCTCGGTGCTGGAGCCGGAGGCCCTCGCCACCGCCATCGCCATGGGGGACAAGACCTCCATCGCCCGCGCGCCGGGTGTCGGCCCGCGCCTGGCCGCCCGCCTCACCGCAGAACTGAAGGACAAGGCGCCGGCCTTCGCGCCCATCGACCCCGCCGTGCTCGCCCTGTCCGGCGCGGTGGAGGACCGCACCGCGCCGCAACCCGCCGCCGATGCGATCTCAGCCCTGGTCAATCTCGGCTACGCCCCGGTCCAGGCCTCCGCCGCCATCGCCGCCGCGATGAAGGGCGCCGGGGAGGGGGCGGAGGCCAAGACGCTGATCCGCCTCGGGCTCCGCGAACTCGCCCGCTGAGCGCGGCGCGCCCGCATCCTTCGCCGGGAGGATCGGCTTTCGTCCTTCCGACGATCCGTGAAACCGGCTACTGATCCGAGCCCCGACTGGGCGGAACCGCTCTGCCGGGGTGAACATGACGGGCTTCTGGACATCGCTGGCGGCCGCGCTGGTCTCGTGCGCGGCGCTGGCACCGGCTCTGGCGGCCGATCCTGCGGGCGCACCGTCCCCCGCTCCGGATGCACCTTCACCCTTCTTCCTCTTTTCCGATACCCAGGTGAGCTATCATTACCAGTTCCCCGCCGCCGAGCCGGGCGTGCGGGTGCGGAACGCGGACGGGTCGTTCCGCTCGCGGGGTATCCCCAAGCAGATCTTCACCCTCTCGCATGCGAATGCCTGGGCCTACGGCACCAATCTCCTCTCCCTGGACATCCTGAAATCCGGCTCGCAGGAACGCGCTGGTACGACCAACGCCCCGGGCGGGCTCTTCCTGCGCGATGATGGCGCGACGGAGGTCTACGGCCTCTACCGCGGCACCCTCAGCCTCAATGCCCTCACCGGGACCAAGGCGTTCATAGTGCCCGGCCTCGTCAAGGACGTCTCCCTCTCCTACGGGTTCGACGCCAACACGAAGGACACCGCCTTCGGCCCGCGCAAGCGCAACGTCGTCGGCGGCCTGAACTTCGCCTTCGACGTGCCGGCTGGTTTCCTCAGCGCCTCGGTCCACGCCTACAAGGAGTGGAACCGAAACGGCTTCAATCCCTATCCGAACCGGGACATCAGCTACGACACCGTTCCCGAGATCGAGATCGCCTACAGCTTTCCCCTGGCCTTCACCGGCCTGCCGCTCAGCGTCACGGGCATCAACAACATCGTCCTGCCCAAGGGGCGCGGTGTCCGCAATCCGGCAATCTTCGCCTTCAACCGCGAGACGGGGCTCGAATTCGTCTCCCGCACCAACCTCGTGCTCGACCTCGGCAAGCTCGTCTACGACCAGCCCGACCGCGTCGATGTGTTCATCGGTTTCCAGTACTGGCTGAACAAGTTCGGGAACCTTGAAACGGCGACCCTGAAGGGCACGGAAGAGAAGAGCTTCCTCGCCGGTATCGCGTTCCACGTCTTCTGAGCCCGCCTCGCCACGATCGAGCCTTCTGGCCACAGGACGCGTCCGCGCGCCTTGCGCATTCGTCCCATGGCGGTTAAGTTGTTGAGATAGCAGTAGATTTTAAAAGTTCTAAAGAGGCGCGCAAGCCAATGATCGGGGAGGGGAATTTGCCGATGACGCAATTGTCTAGTCCGCGATCGACGCTTCCTGTTTCGTTCAGCGAGCTCCCATGATCGTCTGTTCCTGTAACGTGTTGTCCGATGGTGCCGTCCGCGCTTGCCTGAAGGACGGGCCCGATTGCCCGAGAACCCCGGCACAGGTCCATGCCTGCCTCGGCTGCAGCCCGAAATGCGGCCGCTGCGCCCGGACCATCCGTTCGATCATGCAGGCGGCTCTGCAGGGTGCTCTGCAAGACGCAGTGGCGGAGGCCGGCCATGCGTGCGGAACGGGTTGCGCAAGCAGCTGTAGTTTGGTTCAATTCCAAACTGCGGGGGAGGGGATCGCCGCCTGAGGGCCTGTGCGAGGCCCCACGCTCCCCTTCGAGCTTGAAATAGCCGGACGGGAGTGAGTTTTATGAAGGGTGATGCGAAGGTCGTCGAGTACCTCAACAGAGGTCTGCGCAGCGAACTGACGGCCGTGAGCCAGTACTGGCTCCACTTCCGCATGCTGAACGACTGGGGCTACATCGACCTCGCCAAGTTCTGGCGTAAGGAATCCATCGAAGAGATGAACCATGCCGACCGGTTCATCGACAGGATCCTGTTCCTCGACGGGTTCCCGAACCTGCAGGAGCTCGATCCGCTGCGGATCGGTCAGAATATCGAAGAGATCATTGCCTCCGATCTCGCGGCCGAGACCGAGGCCCGCGCGCTCTATCTCGAAGCCGCGCAGTATTGCGATTCGATCAACGACCGCGTGTCGAAGATCCTGTTCGAGGAGCTGGCCGCCGACGAGGAGGGCCATATCGATTTCCTCGAGACCCAGCAGACCCTGATCGCTCAGATCGGCCTGGCGCTCTACGCCCAGAAGCATATCGGCGGCCTGGAAGCGATCGCTCCCGAGAAGGACTGACGCTGCGCCAGCGTCCGGGAATGCGGGCGACATCCCCGGGGCTTTCGTGGACAATGAAAGAAAGGCCTGCCCTGAGAGGGGCGGGCCTTTCCCGTGTTTCAGGACATCTGCTGTGTCTGGGCGCCGCTATCCGGGCGTGCCGGGCCGAGGACCGGCTCCTCACCCATGGGGGCATTCTTGACGACGTTGAACGTCCCCTTGCCGTCGAGCGACGGCCCGCTGGTCCAGCGTCCTTCGGGGAGGGGCGAATCGTCGGCTGTGGAGACGAAGAAGCTGTAGCTGTGCTTCTGGCTTTCCTCGCTCTGCGGGAAGCTGTTGGGGATCGGCAGGTTCGCTTCCATGCCACCCATATCCTCGATGACGGCGAGCCATTGCTGCTGGTGCATCGTGTCGCGCGCGATGAGGAAGCTCCACATGTCACGCATGCCCGGATCGTTGGTCGCGGTCATGAGGCGCACGGCGAGGGTTCGTCCGGTCGTCTCGGCAGCGACGTTGCAATACATGTCCGCTGCAAGGTTTCCGCTAGCGTAGATGTGGGACATGTCGAAGGGAACGCCATCGCAATTGGCCGGGAAGGCAGCCATGCCGGTGGAGAGAATGTGGCGGTGGAGCATGCCCTCCACTACGTGTCGTGGGTTCTCGCCATTCATCACGGCGCCGACGACCGCATCCTTCACCCCCGCTTCCTGTAACTTGGTCGGGGCGGTCTCCAAGTTGAGGGCGACGGCGGTGGCGAGCATCTCGATATGCCCCATCTCTTCCGTCGCGGTGTTGAGGAGCATGTCGCGATACTTCGTCGTCGGGCCGCGCGCGCCCCAGCCTTGGAAGAAGTACTGCATACAAACGCGGATCTCACCTTCTATGCCGCCAATGGCCTGCTGCAGCATGCGGGCATAGACCGGATCGGGAGTCTCCACGCGAACGGGATATTGCAGGCGCTTGTCGAGATAGAACATGCCGATTGGTCCTTTCGAGCGGGATAGAGCAGTCATCGGCGAACTGGCCGACGAGTGGTCGTAGAAATAGGAATTTAGTCATATATGCGACCGTAAAGTCGTTCGGCCGGCCTTGAGCCAGAGGTGAATCCGTCAGTCACGACCCTGGCCGGAGCGCTGACGGACTCCTGGCATCACGTCGCGAGCGGATGTGTCGGAGATTTCGCCGCTGCGGCTACGATCTCCAGAACTGCCATGGTTGTTGCGGACAAGACCATGTTGCCTTGTCGCCATCGCCACTGTTCTGGCTTGATAAATCTTTTTGAAACGTAGAGTTCCAGAAATCTGTCGCTGTGTCAGGCATCAGACATAGCAACAATCGGTGTTAACCTGGATCAAGAATTGAGTTTACATAAGATGATCGTTCCAAAGGTTCGGGTCCGTCATGGGTGTTGCTAGTCGTTGATGCGTGGAGCGAGGTCGGGCTGGGCCAAGGCCACTCTGCTCCGTACTTGCGGGGAGAGGGCCAGATGATTCCGATCCGTCATGCAGTCAGGTGAGTAGGGTCACCGTGGGACCCTCGGGCCACGCATCCACCTTCGTGGGGGCGGGCACCGGTTGCCGGCCGGCGAAGTAGCGCGCGCGGCGGCGTTGTGCGACATCGGGCGAAACGCCCACCCACCGGAGCAGGCCCTGTGCCGGGCCCCGACCGAGAGCCCGTGTGAGCAAGCTCCCCAGATCGCCGAAATCCCCGACCCTTCATCCGTTGCCAGAATCGCTCCTGACGCCGGAGCGGCGGCCGGACGACGTGGAGCAGTCGATCCGTCCGCTCAGCCTTCCCGAATTCATCGGGCAGCGCGCGGCGCGGGCAAACATGCAGATCTTCATCGAATCCGCGAAAAAGACCGGCTCGGCCCTCGACCACGTGCTGTTCGTGGGGCCTCCTGGTCTCGGCAAGACCACCCTGGCGCAGATCGTGGCCCGCGAACTCGGGGTGAACTTCCGCTCCACCTCCGGCCCGGTCATCGCCAAGGCCGGCGACCTCGCGGCGCAGCTCACCAACTTGGAAGAGCGCGACGTGCTCTTCATCGACGAGATCCACCGCCTCAACCCGGCGGTGGAGGAAATCCTCTATCCGGCGATGGAGGATTACCAACTCGACCTCATCATCGGCGAGGGGCCGGCGGCGCGCTCGGTGAAGATCGAGCTGCCGAAATTCACGCTGGTGGGCGCCACCACCCGCGCCGGCCTGCTCACCACCCCCCTGAGAGATCGATTCGGCATCCCGATCCGCCTCGAATTCTACGATGTCGACGAGCTCGAACTCATCGTCTCCCGTGGCGCGCGGGTGCTCGGCATCGGCATGTCGGCGGAGGGCGCAAACGAGATCGCCAAACGGGCACGGGGAACGCCCCGCATCGCCGGGCGCCTCCTGCGCCGGGTGCGCGACTTCGCCATCGTGGCGGATGCCCCCACCGTGACCCGCGCCATCGCCGACCGGGCGCTTCAGCTTCTCGACGTGGACCCGGCCGGCCTCGACGTGATGGACCGGAAATACCTGACGATGATCGCCACCTCCTTCGGCGGCGGCCCGGTGGGGATCGAGACCATTGCGGCGGCGCTCTCCGAGCCGCGCGACGCCATCGAGGACATCATCGAGCCGTTCCTGATCCAGAAGGGATTCGTCCAGCGCACCCCGCGCGGGCGCATGCTGACCCCACACGCCTACAAGCATATGGGTTTTGCCGTGCCCCGGCGCGATCCGGCCTCGCAGTTCGGGCTGTTCGGGTCGGAGGATCCCGATGGCTGAGTCGCTCGGCGGCGGCGGAGGTTTTCTCCCCGCGGAGGCGAGCCGGCGTGTACGCATCCCCTCTTCCCGCATGCAGGGAGAGCCGGGTGCTGATGTCGGTCGGAAAATCAGATCCTACGCAATAGCCCTTGCCGAAACAGGATGGGTGGTGCGCAAGTCGACATCCGTCCTATGAGCTCCGCATCCTCCCCGGTCCGGATCACCCGCCGCACCGTCGTGCTCGGCCTCGGCGCCGTGGCGCTCGCGGGCAGCGGTACGGCCGCCTACGGAATCGGTATCGAGCCGATGCGTCTCGCCATCACGCGCTACCGGATCACCCCGATGGCGCCGTGGCCAGCGGGACTGACCCTGCGGATCGTGGCCGTCTCCGACGTCCATGCCTGCGATCCGTTCATGACGCCTCAACACATCCGGCGGATCGTCGAGGCGGCCAACGGCCTCGGCGGCGACGTGATCGTGCTGCTCGGCGATTATGTGAGGGGCATGCATCGATTCACCGGCATCGTGGACTCCGCCGATTGGGCGCCCGTCCTCGGGGCTTTGAAGGCTCCCCTCGGAACCTATGCCATCCTCGGCAATCACGATTGGTGGGCCGATCGCGCCGCCTGCGAGCGCGGGCACGGCCCGACCTTCGCCGGGGAGGCCCTGACCCGCGCCGGCATCCGCCTCCTCGAGAACGAGGCCCTGCCCCTGCGGGTGAGGGGACACGAGGTCTGGCTCGCCGGGCTCGGCGATCAGTTGAGCTTCCAGGGCACATGGTGGCGCTACGGTCTCCCCCGGAAGGGAAGCGACGACCTGCCGGCCACCCTCGCGGCGATCCCCGACGGCGCGCCCTCCATCCTTCTCGCCCATGAGCCGGACATCTTCCCGCAGGTGCCCGCCCATGTGGCGCTGACCCTTTCGGGCCATACCCATGGCGGACAGGTCCGGCTCCTTGGCTACGCCCCCGTCGTCCCCTCCCGGTATGGGCGGCGCTACGCCTATGGCCATGTGCGCGAGCAGACCGACCTCGTGGTTTCCGGTGGACTAGGCATGAGCGGCCTGCCGGTGCGCTTCGGGGTTCCCCCCGAGATCGTCGTGGTCGACCTATCCTCGGAAGCCATCGCATGACCTCTCATCGCATCGACATCCGCGTCTATTACGAAGACACCGATTTCTCAGGTTTCGTCTATCACGCCAATTACTTGCGCTACATGGAGCGCGGCCGCACGGAGCTGCTTCGGGCCCTCGCCATGGAGCAGGTCGATCTGCAGCGCGATGCCGGACTGATCTTCGTCGTTCGGCGCATGGTGCTCGACTTTCTGAAGCCGGCGCGGATGGACGACATGCTCGCCATCATGACCACCGTCGTCGAACTGCGCGGCGCTTCGATGCCGATGATCCAGGAAGTGCGGCGCGGCGACGAGGTCCTGCTGAAGGCCGAGGTCACCGTGGCGGCGGTGCGGGATGGCCGCGCCGTGCGACTTCCGGACAGCCTCCGCCGGGCCATGGCGCAGCGTTTCGCGACTCCGTCGCTTTAGGCTCCGGCAGGGCCGGCCCGGCTTTCGGTCGGCAAAGCGATGTGCCCAGGACAGCGAGACGTCCGGCGAGAGAGAATCCGGCACTTCCTCATGGTTCATTAACCTTGACGGCCGAGGAAGGTGCGGCGTGCATTTTGCGATGCACCCCATACTTTCGACAGATTCACCAGCGATCTGGGGAACATACCGCCCGGGTCAGGTGGAGCGCGGGAGTCGACCGCCCGGTCGACCCGGGACGAGGACGAACGCATGAATCCCGCCGATGCCATGCAGGCGCTGCCGCCGCCGGACATGAGCCTGTTCAACCTGTTCTGGCACGCCCATTTCGTGGTGAAGCTGGTGATGGTGGGCCTGCTCGGCTGCTCCGTCTGGTGCTGGGCCATCATCGTCGACAAGACCCTGCTGTTCCGCCGCACCAAGACCGAGATGGATGCGTTCGAGGAGGCGTTCTGGTCCGGCCGTTCCCTGGAGGAGCTCTACCGCTCGTTCAACGACCGGCCCGCCACCAATCTTGGCGCCCTGTTCGTGGCCGCCATGCGCGAATGGAAGCGATCGTTCGAGGGCTCCGGCCGGCAGATCCAGAGCCTGTCCCAGCGCATCGACAAAGTGCTCGACGTGACGATCCAGCGCGAGGTCGAGCGTCTCGAGTCGCGCCTGCTGTTCCTCGCCTCCATCGGTTCGGCCGGCCCCTATGTCGGCCTGTTCGGCACGGTCTGGGGCATCATGACCTCCTTCACCGCCATCGCGGCGTCGAAGAACACGTCCCTGGCCGTGGTCGCACCCGGCATCGCCGAGGCCCTGTTCGCCACCGCCATCGGCCTGTTCGCGGCCATCCCCGCGGTGCTCGCCTACAACAAGCTGCAGTCGAACGTGTCGAAGGCCCAGTCGCGGCTCGAGGGCTTCGCCGACGAGTTCTCCGCCATCCTCTCGCGTCAGATCGACGAGCGCCTGTCGCTCGCCGCCTGATCCCGCATTCTTAGAAGCATCGAGGCACGATCATGGGCATGGCCCACGGAGCGGCGCAGGGTGGCAGCAGGCGGCGTCGCGCGCGGCGCGGCGGTGCCATCAACGAGATCAACATGACGCCGTTCATCGACGTCGTGCTCGTGCTGCTGATCGTGTTCATGGTGGCCGCGCCGATGATGACGGTGGGCGTGCCCCTCGACCTGCCGCAATCCAAGGCGAGCCCGCTCAACTCCGATTCGACGCCGGTGACCCTGTCTATCCGCCAGTCCGGCCAGGTCTTCCTCGGCGAGGCCGAGCTCACCGACGACACCATCGTGCCGAAGCTCGTGGAGACCTCCAAGTCCGGCTTCGAGGAGCGCGTCTTCGTGCGCGGCGACAAGCGGGTGGATTACGGCCGCGTGGCCCAGGTGATGGCGATCGTGACCGGAGGCGGCTTCAAGAAGGTCGCCCTCGTCACCGAGCCGGACCAGAAGTAACGGGCGCGGCGGATCGTGAAGCTTCCCTCCAAATTCCGGGAACCGGGCGTCTGGGTGTCGAGCGGCGTGCATGTCGCCGTGCTCACCGTGGCGCTGATGTCCGTCGCCGCTCCCGCCCTGCCCGACGCCCAGGAAGGCGTGCCGGTGGAGGTGATGACCGAGCAGCAATTCTCGGAACTGACCAAGGGCGAGAAGAACGCCGACAAGCCGATGCCCGATGCCAAGCCCCGCGCCGACAAGGTCGCGGAGAAGGTCGAGGAGCGCGAGCCCGAGAACGCGAAGGTCGATGCGCCCGCGCCCCCGAA
Organism: Methylobacterium sp. Leaf106; assembly: GCF_001422895.1. Lineage (NCBI taxonomy): Bacteria > Pseudomonadati > Pseudomonadota > Alphaproteobacteria > Hyphomicrobiales > Methylobacteriaceae > Methylobacterium > Methylobacterium sp. Leaf106. Next base: position 676,844 of record NZ_LMNB01000012.1, read on the forward strand.
ACGCCCGGCCGACATGAAGGTCGCCAGCGCCGAGGAGATGCCCCTGCGCATGCCCGACCACGAATCCGAGAAGGAAGCGGCGGAGGCTGCCGCCAAGGCCGAAGCGGCGAAGCTCGCCAAGGAGGCTGCCAAAGCCGAGGCCGCGAAAGCGGCGGAAGCCAAGGCTGCGGCCGAGGCCAAGGCAGAGGCCAAGGCCGCCGCCAAGGCTGAGGCGGCCAAGGCCGAAGCAAAGGCCGAGGCGGTGAAGGCCGCCAAGGTCGAGGCCGAGAAGCGCGAGAAACTCGCCGAGCTCATCGAGCGCCAGGAGGCCGAGGCCATCGCCAAGGCGGAGGCCGCCAAGGCCGAGAAGGCCAAGGCCCTGGCGGAAGCCAAGGCCCAGGCCGAAGCCAAAGCTCTGGCGGAAGCGAAGGCGCGGGCCGATGCGAAGGCCAAGGCCGAAGCACTCGCCAAAGCGGAGAAGGCCGAAGCCGAGGCGGAAGCCAAGGCCGAAGCGAAGGCGAAGGCCGAGGCCGAACGTCAGCAGGCCGTCGCTGAAGCCAAAGCCGCTGCGGATGCCAAGGCCCAGGCCGAGGCGAAGGCCAGGGCCGATGCCGCCGCGAAGGCCAAGGCGAAAGCCATGGCGGATGCGCGCGCCAAGGCCGATGCCGAGGCCAAGGCGAAGAAGCAGGCCGAGCTCGCCGACAAGTTCAGTTCCGGTGACATCAAGCAGCTGCTCGCCTCGCGGGCACCCTCGCAATCCACCGGCGCGACTGGCCACGAGGTCCAGCGCACGGCCTCGCTGGGAGCCGCCAGCGGTACCTCGCAGCGCCTCTCGCCCTCCATGCGCGATTCGCTGATCGGGATGCTGACCCAGCAGATCGAGCGCTGCTACTCGGCGCCCCCCGGCGCGTCGCAGGGCGTGGTGCTGCCGATGCTCGATATCCGCCTTTCGGCCAACGGTTCGCTGAGCACCGAGCCGCGGATCATGCGCGGCGGCGCGAACGCCGTGGACCGTTCCCTCGCCGAGGCCGCGCTCCGTGCGGTGAAGCGCTGTGCGCCCTACAAGATCCCGCCCCAGTTCGCGCCGTACTATGACGACTGGAAGGCGATCAACGCGGAATTCGAGTTCTCGCGGGTGTGATACAGGTCGGTGATCCTTCCTTCGGATTCGTCCAATCCTTCTCCCTCATCCTGAGGTGCCGAAGCGTGAGCGAAGGCCTCGAAGGAGGCATCCAGGGCCCTCGTGCTGTCTGGAAGTCTCCTTCGAGGCCCGCTGACGCGGGCACCTCAGGATGAGGTCGAGGATAGGAAGAACCGACGCTCCCAGAATCCCTGTTCAAGGTTTTCGGAATCTCTTCATGACCGACATTCTCCACCGGCGGCTCGCCTCGCCCCTGGCGTCGCTCCTCGCGGTGCTGGCCCTCGTGCTCGCCTTCGCCGTGCCCGCACAGGCGCAGCTGAACCTGCGGATCGGCGGCGGCTCGTTCCAGCCGATGCCCATCGCTGTGGCCGATTTCTCCGGCGATCCGAGCCTCGGCCTGCTGGTGTCGAGCGTGGTGACCAACAATCTGCGCCGGTCCGGTTATTTCGTGCCCCTGGAGAAAGGGAAGTTCCCTGAGAATCCCGGCTTCGATGCGGTGCCGGGCTTCGACAAGTGGCGTGCCGCCGGCGCCCAGGCCCTCATCACCGGCCGGGTCGGGCGTGATCCTTCGGGCAAGCTCAAGGTCGAGTTCCGGCTCTGGGACGTCACCTCCGGCCAGCAACTCACCGGTCAGCAGTATGGCGCCGACGTCGCCAACGCGCGCCGCACCGGGCACCTCATCTCCGATGTTGTCTATACCAAGATCACCGGTCTCGGCGGCTGGTTCGACAGCCGCATCGCCTTCGTCGACGAATCGGGATCGAAGGAGAACCGCCGCAAGCGCCTGATGGTGATGGACCAGGACGGCGCCAATGTCCGCGCGCTGACCAACGGCGAATCCGCCGTGGTGGCCCCGCGCTACTCGCCCTCGACTCAGGACATCGCATTCATGACCCAGGCCACCGGCCAGCAGCCGCGTGTCCAGGTGATCAACCTGGAGACCGGCGCGCGTCAGGCCATCGGCCGGATGGATTCCATGAGCACCAGCCCGCGCTTCGCGCCGGACGGTCACCACCTCGTCATGAGCGTGCAGCAGGGCGGCAACGCCGACATCGTCAAGATGGATCTCGGCTCGAAGGCGCAGACGCCGATCACTAACGGCAACGCCATCGACACCTCGCCGACCTATTCTCCCGACGGCGGCAAGATCGTGTTCGAATCCGATCGCGGCGGCTCGCAGCAGATCTATGTGATGGGGGCCGACGGCTCGAACCCGACCCGAATCTCTTTCGGCGAGGGCTCGGCCTCGCAGCCGGCCTGGTCGCCGAAGGGCGACCTCATCGCCTTCACCCGGCAGCGCAAGGGCGGCTTCGCCATCTGCGTGATGAAGCCCGACGGTTCGGGCGAGCGCGTGCTCACGGAAGGCTTCCACAACGAAGGGCCGACCTTCGCGCCCAACGGCCAGTACGTGCTGTTCTTCCGCGATCCCGGCGGCCAGGGCGGCGGCAAGCTCTACATGGTCGATATCACCGGCAAGGTGGAACAGCCCGTCCCGACGCCGTCCTACGCCTCCGACCCGACCTGGTCACCGCTATTGGCTGGGAAGTAGGGGCTACCAATCGGGTTCGAGGCGAGACGGACCGGAGCCCGTATCCCGTCCTGCCTCGGTCAGAAGAGCCGACTGTTTGCGCAGGGCGTGCGGCAGTGCGGCCAGAGCCGGATCGTCGAAGCGTAGATGCGGTAGGCGGCTCGTCACGAGGGACGCAACGAGGTGGGCCTGAGCTCGGTCGCGTTCGCGCTTAAGTGGATCACGGTCCTGGCGTCCAGCGAGCCAGAGCTTGTGCAGAGCGAAGGCGCGCGGGTCTGGGACGATCATCGTGAGCGGATATCCGCGGGCATCGATGACCGTGGCTGTCGCTTTGGGGCTGTTGACGAGCCAGGCCAGCCCCTCGATCTCGACGGCTTCTAGGTCCGTCGCCTCCGCGCCGATCCGGCTCCGTCCCCGCTTGACCATGAGGTCTTTCGGTGCCGGCGTGATCAGGTCGACCATGTAGCCATCGCGGTTGATGGCGCGGAAACCGCCCTGTCCCATGACTTCGAAGGAATGGTCGACCCTGCGCAGGAGTCCCGCCACGCCCGTGAGTGACACCTCCGGGGCCATCAATCGGAGGGAGCGGCGTGCGTCGAACAGCAGGTCGACATCGGCCGTTGCGAGGTGTGCTCCGGCGATCTGGACCCCGGCAAAGCGCTCATAGGCGAACAGGGCATTCGTCCCCACCACCTCGATACCTGAGCCGATCAGGTTCGCCCTGCCCAAGGCACGCAGGATGCGCGCTGCGATAAGGGGCAGACGCCCGAGGTTGAGGGCTCGATTGACCGGGGCCATGGCGTCGAGACGTGCGGCAAGACCGGCCATCCTCTCCTGCAGTCTCGTGCGGCCATCATGAAACTGAAGGGCGATCGCCTCCGTCTCCGCTCCGCGCGGCCCCAGGGATTTCCATGCGTCGCGTCGCTTGCGGTAGAGATAGTCCCGTCCGCCCACCGTCTTCCACGACATCGAGCCTGAGAACCGCCGGTCCAACTCTCCCTGCGTCATCGCGTATCCGGAGAAGACCTGTTCGACATCGATAGTCTGTCGTGCCTGATCACCGCTTAAATCTCTGAAAAACATGAGATTATCCCTCAAGCGTCCGATTTCGGTCTTCGGAGGGATAATGCGCCGATGGCGCTGGAGAAGCCATTGGTCCGACTGCGTTTATTCATTCCGCGACGAACATTCGTCCGGCAAGGAATCATCGCTCACGCTCCGTTGCATCGTGTCTCTCATCACTCCGCCGGCAGCAGCCGGTCCCGCGCCTTGAGGGCCGGGAACAGGCGGCCCCACAGCACCGCCACGAGGATCGTCGCGAGCCCGCCCGCCACCACGGCCGGCACCGCGCCCACGAGGGCGGCGAGCGTGCCGGATTCGAACTCGCCGAGTTCGTTGGAGGCGCCGATGAACACCGTGTTCACCGCCGAGACCCGTCCGCGCATGGCATCGGGCGTCTCGCCCTGGACGAAGGTCTGGCGCACGTAGACGCTGATCATGTCGGCCGCCCCCGTGACGAACAGGCAGGCCATCGAGAGCGGCAGCGAGGTGGACAGGCCGAACGCCGTGATGGCGAGGCCGAAGACCGCCACCGCCTGGAGCATCCGCTGGCCGGCATGGCGTTCGAGGGGGCGATAGGCCAGCAGGATGGCGGTGACCACTGCGCCTGCCGCGGGCATGCTACGCAGGGCGCCGAGCCCGAGGGGGCCGACATGGAGGATCTCGGCGGCGAAGATCGGCAACAGGGCGGTGGCGCCTCCCAGCAGCACGGCCACGAGATCGAGGCTGATGGCGCCGAGCACCACCGGCTGCGACCGGATGTAGGACAGGCCGGCCGAGAGGGTGACCCAGGTGACGGGTGGGCGCTCCGTCACGGCAGCGGGGCGGAAGCGGATCGCAACCACGAGGGCGCTCGCCAGGGCGAAGCTCGCCGCCGCCGCCCCGAACACGGCGGCGGGCCCCAGCATATAGAGAAATCCGCCGGCGGCCGGGCCGAGGATCGATGCGCTCTGCCAGAGCGAGGCGTTCCACGCGATGGCCGATCCGAACAGGGGGCGCGGCACCAGGGTCGGAAGAAGCGCCTGGAGCGCTGGGTTGGCGAAGGCGCGCGACGTGCCGATGACGACGACGAGGGCATAGATGGGCCAGATCGAACCGGTGCCGGACAAGGCGATGGCGACGAGACCGAGATCGGCCGCGGCCAGGGTCGCATAGGCGATCGCCGTCACCAGACGCCGGTCGTAGGTATCGGCCACGTGCCCGGTGATCAGGGCGGAGAGCATTGCCGGAAGGAAGCTCGCGAGCCCCACGAGGCCGAGGGCGAGAGCCGAGCGGGTCAGGTCGTAGACGAACCATCCCACCGCCACGGCCTGCATCTGGTAGGCAAGGCCAGTGAGGAACCGCGCGGCGCCGTAAAGACGGAAATCGCCGTTGCGGAAGACCGACCAGCGGGGCGCGGCGGGTTCTGTCATGAGGGATGGGCCAAGGGCGTGAAGGGAGAGCCGCACCGCATCGTCTCGACAAGGCCGAGGGTGCGACAGTGATGCCGCGACTACGCCGCATGCGAAGTGCTGCCTTGTCGAATTGCTAATCTATCGGCCGAATAATTGCTGGTCGGGACGGAGCGTCATCGGGTTGTGCCAGCATGAACCAAACTAGCCTTGGGCTGAACCCGGAAGGCCAAGCTCAGCTTCCTGCTGACGTTCAAAATATCGTGGCTTCGTCTTCACGCGGCTCGATCCGTGCGTTCCAAAGGAGCGACATTCCGCAGGTCTGCCAGTTGTTCTCGCAGACATTCCGCCTGGGCAGGAGCTATCGAGCGGCCAAGCTCGCCGCTTGCCTGGAGGCGACGTATTTCGATCCTCCTGGTTATACCGAAGGTACCGGCTCCATCGTCCACCTGGACCGGAACGGGGTATTGGATGGCTTCATGGGCGTCATCGCCATGACCATGGTCGTCGGGGAGCGGACCCTGCGCGCCGGCATCCTCAGCGCCTACATGGCCGCCGATCCCGACAACAACCCCGGCATCGGCGTCAGCCTCATCCGGGGCGTCACCGCCCGCGATTTCGACCTCCTCTTCACCGACACCGCCAACCGCACGTCCCTCGATATCGCCCGTGCCACCCGCTTCGTGATCCTGCCGGCACAGAGCCTCGAATGGGTGAAGATCCACCGGCCTGCGGGGACGGCGGCGTATTTCCTCGGCAAGCGTCTGCCCCGGCTCGCGCGTTGGATCGTTCCGATGGCCCGCGCGGCGGATAGCGTACTCCGGCGATTCCTGCCCTCCGGCTTCCCACGCCCCGACGGGATCGTCTCGCGTCCCATCGCCGCCGCCGACTTCGCGGAGGCCGCCCGTCCCTTCCTCGCTCACTACGATCTCAAGCCGGACCCGACCGAACTCGGCTGGTTCGTCGAACAGGCCGGTCTCCAGACCAAGTATGGCCCTCTCCAGATCCGCGAGGTGGTGGACCGGACCTCCCGCCGGATCGGGTTGTATCTCCTCTACGCCCGCCGGGACGGCGTCGCCTATGCGCTCCAGCTATTGGCCCTGCCCAACCGTGAGGAACTCGTCGTCGGCCAGATGTTCGCCGACGCGGCTGAATTCGGGGCCGTGGCCGTGCGCGGGGCGACCTCACCCGACCTGATGAAGGGGCTCTTCCGCCAGAAGGGGCTCTTCTATCACCACGTCATGGGAACGATCGCCTGGACGCGCGATCCGGAGGTGGCGGCGACACTTCGCGGCGGCAACGTGTTTCTCGGCGGGATCGCCGGCGAGACCTGGGCCCGGATCGTCACCGAGGATTTCTCGTAACGGGGCGGATTCCTCAGGAGGCGTATTTCACCGTGCAGCCATAGGGCTTCGCGGTTCTCACGCTCACCGCTTTGCCGGCGGCGATCTCGGTGAGGGCGAGATCCACGTAATTCTTCGCGGTCTTGAGGTCGTCGAGATTGGCGGAAGGCTTGTCGTCGATGCCGCCCTGGTAGAGCAGGGTGCCGTCACCCGAGACGATGAACATGTGCGGCGTCGTTTTGGCGTCGTAGGCGCGGCCGATCGTGCCGGCGGGGTCGAGGATCACGGCGGTAGGGGCGGCCCCCCGGGTCTGGGTCAGGCGGTTGGCGGCCTGACCGTCCACCGCGCCCTGCTCGCCGGGGGCGGAGGAGATGACCGACAGCCAGACGATGCCGGCCTCGGTCCACTTCTTCTGCAGGGCCTGCATCGCCTGTCCGCCGTAATGCTTCATCACGAAGGGGCAATCGTGGTTGGTCCATTCGAGGACGACGGTCTTGCCCCTGTAATCCTCCAGCCGGACGGTGCGGCCATCGGCATCCGTGCCGGTGAAGAGCGGAGCGGGCTTGCCCACCTGCGGCCCCGCCGCCATCGCCTGGCCGATGGGCAAGAGCCCCACGAGCACGGCGGCGAACGCGGTCGCGAGAATCATCCGGCGGGGCAGGGCCATGGCTCTCACCTTTTCGTGGTCTCGAGGGTGGCGCGCCGGTCGGCGGCATTCGCCGGGATCTTGGACAGCTCGTCGAGGACGATGCCCGATGTCAGGATCTGCGGCAGCACGATGGGCTCGCCCGTGCCGGTATAGAGCAGGTAGAGCGGCACGCCGCTGCGGCCATGATTCTCCAGAAGGGTGGTGATCTCGGGGTTCTGGTTGGTCCAGTCGCCCTTGAGATAGGTCACGTCACGCGCCTTGAACGCGGCCTTGACGCTTTGGGTGCCGAGCGCCGTGCGTTCGTTGACCTGACAGGTGATGCACCAGGCCGCCGTCATGTTGACGAAGACCGGCTTGCCCTCGGCCACGAGGGAATCGAGGCGGGCCTGCGTGAAGGGGGTGATGCCCTCGGCCGTTGCATTCCTCATATCCGCCGAGGCCCGGTCCTGGTCGAGGCCGAAGGTCAGCGCGAGGGTCGCCGCCAGGGCCGCAACGGAGGTCAGGCGGGCGAGCCCGGCGCCGATGCCACCCGCGTGGCGGGCCCGCTCCCAGGCCCAGGCGGCGAGGCCTACGAGGACGAGGCCGATGAGAGCGGCCAGGAGGCCGGCCGATCCGACCTGCTGCGACAGCACCCAGACGAGCCAGGCCACGGTGGCGTAGATCGGGAAGGCGAGCGCCCCCTTCAGCGTTTCCATCCAGGCCCCCGGCCGTGGCAGGCGGCGGACTGCCGCCGGCCATGTGGTGAGGACGAGGAAGGGCAAAGCGAGGCCGAGGCCGAGGCTCGCGAACACAGTGAGGCTCACCAGCGGTGCCTGCGTCAGTGCGAAGCCTACCGCCGAGCCCATGAATGGGGCGGTGCAGGGGGTGGCCACCACCGTCGCCAGGATGCCGGTGAAGAACGACCCTTCGAGCCCCGCCCGCCGGGTCAGCCCATCGCCGAGCCCTACGATGCCGCCGCCCAGATGGACCACGCCGGAGAGGCTGAGGCCCATGGCGAAGAGCAGGTAGGCGAGGCCCGCCACCACGAGGGGGGATTGCAGCTGGAAGCCCCAGCCGATCCCGGCGCCCGCGCCCTTGAGGGCGATGAGCAGCCCCGCCAGCGAGAGAAAGGCGGCGAGGACGCCGGCGGTGTAGGCGAGGCCGTGAAGGCGCACCCGGGCGGCCGGCTCGCCTGAATGCTTGACGAGGCTCAGCACCTTGATCGACAGCACGGGAAAGACGCAGGGCATCAGGTTGAGGAGGAGCCCGCCGAGGAAGGCGAGGCCGGCCGCACTCCACAGGGTCAGGCTCTCCTCCGACGAAGTGTTTCGCGATGCGGAGTCCGATGCCGTGGGAATCACCCCGGTGGGTGCGGCGGCCGGCGCGTCGCCGATGGCATAGGAGCGCTGGACCGTGCCATCGGCGGTCTGCTCGTCGAAGGTGAGGACGCCGGGAAGCTCCGTGGGGGCGGGCTCGCCGGGTGTCGCCCGCGCAAGGCTCAGACGGAACCCCTTGTCGTCGATGGTCAGGGTCTGTGGAGCGGCGTTCTCGATCGCCGTCTCCGAATAGGGGAAGAAGGCCGGTTGGCGGATCGCGTCGGGTTTCAGGCCGGGCGCGTCGGCGGTGAGGACCAGCCTGTCGCCCTCGCTCGTGAGTGTCACCGGCCAGGGCGAGGGAACGGGGAGGGCCGCGCGGGCATCCTCGAACAGCAGGACATTGGCGGCCGAGCTTCCCACGCTGGTGCCCGGAGCGGCCACCGGCACGCTGAGCTTCAGATCGGCGGAACCCGGAATGCATTCGCGCTCGCAGACGAGGTAGGTGAGCTTGGCCGTCAGTGTCACGGGCTTGCCGGGCGGAAGCACCGCCGGGGGGGTCACCTCCGCCAGCAGCACTGTCTCGCCCTCGAAACCGAAATTCACCAGATGCGCCACCGGGATCCGGCTCGGCGTCGGCCACTGGATCGCGCCCGCCGTGAAGCCCTGGGGCAGCGACCACGCCACCTCCGGCGACAGGCCGGAATCGCCCGGATTGCGCCAGTACACATGCCAAAGCGGGCGCATCACCATGCGGATACCGATGGTGAAGGGTTCCCCGGCCCGGATCGCCCCCGGCTCGGCTACGAGGTTCGCCTTGACGAGATCGGCCGGCGGCTTGAGCCCCTGCGCCGAGGCCCCCGTGGCACCGATCAGCGCGAGAAGCAGGAGGGCGAGGGGCCGGATCATCGAAACCTTGAGGCGGAGGAGCGGGGCACCGGACATGGCACCCTGACGCCTAGATATGGCCGTTTGGTGCCGCGGTAAAACCGGCGGCACGCGATTGCCCGCGACGGAATCGCCGCGGTGCAGTGCCTCACGCGAGTCGGCGAGGCTCACAGGAAGCGCCGGGGGTCGAAGGGCGCGAGGGGGATTTCCGGTGTCGCGCCGCCAACGAGCTGGGCGACGAGGCGTCCGGTTCGCGCCGAACCGACGAGGCCCACATGGCCATGGCCGAAGGCGTAGACGACATCCGGGGTCTTGCGCGCCGGGCCGATGCAGGGCCGCCCATCCGGCATGCTCGGGCGATGGCCGAGCCAGACTTTCAGGCGATCGGCCGGTATCGGGTTCGGCAATCCGGGAAACATGGAGATCAGGTGGTCGCGCAGGATCTCGGCGCGCTTCCAGTTCGGAGCCGCCGCCAGCCCCGCGAACTCCACCTGACCGGCCGCGCGCAGGCCGCCATTCATGAAGTTCACGATCATCTTGGCATCCGATGCCATGACCGGCGTGCGCGGCCCCGCCTCGGCGCCCTCCACCATGACGTGGTAGCCGCGCTCGCTCTCCAGAGGCAGCGGATCGCCGAGGGATGCGGCGAGGGGCTTCGACCGGGCGCCGGCCGCGACGACGGCGCGGTCGCAGGGGATCTCGCCCTGTTCCGTCGTCACGGCGGCGAGGCGTCCGCCTTGCAGTCGGAATCCCGTCGCGCGGGTGGCGACCAGGGTGGCGCCGCGCGCCTGTGCCAGTTCGGACAGGGCGGCGACGTAGCCGCCGGGATCGCGGCAATGGCCGGCCTCCTCAACCACGAGGCCGAACGTGTAGCGCCGATGCAAGCTCGGCTCCCGCTGCCGCAACTCATCGGCCGAAAGTTCGAGCCAGGTGACGCCGACCTTGCGCCTGATTGCCCAGGACCGCGCCTCGCGCTCGAAGGCCGCCCGGTCGGGATAGACGTGCAGCACGCCGCGCCGCTCGACGAGCTGCGGGACACCCGCCTCCTCGGCGAGCGTCGCGTGGAGCTTCGGTGCATCGAGGAGGAGTGTCCGCATGGCGCGGGCGGTGCGCTCGATCCGGGGCGTGGTGGCAGCCGCGAGCAGAAACCGCGTGAGCCAGGGCATGACCTTGGGCAGGTAGGCCCAGCGGATCGAGAGCGGACCGAGCGGATCGAGGAGGAAGGAGGGCACCCGCTTCCACATGCCGGGCTCCGCCGGCGGGATGACCGAATGCGACGAGAGCCAGCCGGCATTGCCATAGCTCGACGCCTGCTCGCCGCCGGGCGGGCCGGGATCGACCACGGTGACCCGGTGGCCCGCCCGCAGGCATTCGATGGCGCTCACCGTCCCGACCGCGCCGGAGCCGATGACGACCACGTGGAGGTCCGTCTGAGCGGTCATCCGTTCTGTTCCCGTGTGGATATGTCGGTTAGCCTCGTCCTCAAGCGCGGCGCCCGCTGGCCTGCAAAGGTTGCGTCGCCGCCTCGAGCCACGCCCGCGTCTCGCCGTCGAGATCGGCGCTCAGGGCCTGCCGCACCCGCGCATGATACGAATCGATCCAGGCGATCTCGGCCTCGTCCAGCAGCGAGAGGTCGATGAGGCTGGCATCGTAGGGGGCGAGCGTCAGGGTCTCGAAGCCGAGCATCGGCCGGTCCCCGCCGGGGACCGCGCGCTCCTCCACGAGGACGAGGTTCTCGATGCGGATGCCGTAGGCGCCGGCCCTGTAATAGCCCGGCTCGTTGGAAAGGATCATACCGGGCGAGAGGGCGGTGGTGCCGGTCTTGGCGATGCGCTGCGGGCCTTCATGGACGGAGAGGAATGCGCCGACGCCGTGGCCGGTACCGTGATCGAAATCGAGCCCCGCCTGCCAGAGCGGCGCGCGGGCGAAGGAATCGATCTGCGCGCCGGTGGTGCCCTTCGGGAATATGGCACGCGCGATGGCGACATGGCCCTTGAGCACGCGCGTGAAGCGGTCGCGCATCTCCTCCGTCGGCGTGCCGATCGCGACGGTGCGGGTAATGTCGGTGGTCCCGTCCGCATATTGCGCGCCCGAATCGACGAGGAAGAGTTCGCCCTCGCCGACCGTCCGGTCTGTGTCGCGGGTGACGCGGTAATGCACGATGGCGCCGTTGGGGCCGCTGCCCGAGATGGTCGGGAAGGAGATGTCCCGCAAAAGGCCGGTCTCGCGGCGGAAATTCTCCAGCGTCTCCACGGCGGCGATCTCGGTGAGGCGGCCACCCTGCGCCTGCCGCGAGAGCCAGGCGAGGAAGCGGGTCACCGCGATCCCGTCGCGAAGATGGGCCGCGCGCGATCCGGCGATCTCGCCCGCATTCTTCACCGCCTTCATCAGCGTGATCGGGTCCGGGCCGGGATCGACTCTGCCCCCGGCCTCCTCGATCAACGTCGTCAGTGCCGAGGCGCCCGTGGCGGAATCGACCCTGATCCTGGACGCTCCGGCAGCGAGACCGGCGAGGGCCGCGTCGAAATCCGCCCGCCCGGCGATGTCCGCAGCGGGCGAGAGCGCGTCCCGCATGGTGGGATCGATGGCCGACGAGGTGAGATACAGGGCGGCACGCCCGGTTCGGGGGACGACGGCATAGCCCAGCGCCAGGGGCGTATGCGCCACGTCGCCGCCGCGCAGGTTGAACGCCCAGGCGAGATTATGCGGATCGGAGATCACAAGAGCGTCGCAGCCGCCGCGCCCGAGCGCTTCGCGGATGCGGCGGAGCTTGGCCTCGACGGAGTCTCCGGCGAGTTCGAGGGGATGCGCCACCACCGCGCCTGCGGGGGCGGCGGGCCTGTCGGCCCAGACCGCATCGACGGGGTTCTCCGCAACCGGTGAGATGCTGGCCCCGGCCTTGGCCGCCGCCTTCTCCAATTTGGCGACGCCCTCGGCGGTGTGGAGCCAGGGATCGTAGCCGAGTACGGCGCCCTGCCTCAGGTGCTCGCCGATCCAGGCCTCGACACTGGTCTCTGCGAGCTGAACCGGGGTGAGGATCGTGGTGTCCACCTGGGCCGGGGCCTGGAGCGTGTAGCGCCCGTCCACCACCAGGGCCGCTTCGTCGGCGAGAATCACGGCGGTGCCGGCCGAGCCGGTGAAGCCCGTGAGCCAGGCGAGGCGCTCGGCATTCGCGGGCACGTATTCCGACTGATGCTCGTCGGCGCGGGGCACCACGAACCCGTCGATCCCCGCCCGCCGCATCGCCTCCCTCAGGGCGGCGATGCGCGTCGCGCCCTCCCGGTGGCTCGGATCGTCGAAGGTCTGGAAGCGGGCGCGGCTCATGGCGCCGAGAGTTACGCGCCGCCGGACGAGGCGGCAACCGCCCTCAGAGCGGGCGCGGTGCCGCTCCGCCGCGCTTGAGCATCAGCGTCGCCCAGCCCTCGATCAAGCCATGCCGGGCGAGGTGGAAGCCGCGATGGCGATAGGTGGAGAGGACGCCGGGCACGTCGCGTTCGATCAGCCCCGAGAGGATGAGCACGCCGTGATCCGCCACCGTCGCCGTGAGGGTCGGCGCGAGGCGCTTCAGGGGCCGAGCGAGGATGTTGGCGAAGACCACGTCGAAGCGCCGGCTCCGGTTCGCGCTCGCGTGCCGCACGCCGGGTCCGACATAGAGCCGGACGAGGCCGCCGAGACCGTTCAAACGGGCATTGCCCTTGGCGGTGGAGACCGCCTCGGGGTCGAGGTCGCCGGCATGGACCGGCTGATGCAGGGCTTTGGCCGCCGCGAAGGCGAGGATGCCGGTGCCCGTGCCCACATCGAGAACATGCGCGGGACGGCCCTGCTTGAGGATGCCGGCCAGCGCTTTGAGGCAGCCCAGCGTCGTGCCGTGGTGGCCTGTGCCGAAGGCGAGGGCCGCCTCGATCTCGATGGCCAGATCGTTGGGCCGCACAGTGTGGCGGTCATGCGCGCCGTGGACGAGGAACCGCCCGGCGCGGACGGGATTCAATCCTTCCAGGGAGGCGCGGACCCAATCCTGCTGGTCGATGGTCTCGAACAGAGCCGCATCCGCCTGTTCGCCCACCAGGGGGCGGATCAGGTCGCGGACCATCTCCTCGTCCGGCGCGTCGGCGAAATAGGCCTCCAGCCGCCAGGTCTTGCCGTCCTCCGCCTCGAAGGCGGCCACCGCCGTCTCCGTCGGATCGAACATCTCGCCGAGGATGTCGGTCATGGCGCGCGCCGACCGCTCGTCCGTGAGGAGGCGCAGCACATGGGTGGGGCGGTTGGGATGAAGGCCTTCGAGCATGGTGCGGGCTCTAGCATCCGCGGGGATTGCCCGCCACCGTCGCGGAACCGAACCCGAACCTTCGCGTTTTTCTGCGCTTCTCCTGTCGTCCCTGCGGCGTTCGAGGGTGCGGTGTTGAGTACGAACCAGAAGAAAAGCATAACCCGGGCCCCCGTGGCCATCGTCGGCAGGAGGACCGCCAGACGCCTCCGTGCGAGCGGAGCCTCGGGTCTGCTCGATTCCGAGCCGCATTTCGAACCGATTCCGGGTTCGATGCTGGTTCTCTTGAGCCGGCTCCATCGCGCCGAACGCCGGATCAAGCCGGAGGACGAACCGCCCGCGCCCTGAGTTCATGCCCTCATGGGTGGCCGCGATTCGTGCTATCCGCGCTTGTAATTGGCCGGTGCGGTTCGCGAGGATCGGATTGCCGCGAGAGGGATGCGCGTCTCCATGATCCAGGCTAGCGGCATTCGAGGCAAGGGAATGCGATCCTCCGAGACCGGCGTCTGATTCGCATCCCGTGCTCGATTTCACCCCCGACGAATGGAGCGCCATCGGCCTGAGCTTGAAGGTCGCCTCCGTGGCGACGCTGGCGAGCCTCTTTCCCGGTCTCGGCATCGCCATGCTTCTGGCGCGCGGACGTTTCCCCGGCCGCGCGCTCTTGGACGGCCTGGTCCACTTGCCCCTGATCCTGCCTCCCGTGGTGACGGGCTATCTCCTGCTGCTGTCGTTCGGGCGGCGGGGCATCTTCGGCGCGGCGCTCGCCAATGTCGGGATCGTATTCTCGTTCCGCTGGACCGGAGCGGCGCTGGCTTGCGCGATCATGGGGTTTCCGCTGATGGTTCGGGCCATGCGCCTGTCCATCGAGGCCGTGGACCGGCGCATCGAACAGGCCGCCGCCACCCTCGGAGCAAGGCCGAGCGCGGTCTTCCTCACCGTCACCCTGCCGCTCGCCATGCCCGGCATCCTCGCCGGTTCGGTGCTCGCTTTCGCCAAGGCGATGGGCGAGTTCGGCGCCACCATCACCTTCGTCTCCAACATCCCCGGTGAGACACAGACGCTGCCCTCCGCGATCTACAGCCTGACTCAGGTGCCGGGCGGGGAGGGGGCCGCGTTGCGCCTCACCCTGATCTCGGTGGCCCTGTCGATGGCGGCCCTCCTCGTCTCGGACCTGCTGGCCCGGCGCCTCGCGCGCCGCCTCGGCGCGGGGTGAGGAGGCCCATGTCAGCCACCCGCGACTCCGCCACTCAGGACTCCGTTACCCTCGACATCGACGTGTCGCTCACGCGGGGGGCCTTCAGCCTCGACGTCGCCTTCACCGCCGGCCCCGGTCTCACCGCCCTGTTCGGCCGTTCGGGCTCGGGCAAGACCACGGTGATCGATCTCGTCGCCGGGCTGGCGCGGCCCGATCGGGGCCGCATCGCGGTGTCGGGCGAGACGCTTCTCGACAGGGAGCGGGGGATCGCCGTTCCGGCCCATCGTCGGCGCATCGGGGTGGTGTTCCAGCAGGCGCGGCTGTTGCCGCATCTCAGCGTGCGCCGGAACCTCGGCTACGGCCGGGCCTTCGCGCGGAGCCGCAGCGACGGGATCGCCTTCGACGGCGTCGTCGATCTCCTCGGCATCGGCCATCTCCTCGACCGGCGGCCGGCGGGGCTGTCGGGTGGCGAGGCGCAAAGGGTGGCGATCGGCCGGGCCCTGCTCAGCCGGCCCCGGCTCCTGCTCATGGACGAGCCCCTCGCCGCCCTCGACGAGGCCCGCAAGGCCGAGATCCTGCCCTATATCGAGCGCCTGCGCGACGAGGCTGGTCTGCCCATCGTCTATGTCAGCCATGCGGTCTCGGAGGTGGCGCGGCTAGCGCGCACCGTCGTGGTGCTCGAGGCCGGCCGTGTCGCCGCCGTCGGCACGGCCGATGCGGTGCTTCGCCGGGCGGACCTCCTTGCCGCGCAGGGGGGAGAGGCCGGCGCGCTCCTCGACATGGTCGTGGGTGAGACCGATCCCGAGACCGGCCTGACGCGCCTGAGCGGACGTGCCGGTCGGCTCTCCGTTCCCCGCCTGACGCGGAGCCCCGGCACGGCGGTGCGCATCCGCGTGCCGGCGCGTGACGTCCTCCTCGCCACGCAGCCGCCGCTGGGTTTGAGCGCACGCAACCTGTTCGAAGGGCACGTCGTCTCGATCCACGCCCTCGGCGAGGCGGCGTCCATGGTGGAGATCGACTGCAACGGCGCCCTGCTGGCGGCCCGCCTGACCCGCGCCTCGGTGCGCGATCTCGCCCTCGCGCCCGGCCGCGCCGTCTACGCCGTGGTGAAAAGCGTCGCCTTCGATCCCCAGAGCGTCGGCACGGCGAGGCCGGAGGCGGTGGAGATCTGACCGCGCGCCGGCCTGATTCTTAAAAAACTATCTATCCCCTTGAGAATTCCTTTCTCATCTTCGTGGACAGTGGTGGGTAATCGGCGGGTTTTAAAGACTGGTTTACCCTCGCCGTCGTTTTTGGTTGCATGCCACGACCACCTTCGAAAGGGCGTGCAATGACGATCCTCAGTATCTCTCCGATGTCGATGCCCACCGTCGCGCCAGTCGCTCCGATCGTGAATGCCCCGGCTCCGGTGCGTAAAGCCGGCCCGGCGACGACGGTCGGCACGCCGTTGGATCCACCCGTGCGCTTCGATGTTCGGCTGGACGACGCACCCGTCGCCGACGATCAGGCGCCGAAGCCCGACACAGAGGCGCCGACGGCCGATGAGCGCCGCATAACGGTGGATCAGGACACCAAGAGCCTCGTTTATCAGGTGGTGGACCCGAATTCCGGTGATGTCGTCGTTCAGTTGCCCGAGGCCACGATCCTTCGAGCCCGCGCCTATGCGGAGGCGACGGCGATGCGGGCGAAGGAAGATCAGCACCCCCTCGATCGAACGGCCTGACGGGAACTGGGGCCGGAAGCACAAGCCGAGGGAGGGTGGGCAAGCAAGGTCGTAGCTCGGGCTACGACCTTTTCGTGGTTGGCCCGTAGAGCCGGCGTCGTTGTTTACAGGAAGCTGAGAGACCCCTCCAGCGGGTTAGCCGAGGAAACCGGCACTGGTTTGCCCGGCGGCCATGGTATCGCGACAGCCGATCCAGCGTGCCGGTATGCGTCGCGAGGCGTACGCACGCTTCCAGAGGGGCACCCTCGTGCGTCAGGTGCGCAGCCCGGCGGCGATCTGGTGATTGATGTTGATGAGGGCCGATAGCTTCTCCGCCTTCGGGTCGATCATCGTGTCGATCATCCGCTTGAAGACGAAGGTCGAGAGTTCGGCAATGCTCGTCTTGATTTCGATCGGCAACTGGCTCTCGGGAGCCGTCGCGGCACCGGCAATGATCGTCCAGACTTTCTGATTGAAGTTCAGGGCCTCGTTCAACGCTCCCGACTGGTTCTGCCAATCTTCCTGGATCGTCTGGAGCCGGCCCGCTGCCTTGATAAGGACGGCTGCCTCCGCCTCCCGAGGCGACAACGCGGTCTGCGCGACCCGTGCATAGGCACTGGCTCCGTAGGACATGGTCGATCCTTCTCCCGAAGCGGCCGAGCTGATTCGGGCCGCTGGAGGCAGACGTTGACGGGGTAAGGTTAAAATCTGGTAGCGGACGGATTTCGCCCCAATCATGCCGATAAGCTGGCGGAGGACTTGGAGTGAGGTGGATGACCTCGCCTTGTCCGACTGGATCGACCGACACGATGGCGTGCGCTGCAGCAAGGGAACGACGCCGGACGGCATTATGCAACGTATCAGTTAGATTTTGCGGTCATGCTGCGTCGAAGCAGACCCGCGCTGCGGGTGGGCACGATTTTTCGCAGACATGATGAATTTTCTGCTCGGTACGCTCGCCGGAGGGCTCATCGCCGGGGTCGTCACCATCGTCGCCGTCCGACAGCCCGAGGTCCAGGCCAAGCTCGGCCTCTATCCCGTCTCGTCGGCGCTGCTACTCCCGGCGGCTCCGCCGCGCATCGAGCCCCCTTGCAGTCTCATCCCCGCCCGTCCTCAGAGTGACCAGACCATCGGCCACCCGGACATGCTGTTCTCCAAGCGACGCTTCTGGTTCGTGGCCCCGTGATGGGGGCGACGATCACAGGCTGCTGAGGAGGAACATCACCATCGTCGTCGCCACGGTGGTCGAGAGGAAGCCGCACAGAGCCGCCGCGAAAGACGGGCCGGTCGCCGACGAGTGGGCGGCGTGGGACGAGAGCAGGGTGAGATCGCTGTGTTGTGCAGACGCGTTCATGACGGAATTCTCCCGACGGACAAGCTTTCCGTCGTTCGTGAAGCTGTGACGTGGGGATGGCGGTGCGGCTGTGCGTCGCCGCACCGGACAGGCGCGTACAGAGGCACTCCGCAGTAGAGCGGATGCCGATTTGAGTTCGAATTGTCAGTCGGAAGAGGCCAGAACGCAGTATCCGCATCCGGCCTCACCGTTCAGTCGCAGCGATTCACCGATTTGGCGGCCCGCAAAGCCCGCGTTTCGCTGCGAAGATCGATGGCGACGATGCCGGCACCGCAATCCTCGAAGGCTTCCTTCGCGTCCTCGTACCGGTCGCCGACTTCGTCGAGGGTGTCGCAGACCCGGTCACGGTTGCCGAGACGTGCTTCCTCGCGAGCCTGGTATCGCAGCGCCGCGGCCTCCTGGATCTTCCGTTCACCCTTGAGGCAGGAGGGAGCCGCGAGGGTGGGGGTGATCATGCACAGCACGAGGCCAAAGGCGGCGATGGGCGTTGCAGGAGCGAAGCGCATGGGAAAATCCGATTGTGCGTCTCGTTGAAGGTGGGCTGTCCGTCTTTCGATCCCGGCGACATGGTCCGGTCGGTCCCTGATCAAGTTTAAGGCCAGTGATCGGTCGTCATCGTCGAGTCTGCCGTTCAAACGGCGAACTCACGGCGAAGGTTCCGCAGGTTTCTTGCGCCTGCGAGAGGCCAGAATCTGGTCGAGGCGCACCGGTACACAGGCATGGACGTCGACCCCGACATCGTATTGCCGTGGGGCCGGCGTGAGCTTGCCGTGGGAATGGCCGTGGAGATTGAGGGCGCCGCGGCCGATGCCGTTCCAGGTCCGGAACGCGTAATGGCAGAGGACGAGCCGCCGCCCCTCCACGTCGATCTCGGCATAATGGGCTACCGAGGCCCAGTCCCGCAGGGCGAGCGTGCCCGGACCGTCATTGTTACCGACGATCAGGTGCTTAACGCCGTTGAGGGCGCCGACGATCTCGGCGATGCGCGCGTCGGAGGGGCCGACCGCCACGTCGCCGAGATGCCAGATCGTGTCCTCCGGCGCGACCCTCTCGTTCCAGTTGGCGATGAGACCGGCATCGTGGGCCGCGAGGTCCGGATAGGGACGCCGGTCGATGTTCAGCGCACGCCTGTCGCCGAAATGCGTATCACTGGTGAACCAGACCGCCACGACTCCGACCGGCTCAGCCGCCGGGCCGGAAGCGCATGGGAACGGTGACGGCGAGGCTGCTCACGGAGACGCCGGGAGGAGCCGCCGGCAGCGAACCGCGCACGGCGGCCAGCGCTGCGCCGTCGATGACGCTGATGCCGCTGCTGCTGGCAAGCCCGGCACTGAGGACCTGACCCGAGCGTGAGACGGTGAAGCGCACCACGGCGGTGCCCCCCGCAGTCCCCGCCGCCGCGTTGCGATTCATGCGGCCGTTGATGGCCGAGGCCAGGGCTCCCTGCCATTGGCGCAGGGCACTCGGATCGTTGCCGGAGGCGGACGAGCCCGTGCTCGCCTGCCGGGCGGAGGAGGCCGAACTGGCGGGCCCGCCCTCCTGAGCGGCGCGCGTGCGGGTCTCGCGCGCAGCCCTGAGCTTGGCTTCCTTGGCCGCCTTCAGCTTCGCCTCGCGGATGGCCTCGCGCTTGGCCTCCAGTTCCTCCCGGCGCTTCGCCTCGATCTTGGGATCGGGCTTCGGCTTCGGTTTGACGATCTCGACGGGCTTGGGTGGCTTCACCGGCTCGGGCGGCTTGGCCACGACCGGCGGCGGGGGAACGAGGGGCTCGGCCATCTCGGCGGTGGAGGTCACCACCTGCTCTTCCGGCGGCACCTCCGTGATCGTGTCGGGCGTGACCACGGGCTGGGTCTCGTCGGGGGGGATCTCGGCGGTCTCGGGCGGCGTCACCTCCGCCATGTCGGGCGGTTGCACCTCTTCCACCACGTCCGGCGTCTCGACCGGGGTCTCCTCCGCAGGGGGAGGCACTGCCTCCGTCATGGCGGGAGCCGACGGGGCTTCGGCCTCCGTCGATTGCGGCGCCAGATCGATGGTGATCGTGTTTTCACCGGGGGGCGCCTTGGGCGGCTGACCGAACAGCATCATGCCGGCCAGCACCGCCAGGTGAAGGACGAAGGCCACGAGGAAGGCGGCAGCGAGTCCCGTGGGACCTTTTGGTCCGGGTTCACGTGTCGAGACGAGGGCGCTCATCGGGTCTACCGCGGTGCTCCACTCGCCGCGGGGGCAGCCGGAAGCGCTCCGCCCGGGGATTGCGCGATGAGCGACACCTTGGTGAAGCCGGCCTGGCCGACGAGGCCCATCACTTCCATGATCTTGCCGTAGGGCACGTCCTTGTCGCCGCGCACCAGCATGACCTGGGTCGGGTCTTCCGCCGCCAGCGCCTTCAGGCGCGGCATGATCGTCTCGGGCGTCAGCTCGTCCTTGGCCAGGAACGGCTTGCCTTCCTTGTCGATGGAGATTTCAAGCGGCTTCTTCGCCTGAGCGACCTTGGCGGCCGTGGTCTTTGGCAGTTGCACGGGCACGCCCGTCGTCATCAGTGGCGCCGCGACCATGAAGATGATCAGCAGCACCAGCATCACGTCCACCATCGGAGTGACATTGATCTCAGACATCGGCGCCGAGTCGAGGTCGTCCTCGTCGTCGCCGCCGCCGCTGGCGCGGACCGAACCCATACCCATCGTTCGCCCTCCGGGGCATCGGCGGCCGGCTCGATGGCCCGCCGCATGTCGTCACCGGGCCGCCGCATCCGCGCCGGCCATGGAATGTTCAGAGCGTCGAGAGAGCCGTGCTACTCGGCGGCGGCGGCGTGCGGCACGCTCTTGCGGTCCCGCGCGAGGCGGTTGCCGAGGGTGCCGATGCTCGCGACGAAGGCGGATTGCACCCGGCCGAGATCGTTGGTCAGCTTGTTGTAGGCCATCACCGCCGGGATCGCGACGATGAGGCCGATGGCCGTGGCGAAGAGGGCCTCGGCGATGCCGGGGGCCACCACGGCGAGCGACGTGTCCTGGCTCTGGGCGATGGACGAAAACGAGTTCATGATCCCCCAGACCGTGCCGAAGAGGCCGATGAAGGGGGCGGTGGAGCCGGAGGTCGCCAGAAGCGGAAGGCCGCTCTGGAGGCGCTTGACCCGCAATGTGAGGGCGGCCCGCATGGCGCGCTCGATACGGTCGCGGCGCTCGGCACGGGTCTCGGTGGCATCCTGGTCGCGCCAGGCCTCGAGACCGGCCTGAACGATGCCCGCATCGATCCCCGATCCCGTCGCTTCGAGCGAACCGCCGGAGCGGACCAGGGCATCGAAGGCCTTGGCCTGACGCTTGGCGGCGGCGAAGCGGACGAGCTTCTCGAACACCACCGTCCAACAGGCGATCGAGGCGACCACCAGCAGGATCATGACGCTTTTGACGATCGGGTCCGCCTGGAGAAACAGGCCGATGAAGGAGAAGTCGTGGGCGGCAGCGGCCGGCGCGGAAGTCGGATCCATGGCGGGCTCCTCGGGTTTCGTTGGGTGGCGATCGCCGAGGGGCGACCGGATCGGCGTTCGGACGGGCCGTCGGCCCGCCCGCGGGGTCAGCGCGTGAACGTCGCGCTCGTCTTGCTTTCGGTTTCGATCCGGTCGAGGCAACTCTCGCGGCTGGCCTCGCCGCCTTCGCAGGCGAGGACGTCGTTGAGGAGGATGCGGCCGATCTTCGGGCAGGCGAGGGACGGGAAGTCGAACAGCCGAACCATCGTCTTGCGGTCCTGGATGGGGCCGAGTTCGACGGCGAGGCGCTTCTGCGCGACGCCTTCCGTATCGAAGGCGAAGAGATCGAGCTTGAGGGATTTCAGCGCGGTGCCGCGGCTGTTGTCCACGAGGAGATAGGTGCGGCAGGCCTCGCCCGCCGGCTCGAGCCGGTTGAGTTCGAGCTTCAGGGCGGGAGGCTTCGCATCCTGGGCAACGGCGGAGCCGGCCCATCCCAGCGTGAGGGCGGTGGCCACCAGGGCGGCGCCGACGGCCCGGACGGGAGAAAGAGTTGGGAAGTCGATCACGCAGTGCGCCTCTTTCATAACGGTCCGGTTCTCCTCGGTTGCGGCAGTCCCTGGTCGCCTGCGTCGAAACGCCATGGCAAACGGGAAGCGCCGAGACCCCTGGCAGGGCTCGTCTTCGGCGGTTCCTCGGGCAATGAGCGCGACGCTCGCGTTCCGGTGTCGCTCCAGCCTGACCCGTGGCGCCCGGCTTGCGCACCGCCGCATCGTTCGACGTGGCGCGGAGTATCCGAATTGATCCGGCAAGATCAAGCTTTGGGCTGAAAATCAGAGCAGTTCCAAACTGTTACTGCGACGCTCCACGCGGGCATCGTTGATTTCCTAAACGTCCCAAATAAGTTGCCTGATCGTCCCGACCTCTCGCGCTTACTCCCGAACCGCAATCATCCTCTCCACCGGATGCGATGGTGTTCCGGGCGGACCTCTCCCGTTGGGGGGGGCGGACGGTGCGAGGAGCCGGCGGTGAGCCGAACCCTTGATGCCGCTTTTCCACATCTCCATATCGCGATGACCGGCAGGCGACCGCCGGGAGGAGTGCTGCAGCAGGCGGGCTCCGACAGTTCGAAGTGCCTCATTCTATCGACCCTTGGGCTTCGCGAAGGACAAGATCACGTGACGACACGGCCTTCTCCGTTCGGACATCCGTTTCTTCTCGGCTTCGACGAGATCGAGCAGGCCCTCGACCGGGTGTCGAAGGCGGCCAATGACGGGTACCCGCCCTACAACATCGAGCGCATTCAGCGCTCCGACGACGAACCCGAGCGACTTCGCATCACCCTCGCGGTGGCCGGCTTCGCGCGGGACCAACTCGACGTGATGCTGGAGGAAAACCAACTCGTGGTGCGGGGCCGCCAGGTCGACGACAAATCGCGCCAGTTCCTGCATCGCGGCATCGCTGCGCGCCAGTTCCAGCGCGCCTTCCTTCTCGCCGACGGCATGGAGGTGGTGGGCGCCGACCTGTCGAACGGACTTCTCTCCATCGACCTCACCCGCCC
Organism: Methylobacterium sp. Leaf106; assembly: GCF_001422895.1. NCBI lineage: Bacteria > Pseudomonadati > Pseudomonadota > Alphaproteobacteria > Hyphomicrobiales > Methylobacteriaceae > Methylobacterium > Methylobacterium sp. Leaf106. The sequence goes on from NZ_LMNB01000012.1 coordinate 699,644, forward strand.
GGAGCCGGAACGGATCGTCCGGAAGATCGCCATCGCATCCCGCGACGACGTCTAGGAGCGCGACCTATCCACCCGGTAACGGCCCGCGAACGGAACCGCACCGGACCAAGCTCTGCCTCGAAAGGAGGGCATCATGACCGATTTCAACCCGAATCCGATCACCCCGGCCGATCTCGACCCCGCCGAGTTCAACGCCGCCGATCTCGCGGCTCTCGGCGAAGGGCACATCGCCTATGTCCGGCCGATCCGCTCCGACGAGGTGAAGCGGCTGTTTCCGCAGGCGCCTGACCTGACCCCGGGCATGGACCTGTTCGCTCTGCTCTCGGCCAGCGGCAGCCCGATCCTGCTGGCCGATTCGCGGGACGTGATCGTCGCCAACGCTGTGGCGAACGATCTGCACGCCGTGAGCCTGCACTGAAGAACGACCCGCCTCGCGGCTCAGCCGATCTCCGCCACCGCCGCCAGCAGCCGTGAGAGATCCTGCGGCCGTGACAGGCGGTGGTCGCCATCGGCGATGAGGGTGAGGACGGTGCCGGAAGCCGGCAGCCGTTCCACCGTCGCGAGGGCATGGGTGTAGGGCACGTCCGGATCTCGCATGCCCTGCAGGATATGCACCGGGCAGCCCGGATCGATCGGACCGCCGAGGAGAAGATGCCGGCGCCCGTCCTCGATCAGCGCCATGGTGGTGGGCACCGGCTCCGGCCCGTAGTCGGTGGGCCGCATCCACACGCCCTCCCGCTCCATCGTCGCGCGGATATCGGGTGGAAAACGCTCCCACATCAGGGTCTCGGTGAAGTCGAGGGCGGGAGCGATCAGCACCATGCCGGCCAGGGGGGCATCGCCCCGGAGCGCCCGCGCGCGCGCCGCGAGGCAGGCGATCCAGCCTCCCATCGACGAGCCGACGAGGATGGCCGGCCCCGTCACGGTGGCGTCGAGGACCGCCATGGCGTCTTCGAGCCAGGTCGAGATCGTCGATTCGGCGAACTCTCCCTCCGATTCGCCGTGCCCGGTATAGTCGAACCTGACGAGCGCGCGGCCATGGTCCCGCGCATAGGCGTCGAGGACCATCGCCTTGGTGGCGCCCATATCGGAGCGGAAGCCCCCGAGCCAGACCAGAGCGGGTCCGTCTCCCGCGCGGCTGCGCACCGCGATGCGCCGCGCGGCGTCTCCCTTGCCCACGGTGATGAAGGTCGGGGCCTGGCTGAGCGCTGAGTCCATGCGTAGTCCCTTTTATCCGGTAAAACCGACATTTGACTGTGATGCAGTCGCATTTCGTTTACCGAGCCGTAAAGCGTGCCCCCGATGCTGGAGACCATGATCGAGACACGAGACGAGTCCCGTCGCCCCTTCGAAGACCATCTTCCGTCGATCCGGCCGTCTCCGGAAGGATGGGCTCGATGAGCGGCGAGGAAAGATTCGGGGCCGGATTCCCCAGCGAGGCGCAACCTCTGGCGGGCGCCACGGTGCTGCAGATCATTCCGGCCCTCGACGCCGGTGGGGCCGAGCGTACCACGGTGGATGTGGCCGCAGCCCTCGCCTCCGCAGGTGCGCGGGCCCTCGTGGCGACGGAAGGCGGACGCCTGGTCGGCGAGATGCAGGCCAAGGGCGGAACCTGGCTTCCATTCCCCGCCGCCTCCAAGAATCCCCTTGCCATGGCGCTGAATGTCGGGCGCCTCGCGCGCCTTTGCCGGCGCGAGGGGGTCCAGATCGTCCATGCCCGCTCGCGCGCTCCCGCCTGGGTGGCCCTCGGCGCCGCCCGGCGGCTGAAGATTCCTTATGTGACCACCTATCACGGCAGTTATTCCGGCCGGACCGGCGTGAAGGTGCTCTACAATTCGGTGATGGCGCGCGGCGACGTGGTCATCGCCAATTCTCACTACACCGCCGACCTCATCCGGATGCTTCACCCCGATCAGGCCGGCGACCGTGTCCGGGTCGTCCATCGCGGCACCGATCTCGCCCAGTTCTCGCCCGGCGCCGTGGCGCCCGCCCGCGTCGAGGCCCTGCGCCGATCCTGGGGGGTGGCGCCGCACCAGCGCGTCGTCCTGCTCGCGGCCCGGCTCACCGCCTGGAAGGGTCAGCGCGTGCTGATCGAGGCGGCCGCCTTCCTGCGCGACCGGGGCATCACCGATGTCGTCTTCGTCCTGGCCGGCGACCCGCAGGGCCGCTCCGCTTACGAGCGGGAACTCGACACATTGATCGAGGCACGCGGCCTCCGCGACATCGTCCTGCGGGTCGGCCATTGCACCGACATGCCGGCCGCCTTCCGGGCGGCTTCGGTGGTCGCCGTCCCGTCCGTGGAGCCCGAGGCCTTCGGGCGCTCGGCGGTGGAAGCCCAGGCCCTCGGGACCCCGGTGGTTGTCTCGGATCTCGGCGCGGTGCCGGAAACGGTGCTCGCCCCGCCGGAAGTGCCGGCGGCCCAGCGCACCGGCTGGCGGGTGCCGCCCGGCGACGCTCCGGCTCTGGCCGAGGCCCTGCTCGAAGCGCTCACCCTCGGGGCCAGCGCACGGGACGCCATGACCCGCCGGGGGCGCGCCCATGTGGAGGCGCATTTCTCCCTCGATGGCATGGTGGGCGCCACCCTCGACATCTATGCAGAGCTTCTCGCCCGACGCCCGCGCTGACACTGTATGAGCCGGTTCGTGAACCAAACCCGCTCCTGCCTGTTGACACGGGACGCAGTTCGGACATGGTGTCCGCAACCGGATTGCCGGAGCGATTGGTGGCAGGTCTAGCCCTCCGGGCGATGTCCGCAGGCTGCCGTTTCGTCGTTCACTAGGAGATTGAAGCCATTCGTAGACCAATGAGAGCCATGCCGGCCCCGCAGAAGGACGGGCCGCGCGCCAATCGGGACATCCGTGGCGTCCGCGAGGTGCAGCTCATCGATGATACCGGGCAGAACCGCGGTGTCGTCGCCTTCTTCGACGCGCTCGCCCTTGCCGAAGAGGCGGGCCTCGATCTCGTGGAGATCGCGCCGAACTCCGTCCCTCCCGTCTGTAAGCTTCTGGATTACGGCCGCTTCCGCTTCAACGAACAGAAGAAGCAGAACGAGGCCCGCAAGAAGCAGAAGACGGTCGAGGTCAAGGAGATCAAGCTCCGCCCCGGTATCGACAAGCACGATTACGACACCAAGATGAAGGCGGTCATCCGCTTCTTCGAGGAGGGCGACAAGGTGAAGGTCACCCTGCGCTTCCGTGGCCGTGAGATGGCGCACCAGGATATCGGCCTGCGCCTGCTCGAACGGGTGAAGAACGAGACCCAGGAAATCGCCAAGGTGGAGAGCGAGCCGATGCTCGAAGGCCGCCAGATGATCATGATCCTGGCGCCGCGCTGAGGTCGCTTTCGTCCCACCACGGGACATGGACGTTCTGAAAGCCGCTTCCTCGGGGAGGCGGCTTTTTTTATCGCCTTACAGCCGGTCTCGAATGTCGTGTGATTCGGGGCAGCTTCGTGCTTGCCGCGAGGGTAGGGGGGCAGCCTGGGAGCCGCCCCCAAGTCCCAGGATTTACTTCACCACGGACACCTGCGCGTCGCCCACCCGCCTCAGCACGTTCACCGTGACGTCGCTGCCGTAGCGCTGCACCCGCAGGTCGATCCGCGATTCGCCGAGCTTCAGGTTGAAGATCGAAACGCCTTCGAGGAAGTCCGGGAGGGTGGGGTTGCGCAAGCGGATGCGGTTGCGGTCGTGCTGGATCTCCAAACCGATGCAGGCTGAGAGGAAGGCGAACGGAGCCGCCGCCGCCCAGGCCTGGGGCGAGCAGGCCACAGGGTAAGAGACGGGGCCGCGCTGGTTGCGGCGCATGAAGCCGCAGAACAGCTCCGGCAGGCGCTTCTGGTCCTGGTAGAGGGCGGTGTCGAACATGCCCTGGAAGATACGGGAAGCCTCCGGCTTCAGGTCGTAGCGCGCGAGGCCCATGGCCACCAGGGCGTTGTCGTGCGGCCAGATCGAGCCGTTGTGATACGACATCGGGTTGTAGCGGGCCTCGCCGCGCGCGATCGTGCGGACGCCCCAGCCGTTGAATCCGTCCTTCGACAGCAGGTTGGCGGCGACGCTCGCGGCGCGCTCCGGCAGGGCGATGCCGGTGAAGAGGGCGTGGCCGGCATTGGACGAGCGCACGGCGCATTGCTTCTTCGCCCCGTCCAGGGCCAGCGCGTAGGTGCCGATCTCCTCGCACCAGAAGGCCTTGTCGAAGTTTTCGCGAAGGGCCAGCGCCTCCTTGCCGAGGCGGGTGGCGAGGTCGTCGTGCCCAAGCAGGGTGGCGAGCTTGGCCATGCCGTTCTTGGCGGCATAGACGTAGCCCTGGACTTCGCACAGGGCGATCGGCCCCTTGGCGAGCTGTCCATCGGTATGGAAGATCGAATCGTGGCTGTCCTTCCAGCCCTGGTTCTCCAGGCCCTTGTCGGTGTCGCGGGCATATTCGACGAAGCCGTCGCCGTCCCGGTCGCCGTACTCGTTCATCCACGTGAGGGCGAGTTCGAGGGCCGGCCAGATGCGCTTGATCGTCTCGATGTCGCCGGTGACCGCGTAATACTCGTAGGCCAGCATGACGAAGAGCGGCGTGCCGTCGATGGTGCCGTAATAGTGGCGGAACGGCACCTCGCCGAGCATCGCCATCTCGCCGCGCCGGGTCTCGTGCAGGACCTTGCCCGGCTGGGCGTCGGCGGCGGGGTCCACGGCCTTGGCCTGTGTCGAGGCGAGGTAGCGCAGGACGCCCTTGGCGAAGTTCGGGTCGATCCAGAGCGCCATCATCGCGGTGATGATGCCGTCGCGGCCGAACACGGTTGAGTACCAGGGGATGCCGGCGAAGGGGTAGATGCCCTCGGGCGTGCGGCTCGCCAGCATGTAGAGGTCGGCGGTGGCGCGGCAGGCCGCTTCGTTGAACTGGTCGTTCGACGAGATGATCGTGGTGATCCCGGCGGTGAGCTGGCGCAGGTCCCGGCGCGCGTCGCGATAGGCGCGGGCGAAGATCACGCCCTCGCCGAGGCCCTTGGGATGGCGTGCGCCGGCGCTGCTTCCCGCCGCGTGTGACAGGCCGGCGGCGGCGTCCTCGCCGACCTTCTCCGCAGCCGGAGCGCTGGTGAAGGCGCGGTGCGATTCGAAGACGACGCGGATGAACAGGGACGTCCGGCCGCCCGGGGGCAGCGAGACCTCGAACTCGGCGCGGCCCGGCTCGATACGGTGCGGCTTCGGACCGAAATGCAGGCTCGTGGTGCGCACCACCTCGTCGAGACCGACATAGCGAAACTGGACTTCCGATTCGTTCGCCACCTGCACGCTGCGCTTGCCGCGGACCGGCCGGTCCATGCCGCGCACCTCGAACAGGTCACGGTAATCGGCGTCGAAGGTCACGCCGATCTTGAGCTTCCAATGGCGCGAATCGTAGTTGCGCAGGCCGATCCGGTCGTAGCAGGCCCCCTTGAACAGGAACTTGGTGCGCTCGATGGCGATCAGCTCGCGGGGGATGGTGGTCTCGTCATGGGCATCGATGCGGATGTCCGGCGTCGTCATGTCGACGCTCAGCGCGCCGTTGTCGTCCTGCATCACCGAGGAGAGCAGCAGCGGGCGCTGGTCCTCGATGGTGAAGCCGAGGCGCGACAGGTAGCGTGTATCCTGGAAATACAGGCCCTCGGGCCCGGGCAGCACGCCGATATCGCCGTAGCTGTCGAGGACGGCGAAGGCCTCGCCGTATTTCAGGGAGCGTAAGGGGCGCTCCACCAGCGAGGTCTGTGCCTCGATATGGTATTGCGGCAGCACGTCGTCGGCATCCTGGAAACCCTGCCCCAGCCCGTTCGTGCCGCTGTGACCGTCCTGTGTCGTCGCCGTGGAAGTGTTCGCCGCCATGCCTGAACGTCTCCGGGAAGTGGACTGTCGGACCCGCGGTATCGAAGCCGGGCCTCTCCGGCCCGATGTCGCAGATCGTCTCGGGCGCGTCGACGGGCTCGATGAAGCGACGTTCGCTCTCTGGCCCGAAGCGCTGGATCGTCTATCGCGAATCAAAAGGCCGCCGGTCGCGAAAGGGCGATCCAGCGGCCTTCGATAACCGGTACCGGTGGATCTCACGAATGAGGGCCGCCGACTCGGGAGGAGGTTAGCAAGGCTGATGCCGTATGGCACCAGCCTTTCTGCAAGGAATTTCAGGCCGGCATGGCGGCGGCGGAGAGCGACGGGCGGGCCGAGCCGTTCAGATCGCCGTAATGCGGGGTGAACGCCCCGGCGCGCGGCATCTTGATGATGGTCTTCTCGTTCTCGATCAGCTGCTCGTAGACCGCCACATACTTCTTCACCATGCACTCGGCGGTGAACTGCGTCTCGAAGTGGCGGCGCACGCCGGCGCGGCTCATGGTCTTGACCTTGTGTACGGCCGCAATGGCATCGTCCATCGTCTCGCACAGGACGCCGCTGACGCCGTCGGCGATGACCTCCGGTACGGAGCCGTTGCGGAATGCGATCACCGGCGTGCCGGCCGACATCGCCTCGATCATGACGAGGCCGAAGGGCTCCGGCCAGTCGATCGGGAAAGCCAGGGCCAGGGCGTTGCCGAGGAAGTCCTTCTTCTGCTCTTCGTTGATCTCGCCGATGAACTCGACGAGCGGGTGGTGGATCATCGGCTCGATGACCTCGTCCCAATAATCCTGATCGGCCTTGTCCACCTTGGCGGCGATCTTCAGCTTCACGCCGGACTGGATCGCCATCTGAATCGCCCGGTCGGGGCGCTTCTCGGGGGAGATGCGTCCGAGGAAGGCGAGGTAGCCGCCATTGGCTTCCGGATAATACGGGCAGTTCTCGGACGGCAGGCCGTGATGGATCGTCGCCTGCCAATTCGAGTTCGACGGCATGGGCTCGCGCTGGTTGTCGGAGATCGACACCAGGGGCATGCCCGTGAAGGTGCGGTAGACCGGCATGAAATCCGGCACGTCGAGGCGACCGTGCATGGTCGTGACGCACTTGTGGTAGAGGTCTTCGAACATCGGATACTGCAGCAGATCGATGTGGAAGTGCAGCACGTCGAACTCATGCGCCCGTTTGTGGACGGTATGCAGCATCGCCAGATGGCTCGCAGTGTGATCGCGGTAACCGAGAAGGCGAAGACCCTCTGGCGTGCAGGCGGCGAGCTTGGCGGACGTCTCGGAATCGCCACTGGCGAACAGGGTCACGTCATGTCCCTGCCGGACGAGTTCCTCCGTGATCCACGATACGACGCGCTCGGTGCCACCGTAGAACTTCGGAGGCACGGCCTCCGAGAGCGGAGCAATCTGGGCAATGCGCACGAAACGTCTCCTGTAAGGTCGAATATTGCGACGACCTAACGCCATCCGGCCTGAGTGGGACATGAACGGAACTCACGGCCAAGGTTCTGGTTCCGTGTGCCCCACGAGTGCCGTTCCTCGCTATCTCCCCCGCCCGGATGTCCCCGAAATCCTCGTTTCCATCTCCCCGGACGGGGGCATCGAGCAGGGGCGGGGCCATGCAGGAAACCGGCCAGATCGGGCCTTGGCGGCGACCGCGGAACTGCCGGTCGGGGGACCTGCGCGGATCGGTCGTGTTGTCGGATACGATCCGCCCCATACTTCCTGAGCATGGCCGGATTTGTGCGACGCACGACGCCCTTGTTTCGCTCAAGGGGGTCGTCTAAGCCTCGCGCCTGCGCAGTCTGGCATTGGAGCAATTCCATACCATCCCGGCGCTCGCGAGGCGCTTCGCCCGCCACGAACACGAGAGGTGTCGCATGACAAGCCTGCTGGCGGATTACCTGCCCCTCATCGTTTTCATCGGCGTGTCGTTGTTCATCGCCGTGGCGCTGCTCGTCGCACCGTTCCTCGTCGCTTATAACAGCCCCGACCCGGAGAAGCTCTCTGCTTACGAGTGCGGCTTCAATGCTTTCGACGACGCCCGCATGAAGTTCGACGTGCGGTTCTACCTCGTCGCTATCCTATTCATCATCTTCGATCTTGAAGTCGCGTTCTTGTTCCCCTGGGCGATCACCTTCGGCGAACTCGGCTGGTTCGGCATGTGGTCGATGATGGCCTTCCTCGGCGTGCTCACGGTCGGGTTCGTCTACGAGTGGCGCAAGGGCGCCCTCGAATGGGACTAGCCGTCCCGTCGACCTGACAATCGCATTGCCCGAAGCCGGATCCCGAGAAACCGATGGCCTTCAGTCCAGACATGACCCGGATCCCCGCCGTCGCACCCGCGCCGAAGGGGATCATCGATCCGAATACCGGCCGGCCCATCGGCGCCGACGATCCGACCTTCCTGTCGATCAACAGCGAACTCGCCGACCGCGGCTTCCTCATCACCTCGACGGACGATCTCATCAATTGGGCCCGCACCGGGTCGCTGATGTGGATGACATTCGGCCTCGCCTGTTGCGCGGTCGAGATGATGCAGATGTCGATGCCGCGCTATGATTGCGAGCGCTTCGGCTTCGCGCCGCGTGGCTCGCCGCGCCAATCCGACGTGATGATCGTCGCGGGGACTCTGACCAACAAGATGGCCCCCGCCCTGCGCAAGGTCTACGATCAGATGCCGGAGCCGCGCTACGTCATCTCGATGGGCTCCTGCGCCAATGGCGGCGGCTATTACCACTATTCCTATTCGGTGGTGCGCGGCTGCGACCGGGTGGTGCCCGTGGATATCTACGTGCCCGGCTGCCCGCCCACGGCGGAGGCGCTGCTCTACGGCGTGCTCCTCCTGCAGAAGAAGATCCGCCGCACCGGCACGATCGAGCGCTGAGGGTCCGGCATGAGCAACGGCATTTCGATCCTCGCCCATACCGCGGCCCCGGCCGACGGCTCCCTCCAGGCGCTCAGCGACCATGTCGGGTCGGCGCTCGGACCGGCCATCGTCTCGCGGACCATCGCCTTCGGCGAACTCACGCTGAATGTGCAGGCGAGCGACATCGTCTATGCGCTGACCTATCTGCGCGACGACCCCGCTTGCGCCTTCCGCTGCTTCATCGACATCTGCGGCGCGGATTACCCGAACCGCGAAAAGCGCTTCGACGTCGTCTATCACCTGCTCTCCCTGCGCCATAACGCCCGCATCCGGGTGAAGGTACAGACCGACGACCAGACCCCGGTCCCCTCCGTCATCGACGTGTTCCCGGCCGCCAACTGGTTCGAGCGCGAGACCTACGACCTCTACGGCGTCCTCTTCTCCGGACATCCCGATCTCCGCCGCCTGCTGACGGATTACGGGTTCGAAGGGCATCCCCTGCGCAAGGACTTCCCCCTCACCGGCTTCGTCGAGGTCCGCTACGACCAGGACGAGGCCCGCGTGGTCTACGAGCCGGTGAAGCTGGCGCAGGAATTCCGGAACTTCGACTTCCTCTCGCCCTGGGAGGGCACCGAATACGTGCTCCCGGGCGATGAGAAGAAGTCGGCTTGAACAGCGGAGCGAGGCCATGACCGAGCACAACATCCGCAACTTCGCGATCAATTTCGGGCCCCAGCACCCGGCGGCGCACGGCGTGCTGCGCCTCGTGCTGGAACTCGACGGCGAAATCGTCGAGCGGGTCGATCCGCATATCGGCCTGCTCCATCGCGGCACCGAGAAGCTGATCGAGCACAAGACCTACCTTCAGGCCACGCCGTATTTCGACCGGCTCGACTACGTGTCGCCGATGAACCAGGAGCATGCCTTCTGCCTCGGCATCGAGAAGCTGCTGGGGTTGCAGGTGCCGCGCCGGGCCCAGCTCATCCGCGTGCTGTTCTGCGAGATCGGCCGCATCCTCTCACACCTCCTCAACGTGACCACGCAGGCCATGGACGTGGGCGCGTTGACGCCGCCGCTCTGGGGCTTCGAGGAGCGTGAGAAGCTGATGATCTTCTACGAGCGCGCGTCGGGTGCGCGTCTCCACGCCAACTACTTCCGGCCCGGCGGCGTGCACCAGGACCTGCCGCCGGCGCTGATCGACGACATCGAGGCCTTCATCGACCCGTTCCTGCAGGTGGTGGACGACCTCGACAACCTCGTCATGGGCAACCGCATCTTCAAACAGCGCAACGTCGACATCGGCATCGTCACCGTGGACGAGGCCATGGCCTGGGGCTTCTCCGGGGTGATGGTGCGCGGCTCCGGCATCCCGTGGGATCTGCGCAAGTCGCAGCCCTACGAGTGCTACGAGGAGATGGAGTTCGACGTCCCCGTGGGCAGGAACGGCGACACCTACGATCGCCAGGTCATCCGCATGGAAGAGATGCGGGAATCGGCCAAGATCATGCGGCAATGCTGCGTGAAGCTGCGGGAGCCCGCCGGACAGGGGCCGATCGCGGCCACCGACGGCAAGTTCGCCCCGCCGCCGCGCCGCGAGATGAAGCGCTCGATGGAAGCGCTCATCCACCACTTCAAACTCTACACCGAAGGCTTCCACGTCCCGGCCGGCGAGGTCTACGCGGCGGTCGAAGCCCCCAAGGGCGAGTTCGGCGTCTATCTCGTCGCCGACGGCACCAACAAGCCCTACCGCTGCAAGATCCGCGCTCCGGGTTTCGCCCATCTCCAGGCCATGGACTGGATGTGCCGCGGCCACATGCTGGCCGACGTGTCCTGCGTGCTCGGCACGCTCGACATCGTGTTCGGCGAGGTGGACCGGTGAGAACAGCTCTCTCGGTCACGGTAGCGTCGATGCTTGCCGGCAACTTGCCGGCTTGGGCCGACGTTTCCTGCGCCCAGTACGAAACGCTTCGCAGCCTGCCTGATGCCTTCAAGGAGACCGGCCGCGGGACTGTTGAGCGCCGCATCGGCGAGCCTGGTACGCCGGGTTTCACCGATCTCGTGCGGCATTCAGACTCGCATTGTGATTGCTTCAACATGCCCATGATCGAGAGGGATCGTGGTCGGCCGATTCCGGACGGTAAGTTCTGGGAGTGCGGTGCTGCCGAGACCGGTACGCCGCTGCCTGCTGACATAAAGGACGCCGAATAAGCTATGGCGAACCGCAGACTCGCCCCCGCCGCCGAGCAGCCCGCGTCCTTCGCGTTCTCTTCCGAGAACGCCGACTGGGCGAAGGGTCAAATCGAAAAATACCCGGAAGGCCGTCAGGCCTCGGCCGTGATTCCGTTGCTGTGGAAGGCGCAGGAGCAGAATGGCGGCTGGCTGCCGCAGAAGGCGATCGAGGCGGTGGCCGCCGAACTCGGTATGCCGCATATCCGCGTGCTCGAAGTGGCGACCTTCTACACGATGTTCGCCCTCGAGCCGGTGGGCCGGTTCTGGATCCAGCTCTGCGGCACGGTGCCGTGCGATTCCTGCGGCGCGCGCGAGTTGAAGGACTACCTTCACGAGCGTCTCGGTGCGCCCGGCCATGTGAGCGCCGACGGCAACTTCTCCTGGCTCGAAGTCGAGTGCCTCGGCGCCTGCTGCAATGCGCCTATGGCGCAGATCAACCAGGATTACTACGAGGACCTGACGCCGGATCTCCTCGGCACGCTGATGGACGATCTGGCGGCCGGCCGCCCGGTGAAGGTCGGCTCGCAGGTGGGGCGCACCTCGTCCGAGCCGAAGGGCGGCGCCGACACCCTCACCGACGCGACCTTGTTCGACGGCTCCCGAGTGGGCGCCTGGCGCAAGCGTTTCGAGGAGCATGCGGCCGACGACACCACGTCCGAGGGCAAATCCGAAGCTGCGTCTTCCGAGCAGCGCGCCGCCACCGATCCTAAACCCGCCAAACCCGATGCAGGCCGCGCCGCCGCCTCGTCGGCCTCGGACGGCCCTGCCCAGCGTTCGGCCGGAGGCGAAGAGCCGGTCAAGGCCGGTGATAAGGCTGATGCCGCGGATGCCACGGACTCCAAGGCCCAGCCGGGTCATCCCACGGCCGATGCCGGGGTGACGGTTGCGCGCGCCGAAGCCGCGGGAGCCGAAGCGGGAACGCAATCCGACCTGCCCCGGGACGAGCCGCCGCCGCAGCCCCTCGCCTCGGGTGCCAGCGACGATCTGGGGCCGGACGACGAGACGCCGCCTCCGACGGCCGCCAAGCCGAGGAAGACGGCGCCCAATCCCGGCGCTCCGAAGACGGAGGGGAACTGACATGCTCTCCGATCAGGATCGCATCTTCACCAATCTGTACGGCCTTCATTCCCCCGGTCTCGACGAGGCCAGGAAGCGTGGTGCCTGGGACGGCACCAAGTTCCTGCTGGAAATGGGCCGCGACTGGATCATCGACGAGATGAAAGCGTCCGGGCTTCGCGGGCGCGGCGGTGCCGGCTTCCCGACGGGCCTGAAATGGTCGTTCATGCCCAAGAAGTCGGATGGGCGGCCGCATTACCTTGTGGTCAACGCCGACGAATCCGAGCCGGGCACCTGCAAGGACCGGGAGATCATGCGGCACGATCCGCATCTCCTGATCGAGGGCTGCATGCTAGCCTCGTTCTCGATGGCCGCGCATGCCTGCTACATCTACATCCGCGGCGAGTACGTGGCGGAGAAGCACGCCCTGCAGAAGGCGGTGGACGAGGCTTATGCGGCCCGCCTCGTGGGCAAGGACAACGTCCACGGTTACCCGTTCGACATCTACGTCCATCACGGTGCCGGCGCTTATATCTGCGGCGAGGAAACGGCGCTGCTGGAAAGCCTCGAGGGCAAGAAGGGCATGCCGCGGCTGAAGCCGCCTTTCCCGGCCAATATGGGCCTCTACGGCTGTCCCACCACGGTGAACAACGTCGAGTCCATCGCGGTGGCGGGCACCATCCTGCGCCGGGGCGGCGCCTGGTTCGCGGGGTTGGGCGGCAAGAACAACACCGGCACCAAGCTGTTCTGCGTGTCGGGCCACGTCAACAAGCCCTGCAACGTCGAGGAAGAGCTCGGCATCACCTTCCGCGAGCTCATCGACAAGCATTGCGGCGGTATGCGCGGCGGCTGGGACAACCTGCTCTGCTCCATCCCCGGCGGCTCTTCGGTGCCCCTGGTGCCGGCCGAGCAGATCATCGACGCCAAGATGGATTTCGACACCCTGCGCGGCCTCGGCTCCGGCCTCGGCACGGCGGCGGTGATCGTTCTCGACCGCTCCACCGACATCGTCTCGGCCATCGCCCGCATCGCCTATTTCTACAAGCACGAGAGCTGCGGCCAGTGCACGCCCTGCCGCGAGGGCACCGGCTGGATGTGGCGCGTGATGCTGCGCATGGCCGAGGGCCGCGCCCAGCGCCGCGAGATCGACATGCTCCTCGACGTGACGAAGCAGATCGAGGGCCACACGATCTGCGCGCTCGGCGATGCGGCGGCCTGGCCGATCCAGGGCCTCATCCGTCACTTCCGCCCCGAGATCGAGAAGCGCATCGACCGCTACAGCGCCAACCCGCACAGCGATCCTGTGCGGATCGCGGCGGAGTGATCGCCATGTCTTTCGGACCGATGTTCGACACCGAGAAGCACGCATGACCAAGCTCATCGTCGACGGCACCGAGGTCGATGTTCCGGCCGAGTACACCCTGCTGCAGGCCTGCGAAGTCGCGGGCGCGGAAATCCCGCGCTTCTGCTTCCACGAGCGGCTGTCCATCGCCGGTAATTGCCGCATGTGCCTGGTGGAGCTGAAGGGCGCACCGAAGCCAGTGGCTTCCTGCGCCTACGCGGTGAAGGATTGCCGGCCTGGCCCCAACGGCGAGCCGCCCGAGATCCTCACCCGGTCGGGAACCACGAAGAAGGCGCGTGAGGGGGTGATGGAGTTCCTCCTCATCAACCACCCGCTCGATTGCCCGATCTGCGACCAGGGCGGCCATTGCGACCTGCAGGATCAGGCCATGGCCTACGGCGTCGATTCGACCCGCTACGGCGAAAACAAGCGCGCCGTCGAGGAGAAATACATCGGCCCGCTGGTACGGACCGCCATGAACCGCTGCATCCACTGCACCCGCTGCGTCCGCTTCCTGGCGGAAGTGGCCGGCGTGCCGGATCTCGGCGCCATCGGGCGTGGCGAGGACATGGAGATCACGAGCTATCTCGAGAGCGCCATGGGCTCGGAGCTCCAGGGCAACGTCGCCGATCTCTGCCCGGTGGGCGCCCTCGTCCATAAGCCGCAGAGCTACGAGGTGCGGCCCTGGGAGCTGTCGAAGACCGAATCCATCGACGTGATGGATGCCGTCGGCTGCGCCATCCGCGTCGATGCCCGCGGCCGCGAGGTCATGCAGATCGAGCCGCGCGTCAACGAGGACATCAACGAGGAGTGGATCTCCGACAAGACTCGCCATGCTGTGGACGGCCTGCGCGCCCAGCGCCTCGACCGTCCGTATCTGCGCGAGAACGGCCGCCTGCGGCCCGCCTCCTGGGGGGAGGCCTTCGCCGCCATCGCCGCGAAGACGAAGAGCGCCGATCCGAAGCGCGTCGGCGCCATCGTCGGCGATCTCGCCGCCGTGGAGGAGACCTATGCCCTGAAGACCCTGATGGGGTCGCTCGGCGTGACCAATCTCGATTGCCGTCAGGCCGGCGAGGCGATCGACCCAGCCTGGGGCCGGGCCGCCTACACATTCAATCCCACCATCCCGGGGATCGAGGATGCGGACGCGATTCTCCTGGTCGGGACCAATCCGCGCCTCGAAGCCTCGCTCCTCAACGTGCGCATCCGCAAGCGCTGGCGGATGGCGCCGCTGGCAGTGGGCCTCATCGGCGAGGCCGTGGATCTCACCTATCCCCATACCTATCTCGGCGCCGGCCCCGAGACCCTGGCCGACATCGCCGCCGGCCGGCACAGCTTCGCCGAGGTGCTGAAGGGTGCGAGCCGTCCCCTCGTCACCGTCGGGACCGGGGCGCTGTCCCGTCCGGACGGAGCCGCCATCCTCGCGGCGGCGGCCAAGCTCGCCAAGGACGTCGGGGCGGTCACCTCGGAATGGAACGGTTTCGCCGTGCTCCAGACCGCCGCCGCCCGTGTCGGCGCCCTCGATCTCGGCTTCGTGCCGGGGGAGGGGGGGCTCGACTTCGCCGCGATGGCCGAGCCGGGTGCCCTGGACGTGTTGTTCAACCTCGGCGCCGACGAGATCGAGATCGGCGCCGGTGCCTTCGTGATCTACCAGGGCACCCACGGCGACCGTGGCGCCACCCGCGCCGACGTGATCCTGCCGGGGGCCGCCTATACCGAGAAGAACGCCACCTTCGTGAACCTCGAAGGCCGGGTGCAGACTACGAACCGCGCCGGTTTCCCGCCGGGCGACGCCCGCGAGGATTGGGCGATCCTGCGCGCCCTGTCCGACGTTCTCGGCAAGCGCCTGGCCTTCGATTCCCTCGGCGCCCTGCGGCGCGCGCTCTATGCGGAATATCCGCATTTCGCCGCCCTCGACGCGGTGGCGCCGGGCGACGTCGCCGCCACGGTCGAGACCCTGGCGAGCCTCGGCGGCGAAGCGAACCGCTCGGCCTTCGCCTCGGCGGTGCCGGACTTCTATCTCACCAACGCCATCGCCCGCGCCTCGCGCGTGCTGGCCGAATGTTCGAGCCTCGCGCGGACGCGCGGCCTCGAAGCGGCGGAATAGGGGCTGCCGACCATGCTGGAAATCGTCGGCACCGTCCTGCTTCTGGTGCTCAAGAGCTTCGTGCTCCTGGCGCTGCTTCTCGTCTTCATCGCCTACGCGCTGCTGGCCGATCGCAAGATCTGGGCGGCGGTGCAGCTGCGGCGCGGCCCCAACGTGGTCGGGCCTTGGGGCCTGCTGCAATCCTTCGCCGATCTCCTGAAGTTCGTGCTGAAGGAGCCGGTGATCCCGGCCGGCGCCAACAAGGCGTTGTTCCTGCTAGCGCCCCTGGTCTTCGCCACGCTGGCCCTGGCGGGCTGGGCGGTGATCCCGCTGGCGGAAGGCTGGGCCATCGCCGATCTCAATGTCGGCATCACCTACATCTTCGCGATCTCGAGCTTGGGCGTCTACGGCGTTCTGATGGGCGGCTGGGCCTCGAACTCGAAATACGCCTTCCTCGGCGCCCTGCGCTCCGCCGCGCAGATGATCTCCTACGAAGTGTCCCTCGGCTTCGTCATCATCTGCGTCCTACTCTGTGCCGGCTCGCTCAACCTCTCGCGCATCGTCATGGCGCAGGACACTTCGCTCGGCATCCTCGGCTGGTACTGGCTCTGGCTGTTCCCGATGTTCGTGGTGTTCTTCATCTCGGCACTCGCCGAGACCAACCGCCCGCCCTTCGATCTGCCGGAGGCCGAATCGGAGCTCGTGGCGGGCTACATGGTCGAGTATTCCTCGACGCCGTACCTGCTGTTCATGCTCGGCGAGTACGTGGCGATCATGACCATGTGCGCGCTCGGGACGGTGCTGTTCCTCGGCGGCTGGCTCTCGCCGATCCCGTTCGCGCCCTTCACCTGGGTGCCGGGGCTGATCTGGTTCGCCCTGAAGGCGAGCTTCCTGTTCTTCATGATTGCCATGGTGAAGGCCATGGTGCCGCGCTACCGCTACGACCAGCTCATGCGCCTCGGCTGGAAGGTGTTCCTTCCGCTCTCGCTCGTTTCGGTCGTCGTCGTCGCCTTCGTCCTCAAGCTCACCGGCCTCGCGCCGGGGGCATGATGCAACGCATAAGGGAGATCGCGCCATGAAGCTCGATCAGGTCGCCAAGGGTCTGCTGCTGAAGGAGTTCGTGTCGGGGTTCGCCCTCGCCATGCGCTACTTCTTCAAACCCAAGGCCACGATCAACTACCCTTTCGAGATGGGGCATCGCGGTCCGCGCTTCCGCGGGGAGCATGCGTTGCGCCGCTATCCCAACGGGGAAGAGCGCTGCATCGCCTGCAAGCTGTGCGAGGCGATCTGCCCGGCGCAGGCCATCACCATCGAGGCCGGCCCGCGCCGTAACGACGGCACACGGCGCACCACGCGCTACGACATCGACATGGTGAAATGCATCTATTGCGGCATGTGCCAGGAGGCCTGCCCGGTGGATGCCATCGTCGAGGGGCCGAATCTCGAATTCTCCGTGGAGACCCGCGAGGAGCTTCTCTACGACAAGGACAAGCTGCTCCTGAACGGCGACCGCTGGGAGCGCGAGATCGCGCGCAACATCGCGGTGGACGCGCCATACCGGTGATGACGGGAGCCCCGGCGGTTGTGCGCCGCAGGGGTGGGTTCTATAGACGGGCGGCCTGCACGGGCTGGTTTGAATTTCGGCAGAAGGGGCCGTCCTCGGGACGGCTGATCTCCATAATCGCATGAGTGCAGCCGCAGCCTTCTTCTACCTGTTCGCCGGCATCGCGATCGCGTCCGCGTTCATGGTCATCACCTCGCGCAATCCGGTCGCGTCGGTGCTCTTCCTCATCCTGACCTTCGTCAACGCGGCGGGCCTGTTCGTCCTGATGGGCGCCGAGTTCCTCGCGATGATCCTCGTGGTGGTCTATGTCGGCGCCGTAGCCGTTCTGTTCCTCTTCGTCGTGATGATGCTCGACGTGGATTTCGCGCAGCTGCGCCAGGGCTTCCAGCAATACCTCCCCGTGGGGGCGCTGATCGGGGCCGTCTTCCTCATCGAACTCCTGCTCGTGGTGGGTTCCTGGACGATCGATCCCGGCCTGATGCAGGCGCCGCTGGGTCCGCTCGCCAATGTCGAGGGCGTCACCAACACCCAGATGCTCGGGCGCGTGCTCTACACGGATTACGTCTTCTACTTTCAGCTGGCCGGGCTCATCCTGCTGGTGGCGATGATCGGTGCCATCGTGCTCACCCTGCGCGACAGGCCGGGCGTGAAGCGCCAGAACATCTCCGTGCAGAACGCGCGGACGCAGGAGATGGCGGTCGAGACCCGCAAGGTGCCCTCGCGCCAAGGTGTCGAGGTCTGATGTCGGCTCTGCAGAAGGATCAGCGCTCATGATCGGCTTGAGCCATTATCTCACGGTGGCGGCGATCCTGTTCACGCTCGGCGTGCTCGGCATCTTCGTGAACCGCAAGAACATCATCGTCATCCTGATGTCGGTGGAGCTCATCCTGCTCGCGGTGAACATCAACCTCGTGGCGTTCTCCACCCATCTCAACGACATCACCGGCCAGGTCTTCGCCCTGTTCGTGCTCACGGTGGCGGCGGCGGAGGCGGCCATCGGGCTCGCCATCCTCGTCGTCTTCTTCCGAAACCGCGGCTCCATCGCGGTGGAGGACGTGAACATGATGAAGGGCTGATCTTCCCCCAAGCCGAGCCGCGCGGCACCCCGCGCGATCCCATTGACGAGAATGGAGCGAGGCCGGTCATCCGGCACGCTTCCGGAGGCCGGGCCAGCCAGCGATGTATCACGCGATCGTCTTCTTCCCGCTCATCGGCGCCCTGCTCGCCGGCCTGTTCGGCCGCCAGCTCGGCCCTCGCGTGTGCGAGTACATCACCACCGGCTTCCTCGCCTTCTCCGCCCTCCTGTCCTGGGGCGCCTTCTTCGAAGTGCCTGGCTCGGACCACGCCACCCGCGTGCAGGTGGCGACGTGGTTCACCGCCGGCGATCTCGTGGTCGACTGGGCTTTCCGGATCGACACGCTCACCGTTGTGATGCTGGTGGTGGTGACGACGGTCTCGACCCTCGTCCACCTCTACTCCGTGGGCTACATGGCGGAGGATCCGCACCGGCCGCGCTTCTTCGCCTACCTGTCACTGTTCACCTTCGCCATGCTGATGCTGGTGACGGCCGACAACCTGGTGCAGATGTTCTTCGGCTGGGAAGGCGTCGGCCTCGCCTCCTACCTGCTGATCGGGTTCTGGTACGAGAAGCCCTCGGCCAACGCGGCGGCGATGAAGGCCTTCATCGTCAACCGCGTCGGCGATTTCGGCTTCTCGCTCGGCATCTTCCTCGTCTTCGTCCTGTTCGGTTCCGTGGCCTTCGACGGCATCCTGCCGCGCGCCGCCGAGTTCAAGGACGCCACCTTCCACTTCCTCGGCTACGACTGGAACGCCATGACCCTGGCGTGCCTGCTCCTGTTCATGGGCGCCATGGGCAAGTCGGCGCAGTTCATGCTCCACACGTGGTTGCCCGACGCCATGGAGGGGCCGACCCCGGTCTCCGCCCTGATCCATGCCGCGACCATGGTCACCGCCGGCGTGTTCATGGTGGCGCGCCTGTCGCCCCTGTTCGAGGTGGCGCCCAATGCCCTCATCGTGGTGACCGTCATCGGCGGCATCACCGCGTTCTTCGCGGCCACGATCGGCATGGTGCAGAACGACATTAAGCGGGTCATCGCCTACTCGACCTGCTCGCAGCTCGGCTACATGTTCGTGGCGCTCGGCGTCGGCGCGTATTCGGCCGCTGTCTTCCACCTCTTCACCCATGCCTTCTTCAAGGCGCTGCTGTTCCTCGGCGCTGGCTCGGTCATCCACGCGATGCACCACGAGCAGGACATGCGGAACATGGGCGCTTTGCGCCGCTACATTCCCTTCACCTCGGCGATGATGACCATCGGCACCCTGGCTCTGATCGGCTTCCCCTTCACCGCCGGCTACTACTCGAAGGATGCGATCATCGAGGCGGCCTACGCCTCGACGCGGCCGGGCCACACGCTCGCCTTCCTGGCCACCGTCGTCGCTGCCCTGATGACCTCGTTCTATTCCTGGCGTCTGTTCTTCATGACCTTCGAAGGACCGGCGCGCTGGGCGGGCCACGGCGCCGCCCATCATGACGACCATCACGCGGCACCGGCCTCGGCGCAGGCGCACGCGGCGGTCCAGGCGGACGGTGCGCCGGGCCATCACGAAGGCGTCGCCCATGACGACAAGGGCCACGACGTCGAGCCCGCCTCGCAGAGCGCCATCGAGCACCACGACCATGCGCACACGCCGCATGAGAGCCCGCTGGTGATGACGATCCCGCTGGCGATCCTCGCCTTCGGCGCCCTGTTCGCCGGTCTGATCTTCAAGAACCGCTTCATCGGCGAGGGCATGGAGTCGTTCTGGGGACATGCCCTCGGCCATGGCCCCGACAACCACATCATGCACGACATCCATTCGGTGCCGGCGTTGGTCGCTTACTCGCCCTTCATCATGCTGGTGATCGGCTTCCTGCTGGCCTTCTGGATGTATATCCGCCGGCCGGAACTGCCGGGCCAGCTCGCCGCGCAGCAGCCGAGCCTGTACCGGTTCCTGCTCAACAAGTGGTATTTCGACGAACTCTACGACCGCATCTTCGTCCGGCCGGCCAAGAACTTCGGCAAGTTCCTCTGGAAGGAGGGCGACGGGCGCGTCATCGACGGGCTCGGCCCCGACGGGATCGCCACCCGCGTGCTCGATGTCACCCGCGGCGTGGTCCGGCTCCAGACCGGCTACGTCTACCACTACGCCTTCGTCATGCTCATCGGCGTCGCCGCGATCGTCAGCTGGTACATGCTCACTGGTCTGCCGAAGGTCGGACACTGATGTCTCGCGCAATGACGGCCGCCAACCCGTATCGGAGTGCCCGCTAGATGTTCGGCCTCGGCATTCTTTCAGGCCTGCTGATCGTACCGCTCTGCGGCGCGGCCTTCATCCTGTCCCTCGGCGACGAATCCGAGAGCGTGAAGCGCAATGCCCGCTGGGCAGCACTCGCGACCACCATCGTCACCTTCATCCTCAGCCTCGTGGCCTGGGGCCGGTTCGATCCGTCGACGTCGAGCTTCCAGCTCGTGGAGACCCACGGCTGGCTCGCCGAGACGATCAAGTTCAAGCTCGGCGTCGACGGGTTCTCGATGCCGCTGATCCTGCTGACCACGTTCCTGATGCCGTTCTGCATCGGCGCGTCGTGGCTCTCGGTGAACACGCGGGTGAAGGAGTATTTCGTCGCCTTCCTCGTCCTCGAGACGACGATGATAGGCGTGTTCCAGGCCCTCGACCTCGTGCTGTTCTACCTGTTCTTCGAGGCCGGCCTGATCCCGATGTTCCTCATCATCGGCATCTGGGGCGGCAAGCGCCGGATCTACGCGAGCTTCAAGTTCTTCCTCTACACCCTGCTCGGCTCGGTTCTGATGCTCCTCGCCATCATGGCAATGTACTGGCACGCCGGCACCACCGACATCCCGACCCTGCTGCACACCCGCTTCCCCGTGGGCATGCAGTACTGGCTGTGGCTCGCCTTCTTCGCCTCCTTCGCGGTGAAGATGCCGATGTGGCCGGTCCATACCTGGCTGCCCGACGCCCACGTGGAGGCGCCCACCGCCGGTTCTGTGATCCTCGCCGGCATCCTGCTCAAGATGGGCGGATACGGCTTCATCCGAATTTCGCTGCCGATGTTCCCGGATGCCAGCGCCTATTTCGCACCGATGGTCTTCGCCCTCTCGGTCATCGCGATCATCTTCACGTCGCTGATCGCGCTGATGCAGACCGACATCAAGAAGCTCATCGCCTATTCGTCGGTGGCGCATATGGGCTTCGTGACCCTGGGCCTGTTCACCCTCAACGAGCAGGGCATCCAGGGCGCCCTGTTCCTGATGATCTCGCACGGCATCGTCTCGGGCGCGCTCTTCGTCTGCGTCGGCGTGGTCTACGACCGGATGCACACCCGCGAGATCGCGGCCTATGGCGGCCTCGTGAAGCGCATGCCGCTCTATGCTGCAGCGATGATGGTATTCACCATGGCCAATGTCGGCCTACCCGGCACGTCGGGCTTCGTCGGCGAGTTCCTGGCCATGATGGGGGCCTTCAAGGCCAACCCCACCGTCGCCTTCTTCTCCGTCTTCGGCATCATCCTCTCGGCCGGATACGCCCTGTGGCTCTATGCCCGGGTGATCTACGGCACGCTCGAGAAGCCCAATCTCCAGGGTATCCTCGATCTCGACCTGCGGGAGAAGATCATCATCGCGCCG
The DNA here is from genome assembly GCF_001422895.1 of Methylobacterium sp. Leaf106. Lineage (NCBI taxonomy): Bacteria > Pseudomonadati > Pseudomonadota > Alphaproteobacteria > Hyphomicrobiales > Methylobacteriaceae > Methylobacterium > Methylobacterium sp. Leaf106. The sequence continues at coordinate 721,343 of NZ_LMNB01000012.1, forward strand.
CTCGTCGCCCTGACGATCTATTACGGCGTGCATCCCGCGCCCATCCTCGACACCTTCGCCCCCTCCACGGAGGCGCTGATGCAGAGCATGAAGACCGCGCTCTCGAACACGCAGACCGCGGCGGTGATCCCGCCCGTGGCGCGCTGAAGGTCTACATCAGATGACCGCTATCCAGGCCGTCCTGCCCTCGCTTTCGCCGGTGATGCCGGAGCTGATCCTCGCGATCGGCGTGCTGGGACTGATCCTCTACGGCGCCTTCCGGGGCGAGCGCTCTGTCGAGACCGTCAATGTCGGCGCGCTCATCCTGCTGATCCTGGCCTTCTTCGTGGTCGTGTCGCAGTCGGGCGCGAAGGTCACGACCCTCAACGGGTCGTTCATCGTCGACAATTTCTCGAAGGTGATGAAGGCGCTGATCCTGCTCGGCTCGGCGGCCACGATCCTGCTGTCGCGCGACTATTTCCAGCGCGAACGCATCGACCGGTTCGAGTTCCCGATCCTGATCGTGCTCTGCACCATCGGCATGATGGTGATGGCCTCGGCCAACGACCTGATCGCCCTCTATCTCGGCCTCGAACTGCAGTCGCTGGCGGCCTATGTCATCGCCGCCTTCCACCGCGACAACCTGAAATCCACGGAAGCCGGGCTGAAATACTTCGTCCTCGGCGCCTTGTCGTCGGGGATGCTGCTTTACGGCTCGTCGCTGGTCTACGGCTTCACCGGAACCGTCTCCTTCCCCGGCATCGTCTCCGCGCTCAACGACAATGCCGGCATCGGCATCGTGCTCGGCATCGTGTTCGTGGCCGCCGGCGTCGCCTTCAAGATGTCCGCCGTGCCGTTCCACATGTGGACGCCAGACGTCTACGAAGGGTCGCCGACACCGGTGACGGCGTTCTTCGCCTCGGCGCCGAAAATGGCTGCCGTCGCCATGACAGTGCGGGTCTTCATCGGCGCCTTCCCGGATGTGACGTCGATCTGGCAGCAGATCATCGTCTTCGTCGCCATCGCTTCGATGACGCTCGGCTCCTTCGCGGCCATCGGCCAGCGCTCGATCAAGCGCCTGATGGCCTATTCCTCGATCGGCAATATCGGCTACGCGCTGATCGGCCTCGCCGCCGCCTCGGAGGAGGGGATCCGCGGCGTGGTGATCTACATGATCATCTATCTCGCCATGACGCTCGGCGCCTTCGCCGTGCTCCTGTCCCTGCGGCGCGGCGGCCAGATGTACGAGACCGTGGACGACCTTTCCGGTCTCTCGCGCACGCATCCGGTCCTGGCCTTCTGCCTCGCCGCGATGATGTTCTCGCTTGCCGGCATTCCGCCGCTGGCCGGGTTCTTCGGCAAGTTCTACGTCTTCGCCGCCGCCATAAAGGCCGATCTCGTCGGTCTCGCGGTGATCGGTGTCGTCACCTCCGTGGTCGGCGCGTTCTATTACCTGCGCCTCGTCAAGGTGATGTATTTCGACGAGCCCCAGGCCCCGTACGAGACCATGGCGCCGGGCCTGCGCATCGTGCTCGGCCTGTCGAGCGCGGTGGTGGTGCTCTTCTTCCTCGTGCCGTCTCCTCTGGTCAGCGCGGCGGGGGCCGCGGCCAAGTCTCTGTTCTAGGATTGTGTCGGGATATCGCCTCGGCCCGGCGGCCAAGGCCGCTGGGCATCGTCTTCACGTTCACGAGAGCCTAGGCTCCACCAACACCCAGGCGATGGAGCTCGCGCGCCAGGGCGAGAGGGGGCCGCTCTGGGTCGTCGCGCTCCGGCAGGAGGCGGGGCGCGGCCGCAGGGGAAGCACCTGGGCCTCCCTGCCCGGCAACCTCACTGCCAGCCTGCTCTGGCCGGTCTCGGACGTCGATCCGGTCCAGGTGCCGAGCTTGGGTTTCGTGGCAGGCGTCGCGCTGATCGCCGCTCTCAAGCGAACGATCACATTACCTCATCCTGAGGCGCCGGAGCGCAGAGGAGGTCTCGAACGAGGACGCCAGTTCTCGCGCGATCCACTGGAGCCCTCCTTCGAGGCCGCTGGCGCGGCACCTCAGGATGAGGTCGGCGGTGGGGAAGTTGGTGGTGCGAGCCCCTTCCGGCTGAAATGGCCCAACGACGTTCTGGTCTCCGGCGCGAAGCTCGCGGGTCTGCTTCTGGAAGCGGAGACTCATCCCGGCGGGCGCAGATCGGCGGTGATCGGCTTTGGCGTCAACGTCGCCGCGTCACCGCAGGACTTGCCTTATCCCGCGACAAGCCTCAGTCAGAGTTCGTACGAAACGCGCGCCGAGGATCTGTTCGATTACCTGTCGGACGAGATCGTCGCTGCAGCGCGACTCTGGAGCCGGGGCGGCGGATTCTCAACGATCCGCCGGCTTTGGCTCGACGACGCCGCCGGGATCGGCGCACCGGTCTCGGTGCGGATCGGCGGCGAGATCGTGCAAGGAATTTTCGAGACGATCGACGAGGCGGGGCGGCTCGTCGTCCGATCGGATGATGGGACGCGACGGACCGTGACGGCGGGCGAGGTGCATTTGGGTTCGGCCGCGACGGCGGCTTGAGGTTTGACAGTGATGACGACAGGGCAAGACGAACTCGTCTTCGTGCCGCTCGGCGGCGTGGGCGAGATCGGCATGAATGCGGCGCTCTACGGCTTCGGGCCGGAGAAGCGCCGGAAATGGATCATGGTCGATTGCGGGATGGGCTTCGCCGGGGAAGAGGGCTTCCCGGGCATCGACCTGATGTTCCCCGATCTCAGCTTCATCGAGGAGCGCAAGGACGACCTCCTCGCCATCTTCATCACCCATGCGCACGAGGACCATATCGGCGCCATCGGTGAGCTGTGGCCCAAGCTCAAGGCGCCGGTCTACGCCACGCGCTTTGCCAAGAACCTGCTCGAGGCGCGCCGTCTCAGCGAGCCGGGCGCGCCGAAGGTGATCCTGCGCGAGATCGCGGCCCACAAGCCGGTGACCGTCGGTCCGTTCGAGGTCGAGTACGTTCCGGTCTCTCACTCGATCCCGGAATCGAACGCGGTCGCCATCCGCACGGCGCACGGCCTCGTCCTGCATACGGGCGATTGGAAGCTCGACGCCACGCCGATCCTCGGCGACGTCACCTCGGAAGCCTCGTTCCGCAAGCTGGGCGACGAGGGCATCCTCGCCATGATCAGCGATTCGACCAATGTCGTGCGCGAGGGCCGCAGCCCGAGCGAGGCCGAGGTCGCCGCCACCTTGCGAGAATTGATCGCCGAAGCACCTCACCGGGTCGCCGTCACCACCTTTGCCTCCAACGTCGCTCGCATGCGGGCGGTGGCCGAAGCGGCACGCGATTGCGGCCGCGAGGTCATCGCCGTCGGCCGGGCCATGGACCGGGTCATCGGCGTCGCCCGCGAATGCGGCTTCCTCGACGGCCTGCCCGATTTCCGTTCCGCCGACAGCTACGGCTACCTTCCCCGCGACAAGGTGGTCTGCCTGCTCACCGGCTCGCAGGGCGAGGAGCGCGCGGCGCTGGCCCGCGTCTCCCGTGACGATCATCCCGACGTGACGCTGGCTGCGGGCGACCGCGTGATCTTCTCGTCCCGCGCCATTCCCGGCAACGAGCGGGCGGTCGGCGCGATCATCAACGACCTGATCAATGCCGGCATCGAGGTGGTGACCGACCGGACGAAGCTCGTCCACGTCTCGGGCCACCCGCGCCGCGACGAGATGGCCGAGATGTATGCCTGGACCCGGCCGAGGACCGCGATCCCCGTTCACGGCGAGGCGCTGCATCTCGACGAGCACGCCCGCTTCGCCCTGGCCCAGGGCGTCGGCAACGTGGTCAAGGCGCGCAACGGCAGCGTCGTGCGCCTTGCCCCCGGCACGCCGGAGATCGTCGAGCACGTTAAGGCCGGCCGCCTGTTCAAGGATGGCAACATCCTGATCGACGCCAAGGACCGCGCCATCCCCGAGCGGCGCAAGCTGTCGCAATCCGGCGTCGTGTCCGTCGCCATCGCCATCGATGTCCAGGGCGAGGTTCTGGGCGAGCCGGCCATCGACATCATGGGCCTGCCCAATCGCGGCAAGAACGGCCAGCCGATGCTCGACGTCGCCGTCGAGGCGGTGACGCGCACGCTCAGCGGCCTGTCCAAGCAGAAGCGCAAGGATGCCGAGGCCGTCGAGAAGGCGGTCGACCGCGCGATCCGCTCGGCCGTGAACGAGGCCTGGGGCAAGAAGCCCGCCTGCCACGTGCAGGTGGTGGAGGTGTGAGACAAGCAGGGGCGGAACGGCGGATGAACCCGTCCTTCCGCCCCACACCCTCATCCTGAGGTGTCCGGAGCGTAGCGAAGGCCTCGAAGGAGCCCTCCAATGCGCGTTGCGATCACTGAAGGGCTCCTTCGAGGTCGCTGGCGCGGCACCTCAGGATGAGGGGGATGGGTAGGATCACAAGAACCAAAAGAGGGAGCAGACCATGATCGGACGCCTGAACCACGTGGCCATCGCCGTGCGCGACCTCGACGCGGCCTGTGCCATCTATCGTGACACCCTCGGCGCCACGGTCACCGAGCCCCTGCCGCAGCCGGAGCACGGCGTCACGGTGGTGTTCGTGAACCTGCCCAACAGCAAGGTCGAGCTGATGTCGCCGCTGGGCGAGGGCTCGCCCATCGAGAGCTTCGTGGAGCGCAACCCGAATGGCGGCGTGCACCATGTCTGCTACGAGGTCGACGACATCATCGCCGCTCGCGACAAGCTGAAGGCCCAGGGCGCCCGCGTCCTCGGCACCGGCGAGCCGAAGATCGGCGCCCATGGCAAGCCGGTTCTCTTTCTCCACCCGAAGGACTTCCTCGGTACCCTCGTCGAGCTGGAGCAGGTGTGAGCGGCGTGAACGCCCTCGTCCGGACCGTCTCGGCGACGGTCTGGCGCACGCTGGCCACCATGGTCGTCATCGTCTCGGCCGTGGCGGCTCTGGCCGTGGTGTTGTTCAAGCTGACGGTGTTCGGGGCCTTCGCCCTGTATTTCGTGGTGTGGTGGACGCTGCTCTTCGTCATCCTGCCGCTCCGCAATCAGGTCGAGACCGATCCGTCGCGGATCGTGCCGGGGCAGGATCCGGGGGCGCCCGCGGCGCCGCGTCTGCTCGAGAAGGCGATCTGGACGACGTTGCTCGCCAGCCTCGTGTTTCTCGTGGTGATCCCGATCTTCGAGCTGTCGGGGCTGTAGCGCCGCGATCGGGTGGCGGACCGGTTCGGCCTGCCCCCATATCCGCGAGTCCGCTTCGGCCATAAAAAAAGCAAGGCGCGAGCCTTGCTTTTGAGACGACAGATGACGTGTCAGCCTATTTTATCTCACGCATTTCTGACGGCGTGGCGGCTGAAATTTCCTCCCGAGACTCGGACCTCGCGCTGCCTCTCCGGGCGTCGCGACCATCACGGTGGCGCTTATAGGAACTGGATTGCGCATTGTCACGCCTCCGGAGATGATTCCTGGCGTTTTTTTGCAAGACTTGGAGGGTTTGGGCTCCATTTTCGCCTGCGACCCGGTTCCGTGACCATGCGGGGCTTTCGCTAAGCCGCACGGCGCTTGTCTTTTCTCGATGCAATGTGTTGTGTGCCCCGCAACGATGCGCGGTACGATCGCGCTCCAAAACGATCCAGGGTTCCCGATGCGTCTCTCCCGCTATTTCCTGCCGACCCTGCGCGAGACGCCCAAGGAGGCGGAGATCGTTTCCCACCGCCTGATGCTGCGAGCCGGCCTGATCCGTCAGGAAGCGGCGGGCATCTATGCCTGGCTGCCCCTGGGCCTACGCGTGCTCAACAGGGTCTGCGCGGTGGTCCGCGAGGAGCAGGATCGGTCCGGCGCCATCGAGTTGCTGATGCCGTCGATCCAGTCGGCGGAGTTGTGGAAGGAATCCGGCCGCTACGAGGCCTACGGCAAGGAGATGCTGCGCATTTCCGACCGGCACGACCGCGAGATGCTGTTCGGCCCCACCGCCGAGGAAGTGATCACCGAGATCTTCCGCGGCAGCGTGCGCTCCTACAAGGACCTGCCGAAGAACCTCTACCAGATCTCCTGGAAGTTCCGTGACGAGGTGCGGCCGCGCTTCGGCACCATGCGCTCGCGCGAGTTCCTGATGAAGGACGCCTACTCGTTCGATATCGATCAGGCGGCGGCCCGGCACGCCTACAACAAGATGTTCGTCGCCTACCTGCGCACCTTCGCCGGCCTCGGCCTCAAGGCGATCCCCATGCGCGCCGATACCGGCCCGATCGGCGGCGATCTCAGCCACGAATTCATCATCCTGGCCCAAACCGGCGAGAGTGAGGTGTTCTGCGACAAGCAGTATCTCGATTTCGATGTCCCGCCGGTGACCACCGATTTCGACGACGTCGCCGGCCTCCAGGGCACCGTGGACCGTTGGACCTCGCTCTACGCCGCCACCTCAGAGATGCACGAGCCCGCCGCCTTCGCCGAAGTCGGCGAGGACAAGCAGATGGCCGCGCGCGGCATCGAGGTTGGGCACATCTTCTATTTCGGCACCAAGTATTCCGAGGCCATGGGCGCCAAGGTCACCGGGCCGGACGGCGTCGACCGCCCCGTGCATATGGGTTCCTACGGTATCGGCCCGAGCCGGCTGGTTGCGGCGATCATCGAGGCCTCGCACGACGAGGCCGGCATCATCTGGCCGGATTCCGTGGCGCCCTTCGACGTCGCCCTCATCAACCTCAAGACCGGAGACGCGGCCACCGACGCGGCCTGTGCCGAGATCCAGGCCAACCTGGAGGCCAGCGGCCTGACGGTGCTCTACGACGACCGTGACGAGCGTCCCGGCGCCAAATTCGCCACCGCCGACCTCATCGGCCTGCCCTGGCAGGTCGTGGTGGGGCCGCGCGGCCTCGCCGAGGGCAAGGTCGAGATCAAGCGGCGCTCCGGCGGCGAGCGCGAGAGCGTGGCTCCCATCGATCTGATCTCGCGCCTGAAGCGGAGCTGAGGCCGGTATGGCTCTGGCAGAGACGGTGAAGGAACGGCTGGCGGGTCTCTCCGGCCTGTTCAAGCGCGGCAGCACGCCGCCCTTCGCGGCCTTCGAGTGGATCATCGCCGGGCGCTATCTCCGCGCCCGGCGGCGCGGCGGCGGCGTCTCCGTCGTCGCCTTCTTCTCCGTCCTCGGCATCACCCTGGGGGTCGCCACCCTCATCATCGTGCTCTCGGTGATGAACGGGTTCCGTACCGAACTGCTCTCGAAGATCGTCGGTATCAACGGCCACGTCTTCGTCACGCCCATCGACAAGCTGTTCACCGATTACGTCGATCTCTCCGACCGCCTCTCCAAGGTCGCCGGCGTCCGCTCGGCGATTCCCCTTGTGGAAGGTCAGGCCTTCGCTTCATCGCCCTATGGCGGCAGCGGCGTCCTGGTGCGCGGCATCAGGGGCGAGGACATCGATTCCATCGGGTCCATCGCCAAGACCATCCGGGGCGGCACGCTCGATGGGTTCGACGACGGCACCGGGGTCGCCATCGGCCGGAGGCTCGCCGAATCGCTGGGCCTTCAGGCCGGCGACCAGATCACCCTGTCCACGCCGAAGGGCGCGACGACACCGTTCGGCACCGCGCCGCGCACCAAGGCCTATACGGTCAAGGCGATCTTCGAGATCGGCATGACCGAGTTCGACGCTACTTTCGTGTTCATGCCGCTGGCCGAATCCCAGGCCTTCTTCAACCGTGACAGCGACGTCAGCCTGATCGAGGTCTATCTCGACAATGCCGATGCGGTGGCGCAGCTGCGGCCGGATCTCGAGATGGCGGCAGAGCGGCCCGTCCTTCTCACCGACTGGCGCCAGCGCAACCGAACCTTCTTCGGGGCGCTGGAGGTGGAGCGGAACGTGATGTTCCTCATCCTCAGCCTGATCGTCGTGGTGGCGACCCTCAACATCGTCTCCGGCCTGATCCTGCTGGTGCGCGACAAGTCGAGCGACATCGCGATCCTGCGGACGATGGGGGCGACCCCCGGGACGGTGATGCGGGTCTTCCTCATCAACGGGGCGCTCATCGGCGTGGTCGGGACGCTGGGCGGGCTGGCACTGGGCACGCTCATCACCCTCAACATCAAGCCGATCCAGCGGGTGCTGTTCCCCTCCGCCTGGGACCCGACCGTGCGGTTCCTCGCCGAGATCCCCGCCGAAATGAATTCCGGTGAGATTACGGTGGTGGTCCTCACCTCCATCGCCCTGTCGCTCGTGGCGACGCTCTATCCCTCCTGGCGCGCCGCCCGGCTCGATCCGGTGCAGGCCCTGCGTTACGGCTGAGGGGAGATTCAACCATCATGATCACCTCTGCCGACGAGGCCGGTGCGCCGCCGGTCCCGGCCCTGTTCTTCGCCAAAGTCGAACGCCGCTACGCGCAGGGAACGGGAGCCCTCGACATCCTGCGCGGCGCCGATCTCGCGATCTGGCCCGGCGAACTCGTGGCCCTGGTGGCACCCTCGGGGGCCGGTAAATCCACGCTTCTGCATCTCGCCGGCCTATTGGAGCGGCCGGATGGGGGCGAGGTCTATATCGGCGGCCAGCCCACGGCGGCCATGCCGGACGCCGAGCGCACCCGGTTTCGCCGCGAGGAGATGGGCTTCGTCTACCAGTTCCACCACCTCCTGCCGGAATTCTCGGCCCTGGAGAATGTGGTGATGCCCCAGCTCATCCGAGGCCTCGGGGCCAAGGAGGCCAAGGCGCGCGCCACCGAGCTCCTGAGCTTCCTCGGCCTGAAGGAGCGTCTGGTCCACCGCCCGGCCGAATTGTCGGGCGGCGAGCAGCAGCGCGTCGCCATCGCGCGGGCCGTCGCCAACGGCCCGCGCCTGCTGCTGGCCGACGAGCCCACCGGCAACCTCGATCCGCACACGGCGGCGCATGTCTTCGGCATCCTCGTCTCGCTGGTCCGCGCCTCGGGCCTCGCCGCGCTCGTGGCCACCCACAACATGGAGCTCGCCGCCCGTATGGACCGGCGCGTCACCATCCGGGACGGGTTGATCGAGCAGCTGGCCTAAGGTCGGACCGCCCTGCCTCCGTCACCGCCGGCGGGGCGCCATCTGCTCGATCGCGTCGCAGGCGGCGGAGACCCCGTCCAGCCCGTCGAGACGCATCCTCAGATCTCCGCAGGCTCGAGCCACCTCGGCCGAGGCCAGAAGACGGCGAAGTCGCCGCGCGCCGCGCGCGGGCGTGAAACGGCGACGGCTCAGGCTCGTCCCGGCGCCGAGGCGCTTCACCCGCGCCGCCTCGTCGAAATGGTCGAACGCCACCGGCACGATCATCTGCGGCGTGCCGGCGGCCAAGGCCTGCGCCACGGTGCCGATCCCGCCATGATGGATCAACGCCGCCGACCGGGGCAGCAGGACGCTGAGCGGCGCGTAGGGGACATGGATCAGGGGCTCCGGCAGGGACTCGGGAACCTGACCATGCTCAGGAGCGAGGAGCACGCCCCGCCGACCCAGACGCTTGCAGATGGCGAGGGCGGTTCGGAAGAAGCCCGATGCCTGGCGCATGGCCGATCCGTAAGTGAAGACCAGGGGGGCATCCCCGCCCCTCAGGAACCGCGTGAGGCGGGGCGCGAGGCGGTCCGTATCGCCGAAGCGATCCGCGATGGGAAAGCCCACATGCATGGCCTGCCGGGGCCAATCCGGCTGCGATGCCGCGAACCAGTCGGGAAAGAGCAGCAGGACACGGGAGGGGCTGTTCCACCAGTAGCGCAGCCGACGCACGGGTTTGAGGCCGAGTTCCTGCCGAAACGCGTTGACGGTCGGCAGGGCGGCCGGGCCGATCACGTATTTGTCTGCGCCTCGGCCGATCCAGTGGCGAACCCGGGACGGCGTCCAGGCGGGGAGAGGCACGCCCGGCAGGATCGGGGAGGCGTAGCGGCTCTCCATCAGCAGTGGCATCGCGTGGATCGTGATGACGGGAAGGCGCAGCTTCTCCTGTGCCACGCGTGCGCCGAAGGCCAGCGTCGAGGCGACCACGATCGAGTGGCCCTTGCGCGCGTTCGTGGCGATCCAGCGATAGGTCTGCTCCGTGGCGGCGGCGATGTTTCCGAACAGGGCGGCGGCCCCCCGGCGCGGATGCCAGAGCTCGGGATCCGCGGTGATGCGGCGATAGTCGCAATCGTCCCCGAGGGAATGGAAGGGCAGGCCGATCCGCGCCGCATGATCCGCGAAGGGGGCGGGGGCGGCCAGGATCACATCTTGTCCACGACGGAGAAATTCAGCGCCGATGGCCAGAAACGGAAGGATGTCGCCATGGGAACCGATTGCGACCAGGTGTATTCGCATTCGACCATTCACATAGGATAGCGAAAATGGCCAAGAATGGGGTGCTGTCCGCGGTTCTTCGCCCTGATTGACCTTTCAAGTGCTTCAGAGTCGCACGGGTTGCGCGGGGAGGACTATTTGTCTCCTTTCGCACAAAGCCCGGCGGGCGATCGTGAGGGTCCCCCGCCCGGTGTGAGGGGAGCATTTCGGGGGGGCGGAGGAGACCGTCGAGGCCGGACGCATGGAGGCAGCCGCCGCGCCGAGTCCGCTTGTTAACCGCGCGCTAACCACATCACGAGCCGGGCGTAACAACCGCTTTACACAGAACAAAACAAGAACAAAGATCGTCACGTCAACGAGAGGCGATCACAATGCTCAAGCGGATGATCCTGACCGGCGCGGTGGAATTCATGGCCTTCGGGTTGCTCTCCGGCGCGTTCGTCGTCTGGGCGGTGGCGCTGGCACCTCTGCGGTAGGGGGCCTGCCTTAACGTTCGGTGAGCTTCAGCTCGATGCGGCGGTTGCGGGCGTAGACGTCGTCACCGGTACCGGCCTCAATGGGCTGGAATTCACCGAAGGCGGCGGCGAGCAGGCGCTGGGGCGGGATGCCCCTTCCCGCCATGTACTGCACCACGGCGATGGCGCGGGCGGCCGAAAGCGACCAGTTCGACGGGAATTGCGAACTGGCGATGGGACGGGCATCGGTATGCCCGTCGACACGCAGGACCCAGGGAATGTCCGCCGGGATCTGCTTCGACAGATCGAGGATGGCGGTGGCGATCCGGTCGAGTTCGGGCGCCGCCTCGGGCTTCAGGCTCGCTGAACCCGCCGGGAACAGCACCTCCGATTGCAGGACGAACCGGTCGCCGACCACGCGGATGTCGCTGCGGTTGCCGAGGATCTGGCGCAGGCGGCCGAAGAAGTCCGAGCGGTAGCGCGCGAGTTCCTGAACCTTCTGGGCGAGGGCCACGTTCAGCCGGCTACCGAGATCGGCGATGCGGGCCTGGCTCTCGCGGTCGCGGCTCTCGCTGGCGGCCAGCGCGTCCTCCAGGGCGGCGAGCTGGCGGCGCATGGCACCGATCTGCTCGTTGAGGAGATCGATCTGCGACGCGGCGCGGGCATTGGTGGCGCGCTCGGCCACCAGCTGCTTGTCGAGCTCGCCCTGGCGGTTGTCGCCGCTCGCGGCGGCGCCGGCCTGTTCCTTCAGCTTGTCGCGCTCGGCCTCGGTGCCCAGCAGCGTGGTGCGCAGGTTCGAGGCCTTCTCCTCCTGCGCCCGGCGGGTGGAGCGTTCCAGCGCCAGGAGGTCGGTGAGGTCGGCGATCTGCCGGTTGAGCCGGTTCAGCACCGAATCGCGGCCCGTGATCTCCTGGGACAGGAAGAACTGCCCGACGACGAAGATCGTCAGCAGGAAGACGACGGCGAGCAGCAGCGTCGCCAGGGCGTCGACATAGCCCGGCCAGACGTTGAGGCTCCGGTCCCGGCGCGTGCGCAGCGAGGCCATCAGGTCTTCTCGCGGCCGAGCCGGTCGAGCACCTGCTTGAGTTCACGTTCCCGCGTCGCCTGAGCCTCGACCCAGTCGCGGATCATCTGCTGCTCGGCCCGCATGTGCTGGACGAGCCCCTGGATGCCCTCCGCGAGGTTGGTCATCGCCTGGGTCGCCACGCGGCCGTTAGCGCCCTCCGAGATGATGGCCGACAGCCTGTCCACCGCCTCGGTGAGTTCACGGGCCGAGGCCGGCTCCTGCGCCGCCACAGGACGCGCCGCCGCGGCCTGCTCCTCGCCGGAGACCAGCCAATCTTCCAGTTCGTTGTGGAAACGGGCATGGGCCTGGCCCGCCTGGAGATCGAGGAAGCCGGTGACGAGCGAGCTCGACAGGCCGAACAGCGAGGCGGAGAAGGCGAGGCCGATGCCGGAGAGCGGCTTGGCGAGGGCGTTCTTCAACTCGTCGAACATCGCGCTGGCCTCGCCGCCGCCGCGCATGCTCTGGATCACGCTGCCCACCGCGCTCAGCGTGTCGATGAGGCCCCAGAAAGTGCCGAGCAGGCCCAGCAGGATCAGCAGCCCGGCGATGTAGCGCAGGATCTCGCGGCCCTCGTCGAGGCGGGCGGCCACGGTGTCGAGATAGGAGCGGATGCCGGCCTGCGTCGTGCCCTCGCGCCGCGCCAGGATCGCCGGGGAGAGGGGCGCCAGGAGCGAGGGCGGCTTGGCCGAATCCTCACCGGCCGCGACCGCGTTGACATAGGCGACCTCGCGGAAGAGGCGGATCACCTGGCCGAAGGCGAGCAGGATGGCGATGAGGAGGACGCCGAGGATCAGCCCGTTCAACCCGGCATTGGCGAGGAAGGCCGGCGTGATCTGCCGGAACAGGACGAAGGCGAGAAACCCGACCAGGGTCAGGAAGACCAACATCCGGATCAGGTAGATGCCCGGGCGGCTCAGGGGGGCAGTCGCGGAGCGGGTCGCCATGGGTTGTCGGGGACTCTGAAGACGTTGGTCTCAGACCATGCGTCTAGCTGTGGATACGAAGCGCACCGGGCGTGAGCTCAAGCTGAGGTGAGCCCACCTTCGACGCATAGCCGTCCGCGATCAAGCGGCACGACTTCATGGGATGGATCGAATCGTGTGTATGCACGGAATAGAGTGTGCGGCACATGGGATCGACTCCGGCGGTTCGGGTCGATGATCCCACGGTCCATCCCGATCGGACGATCGGGTCGCTAGGCACACCGAATCGGCACCTCGATAATGCGGCTCGGAGTCGATTCCCAGGGACGCTTCTGGACTAGGCGGACGGTCGTATCACCGGGCTGCTCCAGGCGAACGCGAAAGACCTTTTCTCGCGTCGCCCCGACGCCCTCCCCCGCCGGCCCCAAGGCCTCGCTCACGATGGTCGCCGCCTGCTGCGAAACCTCGGCATGCCAGAGAAAGCCCCCGATTCCCTCACCGGGGGCGGACACCTCGATCGTGTCGCCAGAACACGCCTTGATCGGGCCGCGCCGTTCAAGCTCCATTGAGGTTCACTCCAGTGCGATTCCTTATCGCGTACCGGCTTGCCCGCAGACAAGTCCCTCGTTCGAGCCGGAGACCTTATCCCTCTGTCTTCATGCGGAGGCTCTCGAACGGCGCCGAGGAGGTGTCGTTGCCGCGATGTCGGCCTTCAGCAGAGCGATCTCCGGATCGTAGAACAGAACGTCGGAATCGATGCCGCATTCACCGAAGCCGATGCGGAAGAATCCCTGCTCGCCCCAGCCCGTTCCCCAGCTGTTCTTCGCGATCCAGCATTGATGAGTGTCATCGTATCCGATGATACAGACGGCATGCCACCCGAGAACGTCGCCGGTGACATGGGTGTAGATGCCGCTGCGGTAGGTGTAGAAATCTTGGTAGACGCGGAAACCTCCAATGACCGGTCCCTTCTGGAGCGCTTGCTTGCGGGCGATCTGAGACGCCGCTGTCTGATAGCGCGGGACGGTCACCACGGGTCGGATGTTGCGGCACGGCTGGTTGCCCGCCACGTAGGGAAAGTCGGCTTCCAGACCGATCCCGGGCTTTTTCGCGAAGGCCAGGGCCTTGGTGTAGAACCAGCCCACATCACAGGAGTTCGGCGCGCCGCAATAGAAAAGGTGCGCTTCGGACAGATCGATGGATCCGTCGGGACGACCGGTGCCGATCAGCATGCGGCTCTCAATGGAGGCGCATGTCGCAAAAGCGACGCAGGAGCCGCAATGCGACTGATCCCTGATGGGCGTCACGTAGTTTTTCCCGCTCACGTTTCGCCAGTCGAGATGCGACGGGGGCGGAGCGACGACTTTGAACAGCGCCGATTCGGCGTTTCGCGTTTCGAGGACGTCTCGCTTCGCGCGTTCCGGGTCGAAGGATAGACCGAACCGCTCGGTCGCAGGGCCACTCGCGTCGTAGAACTCGCTGAGAGCTGTCGGCCCCGAATCCCATTGGGCGCCTGCTCGCCGGATGGCTGCATTGATACGGGAGAAATCGGGCTCGGCCAAGTTTGCAACCTCCAGGAGAGATTCTTGCAATCTCTCCTGGAGGTTGTGTTCGAGGACGGGCCGCTCGTCAAGGTTGTCTTTCGGGCTGAAACGCCATCGATGGCGCCGATTCGAGTTTCGCCCGCGCCCTGCTTAATCCCAGGAGCGAGGCCAGGTTTCTTCGAGATGCGGGCCGAGGCGGACCGCCGAGACCATGGTGGCGAGCCCTGTCGCATTGTCGGTCTCGACGGCGATCCCGCACAACGTGCCCTTTCCCTGGGCCGCTTCCAGGCGCGCTCCGGGGGTCTTCTGCAGGAAGCGCCTCAGGGGCTCGTCCTTCTGCATGCCGAGGATCGAATCGTAATCGCCGCACATGCCAGCATCCGACAGGTAGGCGGTGCCACCGGGGAGGATGCGGTGGTCGGCGGTGGGGGTGTGGGTATGAGTGCCGACGACGAGGCTGGCGCGGCCGTCGAGGAAGTGCCCGAAAGCCTGCTTCTCGCTGGTCGCCTCGGCATGGACGTCGACGATGACGGCGTCCGCCACCTCGCCGAGGGGACAGGCGGAGAGTTCGCGCTCGGCGGATGCGAAGGGATCGTCCAGCGCGTCCATGTAGATGCGGCCCATGACGTTGAGGACGAGGACGCGGCCGCCCCCCCGCGTCTCCACCACGGTGGCGCCGCGACCCGGAGTACCGGGCGGGTAGTTCGCCGGGCGGACGAGGCGCGTCTGCCGCTGGATGAAGACGAGGGCTTCGCGCTGGTCGAAGGAATGGTTGCCCAGCGTCACCGCATCGGCGCCCGCCTGGAGAAGCTCGTCGCAGATCGCCTCGGTGATGCCGAAGCCGCCGGCCGCGTTCTCACCGTTGATGACCACGCAATCGAGGCGCCAGCGCTCGCGCAGTTTCGGCAGCCGGTCCATCACCGCATTGCGGCCGGGGCGGCCTACCACATCGCCGAGGAAGAGAAGTCGCATGTGTCGGTGTCAGTCCCGGACGAGCGGGACCGGTCCCGCTTCCGTAATGAGGTGGTCGAGGGGTTGATCGTGCGACTCGGAGGGCACGTGACCCACCTCCTGCACGGAGAACGCGATACCGATCGTCAGGACCGGGCCGTTGCGAGAGAGCCGCGCGATGGCCTGATCGTAATAGCCGCGACCGTAGCCGATGCGATGCCCGCGCCGGTCGAAGGCCGCCAGCGGCACGATGAGGGCGGTGGGATCGAGGGGCGGAAGGTCGTCGCGCGGCTCGCTGAGGCCGAAGGAGCCCGGCACCAGCGCTTCTCCCGCCCGCCATTCGCGGAACACGAGGCCGTCCGGCGTCACCTTGGGGAGGGCGACCCGCTGGCCGCGCGCGAACAGCATCTCGATGAGGGGAAGCGGATCGACCTCGCTGCGGATCGCCCAGAAGGCACCGACGAAAGCCGCATCGGCCAGGGCCTCGATCCGCATGACGCTCTGCGCGATCCGCAGGCCGCCGGCCCGGCGGGTCTCGGGATCGAGTCCGTCGCGCCGGGCAAGGGCCTGCTTGCGAAGCTCGGCTTTCAGGGCGGAGAAATCAGAGTGCGGAGCCACGTGAGCCGTTGGAGTTGCGATCCCGGGAAACCTACAGTGTAGGTGGGCGCCGTGTTGGCCAAGTCCAGGGACAGGGCCAGGGACAGCTCCCTGGGGAGTCGATAAGGCCCCGGGGAAAAGTACTCCTGACGAACCCCGCAGCACCGCTTGACTCATGTAGCGTCGGCGGGCGTTTCGCGCCAGGGGGTGGGGCGGGCAATCGTTCGCGGAACGCTCATCCCGCCGCCAGCGCATGCGCCAGCCGCTCGATCCTGTCCGCCGCCCGGCCGAGCCCTTCGGCGATACGGGCCTCCTCGTTGGCGCGGAGGGAGTCCGCAGTCTCGACGCGCTCCCGGAGCGTGACCGTTTCGGCCTCGAGATCCGCCAGGCGACGCTTGAGCTCCGCGAGTTCGTCCCCCTGGGTGAGGGCAGCCATCACATGCAGGCGCATGTCGCCGATCTCGCCGAAGGATTTCCTCATGTCGGTGACGCGGGTGTCGAGTTCTGCGGCCAGAGCCGAGAGATGCGCCTCCTCGCCTTCGGCGCAGGCCATCCGGTAGCTCTTGCCGTCGATGGTGACGCTGATCTGGGGCATGTCCGACAGGGCTGGTGTGAGAGGTGGCAGACTAGCGTGCGACGCGGGGGCGGGCCAGCACGCCCTCCACCGCTTCGATCGCCCGCCCCAGGCGGTGGCCGACATCGCTCGTGGTCGCCTCCACCGTGGCGAGGCGCGCGCTGGCGGCGTCGAGTTCCGCCGCGAGGCGCGCGCGATCCTCCGCCATGATCGCGAGCTCCGTTTCCAGGTCGCCCGGTTCGCGCTCGGCCTCGAGGCGATGGGCCACCGAGGCCTCGAGGCGGGTCAGTACCGTATCGAGCCGAGCAAGGGCATGGTCCACGTTAGGCCGGTCTGGCGTCTGGCTCATCGTTCTACCTTCCGCCGGATCATGAAGGAGCTGGCGCATCTGTTTCGGAAACGCGGATTTGTAGCCAAACCTCTGTCGATCCGCGCGCGAAATCGACGCTTTGCCATCATATGCGGGGAAGGAAAACGAATCGATCGGGCAAAACCTTTGCCAGCGGTTTCCCCCATGTTAGAGACCGCGCGCCCCTCGAACCGACCGCCGGATTGGAAATTCGAGCCCGTGACCCGTTCGGCCATCGATCCCGCATCGGTCCTTTCGCGGACGCATGAGGGTCCGAGGATGGGCCAATCGGTTCATCTGACGTTCAACGGTGCACATGACACAGCGACGCCGAATGGCGGCTCCGCCCCTCCGGCCCGCTGTCTCGCTCTTGCTGCTTACGGGTTCCGCGAGGTCGGCGCCCGGTACATAGAAGGATTCACGCCGTGTCGGTGAAGGTTGCCATCAACGGGTTCGGACGCATCGGCCGCAACATCCTGCGCGCCATCCACGAGGCCGGCCGCAAGGATATCGAGGTCGTCGCGATCAACGATCTCGGCCCCGTCGAGACCAATGCCCACCTGCTGCGCTTCGACTCGATCCACGGCCGCTTCAACGCCAAGGTCGAAGTGGACGGTGACTTCATCGTCGTCGACGGTCAGCGCATCAAGGTCACCGCCGTGCGCAACCCGGCCGAGCTTCCGCACCGCGAACTCGGCGTCGACATCGCCCTGGAATGCACCGGCATCTTCACCTCGAAGGACAAGGCCAAGGCCCATCTCGACGCCGGCGCCAAGCGCGTCATCGTCTCGGCCCCCGCCGACGGCGCCGACCTTACCGTGGTCTACGGCGTCAACCACGATCAGCTGACCGCCGATCACCTCGTGATCTCGAACGCGTCCTGCACCACCAACTGCCTCGTGCCGGTGGCCAAGGTGCTCAACGATCTCGTCGGGATCGAGCGCGGCTTCATGACGACGATCCATTCCTACACCAACGACCAGCCCTCCCTCGACCAGATGCACAAGGACCTCTACCGGGCCCGTGCCGCTGCCCTGTCGATGATCCCGACCTCCACGGGCGCGGCCAAGGCCGTCGGCCTCGTCCTGCCGGAGCTGAAGGGCAAGCTCGACGGAACCTCGATCCGCGTGCCGACCCCCAACGTTTCGGCCGTCGACCTCGTGTTCACCGCCAAGCGCCAGACCTCCGTCGAGGAGATCAACAATGCGATCCGCGCCGCGGCCGACGGTCCGCTGAAGGGCGTGCTGGCCTATACCGACCAGCCCAACGTCTCCATCGACTTCAACCACGATCCTCATTCGTCCACCTTCCACCTCGACCAGACCAAGGTGATGGACGGCACGTTCGTGCGTATCCTCTCCTGGTACGACAACGAGTGGGGCTTCTCGAACCGCATGGCGGACACCGCCGTGGCGATGGGAAAGCTGCTCTGAGAGCAGCGCTTCCGGGCGGCCCGTGGGCCGCCCGGGATGCCTCGTGAACGACACCCTTTGATCGACCAGCACTGGTGCGTCCGACATGACCGAGCCTTCGCCGACCCCGTCGACCGGAACCAGCTTCATCCCGGGCGCCAAGACTTCTGATAGTAAGACTTCCGAGAGCACCGCGCTCTCGGGTGTGGCGCTGTCGCCGGTACCCGAGACCCAGGCGATCGCCAACCAGCAGGCGACGCCGCCGCTCGTGGTCGGCAAGGCCGAGCCCCTGTCTCAATCCGCGCCCGCCCCATCCTCGCCCGGCAGCGACCAGCTCGCCCGCATCGAGGACAAGTGCGCACGGATCGAGGACAAGTACGCCCGCTCCGAGGCCCTGCTCTCCCGCGTCGAGGAGAAGATCGAGGGGGCGACCACGCGCATGAGCGAGGCAGCGCGCCAGTCCGACCTCGCCGCCCTGCGCAGCGAAGTCCGCGCCGTCGCCGACCGCACGCGCCGGCTGCCCGGTTCCGGGGCCCTGGTGCTGACGGCGATCATCACCGCCGTGCTCACCGTGGTGCTGACCATCGCCGCCCAGCGCTTCCATCTCGACGGGCTCATCACCCCGCGCTGACATTTCTCTCGACGACACTGAAGGCCAGGATGACCGCTTTCCGCACCCTCGACGATGCCGGCTCCCTCCAGGGCAAGCGCGTGCTTCTCCGCGTCGACCTGAACGTGCCGATGGAGGGGGCGCGCGTCACCGACGCCACCCGTATCGAGAGGATCGTCCCGACGATCCGCGAGATCGCCGATGGCGGCGGGCGTGTGGTGCTGCTGGCGCATTTCGGCCGCCCCAAGGGCAAGCCGGTGGTGGCCGATTCGCTCAAGCAGGTGGTCTCCGCCCTGTCCGACCGTCTCGGCCGCCCGGTCGCCTTCGCCGAGGATTGCATCGGCGAGGCCGCGTCCTCGGCCGTCTCGGCGCTGAAGGACGGCGACGTTCTCCTCCTGGAGAACACCCGCTTCCACTCCGGCGAAGAGACAAACGAGGCCGGTTTCGTGGCGGCGCTCGCCGCCAACGGCGACGTCTTCGTCAACGAGGCCTTCTCGGCCGCCCACCGCGCCCATGCCTCGACCGAGGGCCTCGCCCATGTGCTGCCGGCCTATGCGGGCCGGCTGATGCAGGCGGAGCTCGACGCGCTCACCAAGGGGCTGGAGGCGCCGAGCCGCCCGGTCATCGCATTGGTCGGCGGCGCCAAGGTCTCCTCGAAGATCGACCTCCTGCAGAATCTCGTCGCCAAGGTGGACATGCTCGTCATCGGCGGCGGCATGGCCAACACCTTCCTGCACGCTCAAGGGAAAGCCGTCGGCAAGTCCCTGTGCGAAAAGGATCTCGCCGAGACGGCGCTCCGCATCCTCGACGCCGCCGCTTCCGCCAAGTGCCGCATCATCCTGCCCGTGGACGCCGTGGTCGCCGCCGAGTTCAAGGCCAACGCGGCACATGAGACCGTGGGCGTCGACGCCGTGTCGGAGACCGGCATGATCCTCGATGCCGGCCCGGCCTCGGTGGCCGAGATCGATGCCGCCATCGACGAGGCCGCCACCCTGGTCTGGAACGGTCCGCTCGGTGCCTTCGAGTTGACCCCCTTCGACGCCGCCACGGTGGCGGCTGCGCGCCACGCGGCCGAACGCACCAAGGCCGGCAAGCTCGTCTCGGTGGCGGGTGGCGGCGACACGGTGGCCGCCCTCAACCATGCCGGCGTCGCCGACGACTTCTCCTACGTATCCACCGCCGGCGGCGCGTTCCTCGAATGGCTGGAAGGCAAGGTCCTGCCCGGCGTCGAGGCCCTGCGCGTCAAGGGGTGACCGGCTCCATGCCAGGTCCCATCACCTCATCCTGAGGCGCCTGAGGCAGCGGGCCTCGAACGAGGGCTCCGGCATCCTCCGGGCGAACCGGAGGGCTCCTTCGAAGCCTTCGCTGCGCTTGGGCACCTCGGGATGAGGTGTTTGGCTGGGATCTTGGGATGACGACACAGCGTTCTGTCGCCGAAGTCTTCGCGATGGAGTTGCGGCGGACCCGGTAAGGTCCGACAAGGCAGACGAATTGTCAGCGGATGGCGGCCCACGGGTCGGCCCCATCGTTTTTAGGAGACACCAATGGCACGTATCACCCTGAGGCAGCTCCTGGATCACGCCGCCGAATACGAATACGGCGTTCCGGCCTTCAACCTGAATAACATGGAACAGGGGCTGGCCATCATGGCGGCGGCGGATGCCACCGATTCGCCGGTGATCCTTCAGGCGAGCAAGGGCGCGCGCGCCTATGCCAACGACGTGGTGCTGGCCAAGCTCATCGACGGGCTTGTGGAGATCTATCCCCACATCCCCGTCTGCATGCATCTCGACCACGGCAACAACGAAGCCACCTGTGCCACGGCGATCCAGTACGGCTTCACCTCGGTGATGATGGACGGTTCGCTCAAGGCCGACGGCAAGACCCCCGCCGACTACGCCTACAATGTCGAGATCACCGGCAACGTCACCCGCATGGCCCATTGGGCCGGCGTCTCGGTGGAGGGCGAGCTCGGCGTGCTCGGCTCGCTGGAGAGCGGCCAGGGCGAGGCCGAGGACGGCCACGGCGCCGAGGGCGTGCTGAGCCACGACCAGCTCCTCACCGACCCGGAAGAGGCGGTGAAGTTCGTTACCGCTACCAAGGTCGACGCGCTCGCCGTCGCCATGGGCACCAGCCACGGCGCCTACAAGTTCACCCGCCAGCCCGACGGCGACGTGCTGGCCATGAACGTGATCGAAGAGATCCACCGCCGCCTGCCGACGACCCACCTCGTCATGCACGGCTCCTCCTCGGTACCGCAGGACCTGCAGGACATCATCAATTCCTACGGCGGCCAGATGAAGCCCACCTGGGGCGTGCCGGTGGCCGAGATCCAGCGCGGCATCAAGCACGGCGTGCGCAAGATCAACATCGACACCGACAACCGTATGGCCATGACCGGCCAGATCCGGAAGGTGCTCACTGAGAACCCGGCCGAGTTCGATCCGCGCAAGTATCTGAAGCCCGCCATGGACGCGATGACGAAGCTCTGCCGCCAGCGTTTTGAAGAATTCGGCACCGCCGGCCAGGGCTCCAAGATCCGTCCGATTTCGGTCTCCGAGATGGCCAAGCGCTATGCCAGCGGCTCGCTCGATCCGAAGATCGGCGCCGCCTGAGTCCCTGTTTCATGGTTCCGGATCCCATCCGGAACCATGCCGTGACGCGGTGATCTCGCATCGCCTGTCCCCGAGACGCGGAGCCCGCGCCTCGGGATGATGCCGTGATGATGCCGTTAGGACGACAAGAATGGCCGAACCCCGCACCCGCCTCGCACTCCTGTCCCCCCATCGGGTGGATTCCGACCGGGCCGATGCCCTTGCCGAAGCGCTGACCGCCGCCTGCGCGGTGGGGGACGTGGCGGCGGTGCTCCTGCGGCTCGCCCCGGCCGACGAGCGCAGCCTCGTGAACCTCGTCAAGCGGCTCGCTCCGGCCGCGCAATCGACCGGCGCCGCCCTGGTCATCACCGTGTCCGATTTCGCCGGCGACGTCGTCAGCGTGGCCGCGCGTGGCGGGGCGGACGGGGTTCATCTCGACAAGGCGCGGGACGGTGCCCTGCAGGATCTGCGCGAACGCCTCAGCGACGGTCGAATCCTCGGAGCCGGCGGGCATGAGCAGAAGCACGCGGCGATGGAGGCCGGCGAGGCCGGTGTCGATTACGTGATGTTCGGGGGGATCTACTCGGACGGGATCGCGCCCGATGCCGATACCGTGCGCGAGCGAGCGGAATGGTGGGTCGAAATCTTCGAGACTCCGTGCATCGCCGTGGCCCATGATCTGGCCCAGGTGGACGGTCTCCTGGCGACGGGGGCCGAGTTCCTCGGGCTGGAAAGCCACCTGTGGATGGGAGAAGGGGCGGATATCGCCGCCATCCAGGCCTTGGTCGCGGCGTCGGAGGCCGATACGTGAGGCGGGTCCGCCGGGCCGCCCTCGCCCTCGCCTTGGCGGAGGGCTTGGCGTTCGCTGCCTGCGCCGAAGCGCCGAAGGTGATGCCGACCGACCCGGCCGGCCCCCAATCGCTGACGCCTCGCCCCAAGGAGACGCTGAAGGGGCAGCTGCGGGAACTCCCGACGCCGTATTCCATCGGCGCGACCGGCGCGGTGCCGCCCCGTTCGAAGACCGAGCCCGACATCGCCTTCGGTGCCTACCAGCGCGGCCAATATACCACCGCCTTCCGCGAGGCGACGAAGCGGATCGCCGCCGACAACAAGGACGCCGCGGCGATGACGCTGCTCGGCGAGCTCTACAACCAGGGCCTCGGGGTCAAGCAGGACCCGGTGAAGGCGGCCGAATGGTACCGTCTGGCCGCCAACCAGGGCGACACCCACGCCATGGCCTCCCTCGGCCTGATGTCGATCGATGGCCGCGGCGGCACGAAGGACCCGAAGGCCGGGCGCCGCTGGCTCGAACAGGCATCCCTGAAGGGCGACACCACGGCCGCCTACAACCTCGCCCTGATCCTGATCGGCACGGGAACCGAGCCGGACGAAGCCAAGGCGGCCGAGTTGTTCCGCAAGGCGGCCGAGGGTGAGATCGGCCCCGCCCAACACGATCTCGGCGTGCTCTACCTTCAGGGGAGGGGGGTGCCGAAGGATCCCAAACAGGCGGCCGAGTGGTTCCGGCGTGCAGCCGATAACGGCGATCTCGCCGGTGAGGTCGAGTTCGCGATCCTGCTGTTCAACGGCATCGGTGTCGAGAAGGACGAGGCCCGCGCGGCCCGCTACTTCCTCCACGCGGCGTCGCGCGGCAACGCCATCGCGCAGAATCGCGTGGCCATCCTCTATGCCCTCGGACGGGGGATGCAGAAGAACCCTGTCGAGGCGGCGGCCTGGAATCTCGCCGCCGCCGCCCAGGGGCGCTCCGACCCGAAGCTCGACGAGACCCTCGCCGGCCTCACCGCCGAGGAGCGCGGCCGGGCCGAGCGACTGGCCGAGGCGCGGATGAAGGTGGAGTAAGCCCGCGCAACGCGGGTAAGTGTCAATTCGGCATCCATGGGCGCCTGCGCGCGTTTCTCCTCTGCCCCGCATCGGCGAGGGGTGAGGCGGGCGGCAAACATGCTATGGCCGCGCAAGACCGTTCTTTGAATCGACCCGGACCTTTGCATCGATGATCAGCTCACCTCTCATGACCGTCATGGTCGACGCCGTCCGCAAGGCCGCCCGTGGCCTCAAGCGCGACTACGGCGAGATCGAGAACCTCCAGGTTTCGCGTAAAGGCCCCGGCAACTTCGTCTCCGCCGCCGACCGCAAGGCCGAGGAGGTGCTGCGCGACGCCCTGATGAAGGCGCGTCCCGGCTACGGCCTGATCCTCGAGGAATCCGGGAATATCGAAGGACAGGACAAGAGCCATACCTGGCATGTCGACCCCCTCGACGGCACCACCAACTTCCTCCACGGCATCCCGCATTTCGCGATCTCGGTGGGTCTCGAACGCGAGGGCCAGATCGTCGCCGGCGTCATCTACGATCCGGCCAAGGACGAACTGTTCGTGGCTGAGCGCGGCAAGGGCGCCTATCTCAACAACCGCCGCCTGCGCGTCTCCGGCCGGACCGATCTCGCCGACGCTCTCGTCGCTTATGGCTCGCCCTATCTCGGGCGCGGCGACCACCCGAAGCTCCTGCGCGAGGTGGCGGCGGTGATGGCCGTGACCGGCGGTGCCCGCCGCTTCGGCTCGGCCGCCCTCGACCTCGCCTACGTCGCCTGCGGCCGCTCGGACCTCTACTGGGAGCGTGACCTGCAGACCTGGGACATCGCGGCCGGCATCATCCTGGTCCGCGAGGCCGGCGGCTTCGTCACCAGCGCCGATGGCGGTGCGGAGCCCCTGGCCGCACGCTCGGTGGCCGCCGGCAACGAGAGCCTGCACGGCGACCTCGTGAAGCTCCTGCGCCGCGCCAACGCCTGAAGCCCGAGGCCCCGGCTTTCCAGCCGGGGCGCGGCATATCCTAACCCGCTCCGATCCCGACATCTCCTCGCGAAAGCCGCCCGAATGGAAGCCCGCCGCCACTCCGCGCTGAAGGATTCGATCCGCTCGATTCCGGATTACCCGAAGCCCGGTATCGTCTTTCGCGACATCACCACGCTCCTGAGCGATCCGCGCGCGTTTCGCCGTGCAGTCGATTCGCTGGTCCATCCTTTCGCGGGCGGGCGGATCGATCAGGTAGCGGGAATCGAGGCGCGGGGCTTCATCCTCGGCGGCGCGGTGGCGCACCAGCTCTCCTCGGGCTTCGTGCCGATCCGCAAGAAGGGCAAGCTGCCCCACAAGACCGTCTCTATCGCCTACGCGCTGGAATACGGCACCGACGAGATGGAAATCCACGTGGACGCCATCAAGCCGGGCGACAAGGTGCTGCTGGTGGACGACCTCATCGCCACCGGCGGCACTGCCTGCGCGGCAGTGAACCTGCTGCGCCAGATCGGCGCCGAGGTGGTGGCTGCCTGCTTCGTCATCGACCTGCCCGAGATCGGCGGAGCGCAGAAGCTGCGCGACCTCAATGTGCCGGTGCGGACGTTGATGGAATTCGACGGGCATTGAAGGCACGACGCGTCCTTCTCTCCTGTGCGGGAGAAGGGGGCCCGCGCCAGCGGGTCGGATGAGGGGAGCGCCACCTTCGGAGAGGTCTTATCCTCTCCCGCCTGCTTTGCAGGCACCCTCTCCTGCAGGGGGGAGAGGGTTTTTCGCACTACGCCGCGAGACTCTCGAACAATCCGCGCCCGTCGACCCCGCCGATGAGACCTTCGACAAAGTTCTCCGGGTGCGGCATCATCCCGAGCACGTTGAGGTTTTCGCTGTAGATGCCGGCGATGGAGTTCAGCGAGCCGTTCCGGTTGGCATCCACGGTCAGGTCGCCCGAGGCGTCGGAATAGCGGAAGGCCACGCGGCCGTCGCCTTCGAGGCGGGCGACCGTGTCGGCGTCGGCGAAGTAATTGCCCTCGCCATGCGCCACGCAGACGTCGATCACCTGGCCCTTGGCATAGGACGACGTGAAGCGCGTATCGGCACGCTCTACCCGGAGCAGTTGGCGGTGGCAGATGAAGCGCCGGTCGACGTTGCGCATCAGCACGCCCGGCAGGAGGCCGGATTCGCACAGGATCTGGAAGCCGTTGCAGATGCCGAGCACCAGACCGCCGCGGGCGGCGTGGTCGCGGACGGCATCCATGGCGGCGGCGCGTCCGGCGATGGCCCCGCAGCGGAGATAGTCTCCATAGGAGAACCCGCCCGGAAGCACCGCGAGGTCGGTGCCGGCCGGCAGCGCCGTCTCGGTGTGCCAGACCTTGACCACCTCCGCGCCGGCGAGGCGCAGGGCGCGGGCGACGTCGCCGTCGCGGTTGGAGCCGGGGAAGACGACGATCGCGGCGCGCATCAGACGATCTCGATCTCGTAGTTCTCGACAACGGTGTTCGCGAGCAGCTTCTCGCAGGCGCTCTTCAGCGTCGCTTCGGCGCTGGCCGGATCCGTGTCGGCGATCTCGACGTCGAACACCTTGCCCTGGCGGACACCCTCGATGCCGGAGATGCCGAAGGACGAGAGAGCGGATTCGATCGCCTTGCCCTGAGGGTCGAGCACGCCGGTCTTCAGGGTGACGATGATGCGGGCTTTCATGGTCTCGGACTCGGTGCTGTGGCTCGACCCGTCAGGCGATAGTCGGGAAATGCCGACCATGCAACGCGGCTGCCCCATCGCGGCGGGGATGTTTCCCAGCCCGTTCCACCTCCGTCAGCCGCAAGGGCGATTCGGGATTATGTCGTGGATCAGCGACGGGCGGCCGGTGCGGCGGCGCGAATCGGCTCGATGCTCACCGCACGGCGCCAGAGCTGGACCATGATCCAGACGGCGATCGCACTGAACAGGACCATGAGGACATGGCCCACGGTGTCGCCGAGATCGAACAGACCGGCGAGCGCCCAGCCTGCGGCGATGGCGACGGCGAAGACTTCGGTGCCCACCAGCACCATCATGCTGACGATCGTGATCAGGTTGCGCGTATTCACGGGGATGCATCTCCGTCGACCCCGGAGCAGCGATTGCGGCGGGCGGCCGGAGCTTTACAGCGCCGGTCCGGTCCCGCGCAACATCGCGGCGCCGGGGTCGTCGTCAGGGACGGGTCAGCGCGGCGCGCGCTTGGCGAGGATACGCTGGAGCGTGCGCCGGTGCATGTTGAGGCGGCGTGCCGTCTCCGAGACGTTGCGGCTGCACAATTCATACACCCGCTGGATATGCTCCCAGCGCACACGATCGGCCGACATCGGGTTTTCCGGCGGGTCGGCCCGCTCGCCCGGCTGCGCCATCAACGTGCCGTGGATCTCGTCCGCATCGGCGGGCTTGGCGAGGTAATCGAACGCGCCGAGCTTCACGGCGGTGACGGCGGTGGCGATGTTGCCGTAGCCGGTGAGGATGACGCCCCGGGCCTCGGGCCGCTTCTCCTTCAGCCGCGCGATCACGTCGAGGCCGTTACCGTCGCCGAGGCGCATGTCGATGACCGCGAAGGCGGGTGCACGGTTCTCCACCAGGGACACGCCCTCGGCCACGCTCTCGGCCACCTGAACCTCGTAGCCGCGGGCTTCCATCGCCCGCGCCAGGCGGGTTGAGAACGGCCTGTCGTCGTCCACGATCAGCAAGGTGCGGTCGGCATAGGCCGCCAGCGGATCGGATTCCGACGTCTGCAGCGCATCGGCAGCAAGCCCCGGACTTACACTCTGCGTCAGCATCCGACGCTCCTCCATTTTCCAAAACCGAGTTGTTGGCAACTTATATAGGGGCCGGACTGCGTTCGGTCAGGGGCACCTCGGCGTTGAATTCCGTGCCGCGCCGGGGAAGCGTGTCCCGCTCGAAGATGTGGCGCGCCCAGGATACGCGCACCACGGCTCCGGTTGCTTGGTGGCCCGACACGTTGGAGAGCGTAAGCTGCGCGCCGGAGCGTTCGATCAGGGTCTTTGCGATGAACAGACCGAGGCCGAGGCCGGCGCCGACGCTGTTCCCGCCGCGCGTTTTGTCGGGGCTTCGGGTGGTGACGTAGGGCTCGCCCGCCCGCAGCAGGATCTCGCTGGAGAAGCCCGGGCCGTCGTCGCTGATCTCGAGGGAGACCCGCTCGGCGGTCCAGCGCGCCTCGATGACGACGCGGCTGGTGGCGAAGTCCACGGCGTTGTCGACGATGTTGGCGAGGCCGAACAGCACCCCCGGATTGCGCCGGCACGCCGGCTCGATTCCGTCGCCCCGGCTGGTGACGTCGAGCGCGATGCCCATGGCGCGCTGGGGCGCCACCAGCTCCTCCACGAGATGGCTCAGGGTCACGGTCTGAAGGATACCGGCTTCGTCCCCGTCGAGGGAGGTCAGTTTCGACAGAATGCCGCGACAGCGGTCGACCTGGTCGCGCAGGAGGTCGAGGTCGTCCTTCACGGCGGGTGAGGCCGTGGCGGCGAGCTGGCGCGTGAGTTCCTTGGTGACGAGCATGATCGTGCCGAGAGGCGTGCCGAGCTCATGCGCCGCCGCCGCCGCCAACCCGTCGAGCTGCGACAGGTGCTGCTCGCGCGCCAGAACGAGTTCCGTGGCCGCCAGGGCCTGGGCGAGCTGCCGGGTCTCTTCCGAGACCTTCCAGGCATAGACCCCGGTGAAGGCGGTGCCGAGGAGGATCGCCGTCCACACTCCCGAGACGTAGAGGAACGGGAGTTCGAGCCGCCCGTCCGCGAACCACGGCAGCGGCCGGTGGATCAGCGCCAGCATGGTCGCGAGCCCCACCGCCAGGAGCCCCAGCGCCAGGGTCCGCTCCGGGGGCAGGGCCGTGGCCGAGATCAGCACGGGGGCGAGGAAAAGCAGCGAGAACGGGTTCTGCAGGCCGCCGGTGAGGAAGAGGAGTGCGGCGAGCTGGATGATATCGAAGGCGAGGAGAAGGGCCGCCGAATCGTCGCTCAGGCGGTAGCTCGCGGGAAACCGGATCCGCAGGGCGAGGTTCAGCCAGGAGGATGCCGCGATGACGAGGAAACACCAGCCGAAGGGCAGGGGCAGGCCGAGGCCGAACTGCGCGCCGACGACAGCCGCGCTCTGCCCGGTGATCGCGAGCCAGCGCAGGCGCACGAAGGTGTCGAGCCGAAGGTGCCGGGCATCGCGGACGAAGCCATTGGTGCTCATGTCGATCATGTCCGCTCAACGATAGCGCTCGACGGCTGCGAATCCATGGTTCGCCCGCCGATTGCGCCCATCCTTGCGCACTCCGCACCCGTACGAATGTCCCGAACCGAACGTTTCGCGAGGCG
The DNA here is from genome assembly GCF_001422895.1 of Methylobacterium sp. Leaf106. NCBI lineage: Bacteria > Pseudomonadati > Pseudomonadota > Alphaproteobacteria > Hyphomicrobiales > Methylobacteriaceae > Methylobacterium > Methylobacterium sp. Leaf106. Next base: position 749,794 of record NZ_LMNB01000012.1, read on the forward strand.
CGGCGTTCTCTACCGCGCCGGGTCGCGCTGGTAGTCGGGTCGCGCGGGCAGTCGAGCCGAGCGGGAAATCGAGACGCGGGACGACGAGGGAGGGGCGGATATGAGCTTGGCCTATACCTGGTATGAGTTCGGTCGCATGATGACGGCCCCGGCGCGCCTCGCGGCCGACATGGTCAAGCACAGCCTGCAGAATCCCGCCAACCCGCTCGCCTACTCGCCCTATGCGAAGTCCATGGCCGCGGCCTGCGAGATGTTCGAGCGCGGAACCCGGCGCTACGCCAAGCCGGCCTTCGGGCTCACCGGAACCTGGATCGACGGGGCGAGCGTGCCCGTGAGCGAGCGGGTGGTGTGGGAGAAACCGTTCTGCCGGGTCGTGACCTTCGACCGCTCCTTCGCGCGCGGCCCCTCCGAGCCGCAGCCCAAGCTCCTGATCGTGGCGCCGATGTCGGGGCACTACGCCACGCTCCTGCGCGGCACCGTGGAGGCGATGCTCCCCAATCATCAGGTCTTCATCACCGACTGGACCGATGCGCGCCTCGTGCCGATTACGGAGGGGCGGTTCGATCTCGACACCTACATCGACTACCTGAAGGAGATCTTCGTCGCCCTCGGTCCGGACCTTCACGTCATGGCCGTGTGCCAGCCGGCGGTGCCGGTGCTGGCCACCGTGGCGTTGATGGAGGCGCAAGGCACGATGCCGGTGCCGCGCTCGATGACCCTGATGGGCGGCCCCATCGACACCCGCCGCTCGCCCACCGCCGTCAACTGCCTGGCGCAGGAGCGCGGCACCGCATGGTTCGAGCGGAACTGCATCACCATGGTCCCGCTGGCGTATCCCGGTGCCCTGCGCAGCGTCTATCCGGGCTTCTTCCAGCTTGGCGGATTCATGGCGATGAACCTCGATCGTCACGTCAACGCCCATACCGAGATGTTCGATCATCTCGTCACCGGCGACGGCGATTCCGCCGAGAAGCACCGGGAATTCTACGACGAGTATCTCGCGGTGATGGACCTGACGGCGGAATTCTACCTGCAGACGATCAAGACCGTCTTCGTCGACCACGCCCTGCCGAAGGGCGAGATGCTCCATCGCGGCGAGCGGGTGGACCTCACCGCGATCCGGACCTGCGCGATCCTCGCCATCGAGGGCGAGAACGACGACATCTCCGGTGTCGGCCAGACCAAGGCTTCCCTCGACCTGACCCCGAACCTGCCGCCCGAGCGCAAGGCCTATCACCTGCAGGAGCGCGTCGGCCATTACGGGGTGTTCAACGGCTCACGCTATCGCACGGTCATCGCCCCGCGGATCGCCTCCTTCATCCGGGAGATGCAGGCCTTGCCGGCTCTGGAGCGACGACCGGCGGCGTAGTGCGGGATCGGCCCCCGCAAAAGTTCTGGACGTGACCCACGCCCCGATGGCGGCGGCGGGAGGCTGCCGCTAAGCTGACGCCATGAGAGTCGCCCTGCTGCGCGGGTCCGATCCCGACCATATCGACATCCTTCACGAGGGCGCGAAGCTCCGCGTCTCCCTGCGCCGCCGCCCGGCGGCCCGCAGGCTGACCCTGCGCGTCTCGAGCGCCACCGGCGAGGTGGTGATGACCCTGCCAGCCCGGACGTCCCTCGCCGTGGCGCGCACCTTCGCGGTCAGCCATGGCGGCTGGATCGCCATGCGGCTCGCCAAGGTTCCGGACCGTGTGGCGTTCGAGGCGGGGGCGGAACTCCCCCTTCGCGGTGTCGGCCATCGCATCGTCCACCGGAGCGAGCGCGGCGGCGTGACCCTGGTCACGGAGGAGGAGGGCGGTCCGGTCCTCTCCGTGGCGTGCGAGGCGCCCCACCTGCCGCGCCGGGTCAGGGATTTCCTGGAGCGGGAGGTCCGCAAGGATCTCGCCCAGGCGGTGTCGGTCTATACGGAGAAGTTGGGTCAGGGACCGAAACGGATCACCGTCCGCGACACCCGCTCGCGCTGGGGCTCCTGCACCGCGCGCGGAGAGCTGAACTTTTCCTGGCGCCTGATCCTGGCGCCGCCCCTGGTGCTCGATTACCTCGTGGCCCACGAGATGGCCCATTTGCGCGAGATGAACCATTCCCAGCGGTTCTGGTCGCTGGTGGGATCCCTGTGCCCGCATGTGGACGAGGCCGAGCGCTGGCTCAAGCGCAACGGCGCCAGCCTCCACCGCTACGGCTGAGGCAAGGGCCGGGTCCGACCCTTGGCCAATCGTGACCTACCCGCGTGCGCGCAGAACCCGGCGGCGCTCGACCTGCTCCACCGGCCAGGTGGGACGGGCGTCCACGTCCCCCGGCCGCAAGGTGCGGGGGGCGACGCTGTCGCAGACTTCGCGCTGGCGCAGGATCGTCGGGTTGCCGAACTCGTCGAGGCGACGGACATACCCGCCGTCGCGGCAGAAGCCGGCGATCTCGGCCGAATTGGAATTGATCCGGCCCCCCGGCATGCGCCGGATCGGCCGGTGCTCGACCACGAGCGGCCCGTCGCGGTTGAGCGACCGCTCCACATAGGTGGTCTCGTCGACGGGCAGGGACTCGGCCGAGGCGGAAGCGATCCCGGCGAGGATCAGGAACGCGGCGGTAGCAGGAAATCGCATGGGCTCGGTCCGTTGGCGCTTGGGGCTTTGCCCCGTGAACTAGGGCGTCATCCTGGGTAACGATAGTCCGTGAGAGTAAACTAGTGGTCACGCTTGACACAGAATAGCCGCGCATGGTCGGAACACCGCGGGTTTCATCGGGTGCCCCCCAGCCATGAGGGGTGAGGCGAGAGGGATCGGCGCGTGGGTTTTCGAGCAATGCTGGGGCGTGCGAGGCGGGTCGCCGAGGATCGGGCGACCTCTCTCGGGCGTCCGGCGCGGATCGGTCTGATCTGCATGGCCGCACTCGCCGGCATGGGGCTGGCCGGGGGCGGCCGTGCCGAGGCACAGGGCATGGTGCGCAACACCTTCGGGGACTGGCAGCTCCGCTGCGAGACGCCGGCGGGGGCGAAGGCCGAGCAATGCGCCCTGGTCCAGTACCTCGCCGCCGAGGACCGGCCCAACCTCACCCTCGTCGTCATCGTCCTCAAGACGGCGGACAATCGCGGCTACCTGCTGCGCGTGGTGGCGCCGCTGGGCGTGCTGCTGCCCTCCGGGCTCGGCCTGAAGATCGACAAGACCGATGTCGGCCGGGCCGGGTTCGTGCGCTGCCTCACCACGGGCTGCGTCGCGGAGGTGGTCATGGACGACAACCTCATCAAGCAGTTCAGCGCCGGGGTGCAGGCCACGTTCATCGTGTTCCAGACCCCGGAAGAGGGGGTCGGCATCCCCCTGTCGATGAAGGGCTTCGGCGACGGGTTCGCCAGCTTGAAATAGGCCTGTTCCGGCGCCCCGCGCCGGCGATTCAGCGGGATCTGAGGATGCGGACACGCGCGAAAACGGTCGGAATCGCCCTGATTGCGGGATTCCTGCCTTTGGCGGCCACGATGCCCGGGACGGCCCTTGCCGAGGACGGGAACTGGTTCACCAACATGCTGAAATACGGCGGGACCACGGTTCCGCCGTCTCAGCCCGCCGACCTCGGCGAGGTCTATTGCCCGACGGTCGACGTCGCGGAGAACGGCGCCGCCCTGCGCAGCTATGGCGGCCGGGCCGACGACAATGCCAGCCTGCGCAGCCAGATCACCCTCGGTCGTCTCGCCCGTGAATGTGTGCGCCTGGCCGATGGCTCGGTGAGCGTGAAGGTCGGCGTCGAGGGTCAGGTGCTGCTGGGGCCGCAGGGACGGCCCGGACGGTTCGAGGCCCCGGTCTATTTCACGATCAAGGCCGGGGACCAGACCATCGTCGCGCGGGCGCGCAAGGTGGCGGTGTCGATCGGACCGGGCGAGGCGCAGGGCCTGTTCACGGTGATCGAGGAGAACCTCGTGGTGCCGCGCCCCCTGAGCGAGAGCTACGAGATCGGCGTCTCGCTGCACGGAGCGCCCGGCAAGGCTGCGGCAAAGCGCAAGCGCAAGCCGGCTCCGACAAGTGCCACCGCCCCCGCAGAGGCGGCACCCGAGGCGTCGCAATAGCGCTCCGCCACGCACTCTCCCGTCGATGCGCCACGAAAAAGGGGCCTCCGCTCGCGCGGGGCCCCTTTTTCATGTCGTCTCGGTGAAGTCTTTTACTGAACCAGGCGGGGGCCGCCGGACTGGACCTTCTCGTTCTCGGACATGATGCCGAGACGCTTGGCCACTTCCGTATAGGCCTCGATCAGGCCGCCGAGATCCTTGCGGAAGCGGTCCTTGTCGAGCTTGTCCTGGCTCTTGATATCCCACAGGCGGCAGGAATCCGGGGAGATCTCGTCGGCCACGACGATCCGCATCAGGTCGCCTTCCCAGAGGCGGCCGGTCTCGATCTTGAAGTCCACGAGACGAATGCCGACGCCGAGGAAGAGGCCCGACAGGAAATCGTTGACGCGGATGGCCAGAGCCATGATGTCGTCGATCTCCTGGGGTGTCGCCCAGCCGAAGGCGGTGATGTGCTCTTCCGACACCATCGGGTCGTTGAGCGCGTCGTTCTTGTAATAGAACTCGATGATCGAGCGCGGCAGCTGCGTGCCTTCCTCGAGGCCGAGGCGGGTGGCGAGCGAGCCGGCGGCGACGTTGCGCACCACCACCTCAAGAGGGATGATCTCGACTTCGCGGATCAGCTGCTCGCGCATGTTGAGACGGCGGATGAAGTGGGTCGGCACGCCGATATCGTTGAGGTGCTGGAAAACGAACTCGGAGATCCGGTTGTTCAGCACACCCTTGCCGTCGATGACCTCGTGCTTCTGCGCGTTGAAGGCGGTGGCATCATCCTTGAAATGCTGGATGAGCGTTCCCGGCTCGGGTCCCTCGTACAGGACCTTCGCCTTGCCCTCGTAGATGCGACGGCGGCGGTTCATAGGCGTATACCGTGGTTTGAGGAAGTCCATGGGCCGTGACTCCTTCGGACAGTCGATGTGCGGAATCCGCGGCGTGGCGGCCTCGATGAGACCGGGCCGCGAGAACACATCGTTTGTCGAAAGCCTCGACGACCGTGGCGCAAACTACCCGAAGCGGGTTTGCAGTACAACGCGTCCGCCCGCAGCCCGGCCTTGCGGTACGAGTCGGATACGCATGACGAGGCAAGCGCCGTCCCGTCAGGCCGCGACGGTCTTGTCCGGATAGCGGCAGAGATCGGCGATGAGGCAGGTCGGGCATT